>CAYLLT010000062.1:0-36829 GCA_964384465.1 uncultured Planctomycetales bacterium | reverse complement strand
CGGCCCATAAAGAGCTTGCGGATCTGTTTGCCTACAACGGCTTGCTGCCGGAGGCCGAAGCCGAAGCCCGCGAGGCCATCCGGCTCAAGCCCGATTTCGCGGGCGCACACTCCCGGCTCGGCCAGGTGCACATCCGCACGGGCGAGTTCGCCAAGGCGGCGGAGGATTTCACCGAGGCAATCAAACTCAAGCCCGATTGGGAGAACTGGAATGCCCGTGGATATTTTTATCTCCAACGAGGCGAACTGGACAAGGCGGCGGAAGACTTTTCCGCGGCGATCAAGCTCAAGCCGGAGCGCTCGGATGCATGGTCCGGCCGGGCAGCGGCCCACTTCCATCTCCAGCAATGGGATAGCGCCGTCGCCGATTATTCTGAGGCCATTAAGCTGGCTCCCGAGGTACACACCAATTGGCTCCACCGAGGTCACTCCTACTTGCAGCTCGCGCAGTGGGACAAGGCCGCGGCGGACTTCACCAAGGTCATTGAGGGCTGGCCTCATGACACGGGTGGGTGGTTTTTCCGCGCATGTGCCTATGCCCAGTTGAACCAGCCAGAGAAGGCGATCAGCGACCTTCGTCAGGCAATCGCTGAAGGTTTCACAGACGTCGAGCATTTGAAGAACCAGCCGTTGCTCGACCCGCTCCGCTCCAACGATGACTTCAAGAAGCTGCTGGCCACGTTGGAGAAGCCGCCGGGATAACCAGCCATCGCGCCCCATCGCGACTCGCCACTCCTGAGTGGCCCGGTGCGTGACAGAATAGGCGGGGAGCCGATGTGCATTGGAACCGTCGCGGTCAGTACCTTGAGCGTAAGCGACGCGCCCGTCCACGGATTTCAGGCCCGGAAAACCCACTCGCTGACGCTTGGGGTCCTGACGGCAAGGCCCGCCTGAACTGTCGCGCACCCTGAGTGCCCCGGATTTACCTCGTAGCACCTGTCTCGCAACCCGCTCGCTGCGCATTCTATTAATAGGGCCATCTATTCGTGAACACAGGGTATCAGCCCCGGCAGGCCCGCCCTGCCGGGCGCTCGACCTGTGACGACAGATAGCCAGACCGGAGTCCGTCATGAGTACAGAAACCGTTTGCTCCGCGCATAGATATACGCTGCCACGCCTGGTCCACCGAGTGTTCCGACAGCTCGGCCCTCAGCGCTGGCGTGATCTTCCCCATGCAGAGCCGCACCACTCCGTCTTCGACAACGAGCGCCCTATCGGCCGGCGATGCGTGTGGACGCAGGTGGCGGGCTGGACGCTGCTGCCTTTGCTCCTCGGTACCGTCACGCTGGCGACATTCGTTTTCCGCCAGGACATCTCGTTGATGATCACGCTGCATCAACTTGGGGCGACGGATGGAACGTCCAACATCTACAGGATCGAGTACCTCGACGATCTCTGGGTCCTCGTCCAGCTCATCGAGCCGTTCGAGTTGAAGCAGCCCGATGCGAGCGAACGCCCCGTGCTCCCGGTGCAAGCGAAGGCATTCCAGCCGATGTTGCCCAGCGAAGATCCCTCGACGGTAACGCAGATTCGGGAAGCGGCCGGACTTATTCCCGCTGGCGTGGTCCGCTTCAAGTAATGAGAGAAATGAGAGACAGTGAAGCCTTTGTGTCGGAATATGCCTCCAGGCAGAGAAGGAAAATTGCGATGACCAGTATCAGAACCAGGAGCCGATGGGCGTGGCTGCGGGCCCCGAGAATGGCGGTGCTTCTACTGCCAGTGGTCATCGTGGGCAGCAACGTGAATCGGGCGCAGGCTCTGGCGATCACCGGATGGCGAAGTGTCCGACCGCACAGCGGCATCGGGCCGCTCGTTATAACGTTGAATCGGACTGCAACCGGCAACGGCATCAGCGGCCCCACCGTCGAGACGCGTCAAGGTGGCATTCAGAGGCTCGAAATCGATTTCGATCAGCCCGCCGCCATTTCGAACCCATCGGCCGTTTCGGTGACCGGCCAGACTACCGTCTCCGGTGCGCTTCAGCCTCCGGTGGATTACTCCGCCTCCGCCACTGTCGCTTCTGTAGACGGTGATACGATCGCCCTGACTTTTAGCGACGGCGCCTTGCCGGATGAGACCTGCTATCGAATCGACGTGGCCGGCGCGGTCACGAATCAACAGGGTGCAGCCCTGACCGGCGATACGGACTGTCGGGTGCGCTCGCTGCTGGGCGACGCGACCGGCTCCGGCGAAGTGAACCTGGGTGACGCGCTGCTGACGAAGGTTCGCGTCGGGCAAAACGCCGCCGCTTCGCCGCAGCTCGATTTCAATCTCACCGGCGGCACCATCAACACGGCTGACATGCTCCTGGCCAAGAACCGCGTCGCCAGCCCCGCTCGGAAGGCATTGTGCCCGCCCCCGCCGCTGTGCCAGCCGCCGGCCCTGTATTGCGGGGGCTGCGTTGACCCGTTCAACGACAGCCAGAACTGCGGAAGCTGCTTCCACGCGTGTGCCGGCGACGAGTACTGCTCCGGAGGCACCTGCGTTCCTTCGGAACCGTGCCCCGACTGCGGCGGGGGCTGAGTAACCCGCCGGGCGAAGGCACGCTCCTCAGCGGTTGCCGAGTCCTCGATGCCGCTACGCTTGAGTCCACGCGGTCGCGTTCATCGGGTGGATCAGCCATGAATGCGACAATCAGATGGAATTTCCAGCAATGACCGGGTGTATCGTGTAGTCATCTTCCAGATAAAAAAAGGAGAAGAACAATGAGAACAAGTATCCTGACAACCCTCTTCCTCGCCACAGCCATGCTGACGCTGCCGGGCAGCGCTGGTGCGCAGCCAAGCCAGAGCGAAAAGATCGTCAACGGTGAATCGGCCGTCATCGCGGGCGGCCTGGCATCCACCTGGGCGCGCGTCAACGAACAGGGCAAGGTGATCTGGGTCGGCCTGACGATCCCGCTGTCCATGGCGGAGAATATGCCGCCGCCAGGCTCAGGCCCCGCCGGCGCGGTTGCCGTCCTGAACTACCCGCTCGTGGTGAAGGAAACCACGTACTTCAACCACGCGGAGATCCAGTCCAACCCGTTTGGGCACCCAACCAACCCGGCGTATGCGCAACCAACCCGGTACTCGGCCCCGCACTTCGACTTCCACTTCTACAGCATCCCGGTGGCCGACGTGTTTCCGATTCCAGCCGGACTGTTCTTCACCCCGGTTGCGGCGGATCGACTTCCGGCCGGTTGGGCCCAGCCGGAGGCGCGTTCGGTTCTCCAGATGGGACGCCATTCCGGGCCTCTCAGCGAACGCACCGCCACCGACATCTGGATGGCCACGATGATCGCGGGCTTCCTGCCGGACGCAAGCTCGATGCACTTTATCGAGCCCATGGTGACGCAGGAGTTGCTGCTTACCCGGCAGAACTTCACGCTGCCGGTTCCGACGCCCGCCGTCCTGGGAACGGCGACCCGATACCCCACGGAGTTCGTGGCCCATTACGACAAAGAGCTGGATGCCTATCACTTCGTCTTCAAGGGTTTTGAATCCATGCCGTGACACGCGAATCAAGAAGGACCGACATCCACACAACAGCTTGCCCGCCAACCGCGCTCCTGTGGCCACGAACTCCACGTACGCGGTGGCCAATGCCCCGGACGCCAAGTACGACTATGACAAGAGCAGTACGGTCAGTTCGACAGACGAGATTATTTCTCGTAACAACCCGGCGAACTCGATTAACGGCCTGCTGCTGTTGAATCCGGCGCCGTGACAGGGTTCAGGGTTCAGCGCGTAGGGTCCGCTGTGCGGGCCAGGAGATCAAATCAAATCTGAAGGTCCGCGGAGCGGACCCTACTGGAACTTGCGTCGGGGGTTCGGGTCGAACTGGATGACGCGCAGCTCGCTGCTTTGGTTGGTGCCGCTGATGACGCGGAGATACCGCAGCGGGATTCCATTTTGATGATCGAAGCGGACCCGCAGGAAGGTCTTGCCGCCGGACGAGAGCGGGCTGGAAGGGTCGTGGATCATGGCCAGCTCGCGCTCGAGGATGTCGAACAGGCCTTCGATTGTATAGCTTCGCGGATCGCCGCTGCTGGCCGGTGCGCCATTGACCAGAACCTCGACCAGTTTGCCGTCGCGTACCTGCACCTGGACCGTACTCGGAGGTCCGGATGTCGTCGTCTCAAGCGTCAAATCGTAGCCCGCGATACCGGCGTCGCGCCATCTCTGCCGGGCCTCGGTCAATGCTTCGGGCGTCAACTCACTCAACGGCTGCCGGACGACGAGCCACGTGATGATGGCCGTCAGCAGGACAAGTGCCGCCAGCGCCCAGGGCAGCCATCGCCACCACGCCCCGCGTTTTGCGCGGGCCGGCTCGACCGGTGCGGATGTTGATGCCGAGTCACACAGCACATCGGGCATCTGAAGCGGCGGGTTCATTCTGATCTCTGCGCGATGGCCGGCAGGGGGACGATCTCCGGCGCCAGAATCCGCCGGGCCCATCGACGGGATAGCCAGCCCATGTGCCCGCCATCGCAGCCCATGGCCGTCCAGTCACCCCGCCAGGCGATCTGCTTGACGTCGGGAGACTCCAACAGGTTCCCGTCCCCGTCGCGAAACCCGACGTGTCCGGCCGCGGCAGTATACTTGCGGTCGATGGTGCCCAGAAGCCGCGTCCCGAAACCGAGCAGAAACCGATCCTGCAAGCTGTAAAAGCTAACCAACCCATAGCGCGTGTGAGCGACTGCCTTGGACAGATCGTGATACGGCGAGATGGCCGCCGCGACCAGGACGATGCGATCAACCTTGACCCCTTCGGGGAGCGCCTCGGCCGCGAGCACGGCGATACCGCCCCCGCCGCTGAATCCGACGAGAACGATCGGCCGATGGGGCGCGTCGCGGCGGTACTCGGCGATCCGGACGGCGATCCGCTCGGCCCGCTTGAGATTCGAATGATAGTCGATCAGGTTGACGACGAAGCCGAAGGGCTGCCCGCCCCAAACGATGATGTCGACCGCCGAGCGGCAGCCGGCCTGGCGCAGGCCGCGTACGGTCTGTGTCAATTGCATCTCGTCACCGTCCACGCCCGGCAGCATGACCAGGCATCCGCTGCCCAACTGGTCAGGCTCCAGCGGCATCGGCAAACGGCCGGCACACCCTGAAACGCCGCTTATCAGAACGGCGGCTATAAACAACACTTTTCCCGGACCCACCGCCCCACTCACTTTGCTCATACAACAACGCTCCCCGTGCAAATTTACGATCCGATGTATCGTCGCTCCCGACAGATCATATCCCGGTGAAAGGGCGGGCGCGAGAAGAATGACGCGGTCGAGCATGATTTCCGGTGGCAAAGTCTCAGCCGTGAAGACGGCCATCGCGCCGCCCGCGCTGTAGCCGATGAGCGTGATGGGCGCTTGCGGGTAGTTGTGATGATATTCCGTGAGGTTCCTCGCGATCCCGGCGGCCTTCGTTCTATTTACTTTGTACCCTTCAAGGTTGCGGAAGGTGCCGAACAGCCGATATCCCCACTGGTTGACCTCGACGGCTTGATCGATGCCCGCATCGCGAAGCCCGGCCACCACGCCAGTCAGCGACCGCGACTGGTTTTCAACGCCGGGCAGTAGCAGGATGTATCCTCGGGCGAGTTGGTCGGGCGTGGGCTTCGGCTGAACGCATCCGCCGGCGGCGGAAGCGATCAAAATCCCCGACAACAGGATGCGGACATTCAGACGGACCGTGCCACTGCTCTCAAGCAGTGCGGCCGGCGGGGACCACTGCTTGAGAGCAGTGGCACGCGGTCGGAGAGCAGTGGCACACGGTCGATCCGATCGGAATCGAAGAGCGGCGGTCATGGATGTATAATAGGCGGTGGAGTAAAGGTGAGTCGATAATGCGATTCGCAGCTCGGCTCACGAAATTGTAGCGGAGGCGTCATGCCGACGTACGAATATCGCGCCAGGACGGATGACGGTTGCGAGCACTGCCGGGAGCGATTTGAAGTCCAGCAGTCGATGAAAGATGAGCCGCTGGTAAAGTGCCCCAGGTGCGGGGCCCCGGTGGAGCGCATGATCTCCCTCTGTGCCGTGTCCACCGCCCAATCGAGCAAGTCGATGCTCAGCGACAAGAACCTCAAGCAGAAGGGTTTCACGAAGCTGGTGAACGAAGGCGGGGGGAAGTTCCGCAAGACGACGTGAGCCTTATCGCCGTGCCGGTTGGTGAGCCTCGTAACGGGCGATTTCTTCCTTGAGTTGATTTATCATGCGCTTGAGTGACCGCTTCGAGATCTCCTGGATGTGTTCATCCTCATCAGGATCGGCATGCGCCCGATATCTCTCTTCGAGGAGTCGTAGTTTCTCGCGAGTGGCGGCAACTTCCCGCTCGTCCTTGAGGTCGGTACGATGCCGTGGACCGCACCCGATCTCATAGCGGGCGATCTCTTCCTTCAATTGATTGATGAAGCGCTTCAGCGACTCCATCTCGGCATCGCGAAGCTCCTCGTCGCCCCCTGTTTCCTGGCGAACCTCCTCGTAGCTCTCCTCCAGCAGACGGAGCTTTTCGCGCGTGACGGCCAGTTGACGATCATTCACGAGCATCCAACTGTACCTCGACCATACCTTTGACCACCTCGAAGCGGTCGGCAGCGAATAAACGCTTCACATACAGCTCGAATCGCTTCGGAGCCGCGATCGCAATGTCCAGAAAAGGCAAACCGCCACGCAACTCCTTGAGTGCCACTGGGTCTTTCCGTTCGCTCGGGCGAAGGAGCAGCACACAATCCACGTCCTGAGGTTACATTATATCGGTCACGAAGCTGCCGTTCAAAACGATGCGCTGGACGCCCGCGCGAACGGCCAGCTCGACCATCCACCGCACCGACTCCATCTGGACGCGGCGAAGCTCGGACAGAATCCCGAAGCGGGCTTCGATCTCGGCCAGGGTGGCCGGGTGAACGCCGGGCGGCAGGAAACCTGAATCGTCAAAAGGCGGGATCATTCAAATTCGTCGTCGCTGCTTGCGGGCCTTGGCCGTCGCATACCTCCGCTGGAACAGATATTATCGCCCCTCTGGCCGCAGCAACACAGATAGCAAAGGGAACGATTTATGAAGATCACATGCCTGTTTCTACTCTATGGGGCATTGTTCGGAGGCGAACCGACGAGCACGGGCGTCGCGGCCGATGCACAGATCCTACCCCTCTGGCCGGAGGGGGCGCCCGGCGCGGTCGGTCAGGAGGAAGCGGACAGACCCTCGTTGACCGTCCAACTTCCCCCGAAAGCCAAGAGTACGGGTACGGCCGTGGTGATCTGTCCGGGCGGCGGATATGGCGGACTGGCCCTGGACCACGAGGGCAGGCAGATCGCGGAGTGGCTCAATTCGCTGGGGGTGGCCGGGTTCATTCTTCGCTATCGGCATGCGCCGGGCTATCACCATCCGGCCCCCCTTCAGGATGTGCAACGGGCGATCCGGACCGTTCGCAGCCGGGCGGGCGAGTGGGGCCTCCAACCGGACCGGATCGGCGTCATCGGGTTCTCGGCCGGCGGCCATTTGGCTTCGAGTGCTGGGACGCACTTTGACGACGGCAAACCCGACTCGGCCGATCCTGTCGAGCGCGCGGGCTGCCGGCCGGACTTCCTGATCCTCTGCTACCCGGTCATCACGTTCACCGAGCCGTACGCGCATAAAGGCTCGCTCAAGAACCTCCTGGGAGAGAATCCCGACCCTGATCTGGTAAAAAGCCTGTCCAGCGAAAAGCAGGTCACCCGCCGGACACCGCCCACATTCCTCTTCCACACCGACGCGGACAGCGGTGTTCCCCCTGAGAACAGCATCGCGTTCTATCTGGCCTTGCGGCGGGCGGGTGTGCCGGCTGAGCTGCACATCTATGAGCGTGGCCCGCACGGCGTCGGGCTGGCTCAGAAGGATCCCGTCCTGGGTACCTGGCCGAAGCGGTGTGCCGACTGGCTGGCCGGCCACGGTTGGCTGGAGCCGGTACACAAGTAGTACCCGCAGCGCCTGTAAGGGTTCAGCAATAGCGACACGCTGTGTGCGACAACCCTCGCTGGCGCTTCAAGCTCCATTCGATGTGCCCGTGATTCCCTCGGAAGATTTCACAGCCCCCACGGGCGAGACGCCCCTGCCACACCACGGTCAAGATGCCCGTGCCACACTCACCGACGGGACGCCGGTGCCACAATGTGAAATAAGATGAAAAATCTCGTGCTGACGGTATGGATTAGTCTTGAAAAATATGTATCCTGTAAGTGCCTTCGTCAACGGGGCGAGAGGCGTATGGAGATCGTTTCCGGAAAGGAGACCGCTAATGGCAGAGATCCAGGATGGGTTGACGGTGATTGGCGCGGATGCGGTGATCAAGGGGGACATGTCGGTTGAAAGTCGCGCCCGCATCCTCGGCCGATTTGAAGGCACGATCAAGTCCAAGGGACAGATCGAGGTGGCGGACAAGGCGACGTGCAAAGCCGCCATTGACGCCAGCGTCGTTCAGATCGATGGGACCGTCGAGGGCAACGTCACCGCGAGCGAGAAGGTGCAGCTCAACGCGACCGCCCGCGTGACCGGCGATCTGACGGCGGCCAAACTGATCGTCACGGAAGGCGCTGCCTATTCGGGTAAGATTACGGTCGGTCCGAATGCGTTGAAGTCTCGGCCGGCCGAGACGCCCGCTCGCGTCGAAGGGAGTATGCCGCGCGACGCCGTGGCCCCCGCTGGCGCTCCGGCAATGGGCGGTGCCAAGGAGCCGGCCATGGCCGGTCCACCCAAAGACGCAGCCGCAGCACAGATGAAACGCTAAACAGCAATTCCGCCGGCGGCCCAGTGACACTCGCTGGCGCTCGAGGTCGGGAACGTGGTCACGTTTCCGGTTTCGGCCTGCGCGTCCATTCGAGCATGTGTGAGTGCGGCGATCGCTCCGCCGCAGGGGCTGCCGGTAGGATCGTCACATGCGCCCAGCCTGCGCCGCACCAGATGGATCGCTCACCATGTCCAAGGTCAGCGAGGTACATGAGGTCATCTGTTATCACTGCAGCCGCACCATCAAGGTGAGCGGCATGACCCGGTCCACGTCCTGCCCGGGCTGCTTCAAGCGGGTGATCATCGAGGACCTTGTCGTCCCGACGTACCACGCGGTCATCAATGTCGAGACGTGCGGCAAGCTCATCGTGCCCAAGGGCGGCCGGGTGATCGTGCAGAAACGCGTCATCGCGCTGAGCGGCATCGAGATGGAAGGAAAGCTCCAGTGCCAGGAGGCGATCACGGCCCGGCACGTTCTGATCGGCGCCAAGGCGGAGTGGAAGGGCGATCTGCGTGCCGGTTCACTCGATATCAAGCAGGGCGCTAAAATTGATACGGGACATTTTGTGGTTCCCGCACTGGGCGCGAAGCGAGACGCGGATCGCCAAGCCACAGTTACTCCGGCGCCTTCGGTACACCCGATAGTGGAAAAACCGGCAAAGACAGTCTTGAATAAGGAGAAGAAGATTCCCGTCGATAGTGACAAGCGTCGGCTCACGGGCGGCGGGTAGTTCAGCCTTAAACTTAAACGGATCGAGGTTAACAGGAAACGACGGGTAAGTTTCAACCGCTCCCTCACGGTCGCGGCTCGGTACGAAGGGCATTCTGATGGAGATTCTCCCGGCGATTGATATTCGCGGCGGTAAGTGCGTGCGTCTGTTGCAGGGGGATTATGCGCGGCAGATCGATTACGCCGACGACCCAACGGCGGTGGCGGCGCAGTTCGAGCAGGCGGGGGCGAGCTGGCTTCACGTGGTCGATCTGGACGGTGCCCGCGAGGGCAAATTGTTAAACTTGGCCACCATCGAGCGGATCATCCAGCGGACGAAGTTGAAGGTGCAGGTCGGCGGGGGGCTGCGGGATACTGAGACGATCGAATCGTTGTTGAACGCGGGCGCCGCGCGGTGCGTGGTGGGCACCAAGGCGCTGGAGGACATGGACTGGCTGAAGGCGGTGACCGAGCGGCCGCTGTGCCGGCAGCGGATCGCGCTGGGGTTGGATACGCGCGAGGGGCGGCTGGCGGTGCGCGGATGGACGCAGGAGACGCGGGAGACGGCTTTGCAGGTGGCCGAGCGGGTGGCCGATTGGGCGCTGGCCGCCATCATCTACACCGACATCGGCCGCGACGGCATGTTGCTCGGGCCGAACATCGAAGCCATCAAGGTGCTGGCGGAATTCTCGCGCGTGCCGGTGATCGCATCCGGCGGCGTGACGGACATCGACGACGTGCGGCGGCTGGCGGGCCTGCGGATCATCGGGGCGATCGTCGGCCGAGCCATCTATGAGAAACAGCTCGATCTGGCCGATGCCGTCCGCGTGGCGCGAGGCACGCCGACGCCGGCGAGTTGAATTCCGCTGCAACCATTCCCCTTTGGAGCGATCATGCGTCTGCTGTCGGCGGTCCTTACGGTATGCCTCGCCGCCGCGATCGTTGCGGCGGCGGACTCGCTTTCCATTAAAAACAAGCTCCGCGTCATCACCGGCAACTTTCCCGATCAGACCGATGCCGCGGTTGATGCGCAGGGGCGCGTGCATGTCGTCTATGGTTTGGCAAAGAAGCAGCAAGCGTACTACCTCATGTACTCGGCCGTTTCGGACAAACCGACGGCGGTTATTCCGATCAACGGCAAAATGGAGATCGTGGTCGGCCACGAACGCGGGCCGAAGGTGGCGGTGGGGCGGAAGAATGCGATTTACGTCCTGTGGCAGAGCAGCGACGGTCTGCTGTGCGTGCGTTCGGCCGAACACGGATCGGCGGCGAAGTTCGAGCCTGTGAAGGTGACGGACGCGGACACGCCCATCGACGTGCCGAACATCAGCAGCGATGATCGGGGGACGGTGTATGCGGTCTGGGTCGATCACCGTCACAAGACGGGCGATGCTCTGGGAGCCGAACTGTACATGGCGTGGACGGACGAGGAAGGGCGGTTCGGCGCGAACGCGAAGGTTTCCGACGATGCTTATCCGGTGTGTCCGTGCTGCATGCCGGAGATCCAGTGCTGCGGCGATCATATCTATGTGCTCTACCGCTCATCGAAGGAGGGCGTGAAGGAGATGGTTTTGCGGCACGCGGATCGGCGGCGGAGGCAGTGGGCGACGGCGGTTATCAGCAAAGACGCTTGGAAGTTTGAGGGTTGCCCGATGAGCGGCGGGAAGCTGGCCGCCGTCGGTGAGCGCGTGGTCGTCACATGGGCGAGCGCGGGCAAATACTTCGTGTCGGACAGCAACAACGGCGGGAAGTCGTTCAGTAGCCAGCGGGAGATTCGTTCGGTGCGGCGATTGCCGCTGCCGACGGTGGATACTCTGTTCGCGGAGGGTGAGGCGCTTGATGTGAATACATTGAAGCGCGAGCCACCGGCGAGCGCCGGCCCGGTCGGCCGTGTGGTGAGCATCGGCCGGCACGGATCGGCCGCCGATTCGCTGGTTATTCTGCGGTCAACGGCGGAGCCGATGGTGCATTGATTGCGATTGCACGAGGATCATTTATGCTTCGGAACTTTTATGGTGCTGGATGGTGGTTCTCTCTGGTTGTCACAGCGGCACTCGTCAATTTTGCGCAGGCCGCGCAGCCGCCGGTGGCGCCGGGGCCGGGGGAGCCGAATTGGGCCGACATCCTGAAGAAGCAGTGCGGCCTGGACATGGATCGCGATCTGCGGAACCCGGTGGTGGATGGGGTTGCGCCGCCGGCGCTGTTCATCAAGGCGGACAAGGACAAGCCGGTCATCTACGCGCCGATCATCGCGCTGGGCACCGAGGAGAAGACGCACGGCGGATGGTATCCGGCGGGACCGAAGGCGGGCGATCTGCCGGGCGATCCGACGGCGGCGAAGATCGAACTGTGGTCGTACGTGTACAAGCAGCCGGCGGGCGAGATGGAGTCGGGCAGGTTTACGCCGCCGACCGTGGCGGGAGAGGCGACGTTCGATCCGGGCATGCGGCCGTTCGGGCTGTGGGTGAGCAACGAGCATTTCGCCGAGCCCGGCGTGTTCACGCAGCCGGCACTGGTGGCGAAGGTGAACGAGCGGCTGCGCGGTCAGCCGTATAAGGCGATGATTTATCCGAACCGCGACGGAAAGACGGGCAAGTTCACGGCGAACAGCTACATCATCGGCTGGGAATACTCGACCAACGACGATTTTCAGGACGTGGTGACGCGGATCGACAACGTGCGGCTGCTGCCGGCCGATCCGCCGCTGAAGGGCGTGCTCAAGGACGAAGTCTCGGTGAAGAAGCTGGCCGGCGACTTCGAGTTTACGGAGGGGCCGGCGTGGGACTCCAAGAACAAGGTGCTCTACTTCTCGAACATCCCGGAGGCGCAGATCGTGGCGTATGCGAACGACAAGGCGGAGGTCGCCAACGGCGCGAGCGGGCAGTCGAACGGGCTGATGTTCGACAAGCAGAATCGGCTGGTGCGCTGCGAGGGCGGCGCGCGGCGGATGTCGCGCGGGGCGCCGGGCGAGCCGGGCGAGACCATCGTCGATCAGTTTAAGGGCAAGAAGCTGAACAGCCCGAATGACCTGTGGATCGACGAGGCGGGCGGGTGCTACTTCACCGATCCGCGTTACGGCAAGCGGGACAATCTGGAGCAGGACAAGGAGGCGGTGTATTACGTTTCCGCGGCCGGTGAGATCACGCGGATCATCGACGACCTGGTGCGTCCGAACGGCATCGCGCTGTCGCCGGATGGCAAACACCTCTACGTGGTGGATAACGGGGCGAACAGCCTCCACCGCTACCGGGTGCGCAAGCCGGGCGAGATCGGCAAGGGCGAGCGTATCGCGTGGGTCGGTGGCCCGGACGGGATGGCGGTGGACGTCGACGGCCGCCTGTACGTGACCGGGGAAGGCGGCGTGTGGGTGCTCGATGCCAACGGCAAATGGCTCGGCCTGATCGAGACGCCGGAGCAGCCGGCCAACTGCACATTCGGTGGTAAGGACCTGCGGACATTGTTCATCACCGCCCGCACGTCGCTCTATGGGATCGATACCGCCACTAAAGGATGGTACGTGCATATCGACGGGCCTCCGCGCGAGGGGAAGTAGGGTCCGCTGTGCGGACCTTTCTGACAACAAGCGCGTTGCGGGAGTGGTCCGCAGAGCGGACCCTACGGCAGATAGTCACGGTGAACCGAAGCGCTGGAGGAAGTCGAAAATCGGCTGCTGGATATCGGGGTCGTCGAGATTGAGGAAGTGGCCGACGCCCTCGACGTAGAAGAATTCGAGGACCGGCATGGCGGCGCCTTCGGCGAGGCGCTGCTCGTAGCGGGTTTCCAAATTTCGGGCGTTGGAGACGTTGAAGATTGAGTCCTTGGTGCCGTGGATCCAGAGCATGGGGCTGAGCAGCTCGTCGATGTGGTCCACGGTGTTGAGCACGTCCCAGCCGGGTGAGCCGGGTTGGCCGTAGGCTTCGACCGTGGTGCTCACTTCGCAGACGCCGGTGTTCAGCGGGTAAATCTTGCCGAGTAAGTAGTATAAGAACCACTCGCTTTCGACGCTGTCGGGCTGGCTGAGGCCGCTGATGGAGACGATGCCGTCCACCTTGCGCTGACGGTTGGTTAGCGTGGCCACGGTGGCGCCGGCGGAGTAGCCGACGAGAAAGACGCGATCGACGCCGAGCGTGGCTTTGCCCTGGCGGTCGAGCCAGTCGATGGCCTCGAGGGCGTCGGCGAGGTCGTCCTGGCCGTAGGCGGTGCCGCATTCCCGATAATTCAGCGACCAGGTCAGATAACCACGATCGCGGAAAGCCGGGCCGAACTCGGAGTGGATGAGCCGGGTGGCCCCGACGCTGCCATACGGGATGAGCGTGCTGGCGCTGTGCAGCAGGACGACGAGCGCCTTCTGCGTGGGGTCGTTTTGCGAGAGATAGCCGCCGACGGTGCCGGGCTCGCGAATGCGGCTGATTTCCAGCCAGAGGGCGTCGTCCAGCCCCGGCTCGCTGGCCAGCATGGTGTCGCCGGTCTGCTGGAGAATGGTGCGTTGCGGAGCATCGGACTTGGCGTTCTCCGGCAGGGGCGGGAGGCAACCGGCTACGAGCCCCAGCCCGAGCAGCGGCCAGATGGTTATTAAACGCAAGGATCCTGTAACTGCCATCAACCCGACCTGCCTTTATGAACTCATCCCGGTGCCAATCGACTGTCCGATGGTCCGGCTTTCAGATTATTCTCGCGAAGGGGCGTTAAGGCTTGGCTTGAATGTTTCCGAACCCCCCAGTCCGACGGCGGTACGAACATTATAAGGGGCGACGATTTGCGGCAATCCGCCTGCGGGACCGCTGTCCTTCCGGTAATGGGTCACACTCCCATCTATTCGGCCCCAACTATTCCGCCGCGGCGGTGTCTAATTGTATGTCCGCGCGACGGCCGGGGGGTTGGAGATCACCTGCTGCTCGCGTCGCCGCGAAATAAAAAGGAGCCGGCCATGTCGGCTAAGCGATTTGTTCTCGGCAGTATGTTACTGGGTGTTCTGACGCTGGGTGGGGCGGCCACGACAGCCCAAGCGGATAGCTGTCGTCGGGGCGGATATCAATCGTACCGCAGCTACGGTTACGGCGGATACAGCCGCGGGTACTATCCGCAGTATCGGAGCTACAGCCATCCGCGGTACTACTCGAATCCGCAGCCGCGCTACTACGATTACGGCGGTTATGGCGGAGGCGGCGGTTACGGCGGTTACGGCGGAGGCGGCTATGTTCCGCAGCGGTCGTACGGGTTTGGATTCCACTGCGATGATGATGACGACGACGATTGATGATTTGCCACGTTCAAGGGCGGGACGCCCGTGCCACATTCACGGGTAACATGCCCGTGCCACACTTACAGGCAAGATGCCCATGCCACAGTTGGTCATCCGCCGGTGTTGAGTTTCCTGCTGCACGTGGGGCACTTGGCGCAGAGGGGGCAGACGACGGGCTCGGGGCATTTGTCGCGCTTGTCCATCGTCGAGGTGATGAGTTTGCCGTCGGGCATCTTTTTCTGGACGCGGAGTTCTTTCATCCACCAGACGGACGCCTTGTAGTTGAGCTCTTTGCCGCCGGTCTTGAGCGTGAGCTGCCGTCGCCAGGGGTCGTAGTCGTAGGTGCCCCGGGCCTTGACGGTCTTGTCGCCTTCTTTGGCGGTGGCCTCGAAGCTCATGTCCGATTTGAAGGTGGCGCAGGCCAGATCGAAATGCTTCTGCGCTTCGGGCGGCTGGACGGAGCGGGTGACCCACGTGCCTTCGACGCCGCAGCCGGTCAGCATGAGTGACATCAGGCCGGCGGATTGCAATCCTTTGCTCCTGCACATCATCGAAACCTCCATCTATCACGATTCGAGTCCAAACAATACCGCGCGGGGGTTCTAACATTCAGGCTCAGGCGCGTCAATGGTTTGGAACGTAAATCGTGCTCAGGCATCCGGTACCCGTTCAGATCCGGGGGATTTGAATCACCGGGCTTGCGTTCGGCTTTGACACAAATCGCGTAAATGACGATAATAATTGGTGTTGTTGCGTTTCGGGCCGGCAGTATCAACGTGACGGAGTATCGGATCGGCAGGGGTGAGGAAAATCCGCGCTGCGCTCGAGGCGCTGAAAACAGAGTGCGATCATGCCCACGTTTTTCTCCCGGCGATACATGCGCGGCCGACCGCGGCGGACGGAGCGGGCAGTCGGGGTGTCGGTGCTGGTGCTGCTGGGGCTGATCGTTTGCGTGTTCCTGCTGACCGGCGGTCTGTTCTCGGACGTGGTCAACCGGGTTCCCTTCCTGAAGTCGGCCAAGGCGTTCGTTGGCATTTCGGAGAAGCCGCTGTTCGTGGCCGAGCCGCAGAATATGCAGCCGCCCGCGCCGCCGCATGAGATGCGGCAGGCGATGGCGATGCTGCCGGAACTGCCGGCGCCGTGGAAACGCAGCGGCGTCATGGCCGTGCGCGTTGAGGCGACGAGTGACGGAGCGAGGAGCGCGAGCGCGGGTTCTCCAGATAAAGCGCTGGGGTTCGTTCTCGATGACTTCGGAGCGACCTGGACCTACCGTGCGAGCTACGAATCCGATAAGAACCGCGTTGACGTGACGATCGCGGATGCCGGCACGCCGGAGGCCGCATTCGGTATCTGGCGGGCGTTACAACCGAAGGGTGGTAAAAACCTCAGCATCGGCCGAGGCGGCTGGCACAGCGACACGCCGCTACGACTCGCGTTTTGGGCGGGACGGTATTTCACGCACATTGCCGGGCGGACACAATCGACCACGGAAGCTGTTGATACGGTCGGCCGGGCGATCGCATCGATTCAGATCGCGTACGGCGGGCCGTTCTGGGCGGAGGCGGTGCTGCCGCGCGAGGGGCAGGTTGAAGGGAGCCTCCGGTATGAGGTGAAGCGGCCGCTGGGGCTGGATGAATTGAGCGACTGCTGGCTGGCGGATTATGCGGAGGGGGTCACGATTGGCGTGATGCATCCAGCCGATGGACAACGGATGCTGGCGACTTTGCGGGAGCGGTTCAGTCGGGTGGATTCTTCATCGACGCGACCCGCTGGCGATGCGGCCGCACACAACGAAGCACTGCTTGAGAGCAGTGGCACACTGGCGAAGGGCACTGCTGACACAGCAGTGGCACATCAATCCGAACCTTTGGCGGCGGGGGCGGTGACCGGGCGAATGGGCGACAAGTTGCTGACGGCGTTTGAGGCGGGGCCGTACGTGTTTGTGGTGCTCGGCGGCGCCGACCATGCGGAGAAGATCGCGGGTACGGCGAAGATGTTGCACGATCGGTGGAGTGGGGCGCACGGGGCGATCGCGCAGGTTTCATCACCATCGAACGATGCCAAACCGCCGGCGGCTCATGCCAAGTCCGCGAGCGGTGGGGCGAAGTTTGCGGAGGTTGGCGGGAATATCGTCGCGCCGACGAAGATCGAGCGATTCACCGACAATCTTTACGAGAAGATCGACGGGCGCGAGGGGCAGTTCCGGGCTTATCATTTCGTGGAGCTTCGGTTCGGGCAGTATGTGGACACGCGGGCGCAGCAGGCGTTCGATGTTTACATCTATGATATAGCGGAGCCGGTGAACGCGATGGGCATTTACATGACCGAGCGCAGCACCGGGGCGGAATCGCTGGAGATCGGGCGGGAGGGCTACGTTTCGGGCAGCAACGTATACTTCTGGAAGGGCAAATACTACGTGAACGTGCTGGGGCCGGCGGAGGGCGGGGCGGCGGGGCTGGCGGCCTCGCGGCAGATCGCGTTGGCGATCGCGGAGTCGATTGCCGATACCGGCGGGACCATGTGGGCGGAGGAGCTGCTGCCGAAAGAGGACCGCGTGCCGAATTCGTTCAAATATCGGGCCACGAGCGCACTCAGTTATGACTTCCTCGAGCACATGTATCTGGCCGATTACAAGACTATCGGGAAGGCGTACACGATGTTCGTGATGAAGACGGCAAGCCCGGCGGCGGGGCGGGAATTGTTCAAGAAGCTGGCCGAGGCGACGGCGAAGTATGATAAGATCGTTTCTCGTGAGCCGAGTGAAGACGGCGAGACGATGGTCAGCGATTCGCTGGGTATCTTTGCCGTCGCATTCAATAAGGGCGTGTTCCTGGGCGGGGTGGTCGAGTGCGACGATCAGGAGCTGGCGGTGAAACGCGCGGCGGCGCTGCGGGCGAGCATGCCCAAGGATGCGGCGGGTGAGCCGGAGTCGCCCGCGGCGAGTCAGCCTGCGGAGTCGGGGAAAGACGCAAAGAAGGGTGACAACAATGAGCATTGATGGAACACCTGAGAAACCGGCGGCGCAGAAAACAGGAAGCACAGGCGAGACGCCTGTGCCACACTCCAAACACACCGGCGAGACGCCGGTGCCACAACGGGGGATTTCGCGGCGGGACCTGTTGATCCGCGGCGGCGGCACGGTCGCTGCGGCGGGGATCGGGTGCTGGGCGGCGGCGAAATTGTACGATCCGCAGGGGCACGCCGGATTGCAGCCGCCGGAGCCGATCCGGCTGAAGAACTATTTCGAGAAGGTGGATTTCCCGGCGTCCTCGCCGCGGATTTCGGCCGCGTTCGGACAGATCGAGAAAATCGAGCAGATGGTGCGGGCGGCGCTCGGCGGGCTGGATCGCGAACTGGGCATCAAACGGTTCGTCGCTAAAGGCGACGTGGTGATGATCAAACCAAACGTCGGCTTCGATCGCGGGCCGACGCTGGGCGCGACGACCAATCCCGACGTGGTGCGGGCGGTGATCCGGCTGTGCCGAGAGGCGGGGGCGAGCAGAATCATCGTGGCGGATAACCCGATCGAAAACCCGGAAGCGTGTTTCGCCAAGAGTGGGATCAAGGCCGCGGCGGAAGCGGAAGGCGCGACGGTGGTCATTCACTCGAGCACGCACGATGCGCCGGTGGAGGTGCGGCCGGGCAAGCCGGACGGCACGAAGCATCAGGCGCTGGGCACGTGGCCGATCTTCTGGAAGCCGCTGAAGGAAGCGGACAAGGTGATCGGCATTCCGCCGATCAAGGATCACAACTTGTGCCACGCTTCGATGAGCATGAAGAATTGGTACGGCCTGCTCGGCGGGCGGCGGAACCAGTTTCACCAGGCGATTCACAACATTGTCAGCGATCTGGGATTCATGATGCGGCCGACGCTGATCGTGGTGGACGGCACGCGGGTGATGATGAAGAACGGGCCGACCGGCGGGCGCGTGGATGACATCAAGATCGGCGGCGTCGCGGATCGGCCGTGCATCGTGGCGAGCGTGGATCAGTTGGCGAACGATACATATTGCATGCAGACCCTGCTCGGGCGCGATCCGGCGTCACTGGCGTATCTGGATTTGGCATTTGAGAAATTCGGGAGCGATCCGACGCGGCTGGTTGCCCGAAGCTGGCAGGAATACAAGGGGCAGGGAAAGGTCGTCGAGACCTCGGTATAGTGAGAGGAATGTACCATGACTTTCGCTGTTCAAGCTGAAGCCCCTCCGCTCCGTGAGGATGCCGACGGCGCTCTGCGGGTCGGTGATTCGCGCGTTCTGCTGGAGATGGTGATCCACGCGTTTCAGGACGGCACGACTCCAGAATCAATCGTGCAGCAATACTCAACGCTCTCGCTCGGTGATGTCTATGCCATCATTGGTTATTACTTGCGGCACCCGAGCGAGATCGAGCATTACCTTACCCGGCGTGAACAACAAGGGGCGGAAATCAGGCGAATAATTGAAAGTCAGCAGGGCGATTTAAGCGCAATCCGAGCTCGCCTGCTTGCTCGCCGAGCGGCTCGGGAAATATCGCTCTCGCTTTGAGTTTACCATGCGGATCACGACCGTACGAATCATCACGCAGACTGTCGTCATGGCGTTGTTCATGACGTTCGTGTTTATCACGACATTTGCGCATCTCAACGAGCTGCCGGCGCTGATGTTCTGGGTGAGCAAGTTCCTGGAGATCGATCCGCTGGTGGGGATGGCGACGGCGATCACCACGCACACGCTGTACAAGGGGCTGATCTGGTCGCTGGTGCTGCTGGTGCCGACGCTGTTCCTGGGGCGGATGTTCTGCAACTGGATCTGCCCGTACGGGATCATGCACCAGTTTGTCGGGTGGGTGTTCAATCCGCGCAACGCCAAGCAGAAGATCGAGTCGAACCGTTATCGCAAACTCTATCAGGTCAAATACTACATCCTCATCGGCATCATCGTGGCGGCGTTGTTCCATAGTCTGCAAATCGGGCTGCTGGATCCGATCTGCCTGCTGCATCGGTCGTTCACGGCGTCGCTGCTGCCGGCGCTGAATATGCCGGGGCCGGTGGCCGAGCGGCTGGGCGATCCGAAGGCGCATCAACTCGGCTGGGTGATCGGGTTCCTGATCCTGTTCCTGGTCAGCATGAACCTGGTGATCCCGCGGTTTTTCTGCCGCGTGCTGTGCCCGCTGGGGGCGACGCTGGGCGTCTTGAGCCGGTTTGCGATCTGGCGGATCGAGCGCGACCCGAACAAGTGCACGGACTGCGACCTGTGCCTTCAGAGCTGCGAGGGGGCGAGCGATCCGCAGACGCAGCTTCGCAAGAGCGAGTGCTTCGTGTGCTTCAACTGCATCGAGGATTGCCCGCACGATGCGCTGAGCTTCGCGCTGCTGCCGAAGAAGAAGCACGAGCTGGCTTGGCCGGACGTTCCGAAGCGCAAGGCGATTTTTGCGGCGGTGGCGGGCGTGTTGTTCTTCCCGTTCACGCGGCTGTCGGGCAAATCGACGAAGGATTTTTCGACCACGGTGATTCGGCCGCCGGGGTCGGTTGAGGAGCAGGAGTTTCTCGAACGGTGCATCAAGTGCGATCAGTGCATCCGGGTGTGCCCGACGAACGTGCTTCAACCGGCGATGCTGGAGGCGGGGCTGGAGGGCATCTGGACGCCGATCATGAATTTCCGCATGGGTTTCTGCCAGCTTGGGTGTACGGCGTGCGGGCAGGTGTGTCCGACGGGTGCGATCCAGCGGCTGACGATCGAGGAGAAGCTGGGGCTGGGGCCTTACGCGGAGGAAGGGCCGGTCAAGCTGGGCACGGCGCATTACGATTTCGGGCGATGCCTGCCGTGGTCGAAGAACATTCCGTGCGTGGTGTGCGAAGAGGTCTGCCCGACTTCGCCCAAGGCCATCCACTCCGAATATAAGCAATTGCTGGTTCGCGACGGCAAGAAGCAGGTGCTGCTCTCGTCGCCGACGACGGTAACGCTGGCGGATTATCCGGCGCCGGGGCGGGCGTTCGGCGAGGCTTGTTCGTTCCGGCCGAACGAATTTCGCGGCGATGCGACGACTTCGTATCACGTGGAGATCATTCACCGCGACGGCCGCAGCGAGACGCATCGCATCCTGGGCAATGACGGCGACACGCTGATGATCGGCGAGCTGGACCCGGCCAGCGGCGAGGTGGTCAACGGGACGCAGTTTGCCGCGATACCGGCACGCGCGGCCATCGCCGCGATCAATCTTGAGTTCAAGGTGCCGAAAATTGATACGCAATTGTGTATTGGTTGCGGGTTGTGTGAGATGGAGTGCCCGGTGGTGGGGGACCGGCGGGCGGTATACGTGACGGCGGAAGGCGAAACGCGGTCGCAGAACTATCTGGAGCGCGACCGGAACCGGTCGTTGCGGCTGATGAAGACGGCGGATGCGAGCGGGTCGGGCCCCGGGACGGTCCTCAGTTTGTCGGGAATGATTGCGTCCACAGCCAAGCCGAAAGCGGGCGGGTGCTGCGGTGGGGCGAGCACGTGCGAAAGTGGTAAAGTGAGCAAGTCGGGTGGGTGCGGGTGTAAATCGAAGGTGGATCAGACGTCCGGGTGCGGCGACGGACACGTGATCGATCTCCGTAGATTCCTTACCTGAAGCTGAGGATCAACGGTGCCCTTCTATGCCATGAATCATGACGCCATTGCACGGCGCGGAGGAGTGATCGCCAATTCCTCATTCGTGTTCTGGAAGTGCACCGTCTGCGGCGCTTACGCGCTATTCGACGAGGAAATCATGGCGCTGTATCGCAACCCTGCCGACCTGAGTGATAATGTATTTGCTGATTTTGCACCTTGTGCGGCATGTGGTGCTCCAGACCCATTCAGTCCAGCACCAGATGACGATCTCATGACTATACGCACGAGTGCCTGGGCTTTCGCCTTGACAGATGGCTGATGGGAGATTCACGCGAGTCACGATGCTTAAGTAGGACTTGTGAAATGGCTGGAGAGTTGACTCGACGCGAGCTGATTCGTTCTTCAGCGGCGGTACTCACCGTCGCGGGCGCGACGGTGGCTCAGAACTCCCAACCGACCGCCAATGCATCCGGGCCGCTGCCGATGGCGCCGCTGGGCAAGACCGGCGTGAAGGTGACGCGGCTGGGCATGGGGGCGAGCTTTCCGGATTACGGGCCACGGATTCTCAACCGCGCGTTTCAGATGGGCATTCGGTACTTCGACAACTCGGATTACTACCTGGGCGGCAAGGCCGAGGCGGTGCTGGGGGACTGGGTGGGCAAAACCGGCCGGCGCAATGATGTATTCATCGTGACGAAATCCCACTCCTACACGCCGGAGAAGTTCTACAAGCGGGCAGTGCAGGCGCTGGAAGAGCTGAAGGTCGATACCGTTGATCTGTTCTTCGTGCATCGGATCGACGATCCGGAAATCCCGCTGGACCGCAAGGGCGAGTGGCGCAAGCTGAAGGATCGTCTGCTCCGGGAAAAGAAGATTCGATTCATGGGATTCAGCACGCATGCCGAAATGCCGGTCAGGAGCGCGTGTTTGCGGAACGCGGTGAAGGGCGGGTGGGTGGATGCGCTGATGGTGGCTTGCGATCCGGGGCTGATCCGGGCGTATCCGGAGTTCGACAAGGCGCTGGATACCTGCGCGAATGCCGGCGTGGGACTGATGTGCATGAAGACCACGCAGGGGCTTGGGAAGGGGGCAAAGCAACCGGCGGCGGCCGTGGAGGCGTTCAAGGCGCTCGGGCTGTCGCCGCACCAGGCGATGCAGGCGGGGATGTGGAGCGACGGGCGGTTCGCGGGGGTATGCTCGGAGATGAGCAACTTCAAGATAATGGAAGAGAATACGGCCGGACTCCGGGCGTTTCGCAAGCCGTTCGATGCCGATCAGCGCAAGGTGCTCGAAGGGGGCATGAAGCGGTTGTCGCGGGCGACGTGCAACGGGTGCGATGGAGCGTGCCGGGTCGCGGCGGGGGCGGAGACGGACTTCTGTTCGATCGCACGATATCTCTCGTATTACGAGCAGGACGGGAAGCGTGCGCGGGCCCGCGAGCTTTATGCGGAGCTGACGGAACAGGCCCGGCGGCGGGAGGGCTGTGATCTGGCGGCGGCGTCGCGGGCCTGTGGGGCGCGTTTGGATTTCCAAAGCATTTTAGAGCGGGCGGAGCGGTTGCTGGCATAGAATAGACACCACGGAGCAGACGGAGAGGAAAGGTTATCGGGCGGTGATCCGCTCGAACATCTGAATAACAGGCAACAGAGGGATCTGAATGCGGACATTAGTGCACGTCACGCATGAGGCGATTCAAAAGGTTGGTGGAATCGGTTCGGTGCTCCAGGGGCTGCTCACCAGCGAGGCGTACCGCCGGACCGATCAGCGGACGATCCTGGTCGGCCCTCTATTTGCCAGCGAAGCGGCCGGCGAGGCGCGGCTCGGCCCGGCGGGCGAAGTGCTCTACAGCAGCATCGACGGCATCACGCGGCACCCGGTCAGCCAGGCGCTCGATCACGTCCGCCGCGATTATCACGTCGGCATCGTTTACGGGCATCGGCGGTTCGACGATCCGCACAGCGAGGCGTTCGTCTCCCCGGAAGTCGTGCTCATCGACGTGTCGCGGATGGACCTGAACCGCGTCAATGCGTTCAAGGCGAAACTGTGGCACGCCTATCAACTCGATTCTTCGCGTTACGAGCAGTCGTGGGAATATGATTTATACGTGAAGCTGGCCGAGCCGGCGCTGGCGGTACTGCACGCGCTGGGGGCGGCGGATTTCGGCGATGAGTGCGTGATTCTCGCGCATGAGTTCATGGGGCTGCCGACGGCGCTGGCCGCCAAGATGGATTCGAGCAGCATCTTCAAAACGATCTTCTACGCTCATGAAGTTTCGACGATGCGGCGGATCGTCGAGGGCCATCCCGGGCACGACATGGCGTTTTACAACGCGTTGTCGGCGGCGATGGAGAGCGAGCGCTACGTGGAGGACGTTTTCGGGCCGCAGGATCAGTATTACCGCCACGCGCTGGTGAAGGCCAGCCGGCACTGCGACAAGATTTTCGCCGTCGGCGATTACGTGGTGAAGGAGCTGCGGTTCCTCGGTCGCGAGTTTGACGACGCGGATATCGAGACGACGTACAACGGCGTACCGGTGGAGCGAATCACGCTGGCTCAGAAACGGGCCAGCCAGCAGCGGATGCGCGATTATGCACAGACGCTGCTGGGCGACCGGCCGGATTACATCATCACGCACGTGACGCGGATGGCGCCGAGCAAGGGCTTGTGGCGGGATTTGCGCGTGCTGGAGCGGCTGGAACGGGCGTTCCGCGAGCGCGGGAAGTCGGCGGTGATGTTCGTGCTTTCGACGGAGGTGCCGCCGCGGCAGCCGGCCGATGTGGCCGAGATGGAGCGCTGGTGGCACTGGCCGGCGGCGCACCGTGAGCTGGATCCGGACCTGTCGGGGGGTGAGGCGCTGTTCTACGCTGGGGTTCAGGAGTTCAATGCCCGCTGCCGGAATATCAAGGTGGTATACGTCAACCAGTTCGGCTGGGAACCGGCGGTGTGCGGGCAGCGGATGCCGGCGGACATGAGCTTCATGGATATTCGCCGCGGGACGGATGTCGAATTCGGCCAGAGCATCTATGAGCCGTTCGGCATCGCTCACCTGGAGCCGCTGACGTTCGGGGCCGTTTGCGTGCTTTCGAGCGTGTGCGGGTGCGCGGGATTCGTCGAGCAGGTGGCCGGCGAGCGGATTCCGCCGAATGTGATCATCGCCGACTACTGCGAGCTTGGGGCGGAAAACCGCGACGAGCAGTCGGTGCTGGGCATCGACCGCGAGAAACGTGACCAGTATGAAGCGCGGGTGGGTGAGCAGGTTGCCCGGCGTCTGCTGGAAGCGCTGCCGACGGACGACGCATCGACGGAGGCGCTGCTCAAGAGCGGGCATCAACTGGCGATGGAGATGAGCTGGGAAGTGGTCGCGCGGGAGTACGTCTTACCGGGCATCGAGGGCGCGTGCGGACGGCTGCGGGCGGCACGAGTGGCGTGAGCGAACCCATGTGGCATGGCCTTCCAGGCCATGAATCACGGGCAGGATGCCCGTGCCACGAGACGCCGGTGCCACACATTTCTACGTCGATCGCACCTGTTTGGTGGGCAGGAATCGCGCGAGAAGTTCGTACGTGGTATCCGCGTCGAGGCCGGCTTTGCCGAAACCCGGCACCGCGCCGGCGGCGACGGCTTCTGATTGTGCATCCGGATAGTTGCTGACCATCATGATCGGGGCGGTCAGCGCCTCGCGCCTGGCCCGGCGGATCAAGTCCATCCCTTCGCACCCGTCGTTAAAAATGATGCGATTCACCAGGACGAGGTCGTACTGCTGCTTGCGCATCTGCTCCAGGGCCTCGTCGATCGATGCGGCCCGGTCCACATCCGCGGAGAAATTCTGACCGACCAACCGGCGGACGGCTACGTGATCGGGATCGCATTGTCCGACGTCGAGAACTCGGGCGGCATTCCGCTCGGTCATGGGGAGACTCCTGTGTCAGCAGATGCGGTACATTATAGCCCCGGCCGGCCGCTCCTGCGTTTTGTGGGCCGGTTTCATATCGCTTACGCTTACGATGTTGACGTCAAGCGGAGTTGGGTTCGGCTGCGCCATGGGCGAGAGTGATCGAATGCAGATTGCCGTGATCGGAGCCGGTTCGGTCGGATGCCTCTATGGGGCGAGGCTGGCCCGGTGCGGACATGATGTGCGCTTTCTGATGCGGCGGGACCTGGAGGCGGTGCGGCGAAACGGATTGACGATCAAGAGCTGCGACGGCGATTTTCATCTGGCGGCGAAAGCGTACGGCGATTCGGCGGAGATCGGCGTCGTCGATCTGGTGGTCTGTGCGCTGAAGAGCACGGCGCTGGATGCGGCCGAGCGGCTGATCCGGCCGTGCGTCGGAACGCAGACTCGGATCGTGGCGCTCATGAACGGGCTGGGCATCGAGGAGCGGTTCGGCGAGTGGTTCGGGCGCGAGCGGATTTTCGGCGGCATTGCGTTCGTGTGCATCAACCGCGGCGAGCCGGGGGTCGTGCATCACACCGGTTACGGGCGCGTCGCATTCGGGCACCTGCTGGACGATCGTGAGAAGGCGTCGGAACTGGCTCGCCTCTTCGCGGCGGCCGGCTTCGAAGTGTCCGTCGCGCCGTCGCTGCGGCAGGCCCGCTGGGAAAAGCTGATGTGGAATATTCCGTTCAACTCGCTGGCGATCACCGCCGGCGGCGTCACCACCGACAGAATCCTGGCGGATGCGGGCTTGGCGGAGCTGGCCCGGCGGCTAATGGTGGAGACGGCGGCGGCGGGGAATGCGGAGGGCTGCCGGATCGAGACCGATCCCCTTGTCGAGAAAATGATGTCCAACACGCGAACGATGGCCGCGTATCGGCCTTCGATGCTGGTTGATTATCAGAACCACTCGCCGCTGGAGGTGGAAGCCATCCTGGGGGAGCCGGTGCGCCGGGCCGCGGCGAGCCATGTGCCGGTGCCGACGATTGAGAGTCAGTATCGGTTGACAGCGTTTCTGGATCGGCTGAACCGGGGTGAGATTGCGGATTGAAGACGATGCTGAATGTGGACGAATTGCCATTTTTGACCAGAGACGTGCCGGGTATCGGCGGGCGGATCAAGGAATCACCCGGTGACTTCGTCGTTGAGGAGGTGCCGCTTTATGAGCCTTCCGGAGCGGGGACGCATGTCTATTTTCAAATTGAAAAGACGCAACTGACCACGATGCAGGCCGTGCAGCGGATTGCACGGGCGCTGGGGCGGCCTGCGCGGGAGATCGGATACGCGGGGCTTAAAGACGCTGAGGCGGTGACGCGGCAGTGGTTGAGCGTCGAGCATATCGAGGTGGCGCGCGTGGAGTCGCTCTCGGTGCCCCGCGTTCGCGTGGTGAAGGTTACGCGGCACGGGAACAAGCTGCGGCTCGGCCATTTGCGCGGGAATCGGTTCACGCTGAAGGTGCGTGATGCGGTCGTCTCCAGAATCGAGGATGTGCGGTCGAGTCTGGCGGTGTTGGGGCGGCGAGGCGTGCCCAATTATTTCGGGCCGCAGCGGTTCGGACTTCGCGGGGACACGTGGAAGATCGGGCGGGCGGTGCTGCGCGGTGAATTTGAGGAAGCGCTGGCGCTGATGCTCGGTCGGCCGGGTCCGCATGATTATGGGCAGGTGCTCAAGGCGCGGGAGCTTTTTGAGCGCGGCGATTATGAGGCGGCGGCGAATACGTGGCCGTACCCATTTGATAACGAACGGCGGGTCTGCTGGGCGGTGGCGAAGAGTGGCGGGAATTTCGCGCGGGCGATGCGGGCGGTCGATCCGCAGCTCAAGCGGTTTTTCATATCGGCGTATCAATCGCAGATGTTCAACCAGGTGGTGGCCGAGCGGATCGACGGGCTCGATAGCCTGAGGCCCGGCGATCTGGCGTGGCGGCATCCGCAGGGGGCGGTGTTTCGCGTCGAGGATGTCGCCAAGGAGCAGCCGCGGTGCGATGCGTTTGAGATCTCGCCGACCGGTCCGCTGTTCGGGTACCGTATGAGCGAGCCGCAGGGCGAGGCGGGGGACATCGAGGCCCGCGTGATGGCGGCTGAAACACTGACGCCGGAGAATTGGCGGCAGGGTGCCGATCGCCACAAGATCAAGGGCGCCCGGCGGCCGCTGCGGTTCCAGCCGCAGGATGTTTCCATCGGCGTTGGCCGCGATGATGACGGTGAATACCTCCAATTACTGTTTTACCTCGAATCGGGATGCTATGCGACGGCGCTGCTGCGGGAGATCTGCAAAACCGGCGACACCGAGATGCCAGAGGCAGCGCCAGAAACGCGGAACGCGGAACAAGGAACGCAGAATGCTTGAACGTTGTTCCATCTCTCTCCTGTCGGCAATGCTGACGATGAGCGGCTGCGCGCTCAAGAGAGACGTGGACAACGCGAAGCGGCAGGCGGCGGAGTACCGGATCGCGCTGGAGGACATGCAGGAGAAACGCAACAGCGAGCAAACGGATTGTGAAGTGCTGAAGACGCAGTACGCCCGCCTCGAAAAGGAAAATGCCACGATCAAGCGGCAGATCACCGACGCTCAGGGGCGGGAGAACGTCCTCAACCAGCGGCTGGCGATCGCCGAGACGCGGAAGGGCCGGGACCGGGGGAACCTGGAGGAACAGCAGAAGGAACTTCAACGGGCTTTGCAGGCGGTCCGCGGCAGTCGCGAAGAGTGGGAGCGCACGCTGGCCGAGCGCCAGCGGCAGATTGAGATACTGACGAACCAGATCGAGCGGCTCACACACCAACTGCGCGAGCGATCGCAGACCGCGCCCGGTTCGCAACCGCCATAACGGATGCGCATCTTCTCTTCTTTTTTCCCGTAGCGAACAAGGCGATTATCGGACGCCAATGAGACGGGCGAACTTTTTGCCCCACACCGGCAAAAATTGGTAAAGCCCTCAAGAAAAATGCGTCGTCGCGCCGATAGCATGTTCGCCATGCTTGCTAAACTACCCAATTTAACATATAATCTAGGTGTTCTGGTAAAGACGAATGAGTATCAGTTGCTAGAGGTTCCGATAACCTCCGGCCTGTTCGTCACGTCGGGTTTCGGTTCGCCGAGGCGGAGTCTCCGGCAGGCATAGTCAATCGAGCGAGACAAAGCCCTTCCAAAGCATGAGGCTTGGGTGGGAAAGCACAAAAGGGGTGTACCCGGTAAACGGAGTCCCTGCGCGCGTTGTCCGCTCCTGTTGGAGACGATCATGACTTCAGACAGATTGCTCGAGCAGTTTCTGCCTCCATTACTGGCCGGCCAGCGTCAGCCTTGCCGCGATGTACTCTCGGAGGCGTTGCAGGCGGGGCTCGAGCCGGAGCGGTTGTACAAACAGATGATCTGGCCGGCCATGGAGACGATCGCGCACCTTTACCGTCAGGATGAGATCAACCTGGCCACCGAACATATGGCCACGCGGATCAGCCGCTCGATGGCCGACCAACTCCAACCCCTGCTGCCGAAGCAGCAACGGAACGGCAAGAGCATTTTAATCATCTGCGCCGATGGCGAGCCGGAAGAACTCGGCGCGCAGATGTGCGCGGACCTGTTCGAGGCCGACGGCTGGGCGGTTTATTTCGTGGGCGGGGGGATACCGAACGATGAAGTGCTGATGCTGGTTGGGCAGTTCCGGCCGGAAATTCTGCTGATTTTCGGGACGCAGCCGGTCGGTGTGCCGGGCGTTCGCAAACTGATCGACTTGATCCGGGAGGTTGGAACGAATCCACAGATGAACATCATGATTTCGGGCGGCGTGTTCAACCGGGCGGAAGGGTTATGGAAGGAGATCAATGCCGATCTGTTCGCCCGGACAGCGGCGGAAGCGCTGGTGGTGGCCAACGAAGCCCAACCCCGCGAGCCTGAAGTCCGCGTGCCGGGAGCGCCCAAGAAACGTCGCCGTCGCCGCCGCCCGCCGCTACTGGCAGTGGCTGAAGCATAGGAATTGCGGATTGCGAATTGCGGAATGTGGGACAGACGGACGTGCTCCCCTTCGGGTCGCGGCTAATCGTTCCTCATCCCGCATTCCACGTTTGATTTATGATCCTCCCTCTTGACGCCCGGCTACCGCATTCGCTAGACTCCCTCACCTCTCGGCGCGGGCGGTATGTCCGCCTGGGTTGATGATCGGAGGTGATACCGTCCGGTTGGGGCGGTCCGAACACCTCCATTTTTTGTCACCGGGCTCGTGCAATTTGGCACGAACTCGCCACCGGGCTGATCGCGATGAGCGAATCTCAGCCACCTGAGCCCTTGCCGCGCGAACGCATGCGACTGGCCGGCTTGGGCGTGGAGTTGGCGGCCGCCGTCGCGGGAGGATGCCTGCTCGGGTACTGGATCGACCGGCGACTGGACAGCCTTCCGTGGGCGACGTTGATCTGCTCGCTGATCGGTGTTGTGGGCGGGTTGTATAACCTGCTTCGCCAGGCCCTTCGAGAGACCCCCGGCTCGTCCAAGGACAAAGAGCGGTGAATGGGGCGGGTTCCTTTGAGAAGGCAGGCTATCAGTGTCGGCGGGTGGAGCGACGCGGACGCAGCGGCTTTTAGGCCTATGGCCTCTGGCGGCATCGGTCTTCCTGCTGGTGGTCGGATATTTCCCGACGAAAGCGCTGGCCGGCTCCGGCGGTGTGGCGGCGATGCTGGCAGCTCAGGCGATGGTGCTGGCGGTGGTCTATGCGACGCTGCTGCCGGCCATGAGCAAGATGGTCAGAGCCGAGCCGCGGCATCGCTTCCAGGTGGCCCTTGCGGCGGCGGGCGTGCGGTTTTTTGTTACGCTGGTGCTGGCCGTGTTGATGGCATGGTTGAGCGGGCTTGCGCCCGCGCCGCTGCTGGTGTGGATCGGCATCGCGTACGTGGTCATGATCCAGGTTGAGACGATCGCCCTGGTCCGCTGGATGAAGAAGCTCGAGAACGAGTCATGATGACCGAGTGTCTGGCAACGATGAACCCGCTTGAACACGTCGTCGATCATCGATGGATCGGCGAGCGATTTACGATCCTGTCCAACCACGTCATCATGATGCTGGCAGCCGCGATTTTGTTGATGGTGCTGATTCCGCGATTCATCCGCGTGCCGGCCGAGGGTGATGACGTCTCCCGCCTGACGCCGCGTGGGCCGCGAAATGCGATAGAGGGCATTTGTATTTTCCTGCGCGATTTTGTGGCCAAACCCAACCTGGGGGCGCACACGGATGCTTTCATCAGGTATATCTGGACGCTCTTCTTTTTTATTCTAACTTGCAATCTCCTGGGATTGCTGCCGCTGGACCCGATCACGAAGAAACTTTTTGGCCTTTCCCACGGCATCTCCGGTGCGGCGACGGGCAACATCTGGGTGACCGGGACGCTGGCCACCTGCACGCTGGTGATGATCATCATGAGCGGCCTGCGTCTGCATGGTCTGAGCTACGTGAAACATTTTTTCATGGGGCCGTTCCCGATCAACCTGCTGCTCGCGTTCCTGGAGATCATCGGGCTGTTCGCCAAGTCGTTCGCGCTGGCGGTTCGTTTGTTCGCCAACATGGTGGCGGGCCACATCCTGCTGGCGGTCCTGCTCAGCTTTATCGCGATGGCGGGGGCGGTGGGGTTTATAACCGGAGTTTTGATTGCGATCCCGGTGGTGCTGGGCAGCGTGGCGATCATGATGCTGGAGCTTTTCGTGGCGTTTTTGCAGGCGTTCATCTTCACCTTCCTGACCACGGTGTTCATCGGTCTGGCGGTGAATCTGCCGGGGCACGATGAGGAAGGTCATGGGCATGAACATGGGCATGAGGCGGTGCCGGCGCACTGAGATATGAAAGTTTTCCCCGGCATGCCGGGGGCTAAATGGGTGATCCCGCACGTCGGGTAATGATGACGAGTACTTCTTGAGCAAGGAAAGGAAACGTTCATGAGCAGGCAGTTGGGTTTGCTGGCGGTGTTGGGTGTGTTGTTCCTGGCCGCACCGGTGTGGGCGGCGGAGGATGCGGCGCACGCGGATCACGACGCTGGGTGGCAGGTGCTGGGCAACAAGGGCGCGGCGTTCCTGGGCGGAGCGATCGGCGCCGGACTGGTCATCATCGGCGGGGCGGCGGGGATCGGCCGGATTGGCGGCAGCGCCACCGAGTCGATGGCCCGGCAGCCGGAAGCCGCCGGATCGATCAACGGTGTGGCCCTGATCACCGCGGCGATGGTAGAGGGTGCGACGCTGTTCGCGGTGGTGGTCTGCCTGCTGGCCCTCATCTTTGGTCAGAACCTGACGTGACGGGGAGCCTGATGTTCAGACGGATTGAGCTGGTTCTGACTCGATCGCCGCGCGGGCTGAAGCCCGCGACTCTTTGGCGGGGGTTGAAGCTCGCGCTCCCTTTGCATCTGCTGGCAGCGAACCTGGCGCTTGCGCAGGAGCATGCCGAGCACGAGACGCCCAGTCTCTTCGGCGGCGATCTGGGCAATGCGGTCTGGACGCTGATTATCTTCTTCCTCGTGCTGGCGGTCCTGAGCAAATTCGCCTGGGGGCCGCTGCTGGCGGCGCTTCAGAAGCGCGAGAAGTTTATCCAAGAGTCGCTGGCGGCGGCCAAGCGGTCCCGCGAAGAGGCGGAAGCGCGGCTGCGGGAGTACGAGGAGCGATTGCTCAAGGCCCGTGAGGAGGCTTCGCGCATCGTCGAGGAGGGCCGGCGCGATGCCGAAGTGGTCAAGCGTCGGATCGAGGAAGAAGCTCGAAAGGCGGCCGAGGCGTCGCTGGAACGGGCCAAGCGCGAGATCGGCATCGCACGCGACACGGCGCTCAAAGAACTCTACGTCGAGGCCGCGGAATTGGTGACCAATCTGGCCGGGACGGTGCTCAGGCGGCAATTGACGCCCGGGGACCACCAGCGGCTGGTACAGGAAGCACTGGCGGAGCTGCGTCCCAAGTCCAACGGCCGGAAATGATGGCGAACAATGCCCCGCATGACAGAAGAAACGATGGCATTGGCGGATGTGTACGCGGAGTCGGTGCTGCTGGCTGCGCGCGAGAAGGGGCAGGAAGAGGAAGTCGCCGCGCAACTGGCCGATCTGGTCGCGTACATGGATCGCGAGCCGGAATTCGACGCCTTCCTGACGGCCTCTTCCGTGGATGACGAGCCTCGCCGCGAATCGCTCGAAAAATTGTTCCGCGGCCGCATGAACGATCTGCTGCTCAATCTCCTGCATGTGTTGAATAATCGCATTCGGACGAGCCTGGTGCGGGGGATTCACCGGCGGGTGCAGGTCCGCATGGACGAGCTGCACAACCGGCAGGAAGTGATCGTGGAGTCGGCGCTGCCGCTGACGGACGATATGCGGAAGGCGCTTCAGCGGGACATCAGCGAGTGGACCGGCAAACAGGCGATAATGATCGAACGCGTCCACTCTGAACTGATCGGGGGCGTGGTCATTCGCATCGGCGACGTTCAAGTGGATGGCACCGTAGCTTCACGTATCGAATCGCTGCGGCGGCGGCTGATCGAGCGAGGTACCGAGGAGATTCAGCGAAGCAGGGAGCGTAGTGAGGAGTAGCGGCTCGCGCAGGTCAGAAATGTGGAATTCGGAAGTTCGAAATGCGGAAGACGGCCGGGAGCGAATATGGCAACGGGTATGAAATTCAGGGTAGATGAGATCACGTCGGTGATCAAAGAGGAGATCTCGCGGTACAAGGGCGAGATCGAGGTCGCCGAAGTGGGCAAGGTGCTGGAGGTCGGCGACGGGATCGCCCGAATCTACGGGCTGTCGAATGCGATGGCCGGCGAGATGCTCGAATTCCAGGATGGGGCGGTCGGGCTGGTATTCAACCTCGAGGAGAACTCCATCGGTGCGGTCATCCTCGGCAACTATCTGGGCATCAAAGAGGGCGATAAAGTTCGCGGCATGGGGCAGTTGCTGTCGGTGCCGGTGGGCGACCAGATGGTCGGGCGAGTGGTCGATCCGCTGGGCCGGCCACTGGATGGCCGCGGCGTCATTGAATCGCCGAACCGCTGGCCGCTCGAATACAAAGCACCCGGTATCGCCGAACGCCAGCCGGTCGACGAGCCTTTACAGACGGGTATCAAAGCGATCGACAGCATGATCCCGATCGGCCGCGGACAGCGCGAGCTGATCATCGGCGACCGGCAGACCGGCAAGACGGCCATCGCGGTGGACACGATCATCAACCAGAAGGGCGAGGACCTGATTTGCGTGTACGTCGCGATTGGCCAGAAGGAGTCCACCACGGCGGGGGTCGTGGAGGTGCTGCGACAGCATGGTGCGATGGATTATACCATCGTCGTGGTGGCGGGCAGCTCCGATCCGGCTCCGCTACAGTACATTGCCCCCTATTCCGGGGCCGCGATGGCCGAGTATTTCATGTACACGCAGGGCAAGGCCACGCTTTGCGTCTACGATGACCTGTCGAAGCAGGCCACGGCGTATCGGCAGTTGTCGCTGCTGTTGCGTCGGCCGCCGGGACGCGAGGCTTACCCAGGCGACGTGTTCTATCTGCACAGCCGGCTGCTCGAACGATCGTGCAAGCTGGCCGAACGGTACATCATCGTGCCGAAGTCGGCGCCGAAGGACGCGAAAAAGGATGCGTCCGCGAAGGAATACATCGGCGTGCCGGGCAAGCACGAGGCGGCGAAGGACCTCAAGGCGATGGGCCGCGATGACCACGAAGTCCGCAAGGTGGCGGGCACGGGCGGGTCGCTGACGGCATTGCCGGTGATCGAGACGCTGGAAGGCGAGGTGTCGGCGTACATCCCTACCAATGTGATCTCCATTACCGATGGGCAGATCTATCTGGAACCCGATCTGTTCTTTGCGGGCGTGCGGCCGGCGATCAACGTGGGCATCAGCGTGTCGCGCGTGGGCGGCAAGGCCCAGATCAAGGCGATGAAGAAAGTGGCGGGCTCGCTGCGGCTCGACCTGGCGGCGTTCCGCGATCTGGAAGCGTTCGCGCAACTTGGCACCGAGCTCGACCCGGCCACACAGCGGCAACTGGATCGCGGCCGGCGCATGGTGGAGCTGCTCAAACAGGGGCAGTACCGGCCGTTTCACGTCGCCGATCAGGTCATCAGCATCTTCGCCGGCGCGCAGGGCCTCTGCGACGATATTCCGATCAGCCGGGTGCGGGATTTTGAGGAGGCGCTGCTCAAGCACGTCCGCGATGAGTTTCCCGAGTTGCGCGACGAGATCATCCGGACGGGCGACCTGTCGGATGCCACGATCGCGAAGCTAAAAGAGGTGATCGGGAACTTCAAGCAACAGTATATGAGTCAGGTGAAGTAGTCGAGATGGCAAAAGCTCGCGCGATAGTCAAGCGAAGAAAAGCGGTCCTGAACATCCGCAAGATCACGCGGACGATGCAGTTGATCGCGACGGCGCGGTTTCAGGCGGCGCTGAACCGGGCGACCGCCGCCAAGCCGTACACCGAACGGATCACCGAACTGGTCGAACAGCTTTCGCGACGGCAGGGCGATCTGGAGCACCCGCTGCTCCGCAGAAATACGGAATCGCGGCGGAGCGTGCTGATCGTGATTACCAGCAATCGCGGGTTGTGCGGCGGGTACAACGCCTCATTGCTGCGGGGGGCGCTGGAGTTTCTCAGGGCACAGGAAGCGGCCGGGCAGGCGGTGGACATTTACGCGATCGGCAAGAAGGGGATTTCGTATTTCAAATTCCTGAACCGGCCGGTCGCCCGGAGGGAAACGCGGTTTGAGGATAAGCCGCAGATTGCCGAGGTGGAGCCGATCGCGTCCGAGCTTATCGAGGCGTATACGAAGCGGCAGATCGATTCGGTCCACGTGACGTATATGCGGTTCGTCTCCGTCGGGACGCAGAAGGTGCACACGATGCAGTTGCTGCCGATCGAGCGCGTCGCGCCGGCGCAGGAGACGGCGGCGCCGGAATCGGCGGTGCAATATGAGTTCATCCCCTCGGCCGAGGAGCTGCTGGCCGAGCTGCTGCCGGAGACGGTGAAGGTCCGGCTGTTCCAGGCGTTTATCGATGCGGCCGTGAGCGAGCAGGTCGCGCGGATGGTGGCGATGAAAGCGGCGACGGATGCGGCCAACGACATGGCGAAGTCGCTGACGCGGCAATACAACCGGGCCCGGCAGTCGCAGATCACACTGGAACTGCTGGATATTGTCGGCGGGGCGGAAGCTCTCAAGTAAAGGTGCAGAGGAACGCAGTAGGGCGGGCACTGCCCCGCCAGCGAATTGTTGGATGGGTTTGGCGGGCAGTGCCCGCCCTACGAAGATGAAGACGTTGTTCGCGATGGCATTGGCTCTGTTGGGGCCGCCGGAGACACAACCGGCGACGCGGCCGGCAACGCAGCCGAGCGATAGCCTCCACATTGCGGCCGGTCAGCAGATCGTCGCGATCGGTGATAGCATCACGCAGGCGGGCGGATATCTGCGGGCGATCGATGCGGTTTTCGCCCAGCAGTATCCGCAGTTGAAACTGCCGCCGATCGTCAATGTGGGGATCAGCGGGCAGAAGGCGGAAGACTTGGTCGAGCGGTTTGAGAAAGACGTGGTGCAGCGGAAGCCGGCGGTCGTCACGATCAGCATCGGCATCAACGACGTGTGGCATCGGTTGAATGCGCCGCCGGACGAGAAGGTGCTCGAAGCGTACGGTCGAAATGTCGAGCGCATGGTGCAGTTGGCGCAGGCGGCGGGAATCCGCGTGATGCTGCTCTCGCCGACGGTGATTCAGGAGGATGCGACCTCCGAGGGTAACCGGCGGCTCGCGGCGTACATTGGCGCCGGTAAAGCCATCGCGAAGCGGCGGAAATGCGACTACGTGGATCTGCATGCGATGTTCCTGCACGCGATCCACAAGGTGGCGGCCACGCAGCCGGCGACGACGCAGCCCGTAAATCGACTGACGACGGACGGTGTGCACATGAAGCCGCTGGGCGACGCGATCATGGCGGTGGGCGTGTTGCGGGCGCTTGGCGTTCCGGACGAAAAGTTGCCGGCGACGGATTTGAGCAAGGTATTTAAAGAACCAGGGGTTTGACTCACGCAGGATTGGATATGACAAGTACAAACGACAGGAACTTCGGAAGAGTGACGCAGGTGATCGGCTCGACGCTGGATGCGGAGTTTGACGAGGAGCATCTGCCCGCGTTGTACAACGCGCTCAGGGTGCCGGTCGAGCGGAAGGTGATCGGGGCCACGGAGAAGGAACTGTTGTGGTGCGAGGTGGCCATGCACCTGGGCGGCGGGACAGTTCGGGCGATTGCGCTGGGCTCGACGGACGGCCTGATTCGCGGGACGCAGATCAGTGATACGGGCGGTCCGGTGATGATGCCGGTGGGCCTGGAGACGCTCGGCCGCGTGTTCAACCTGACCGGCGATCCGATCGACATGCGCGGGCCGGTTACGGTGAAGGAGAAGCGTCCGATTCACCACGAGCCGCCGGAATTTGCCGACCTGACGCCGAAGTCGGAGATGATGGAGACGGGCATCAAGGTGATCGATCTGCTGGCGCCGTTCGTTCGCGGCGGGAAGACCGGGCTGTTCGGCGGTGCGGGGCTGGGCAAGACGGTGATTGTGCAGGAGATGATCGCCCGCATCGCCCGCGAGCATTCGGGATATTCCGTGTTCGCCGGGGTCGGCGAGCGGACC
>CAYLLT010000061.1:0-36911 GCA_964384465.1 uncultured Planctomycetales bacterium | reverse complement strand
ACGCCTGGGGCGATCCGCAAACCGTCGCGGGCGGTGCGCTGCGCACCTTCAACAAGCCCGCCGGCACCAGCGATTGGGTCATCTACATCGGCGACGGCGGTCCCAAGCCAACCTGTGCCGATCCGAACGCTTCGTCCACGGTGACGCTGGGCAACGGCACACTGCCCGCCGTGGCCACCGATTCGCAGGGCAACGTGCACGTCATCTATCTGGGCGGCGGCGCGGTCCAGTACAGGAAGTACACACCCACGCTGACTCTGACAACGAGTGAAACCATCGCCGCCCCCAACGGCGCCTATTGGCCGCACATCATGTGCGATACGAACAATGTGCCGCACGTGGTCTTCACCGAGGCGACTGTTGATTACGCGAACTACTGCTACTATACGAACCGCATCGGCGGCAGTTGGAAGACGCCGGTCGTGGCATTCAATTCCGGCGGCAGCAGCAGCGTGTGGTACGCGCGGCTCGGTCTGTGGAACGGCTTCGCCTACATCGGATGCCAATACGGATCCGCCGCGGGGTTGGGCGGCCGGATCGATCGGCTGACCAATTTAAGCGGGACGCCCACGGTGGACCATTCAGTGGTCACGCCGATCCGATCGGCGATTGCGGTCAACAGTCTGGGCCAGGTCTTTGCCGCCGGCCGGTACGGCGCCGCGGGCACCTGGGCCCAGGAGTACGATTCCATCCTCAACCCGATTGGCGGCTTGCAGCAGATCGACAAATGCGTCGCGGGCAAGAGCGGCGGCTCGACTACCTGCTGGGCGGATAAGAACAACGTGGTGCACTTCGTCTCCTGGACGATCGAGTCGGATGGCCCGGGCGTATGCAGCGCGATATGCGGGATGACGTACAACAACACCGGCCGGCGGAACCCCGACGGCAGCTATCCCTGTTGCATCCAGGGCCTGATGGGTGGCCCCGGCGGCACCGGTCCGGACGGCAACGAGGGCGCCGGATGGTGGAATGACGACGTGGCCCCGGTCATCACCACGGACGCCAATAACACGGCCTACGTCGGCTGGCGCGGTTGGACATCGTTCGGCGAAGGGCGATACACCACAGTGAGCAATGCAGGGTTCACGGAGATCTGCACGCCTGTGCCGGCCTGTGGGACGAATTACTGCACCGGAACCCAGTTTGCCTCGATCGTCTCGCGTCGCAGATGGTGGAACTGCGAGATCGCCCCCGGTGCCACGAGCGGCATTTATGCGGCATGGGATTACGCCGGCTCGGCGTACATCAAGCCGCTCGGCGTGCAGAGCGGCTCCGATATCTCCATCGACATGGGTATCCCCGATATCGTGAACGGCCTGACCCATATCAGCACCGGCGACGGCGACACCTTGCCGACGACCATCGGCGGGCGGGACTGCCGGAAGAACGCCGATCCCGGCGGAGGCGATTATTACTTCTATTTCGGGGTGAGCGATGCCTGGGCCTTCCAGGGCAGCAAGCCGGATGTGTACATCTACGTCGATTACTACGACACGGGCACCAGCACGATCGCGCTGAATTACGATTCCCCCGGCGACGTTTGGAAAAACGGCGGCAGCGTGACGCTGACCAACACCAACACCTGGAAGACCGGGAGCTTCCACGTGACCGACGCGTATTTCGGGAATCGCGAGAACTACGGCGCCGACTTCCGCTTCGGCGACGTAGGCCCCACGTTTTACCTGGACACGGTCACAGTTAGTCAGCAGGCGCCGGTGGCGCCGATCATCGCCACGGTGACGCCCAACCCGCAGTTTACCAATCCGGGCATTCCTTACACTCTGAAACCAACCCTGACGCAGGGCTACCCCGCCCCAACCTGGTCGCTGGTCCAGGGTCCGGCGGGAACGACGGTCGAGGCCGCCTGCGGCTTGCTTGGCGGTTGGACACCACCGGCGGGAGGTCTAGGGTGTTACCCGTTCTCCATCCAGGCGTGCAATTCCGCGGGATGTGACAGCGAAACCTGGTCCGTCTGCGTGTTGTCCCGGATGGATTTCGACAAGGACGGCGACGTGGACCTGGCCGATTTCGCTCATTTGCAGGTCTGCCTCTCCGGGGACACGTTTCCCTATGGTGCCGGCTGCTCCGACGCCGACCTTGACGGCGACGGCGATGTGGATAACACTGATTTCAACTCATTCCTACCCTGTCTGACCGGAGCAAATCATGCGCCGGGATGTTGAGTGCGCGTAGGGCTGGAAGATGGAACCGACCATTCGCCGAACTCCTGTAACGCTTGGAAAAGAGGCTTGAACATGAGCAAGATTTGGAAACCCTACATTCTTGCAGCACCGTTCGTCATGTCCCTGTTCATCCTGACCCCCGCCCGCGCCGTTCTCGTGATCAACGACCCTCTCCAGGGTTCGACGAACGGCACGCGCGAGGGTGGGACATTCGTGCCCGGAGGCTGGCGCGTGGACGACCAATACAATTGCATCTACTGGCACACCCCGACCACCAACCATGGCTACTATGAGTTCGACATCATCGGCATTCCCTCTTGCGGGCCAGGCCTTGGCAAGAACGAGTTGTCCCATCTCTATGACTACACCTTCGGCAACGGCGACGTGAATTACACCGGCGGCTATCGCGATACCCCGTACAAGCATTTTCTCCGGCGCGAGTGCGTGTCGCCAAAGACCGACACGATGGAGATTCTTTGGGTCGTCAGCCCCTGCGTGCATGAAGACGACACACCGCCGCTGACCTGGAGTCCGACAACCTCTTACCGTTTCCGGATGGAATGGGAGAATACCGGCGGCAACTCGACCTCCAAAGTCTACCGCAACGGCACACTCATCATGCAGCAGACGTGCGCTGGAAGCTGGAGCCCCGCCGGCCAGAGTTTCCGCATCGCCTCCAGCACGCGCCGGGCCGATGAAGGCGCCATCGTCGGTGCGATCTACAGCAACGTCAAGATCGAAGACCTGCTCCTCCCTTCGACAGAGGTGACCATCGACCTCGGATCGCCGGATGTCTCGAGCGGGCTTACCAACCCCCAGGTTGGCGACGGGGACACCACGCCCGCCACCATCGGGGGCCGCACGGGACGCAGAAACCTCAACCCGGCGGAGGATTTCTATTTCTATTTTGCCGTCAACGATGCCTATGCGTATCAGGCGAACAATCAGGACCAGTACATCATCATCGATTACTATGACACGGGCACCAGCACGCTGACGCTGGAGTATGACTCCAACACGGGTAATACCCTGCCCGCCTTCTACAAGAACGGCGGCAGCGTCACGCTGACCAACACGAACACATGGAAGTCGAAGCTGTTCCACGTCACCGATGCCTACTTCGGCAATCGCCAGAATGGCGGCGCTGACTTCCGGATCGGCAACGTCGGCAACACCTTCTATCTTGATTTCATTCGCGTGACCACGGAAGCACCGATCCCGCCGATCATTGCGGAAGTCGCGCCGGACCCGCAGCTCGCCTACTTCGGCGTCCCTTACACGCAGCAACTCGTCCTGATCCAGGGCGATCCCGCGCCGAGCTGGACCATGCTGGATGGTCCACCCGGTGCGACGGTCAACAGCAGTGGTCTGGTCAGTGGCTGGACGCCCTCCGCCTTCGGCAACGTATCGTTCAGTGTACAGGCCACCAATCTGGCCGGCTCCGACACGGAGGACTGGGGGGTACGCTTGGTGTCGCGGTCCGACTTCGACCTGGACGACGACGCGGATCTGGCCGATTTCGCCCATTTGCAGCTCTGTTTCTCGGGAGATGGTCATCCGCAGGGCGCCGGCTGTTCCAATGCCGATCTGGACGGCGACAACGACGTGGACGCCTTCGATTTCAACGTATTCCTGCCCTGCATGCAGGGGGCGAACAATGTACCGGGATGCTGACGTCTCCGGCCATGTTCATCACTGACCGCCGCACCACCGTGCGGACCGTGGGTCTGCGGCGCGAGCGGTTCGTCATCCCCATGCTCCTGACGCTGGCGATGCCGGCCGGGGATCGCACCGCCGTCGCGGCCGACGATGATTCAAGACCATCACCGACCATCGGCAACTTCACCCAATCTCTCGCGTGGGGCAAGATCGACGAAAACGTGCCGCCGGTGCTCGGAAACGGCGACATCGGCGGCACCTTCGACCCCTTCGGCGGAACGACTTACGACGAGTTGCGCTTCGGCAGCGGCGCTCGACGCGACATCCGCACGCTGTGTCTGACGCAGGTGATGGTGCCGGATTACTGGGTCCTGGAAGACCAGGCCGCACATTTTCTCGACCCCCGTTACTACCGGCCGACCGTTTCCCGCCGCTACCTCACGCTGGGCGCGCCGTTCACGCTGCTCCTGCGGCCGACCGACGCCGGTTTCCCCGAGAAGCTGACCGATCACCAGCAAACGCTCGACATCTTCCGTGGCAGGCTGACGTCGCGTTACAAAGTGGGAACGGCGCTTCACACCGTCGAGACCATCATCCTGCCGGGTGAGAGCGTGATCGCCTATCACGTGACCGCCAACGCGCCGATGCGGTTTGAGATCTCTGCCACGAGTTCGCCGGAGGTCACACCGCCGGGGAATCCCGCGAACACACGGTTCCAACAGACCCGCAACGGCTATCACGCCTACGAGGCCGAGCCGGACATGATCGTACTCAAGCAGGTGTCGAACGTCTTTTGTCCGGCGTACGCGGCCGTGGCCGTACCCGGCGCCGCTCCACACGATAACGCGTTTCTGCTGCCCGCGGGTGAGCACGAGATATTTGTCGCGATCGGACATGAGTCATTGGGCCAGCCCCGCGCGCAGGCGGTGGATGCCGTCCGGCGCGCGGCAAAGTCCGGGTATGCGAGCCTGGCGGCGGCGCATGAGCGCTGGTGGCGGGAGTTCTGGAGTCGCTCGTATGTGTCCCTGCCGGACAAGCGGCTGGAACAGATGTGGTACCGGAGCGTCTACTATCTGGCTTGCTGTCTTCCCCGGCGCGTGCGGTCCTTCTCACCTGAAAGCGCCTACGGGATCTTTCCCGGCAATGCGGGCTACCATCCCCAGGACTCCGTGTATCATCTGTTTGCGGCGATCAGCTCCAATCACCCGGAGTTGTGCACGGCCCAGATCGAGTACCTGCTCGAAACCCTTCCTATGGCCGAGGCTGTCGCGCACCACGTTTACCACCTCGAGGGAGCGCGTTACCCGTGGCATGCGACGCCGGGGCTGCTCCCCTATCTGCCGGGCCACACCAACGAAGGCGCTTACCTGCACGAGCACCACGTCAATGGCTGGCTCGCGGAGTTCGTCCGACGCTACTTGCAGGCGTCTGGCTGGCAGCGCGAGCGGGTCATACGCTACTACCCCGTGCTGCGCGGCATCGCCCGCTTCTACTCCTCCATGCTGACGGCTCGCGGAAACCAGTTGGAGATTGTCTATGTCCCAAGCACCGGCCAGGAGGAATCGAACTGGGACGCGAACCGCAGGAACATCTTCGATCTGCTGGTGGCCGCCAAGTGGAGCCTGCTCGCAGCGGCCGAGACAGCAGCTCGGATCGGAGCAGACCCCGCGGAGGCCGCCCGCTGGAAAGATGAGGCAGACCGGATCAATCTGGACATCTGTCTGCGCGCCGATCGAACTTATGGCTCCTACGAGCAGGATGATGGCCACCCCCAGAAGGTCCCCAGCCAGTTGATCGGCGTGGTTATGACCTCCTTGTTCGAGACCCGGCGCGACGAATTCGCGCGCACGTTCGATCTGCTGCGACAAAACATCAATATCGACACCTGCTCCTGGGCCCCCGGCTACTACGCGATCGCCGCCGCCCGTCTGAAGAAGCCTGACGAGGCATTGCGGGCGATTCAGGAAGCCTTCCGCTTCTCCAAACCTCCCTGGCTCCTGTTCGTCGAAAATACCTACCAGGTCCCCGGCCGCCTGCCCTACTACCTGGCCGCTCACGCTCTGTTCGTCCAGGGGATCAACGAACTTCTACTGCAAGACTGGTCGGGAAAAGTGGACTTATTCCCCGCTTGCCCCTTCTCCGAAGCGGAGTTCAAGTTGAGAGGCAATGACAGAACGATCGAAGCCAAGCTTCGGGATGGCAAGATCAAGATAGTCTCGGATGTCAAAGATGCAGTGGGCCGTAACTGAGCGTTACTCTTGCATCTTCTGGCGAAGGCGCGCGTAGTAATCCCTGGCCTTGTGCAGGCGCTCGCGTACGCCCTGGCTGCGGGCGTCCGTGCCTTTCGCGAACTCCTCCTCGATATTGGCGATGGCCGCCAGTTGCTTGTCGATCACCGCGGGTCCACGCTGCGCGCTCCAGGTCGGCCGGCCATTCACGACGACATAGACTGGCGTGCAGTGCGCGACGGCGCCGTTGTCGCAGACGGTGCTGGCCACGAGCCACTGGCTTCGGTCAATCGACCGTTCAAACGCGATCGTCAGTTCATCGTGCTTTTTGTCATTGGCAATCTCTTCGATCACTCCGTCATTCCCGACCACAGTCAGATGCGTGGGCCGCCCGACCTTGGGGTGACTGCGAACCTTGGCCGCGATTTTCACACGGCTGCCGCCGGCGCGCGTGAGCTCAGATCCGGGCAATTCGCCATCCACGGTGAACTCCAGGGCGGGTCCGTTGCTCACGAACGTGTGGCCGGCTTTCAGGCCGCGGAACCACGCATCGATATCCAGCTTCGGACCCGTGTGCACGAACGTCCGCACTTCACCCATGGTCGAGCCCCAGGGCACGTCGCTGCCTGCCGCCGCGGTCAGCCGAAACCCGAGGTTCAGATAATCGTAGTAATCCATCGCATTGAGCATGCTGAACTGGAGAATCTCGATGAAGTCGAGTTCCCCCGTGGTCACGTACCAGGGAAAACCTCTCGCGATGCCGGGGCCGTCCAATTCAAAATGGGCGAAACCCACCAGCGCCTCGCCCTGCTGGTGAATTCTGCGGAAGGTCAGATCGTAGAAGTCGTAGTTGTCCACGTCGCGCACCAGGCCATTGATGTTAAGCCCGATGATGTGGCCGAACGTACTGCGCGGTTCCTCCTGACCTGCCGCCAGGCAGTAATCGCCCCGCTGCGAACGATAGGCTTTGCCAAAGCCCATTTGTCGAAAGTGAGTGGTCTGGTGGTCGCCCATCTCCAGGATGTTCACGACGTGCAGATCCTCGGCCACGGCATAGTGCAGCAAGTACTCGCGGTGCGCATCTTCCAGGATCGGATGATGCACGTGCACGTCGCCCGACCACCAGCCCTCCCGCGGAAGGTTGATCCAGCGGGTGAGCTTGATCGTCCTGGTGGGCGATTGCTCATCACCCTTGAGGACGAATTCCTCAACCGCCGGCGCGTACTCCAACCCGTGTTCCACCGCGATGCGCCATTGGCCTGCGGGAAGATCTATCGTGAAGTCGCCGGAGGTTTGGTACATCACCGGCTCTCGCCAATATGGGATCGATGGCCGAAGCTCATAGAGGATCGACCGTTCCTTGTTGTCGCCTTGGCCCGCGGTTTTGCGGACCGGGCCGACCCAGTTCCGGTCGGGATCGAACCGGATGCCGTTATAAAATTGCTCTGTCCGCGACGGTTGCGTGGTGACCTGCCCCTCCGGCGGCAACCGCACGGCCCCGTCCGCACGACCCGTGATACAGACCATGGCCGGCGTAGGCTGGCCCGTCGCGGTGTCGATGAGTCGAAAGCGGACCGTGCTGCTCTGGCCGACCGCCGAAAGCGGCGCCGTCCCGACGAGGATGACGATGAACAGAACCACGACACGATCAAGGATTCGCCGGGCCGAGTCTGGCGTGTATTGCCGGGCCAAATTCGTGTGCGGCGTTCCCATCGCTTGATCGACCCATCAGCAACCCGGGGTCTGGGCCGTTCCCCGCATGCACGGGACGAAGGCCGCAAAATCGAAGGTGTCCACGTCGCCGTCAAGATCGAGGTCCGGCGCATCGCATCCCTGCTCATGGGGGTATGCATCGCCCGAGAAGCAGCGCTGCATGAAGGCGAAGTCGCTCAAATCCGTGTCGCCGTCCTGATCGAAGTCGGTGCGCGAGAGGACACGCACCACCCAACTCTTGCTATCGGAGCCCAGGGGGTTGGTCGCCTGCGCCGTGAAGTTGTAGTTGCCGAAGCTGCCCGCGCCCGGCGTCCAACCGCTGACCTGACCGGCGGCGCTGATCGCGGCTCCCGGCGGACCCAGCGTTAAAGACCAGGTCGGGGCCGGGTGGCCCTGCGAGAGCGTCAACGGCAGGGTGTAGGGGACGCCGGGGTAGGTGATCTGCGGGCTGGGCGGCTGATTGATGATCGGCGGCACCGGCTGCGTCTGGGTCACCCACACCCTGTCCAGATAGTACGTGTTGTTCGGGTCGGCGAAGCGGAAATCGGCGCCGCCGTTTTCGCGATTGGCGAAGTAGGCGTCGGTCAGATGGAAGGTCGCGGACTTCCATCCCAATGTGTTGGTCATGCTCACGCTGCCGCCCACGCGGTAGTACGCGGGAATGCCGGTGCCCGTGCTGGAGTCGTACTCCAGTGCGATTGTGCTGGTACCGGTGTCGTAATACTCCATGAGGATGTAGACGTCCGGCTTGCTGCCTTGGTACGCCCAGGCGTCGCTCACGCCGAAGTAGAAGTATGCGTTCGTGCTGTTCGGGTCCGCGTTGCGGCGGCAGTCCCGCCCGCCGATGGTCACGCACACGGTGTTGCCGTCGCCGCCTTGGATATTGGTCAGGCCGTCGACAATGTCGGTACAACCCATGTCGATGAAGGGCTCGTGGATTTGAATGTCGGTGAACACGCCTTTGATGACGTATGCGCCCGGTCCCTGGGCCAGCGTGAATTGTTCACCGATGTTCATGCAAAGATTGTAAGCCGCCGCGCCGGTCAGCGGATTGTAGGCGGTGAAGCAGAGCGGGCGGCGGGCTTGTATGGTCAGGCCGCCGCTCAGAATGCCGATCGGACAGGTCACGAACTCGGCGCCTTTGATCGTGCTGATGTTGCGCACGCAGCCGCTGGTCGCCCCGCCCACTTCCGGCCACCATTTATTGGCCTGCCCATTCGAATAGTTGGTGAACGGCGAAGCCGCGGCCTTGCCATCGTTACGCTCCCAACTGGCCAGGTCCCCCGGCAATAGCGGGAAAATATTCATATACGAACCCACCCCCGCCATGTTGGGAAAAAGCTGCTCGGTACCCGACGGCGGGCAGCAGCCTGACCATCCTTGGATACCCGCTTTCGAGTGATACACATAAGAAGGCAGGCCAGCGGTCCATGCAAAACACCCGGCCATGCACAACTTGATCGGGTCGTTTTCGGCGCTGACCGACGAGCCCGGACCGATGGGTTCATTGCTGCTGGCTGGCGGGACGAAAGGCAGGTAGGCGTAATCATAGCAATCGCGCACCGGCAGCCAACCGCCTTCGACGGTGCCGGTATCGCGACTGAAGTGGATCGTGGCGATGTCGGCGGCGCTGCCGGCGTTTACGGTGCTGACATCTGGGGTGGTCGCACTGAGTGCGACCGGAATCGGCGTGCGATCGGCCAGATATTGTCCTTTGGTCTGCACGTCACACAAATTGGAAACCCCGTTCTGCCACAATTCATTGCCCACCTCGAGCAGAATAATCTTGTGCTCGCGGCCAACGATATCGTTGAGGATCCTGTCCAGGTGCGCCGTCCGGGTGGCGTTGCTGGCGGAGTCGGGCGGCATCACCCACTGTGCATCCGCGAAAATGGTCAATTCCGTCTTGATCCCGTAAGTATCGTAGGCGATGTCAATCGCGTCCTTAAGCACCTGATCGTAGTCCGACCAGGCTGTGATGGTGCCACCGCAGGGGCTGGTGAAGCTGACCGGGGCGATCTCCAGCCCGCACCAGGCAACCATGCTCAGCGCACGCTGGTATCTAAACCCCTTGGAAGCCATGAAGGCCAGATCGCTCGCGTACCGGGTTGGATCGGATCGACGGCGTTGAAGGGCGCGGAAGTGGGAGAAGCCCAGACCCAGGAACGGCCCGCTGTTATTGACCAGCGTGTTCCCCTTGACCTTGACGTAATTGATTCCAGCGGGCACGAACGCGGTATTCACCGTGAACGATCGCCCGGCACTCCAGGGTCCCCATCCGCCGGCGCCCGCCACTCGAACGAACGCATAGTAAGTGACGTTGTTGGACAGCACGCCCGACCAGGCGAAGGACCGACTGGAGCTGACCTGCTGCGAATCGTAGATGATGGTGACGTCGGGATCATTCTGACCATTGATCCGCATCTGATACTGCGTGTGGAGATCGCCGCTCCACTGTACATACGCCAAGGTGGTGTTGATCGTTTCACCGCTGGCCGGAGCGGTGATCGTGGGCGCGCCGGGCGGCAGAGTGCTGTTCAAATCGTACACCTTGACATTGCTGTAGATGGATCCGACGACTGCCCCTTCGTTTGCCCGTCGCGTGCTGGCCCCAATGCGCACACTTTGCCCAGCCGGGTTCCAACTGCCGGGCAGTGTTTGGGTCAATATCAAAATACCATTTCTGTAAGTCTTGAGCGTGGTATTTCCGCCTGCGTTTTGCCACTCGACTCGGAACAGATAGTTGAGAGACGCACACCAGGAAAGCGCCGCCGTATCGGTCTCGGCAAAATTCCCCGGTGGCGGGACCTGCCAGACGATCTCCATGGTGTCCGTTTTACCGGACTCGCATTGCTTTCTGAGAAATTGCTTATGGGGATCATCGCCATAGCCGGGCAGGTACTGATTATCCGCGTTGTTGTACGTGTAATCATACATGTGGGAGATTTCGCTCTTGAACCCGGCCCCACCAGGACAACCGCTGAGCCCGCCCGGTATTCCCTTCACGTTGAATTCGAACGCCCCATGTGGAAACGTGGGAACGTGCCAATAGATCGAATCGTATTGGTTATCGACACGCCATCCTCCGGTCACAAACGTCCCCCCCGAGCGCGTGCCGGTGGTCGAGCCCTGAAGCGTGTCATTGAGCAGTTGGGCGTGAGCGGGCAGCCCAAGTGCAAGGACGGCAACAAGTAAGACAACCGAACGGATTCGATCAAAGTTGTTCATGGTAAAAAACCCGATCACAAAATGGTCGGACTAACAGCGCGCTCCGCCGCAACGCCGCCCTGGTCAGGAATGCGAGGTGACGAAGCCCCTCCTGAGCCGCCGGACTATCAACCTCACGGAAAAACGATCCCCACAACTCCAAGCTTATTCATAACCGAAAAGAAAGCCTAAAGCAAGAGTTTTTGTCACATTGTGACAAAATATGCGCACCGCAAACTCCGAGAGCGCCTAGGGTTGACGGATGACTACTGATTCACATAAAACCATGCCATATCCCGGTGACGCGTGTCACTCGGTAGGGGTCAGGAGAACGTGGCATGGGCAGCGAAATTCGACAGGCCAAACCCATGAGCCTCCAGGGCGTCGGCGGTCACGCCGAGCAGCGCGTCGCGCAGGCCTGGCGGTTCCGGGGCAATGAGTCCAAGTACCTCGCGGAGGTCATGAGCCGTGGCGTTCTCAGCAGCCGCCACGGGTTGATGAACGGGCGGTTCGAGCGGGCGTTCGCGGAAAAGTTCGGCGTCAAATATGCGATCTCCGTCAACTCCGGCACGTCCACGCTGCACTCGGCGGTAGCCTGCGCGGGCGTCGGGCCGGGCGACGAGGTCATCGTCCCGGCGTTCACGATCATCTGTAGCGCGGCGGCGGTCGTTCACCACAATGGCACGCCGGTCTTCGCCGACAGCGATCGCAAAACCTTCAACGTCGATCCGGCGGATGTGAAGCGAAAAATCACCGAGCGGACCAAGGCCATCATGCCCGTGCCGATCAGCGGCCTGCCGTGCGACATGGACCCCATCATGGAGATCGCCCGGCAGCACAAGCTGCTGGTGATCGAAGACTCGGCCCAGACCTTTCTGGGCAAGGATGATAAAGGCCGCATCGCCGGAACGATCGGGCACTGCGGCTCGTTCAGTTTCGAGCAGACCAAGCACATGACCACCGGCGACGGCGGGATGCTGGTGACCGATGATCCGGACCTGGCCCGCCGGCTGCGGCAGGTCGGCGAGCACGGCGCCCGCTGCGTGAGCGCCGAGTCGAGCGTCTGGTCCGGCCCGTTGATTCACGACTACATCGGCTGGAACTACCGCCTGCCGGAGCTGTGTGCCGCCGTCGGCCTTGCCCAGCTCGAACGGCTCGATGAATTCATCGCCTACCGCACGAAGTGGGCGATGGAATATGAAAAGCTGATCAAGCAGGTCCCCTGGCTGGTGCCGCAGCACATCCCGTCCGGATATACGCACTCCTATTATGCCTACATGTTCACGTTCGAAGGCGACAAGCACGGCGTCAAGCGCGAGGATTGGGACGCCGCCCTGACCGAAGTCGGCTTCGAGGGCGGGCCGTTTGCGCGGATCCTCTACTTCGAGCCGGCCTTCGCCTTCATGCGCTGCCACGGTGAAAAGGGATACGGCACAAAAGTCCCCGTGGACGCCGACCCGTCGCCGAAGAGTCCGTTCGCCGGCTCCTGCCCGGTGGCCGAGGACATTCAGTCGCGAAGCTACTGGCTGCACTTGTTCTTCCCGCCGGACTACCTGGAAGCGAACGTGGAAAAGCTCGCCAAGGCGATGAAGCGTTTTGTTTGAACGTCGCGGTGTCGCGAAGATGCCGCGGGCCCAACCAATGAATGAGGAGATCATACAATGAGTACAACTGCCACGAATGGTTTGACGCTCGCCGACGCCCGCCGCGTCATCGCCGCCGCGGAGAAGAAGGCGGCCGACATCGGCCAGCCGATGAACATCGCCGTCGCCGATGCGGGCGGCAACCTGGTTTCGCACGTACGCATGGACGGGGCATGGATGGGCAGCATCGACATTTCGATCAAGAAGGCCTGGACCTCCCGGGCGTTCGACATCAGCACCAAGGACCTGTCCACCGTGACGCAGCCCCAGCAGGATTTTTACGGCATTCACGCGACGAACGACGGCCGGGTGATTATTTTCGCCGGTGGAATCCCGCTGAAGCGCAACGGCCAGGTGGTCGGGGCAGTCGGCGTGAGCGGCGGCTCCGGCGAGCAGGACCACTCGGTCGCTGAAGCCGGCGCGGCGGCAATCTGAAAAGGGAAAAAGGGGTTAGGAGTGTTTCTAGTGTGACAGCGCTGGTTGGCGGTTTCTTTGTAGCGGCTGGGCTCCGTACCGGCCGTCCATGCTGGAAAACGGCCGGTACAGAGCCCGGCCGCTACGGAAAGAAGGCGATCCTGCGCTGTCATACTAGGCCAGCCAAGCCAGTTCGTAAAAGACTTCCGACCCTTTTGTTTTCCCCAACCCTTTTGTTTTCCCTTGAGAAACACCTTGGAAACGGTTTCGATGGCCGGAGCGGCAACCACATGATCTCATCCGCGCGGTCCGTTTTTGCACGCGATCTGGCGTTTGGGCTGGTGGGGGGCCTGATGGTTCTCGCCGGGCTCTCGTGCACCTCGGCGACCTTTGCAGAGCATCTGCCTTCCGTTGTGATTGAGGGTTGCGCGGTGTTCGATTCGGAAGCGGGCAAAATGCTCGGAGGGCGGACGATTGTCGTTCGGGGCGAGCGGATCGTCGCCGTGGTATCGCCGGAGGAGAAGGCCGACCTTCCGGCCGACGCGATGCGGATCGACGGGCGTGGGCGGTTTGCCGTGCCGGGATTGATCGATGCTCACGTCCATCTCGTGCACGTTCTCAACTATGCCCATGTGACCGGTGACGAGGTGCTGCCGCTGTATCTTGCGGCGGGAGTCACTTCGGTTCGGAGCACGGGGGATGAGATCGTCGCCGCGACCCTGGTGGCTCGATGCGCGAGGGCTCATCCCGAGTCGTCACCCCGCGTCTTTACCTGTACGCCGCTTCTTGATGCCGATCCGCCTGTTCACCGCGATGCGGGACGAGCTGTCACCGATCCCGCCCAGGTGCCGGCATTGTTCAACGAACTCGTGCCGTGGAATATATCGACCGTCAAGATCTACGCCGGCACCAGTCGCCAGGTGGGCCGGGCGATTATCCAGGAAGCACATCGGCGCGGACTTCCTGTGACGGCACACCTTGGCGTATACGCGCCACTCGATGCGGCGGCCGATGGCATCGATGGCCTCGAACACATCTGGTCCGTGTTCAACTACATCATCCCGCCTGAAGTCGCCGGACAACCAGGCCATCGCGGACGCGTGGACCTGAGCAACCCGCTGTGCGAGTCACTGGTGGCCGAACTCGCTCGCCGCAAGGTATTCGTTGACCCGACGCTGGCCGTATTCCGCAACATGATCTTGTTGCCCGACGTTCCCGAGGTGCACGATCACGCCGACAACCAACTTGTCCCGCGGCGGCTTCGGGACTTCTGGCCAATTTATCTGAAAGGGGCCGGTTGTCCGCAAGGTGGACCGCTGGAAGACCGGCGTCGGGAGTTTGCCAAGTTTCAGGAGCTGACCGGGAAACTGTATCGGGCCGGCGTGCCGTTGCTGGCCGGGACCGACTCGCCCGAACCGCAGGTGACGCCCGGGTTCTCACTGCATCAGGAATTGGAGATGCTGGTGGAGTCGGGGCTGTCTCCCGCCGCGGCCTTGCAGGCCGCCACCCTGCACAACGCGACGGCATTGAAGCAGCAGGACGGCCTCGGTTCGATCAGCTCCGGCAAGTACGCTGATTTCGTGCTGCTGACTGCGAACCCGCTGGAGGACATCCGCAACACGCGTCGGATCGAGGCAGTGATTCGCGGCGGCAAGATCGTCCGGCCTCACGAGTTGCTCACGCGCGTGACCTCCCGAACGTGTGAATGCGAGCCTTATGGTTCCAGCAGCGGAAAACCCTGCAGGAACTGAAACAGTCGCATGATGCGAATGCCCCGCCATGGGTCCAGAATGAGCAGGTCTTGATCTTCGGTCAAAACGACCTCTGCCGAACCGGCGAGTGCCAAGGCGAGCACGTATTCGTCGTTAGGATCGCGGCAATCGCCGGGTGCGTCCAGGACTGACTTGACGGGATCGCCATAACGCTGAATGCGAACGACGAGTTCATCGACTGCTTCCGAGGCAATACCCAGTCGTGTGCGCGCAGCCACATCGCGGAGTTCCAGAATCTGCTCGGAGTGATATACAAGGACATGCGTGAGCGGCGCCAGCTTGAAGAACCGCCGCGCGGGGCCGGGCGACCGCAGCGCCCGAATCATCAGGTTCGTGTCAACCACCAGCCGCACGGCGTCGTTCCTGTCGCCGCTGCCGGCGAACCGTATCCACTTCCGCCTGGATTTCGTCGTCCGTCAATTCCGCTTGCGGGCCGCGCCGGCGGTCGGACTCGGAGAGCGTTGCGTCGAATCGCTCAGCCAGAAGGCTGTCCAGAAGCGCGCGGCGCTCCTCGGGCGACAATTGCCGAGCGAGATCGAGAAGCTGAGCTACCGTAATTGGTATCGTTAAGGTTGCCATACAACGTTCATTCTAGCGACGGGGGGAAAGCCGATCAAACTCAATCGCGGGTCGCGTTCGCCGGTCCTGGGCCGCGCCGGCGGGATCACGTGAAGGGATTCCCGTAAGAATGGATGCGACAAGGGATTCTCGCACCAGCCCGCATCACCCGTTCGAGCGACACCGCGAATGATACACGATGAGCGTGCTCGTGCGATCCGCCGAAGGCGGATTATCTCGCACGCCCGACGACGGGGTTCCTGTCCCGTGGGCCGGAACGCGGCAAGGGATTCCAGCGAGATTTGTCTTGCTTATCCTGGCAGCGTGTAGCCTGAGTCCGCGCCACAAAATAGGTGACTGTCCCGAATGCCATTCGAATGCCATTCTGATTTTGGGCCGCTTCATGCAGTTTACTTCTGTTGTACGGCTACCTTTACGCTGATGCGTATTGGACGTAACGCTTCTACGGCGTTCTCGGCGTGATATATCTTGGTCAACTCGTCACATACCTGCTTGAACACCGCGTCCCGGCCCTCTCCCCGGCCGTTCCTGTAGAGCTCCTGGTCGAACATCGCTCGGATGTAGAGGAGTCGCCACCGCCAGGAGGCGCGGGCTTGCGGCGATAGCTTCGCGTCAGCTTGTTTCATCAACTGAAAGGCCGTAATCGCGCTTTCGCCGATTTCCTCCCGCTTGTGGTTCTTCTCAAAGATCTTGACGGCCGACACCACGTCGTCAACCACCTCGGGCGAGAATTCAGAAGCGACATACTCTTTGACCGTTTCCAGAGCCGGGCGGTCGGACTTCCAATAGAATTGGGCGCAGATCACCTTGTTGAGGTCTTCATAGACACCTTCCGAGTATGGGAAGCCCCCGGAGAGCTTGTCTTTGATTTCGTCCCAACGTTTCTGCAGGCGGCCGGGGAACGGGTTGGCCCCGTATCCGCCCCACGGACCTTGTCCCCACATGCTGATCTCGGGGAAATTCAACATCGGGAAGCCCCCCGGCACACCGTGCTCCAGCGGATATCGTGGAAATTCCTCGCCGCCGAAATCCACCATGAGGTAGTCCACCCAGTCGGGCTTTTTCGCGTTGAACTTGGCCGCGAGGCCGGCCCAATCTCCATCACCCATTAAGTCGAAGTCCCAGGTGGACAAGATCACTTTCCCCTTGGGGAAGGCGCGGCGGTAGGCTCGTGCCGACGGTTCCGCCATGCGCAGATAGCCGTTGGCCCCCCAGGGCGCGCATTTCGAGCAGGTGCAGCCGCCGTTGTCGTACGGCCAGATGAACCAATAGTCCAGGCCGATGCTCTTGAAGGCCTCGAACTTTTCCTCGCAGTAGCGCAGTTCCAATTCCGGGACGCCGGGTTTGCTGGGGCATAATTCCGGACCAAGGTTATAAATGCGTTTGCCGTTGCGGGTGTGATAGCCCACATGATCCACGGTGCTGTCATCGGCACGCAGTTCCATCGGGCTGTTCTTGTAGCCGTCGTTGGCCACACAACCGAGGCTGGCGTTCAATCCCAGATCCTTGACGATCTTCAGCAATGCACGCAGCCGCACGAGCATGGCCTGGGCTTTCGGATCGTTGATCCGGTCAAACTCGTCGATGCCGAACCAGACCAGGAAGCTGTTTGTCCCCCAAAGCGACAGCTCCTCCATATACCGCGTCACCTCCTCGATCGGTGCCACCTGGTAGAAGTTCGCGAAGTGGGTCGCCAGGTAGATTCCACGAACGGGCATTTGCGGGACGGAGACGCCACGCCATGAACCGGGAGTAAAAAACCCCTGGCTGTCGTAAGTGGATGTGTGCAGAAATTGGCCGACCCCATAGAGCAGCCCGCGGCCGTCGTTGCCGATGATGCGGAGCGTGCCCTTCGCGTCGTCGGCGATCTTGTAGCCTTCGGCGCCGATGCCCGGCTCGATGGCCAGTTCCACCGTGAGCGGGGCCTCGCCCTGGGGTGCGACCCGCGCATCGCAGCGCTGCTGGATTTGACGCGCGAATATACCTGCGATGTTTTGGACCACGGGGTCGGGTTGCGGCGGAAGGATCAGGCGAAGCGATTTCACCGCCTCGCCATGCGCCTCGGCGGTGACGCAAGTGAGAACCAGGGCGACGACACAGAGCTTCCTCATGGCATACTCCTGGGGCGGTAGCGGCTCCCGGCGCGCCGGGATACCGGCCGGGAACACAACTATATCTCACAATAGCCGAGTTGAAAACGCGGATCGACGGCTTCGTATGGCGCTGGCGCGGATCGCATTGCGGTTTCGAATGGCCCGGCTGAATAAACGAACCCGTTTTCTTCGTCCGAGCTGCTGCGATGCTTGCGGTGCCTAAGCTTTTCCGTTAGGTAGTAGCTTACCGATACTGGAAAGAAGTACATCATGGAACCGATCTTCACGCTTCCCTATAGTGAATTCTGCGTCGCTCAACAACTGAACCGTCTCTTGCCTTCGAGTCATGGCTACTCGGTTTACGCACCACTTTCACGCCAAGAGCCCGGTGTGGACCTCGTCCTCGCCCGGCGCATGCGTGGGGTCTCACGAGTTGCCACCATACAGGTCAAGTCGTCTCGCACCTATTCCAGGAAAACGACCACGACGCGCACCAAGCGCCCGTATCGCTACCATACCTGGTTCAATAATTTCGACTGCCCAAGTCAGGCCGACTTTTTTTGCCTCGTATCACTATACCCTGCTGTGGACACGAAGCAGCGCCATGACTTGGGCACATGGTGGGCCCCACAGATCCTTGTATTCTCTCAGCCGGAGATGCGACGCTTCCTCCGGAGCGTGAAGACGGTGGCCGGAAAGCGTGACCGAATGTTCGGGTTCGGCTTCAATAAGCCTGACGAGGCGGTCCAACTGCGTGGAGACCGATACCGCCGACACCGCGACTTCTCTCAGCACCTTCTTGGGCATCGGGTCGGTATTCTCCGGCGCTTCATCGCGAAGGGTTGAAGGGAAACTGAACAGGGACGGGAACCTGATTCTGCCGCGGCAGGTCGATCTATAGCATTTCACGTTTGTTCACGGCCAGCGTCGGATAAGGATTTGTTTAGCCGCGGTTTGAAAAACCGCGCGGCTGGCCGCACGCAAGCGTGAACTGCTCTATTCTGTCGCCGCGTCGGAAGCGATCACCTGTTCTGGTGTCAGCGTGGTCACCTGTGGGTATCGGACAAAAATCGCCGGGATTGAGCGTAAGAAGGTGCGTCATCCCATAAACCGACATCAACGCGACGAGCTTGGCGTCGTGTACTTGCCTTCCCTTCACCTCGTTCGTGATGACCAAATCTTTCCAGCGCGCATAGGTCTCGACCGAATCCGGCAACAGCGCGGTGATACGTTCGACCGTGCGAAGACGCCGGCGCGTCTCGTCGTGCGTGAGGCCCAATCCGCCTCGCGCCTCGGGCGGTCTCGTGCAGACATTCCAAAAAATCACTCATGTTCTGAAATGTCGTCACAACGGTATGGCCGCCGGCCTTCAGAAGGCGTACGGCCTGTCGGACCTGCGCGTGCTTCGGGGCGTCGCGATTGATGATCCGCAGAAGGATGCCTGTGTCAAGCAGATATCGCATCAGTCGTGATCGAAGTAAATATCTTCACGGGAATACGTGAGCGGAGTCGATGGCAGTTTTCGTGCATCGCCGGCGAAAAGCTCCTCAAGGGCGGCGTCGAAATCCCGTACCGCATCGGTTGCTGAGCCATTCGGCGGTACGACCGATGCTTGGGCATTTTCGGCAATCTTGCGCAAATAATCCTCCAGTGAAAGGCCGCCCGCTTCGGCCAGGGATTTTAGTGCCTCAGCGACTTGATCTTCAACCTGAATTGTGATTGCCATCGCATCACCTTTAGCAACTCACTATATATCATATATCATCTCGGTGGATCAAGCTACTCCCAGGCCGAGTGAGGAAACGCAGAAGAGGATCAGTACCCGATCTCCTTCAGGATGCGTTTCATATTCTGGAGGCCGCGCTTGAAGCGTTGATCGACCTCTTCCCGGCCGGCGAGTTTGTAGCGATACCCGTCCACGTTCACGGGCGAACACTGCTCGTACGCGAACGAGCCGCGATAGCCGATGTCCATGAGCGCCTTGAAATAGGCCTTCCAGTTCTCCCGGCCCACCAGGGTCCGATCGGCGGAGCCTTCCGGTTCGCCGGGAGGCACCTCATAAAACCCGTACGTGCCAGCCAAAGACTGGCGGAAGACGATCCCGATGATGTGGGCGCAAGGGGCCAGGATATCCTTACTCTCCAGCACCGCCTGGCGGACGCCCGCGTCGCTCTGGTCCAGAAGCAACGGGAGATCCAGCGCGGTCCGCAGGCTCTTCATCCCGATGTCCCGGACCATCATATTGCATTCCTGGTAGTTCATCGTGACCGGGGGATGGTTCTGGAGGCCCAGGACGATCCCGTGATCCTGAGCGATCTTCGCCGCTTCCCGTAACCCTTCGACCGCCCAGTCATATCTGCGTCTCTGCCACGTGTCATCCGACTTCTCATAGATGGGGCCCGGATCATCCGTGGGGACAAACCACCCGTTCCAGCCGGCGAAAATGCGAATGTAGGAAGTGCCCACCACCTGGGCCAGCTTGCACAATTCCCTGAGAAACAGATATTCCTTATGCCGGTCGTCATGTTGCGTATGGCGCGGCATTCCAAAGTTGGTGAAGGCGCCCAACCCGGTGACCGGGACACCGAGATCATCGGCGAGCCCTTTCAATTCCCTGGCTCGCTCCTGGTTCCAGAAATAAGGGGTGAAGTGGGGCGTGCGGGCGCACAGCTCGACTCCGTCGTAGCCGAACTCTTTCGCCCGTCGGACGCACTCCTCCAGGGGAAGCGCTTCACCCTGGTAGAAGTTTCCGGTGTAGGCGATGGTATCCAGCGAAAAGGAAAACTGATACTTGCGATCTCCCATGGCTTGATCTCCTCTCAGTCATCTTATAGGCCAGCCTCTGGATTCGCACAAAAAGCGAATCTACGGTGCTGCAGAACTCGTCACACACCGGAACCCGCAGAAGCCGAGCCAGTGTTTGGGCAAACAGAAGTTCCGGTAGGTCGCGGGGAAGAAGTTCGGATGGTTGATAAACCATCTGCCGCCGCGAAGGACCCGCGCGGTGCCCGTCGGCGGGCCGTTGGGATTGCGCGCGGGAGAGCTGCGGTAATAGTCCGCATCGTACCAGTCCAAGCACCACTGCCAGACATGCCCCGACATATCCTGCGCGCCGCAGGGGGATGAAACTTCTGGATAGCTCCCGACGGGCTTGGTTTGTTCCTCATCGTTCAGCGTGGCTTTGCGGCGTTTCACGGTTTCCACGTAATTCCCCCAGGGGAACATGCGCCCATCGGTCCCGCGCGCGGCCTTCTCCCATTGCGCCTCGGTGGGCAGTGTGGCGCCGGCCCACTGCGCGTACGCGCTGGCGTCCTCCCAGGAGACGTTCACGACAGGATGGTCGTCCTTCGCCAGGTGGTGCGGCGTGGGCGCTTTCCGGCCTGTCGCCTCGCAGAACTTCCGATACTGCGCGACTGTGACCGGCGTCTTGTAGATCCAGTATCCATCGAGATACACGCGATGCTGCGGGCTCTCATGCGGGCTCCCTTCGCCCTCCTTGCTTCCCATGAGAAACTCGCCTTCGGGGACATAGACCATTTCCGCGCCGTCCTTGGGATTGACGGAGACCTCCCCCGGCGCTTTGCCTTCCGCCGGTTTCGAGGCGTTGAGCTTCTTGAGGTACGACAGCATCAGGAGACCGGTCTGGTCCGAAGCCCCTCTGAGCGAGAATGGCTCCGGCTCCGAGCCTGCGGTCGCCTCGATAATCCGGACCGCCTCCAGGCCGGCGGCAACGGCCGGCTCCCACTCTGACTTCATCGCATGCCGGTGCATTCTTACATAGGTCTGGGTGAAGCGGTAGCCGATGCGATGCAGCATCATCCGCTGTTGCAGTTTATCGTTGTCCCCGGCGAGCCGCTCCGCCTCCTTGAGCAATTGACCTGCCTTTTCCAGCCGCTCCGGAGTGAACATTGCTTGCCAGCTATTACCTCCGCACGGCTGCTCGACCATCGCCTTCTCCCACATTTCCCAGTACTGGCGCATGGGCTTCTCGGCCGCACCATAAAACCGGCGATAGTACTCATCCAGGATGGTGTTCACGTTCCGGTCCGTGTCCCACACCAGCTTCACGGCCACATAGTAATTGATCGCCTGGTTGGAACAGTGCTGCTCCGTCTGGCTCACGAACCCCTGCACGCCGAGGCGGCGCAGATAGGGCACGTCCTCGCGGATATTGTGCACGATCGGAAAGGGTGTGTAGAGGCTTCCGGCGTAGTAGTCGTACACGCTCACATGCTTGCAGACCTTCGTCCAGCCCTCGATCATCTCGCGGAAGAGTGTGTTGGATTTGCAGTTCGGGTCGTTGATCGGGTGGACGTGGCAGAAGTCCCAGGGCGTGTGGCAGATCATCGTGGAGTAATTGGGATCCGGCACCGCCGACACCGGTGGACGCGTGTGAGAAACATACGCCAGGATGCCGACCCGTTTATCCGGATGCTTTTTCTTCACTTCCTTGAGGATGATGTTGGCGAAGTGGACGAAGCGGTCGGTCTGCGTGCCGTCGGTCACCCCGTACTGTGCATCGATCGCGCGGCAGCGCTCGCAGGTGCAGAATCCGAGCCCGTCGTTGGGACTGATGGACGCCACATCGGCATCGGGATACCGATCGAAGTATTTGTTAACGCTGTCGATAAAAACCTGGATGACCTCAGGATTGCTGGTGCATAACTGCTCGCTGCGGCTGCCGTCCTTGTTCAGGGCGAACCAGTCGGGGTGCGCCTTCTTGTTTTCCTCGGTGGGACCGATAAAACCGCTCCAGCTATGTCCGAAGAAGTAGGTGGTCGATCCCACATCTCCCTTGCTATGCCTCAGCCATTCTTGCGCGGCGGGACCGCCATGCCAGACCAGTCCGCCGATAGCCTCAAAGTCGGGCTGGTTACTCCACTTCAGCGTTTCGAGTGAGAGGGTCTTACGCACGGGGACTTCTTCGCCCATTTCGGCGGGCATGAACCAGCGCACGCCCAGGAAGCGCTCGAGCAATTCGTAGACGGCATACGCCGCGCCCCGCCCGTCGCCACCGACGAGGAGAAGGTCCGTGCCACCCGTTTCGCGCGCTCGGGTCTCGATCGCGAATGCGTCTCGGCGCGGGCGCTCGCCGGTCCAGTCCTCCACCGGCCGCCGGCCGAACACACCGATCAGGATGCGGTTGCCCGCGGGCGAAGGCTCGGACCCGATGGGCACCTTGGCGCCGGACATCTTGCTCAGATACGCTTGTAGTTCGTCGGCGGCCAGTTTCTCCTGGTCACCGGCATCCGAGGCGATCACGATGGTGCAGGCCGGCTGCCCATCACGGACGAGCATCATTCCCGCAGACACAAAGCTCGCGGGAACCAGCGTCCCGATTAACACCGATAAAAGAAATGCATATCTGGCCATGAATTACACCTCTGTTGTTGAGTGGACCGTGGATCGCGATTATACGGCAGGCGACGCTCTTGTCGTATCCACGGCTTTGTTTGGTGGATTTCCAATTTCCGATTTCCGATTGCGGACTGCGATCTGCGTTTTTCGCATCGAAAACGCGGATCGACGGCTTCGTTTCGTTGTGGCGAGTTTTCCGGCATGTTCGCTCCCGTGCGGCGGAGACTATTCTCCGCACCAATCGATTTATAACACGCGAGGCGTTCTGGTATAATGTGAGTAGGTTAGCCTGGAGCGGAAGCGATGGAAGTGAGGTAAGGCGATGACGACAGAGAACGTAACTCTTCAAGGTGTTGTCCACGGCAAAACGATTGAACTGGACCGTGATCCGGGTCTACAGGAAGGCCAGCAAGTGACGGTGACGGTGCAAGCGCCTTCCGATGCAGGACAGAAGCTCGCCCCTGGCGAAGGATTGCGCCGATCGGCCGGAGCCTGGGGTGACGACGTCGAAGGACTGGACCAATACTTAGAGTGGAGTCGCCAGCAGCGCAAGCGCGCACGACCGGAGCCTGATGCGTGAGCTTCCTGCTGGACACGGATATCTGCTCAGCCCATCTGAAACACGGCATCAGCAACCGGTTCCTCCAATATACCGGTAGGCTCCATATCTCAACGATCACGCTCGGCGAACTATATGCCTGGGCCATGCGGGCCGCTGCGCCGCCGAAACGTCTGCAAGGCTTGCGCGAAATGTTAAACGACGTTCGCGTGCTGGAGGTCACGGTGGAAGTCGCGGAGAAGTTCGGCAATATCCAGGCGGGACTGCTGGATACAGGGAAACCCGCACCGGGGATGGACTTGATGATCGCGGCCACCGCCCTTGTCCACGACCTGACTCTCGTCACGCACAATACACAGGACTTCACCGACATTCCCGATTTGCGTATCGTGGATTGGCTCGCTGCTTGAGTTCGGATTCGGTTGCCCAATTGCCCGAAGATCCCTTTCGAACCAAGTTCTCCCAGATGACTTCCCCGCCCACGGTGTTGTGGACCGTGGGTCGCGATTATACCATTCACCTGCGATCTTCGTGGACGCCCAATAAACCGACCGTCCCGAATGGCGTGCGTGGCCCGACGTCATGTTCGTGCGTCGCTCTTGGAGTCAAGCAAGCTCTCATCCAATCCCAGCGGAAGGTGACTATGAACAGCATACGACTGCCATTGTATTTCCTCATGACCTGTGGGCTGGTTATCTTCGCGATGGGAGCCGGTCCACACCCGCGCGATGATGATTGGCCGCGATATGGTCACGACGCGCGTCTCACCGGCCGGTCATCGCTTAAAGGCGATATCACCGAGCCGCGCGTGGCCTGGACCTTCCCCACGGCGGGCCGGGACCTTTACTTTGAGCTGATCCCTGCCGCCGGTCAGCACCCATTCACGATCCCGCCCGAAAGCCCCGCCCCCCCGATTGAATCGAGAGTGCTACAAACCCCGCCGGTCGCCATGCGCGACACCGACGGCAGCGGCACATTGCGCTACGCACCGGAAAGCTCCCACGAGCGTTGGGCTAAGTTCCTGCCTGACGTTCGCGGCCTGCAGCGCGTCGCCTGGAACAACACCTGGACAGACAACAAGGACGCCCGCATCGAACTATTTGCCTACGACCAAGGCTTCGATAAACCGCGCCGCATGTGGGCCTCGGAATTTGAAAAGTTTCCGGTTATGTCCCCAATCGACATTGTCTACGATATCGACGGCGACGGTGTTCCGGAGATTCTGGTGGCCGCTCATTATCGGTTGATGATTTATGACGGCGCCACCGGTCGAAAAGAAACGAATTTTCAATACCACGAGGGCCGGCCTTATGGCTGGTTCGGCCTCGCCGACGTGGATGGCGACGGGCAGGTCGAATTGATTACCATCGGCGATTTCCAAAGCCACATCGATGTGGTGAAATTCGATCGCACCAAACCCGAAGGCAGTCGGCTGAGCGTGCTCTGGCGCCGCGATATCGGCCTGCACATTCAGGACCGCGACAAGTGGCCGCAAATCGGGCCGCATCCGGTGGCCGACGTCACCGGCGACGGTAAGCCCGAAATCATATTCAATCTGTATAACGACACCGGCGACGACCAATGGCACACGGTGGTATTTAACGCCGCCACCGGCGACGCGATCTGCGACATTCCCAAACGCGTTGTGCAAGGCGTGGCCGACGCGGACGGTGACGGTTCAGCCGAGTTGTTCCTGGCCACCGCCGAAGGGCCGTTCGCGCCGACGTTCGCCGCCGTCGAGCTGGCGCACATCCGCGATCGCAAACCCGTGGTCGTTTGGTCCGCATCACCGGCGACGTGGATGACCGCCGATCTGCCGCAGCCCGGATCGACCTGGGCGACCACCGGCACCGCGGGCAATCGGCATGTCTTGCTCACCGATGACAAACGGCCGATTTTTATGGTTCAAACCCCGCCCACGGGGATGACGCAACCTGCCGGGACCGACCCCGAAACCGCAAACGATGTCCACACGCTGCTCGCATTGCAATGTACCGACTCCGACCATCCGCAGGTCCTATGGCAAGTGCATGGCCTTCCCGGCCAGGTGGAAGCCCTGGCGTTCGGAAAAGTGAAAGGCACGGACCAAACCGGCGTCTCCCTGCGAGTCCGTACACCCGTCAACACCAACGGAACGATCAGCGGCGAGGGCATTCAAGCCCATTTGGTTCAAACCGCCCCGTTCCAGCCCGTGCTCTCCGGGCCTGTCGCCGGTCGCTTGAAGCCGGACGGTCCCATGATAGTCGCGGTCGAAGGAGCAGGGCCTTCGATCATCACCCTCTCACCGCCTACCCATAAAGAATCCTCACCGCACGTTCATTGGCAACGCGCTGGCCGCGGCATGTCCAACGGCGGCCACACCATCGGGCCGGTGATCGCCGACTTGTTAGGCGATGGTCATGCCGAAGTGCTGATGGCCGATCATGACGCGATCGGACAGGGCCGGGTCTTGGCCGTTCGCGATGACGGCAGCCTGCTCTGGCAGCATTTGTTTGTCGGCATCAATGGCTTGCCGCCGGTGGGCAACACGTGTGCGCTGAGTTACTTCTGGCCCGGTCATTTCCGCGGTCAGGATCATCTCGATGTCTTCGTGAACACGCGGCGCGGGCCGATGCACTCGGATGTGGGCCAGTTGCTCGACGGTCGCGACGGCCACTTGGTCTGGACCAAGCAGGCGGCCGACGCGCCGGGCGTATTTCATTGGGGCTATGCCGGCACCGTCACCGCCGTCGTGGACATGAACGACGACGGTTTTGACGATTTGATCTCGCTGTTTCCGGTGTGCTTCTGGATCGCCGATGGCCGAACGGGCGATTTTCTAGTCGCTAAAGATATCTCTAAATCGCCGCCCGAGCTGCCCTCATGGGCCGCTTACGGCACACCTCTGGTGTACGATATGGCCGGCGGGCCGGAATCCGAGGTTCTTTTGGATTCCCCCTATATCGTGGCTCTGTTGGACAAAACCGGTAAGCCCATTTGGCACGGCCCACCGGCCAGCCAGCCGACACCGCCCTACGTCGTGACCACGCCCATCCATCACTCGCTGGTCGATTTTGACGGCGACGGCCGCTTGGGTCGTCGACGACCCTTCGAGCTGGCCTCCGGCGGTTATGGCGATGAAGTGCACGTCATCGATCCGCCGACGGGCAACTTGCTGTGGAAGCTCAAGGCTCCGGTGCCCACTTCGGAAAAAGTCGCCGCCGCCGATATCGATGGCCGCAAGGGTGATGAACTGATTTACACCGCGGGCAATGATCTGTGTGTCATCACCGGCGATCGTACCTCCGGCAAACTGTTGTGGAAGTGGACAGCGCCTTCGGCGCTATCCATGCCCGCGATAGCGGATATCGACGGCGATGGTTTGGCCGAAATCATTCTGCAATCCGCCGACGGCACGGTCTACTGCATCGACGGTCCGGTGCAGTAAACGTGTATCCGCAAGGAGATTCACCAGTGGTTCAACGATTGGTTGCATGCATGGCGTTGATGTCCCTGCGGATCGGTGTGGCGGCGACGCCGGAGCAACCGACGGCGAGCCTGACGCGGGATATGCGCGTGGTGACGTGGCCGGCAATCGAGCCCGTCGCGATCGGCCGCGAGCCGCAGCTCTTCATCGACAACTACCTGATCGCCGAACACAACCGGCTCACGCGCACGACGCATGCCCCCAAACGCGCGGCGGATCGCTCCGTCCTCGGCTGGGAGCAGCACACGACGCAGCCATACGTCACCGTGGTTCGCGATCCCGTGACCGGGCGCTTCCGGATGTGGTACAACTACAACATCGGCGAAGGTTGCGCGATCGCCTGCGCCGATAGCGAAGATGGCATCCGCTGGCAGACATCCAAGCTGGGCATTTTGGGCGACGACAACCGTGTGCTGAACATCAGCGTGGCGGGCCGCGGCGGTTATGGCATCAGCGTGATCGACGAGGGTCCCGTATTCGCCGACAAATCGCGCCGCTTCAAAGTTGCCTGGTGGGGCGTAGGAAGGCCCAACGCACAGGCGGGAGAAGACCTCGGCGCGAGCCTGTGCGTGGCGTTCTCTCCCGACGGCCTGCACTGGACGCCGTGGGCGGGCAACCCCGTTCTGGGCGGTGTTGACGATATCGTCGACGTGTATTGGGACCCGATCCGCCGTCGCTATGGTACGTTCTTCAAAAAAATGGCCCAGCCGGAAGATGGGTATACGCGCGGCCTCCGGGCGGGGAGCGGTTATCGCCGACTGGTCAGCGCGAGCGTCAGCGACGACTTCGTCCGCTGGCAGCGCCCATGGCGCGTGCTCATGCCCGAGCCGCGCGACGAAGGGCAACTCGAGTTCTACAGCGTCGGCGGGACGATCGCCCGCGGCGGGCTGCTGATCGGCTTTGCGCGGATGCTGCACGACGACTATCCGGCGAATGCGGGCGGATCGCCCGACGGCATCGGCTACGCAACGCTCGTCACCAGCCGTGACGGCGTTCGCTGGGAGCGTCATGACGGGATTTTCTTCGATCGCAATCCTGACCCCGATGCGTGGGACCGTGCGATGACGTGGATCGGCAGCGCGGTGCCGGTGGATGGCGAGCTGTACCTGTACTACGGCGGCTACAAACGCGGGCACAAGGTCGAGCCGACCCGTGAGCGCCAGCTCGGCTTGGCGAAGATGCCGATGGACCGGTTCGTCTCGCGCGATGCGACCGGCGAGAATCCCGGGCGGCTGCTCACCGTGCCGCTGCGGCTTCCCGAGAGCGGCACACATCGACTCGCGCTCAACGCGGCGGCAACCAACGGCCGGATTCGCGTGCAACTGCGCGATGCGAAAAACGGCGACGTCCTGGCCGGCTACGCGCTCGACGACTGTGTGCCGATCAGTGGCGACGGGCCGGCCTTGCCCGCCTTCTGGAACGGCAAGCAGGAACTGCCGCAGGGCACAGTGCGCATGGAACTCGAGATCACGCGCGCCGGGGTTTTCGGGTTTTCCGCGTCGCCGATCTAGCGCCGTAACACACCCGACGCGGCGACGAACGAGGAACCGGCGGGTCTTCGCTCATGACATTCAAACGCATCATGGCTGTCATCGCGGCGTATCTGGCTGGTGTCGGTGGCTCGGCTGCTGTCTTCGCCGAGGATGCGATTCATGTGGAGAATGGTGTCGCGCAGCTCTTCGTCGACGATTTTCTGATCGACACGCAGCGCGATCTGAAGCGCACGCTGCACCAGCCACACAAGGACGACGAAGGGAACACCCCGATCCTCGCCATCGAGCGGGAATTCGAAGGATTCGGATCCACGCTCGAGGCGAACGGCACGATCGTCTACGACCCGCGTCTGAAAAAATACGTGATGTTCGCTCTCGGTTTTTCGAGCGACTGGGGCCGCAACCGCCGAAAATGGGATTGCGTCCGCCTCTATCGTTTCACGTCGGCCGACGGACTCAGTTGGGCCAAAGGAGATGACGGCCGGCCGCAGCTCGTCTGGCCTCTAAGCCCGGATGATTTTCTCGATTCGCAGACCGGCCAGAGCGCGACCAACATCGACGTCTTCTCCTGCTATTACGACACGAAAGACGAAGCGTATCCGTACAAGGGCTGGTTGTGGTTCGCGAATTGGGGTGTTGACCTCGAAGGCGCCTACTTCATGCGATCGATCGACGGCATACGGTGGGAACGGGGCGGCCAGGTGTGCAGCGCGCACACGGGCGACGAGGACCGCTCTAGCCGCGTGATCCGACAGGATGGGCGCGTCCTGTCCGGAATCGGAGACGTCACCCTCTTCTATCACGACCCCGTCAGCCGCCGCTTTCTCGGCTCACTCAAGTTCAACAGCGTAAAACCGGTCGAACACGGCAACCTGCTTCGAAGTCGCGCCTATCTCTTTCTGGACCGGATCGATGCTCCGTTCGAGCTGGAGAAGATTGAGCGCGTGAGCCTCGTGCCGCCGGCCGCCGAGCGCGATGGCGACATGCCTCACGACGAGTACTATGGCTCCACCGCCTGGCGGTACGAATCGCTCTGGCTGGGCGGGCTTAAAGTGTGGCACGGCCAAGGCGCGTACCCCTACTCGGCCGCCGGATGCGCGTTTCTCAAACTGGTCGCGAGCCGCGACGGGCTTGCGTGGCGAAAGGTCCAATTCCCGAATGAGGATGGCGCGGCGGAAGTGTGGATCCCGAACGGCTCGGAGGGCGGCGCCGATGGGCGCAATGATGGCGGCTATATGACCGAGTTTAGTCAGGGCCCGCTGAAGATCGGCGGCGAACTGATCTACTACTACGGGGCCTCGTCGTACGGCAAGAATCATCTGCAATCGCAGCGAGTTTCCGGCGGCGGCATCTTCCGCGGCCGCTTGCGGATCGACGGCTTCGTCTCGGTCAGCGGCGGCACGTTGACGACAAAGCCACTGTCGATCCGCGGAGAGAGACTCCGCCTGAACGCTGTCGGACCGCTCAGCGTCGCCGTGCTCGACTCAAAAGGCGAACGGCTCGGCGAAACGAATATCGAGGGTGACAGTATTCGATGCGATGTACAGTTCCTCGGGAACCCGCTGGGTCGCCTGACTTCGGGGAAGCCCGTTCGCCTGCAATTCACGATGGGGCCGAGGGGGCACCTGTACTCCTTCACGATTGTCCCCTGAGCGCGTGAACTCCTATGGAATTCGTTGACAACTCGGATCGTGGCCGAAGGAGTCGCCCGTGGGGCATTTGAACAATCTGGATGTGGCCATCATCGTCGCTTCGCTGGCGATGGTCGTGGCGCTCGGGCTGTACGTCTCGCGCCGGCATGACCATACGGCCCGTGGCTATTTCCTGGCCGGTCGCAACATGCCCTGGTGGTTGATCGGCCCCAGTTTTGTGGCCACCGGCATCTCCAGTGAGCAGCTCGTCGGCACGGTCGGCATGACCTATCAACACGGCATGGGCATCGCCAACTGGGAGCTGTTCGCGCTGCCGTCCTACACGCTGGTGATGGTGTTGTTCATTCCCATGTATCTGGCCAACCGGATCACCACCGTCCCCGAGTACTTTGGCAAGCGGTTCGGGCCGTTGTGTGCGGACATCTATTCCTGGGTACTCCTGGTCGTCTACGTCTTTATCTACATGGTGACCGTGCTCTACAGCGGCAGCCTGGTGTTTTCGGAAATCACCGGCTGGAGTTTTCGCTTCGTGCTGGCCTTGACCGTCATACTGGTGGGCTTATACACCATCAAAGGCGGGCTGACCTCGGTCATGTGGACGGACTCTCTCCAGTGTCTACTCCTGGTCGGCGGGGGGGCGGTCCTGTATTTTGCCGCCCTCGGCCGTGTGGATGGGGGTTGGCGGGCCATGGTGGCTGCCGCTCCGTCGCGCTATCACCTCTATCAACCAGCCAATCACGAGTGGGCGCCCTTTCTGGGCATGCTCTTTGCCAGCTTCGGCATGTTCCTGTTCTATCAGGCCGGCAGCCAGGTGATGATCCAGCGGATGCTGGGGGCGCGGTCCACGTGGGACGGCATCATGGGGCTGATCTTCGCGGCGCTCATCAATATGCTGCGGCCCTTCGTCACCTGCTTTCTGGGCCTGGTCGTCTGGCATTGGATCTTCGTGATGGAGAGGGCCGCCCCGCTGCCCGACAAGGACCAGGCCTTCTCGTTTGCGCTTCAGGCGTTATCGCCGGAGTGGGGCGTTCGCGGCATCGTATTGGCGGGGTTCCTGGCCGCGGTGATGTCCACGCTCAGCTCGCTGATCAACTCGACGGCTACGATGTTCGCGTTCGACGTATACAAGAAGGCCCTCAATCGTGACGCGGGCGAGCGGCAGATGGTGCGCGTGGGACAGGCGAGTGGGTTCGTGGCGCTGGTGATTGCCGCCTGCCTGGCCCCGATGGTCAGGCATTTCGGCGGCATATTCCAGTTCTTCCAGACGGCCATGACCTACATCGCCTGCCCGTTCATGGCCACCTTTCTCATGGGCTTGCTGTGGAAACGCACCAATTACATCGGCGGGATCTTCGGGCTGGTCGGCGGGCTGGTGATCCAGTTACTGGTTGTTTTCGGCCTGCCGCATCTGACCGGCGTGCAGTTGCACATCTTCTATAACGGCGCGATCGCCCAGGTGCTGATCATGGCGGGGATCGCCGTCGTTTCGGCCATGACCGCGCCCAATGGGACGCAGTCGGATGCCTATGTCTGGCGCAAGGAGTTGCTGGTGCAGTACGATGACGGGGTCCGACGGCCGTTCTGGCAGCGGCTCAGCCTGTGGTATGGCGTGTATGCATTGGTTTGGATCGGCGTTTACATTCTGTTCTGGTGAGTGGAAGGAGACACGACCATGAGAGTGATGGCCTTCGGACCGCACCCGGATGACGTCGAATTGCTGTGCGCCGGAACGCTGACGAAATACAAAGCCCAGGGTCACGAGGTCGCCATTGCCGTCATGACCCGCGGGGATGTGGGTTCACCGACGCTCAGCCGGGAAGAAATTGCCACCGTCCGCGAAAAGGAGGCCCGCGCCGCGGCGACGATCATCGGCGCGGAATTCTTCTGGGCCGGCTACGATGATGAATTCCTTTATGATGCGCCCGAGGTCCGCCGGCACGTCATCGATCTGATCCGCGCGTTTCAGCCGGACGTGATCCTCTGCCCGGACAAGGACCGGGACTATCATCCCGACCATTGCCGCACCGGGCAGATCATTTGGGACACGCACATCATGGCGACCATCCCGCTGATCCCGACCGGTCATCCGGTGTGCCAGCGCATTCATGAAATCTGGTATTACGATACTTTGGCGGCGATCGGCTTTGAGCCCGAATTCTACGTGGACATCAGCGACCACTGGGAGACCAAGGCGCGCATGCTCGCCTGCCACGAGAGTCAAAACGTGTGGATGAAGCGGCTGTACGATGTGACCTTGACGGACAACGCGCAGGCCCAGTCGCGGCTGCGCGGGTTTCAGTGCGGCTGCCGGTATGCGGAAGGCTTTCGCCGGGCGCGGATGTTTCCGCAGGTCGTGGCCAAAGACGGACTCCTGCCCTCCGCGTTCAGCAAGTGACAGAGGAGCAATCAGCATGACCGATTCAAGCAAGCGCGTGAATTTCTCCCGCGAGTTTCCGGGGGTGCACTACTATGGGCAGGAGGAAGAAGAGGCCGTACTGAGGGTCGTGCGGCAGCGATCACCATTCCGTTACTACGGGGCCAGCTTCCAGGCGGAGGCCGATTCGCTGGAGAAGGAGTTCGCCGCCCGGCTGCACCGCCGTTATGCGCAGGCGGTGTCCAGTTGCACCAACGGATTGACGGCCGCAATGGCAGCCTTCGGCATCGGCCCCGGCCAGGAAGTGCTGATGCCCGGCTTCTTCTGGGTCGCCACTGTGGCGGCGGTCGTGCGCGCGGGCGGGGTGCCCGTCCTGGTCGAGATCGACGACAGCTTCAACATGGACCCGGAGGACCTGGCCCGCAAGATCACGCCGCACAGCCGGTTGATCATTCCCGTGCACATGGCCGGCGTCCCGTGCCAGATGCCGGCCATCATGGAGGTTGCGAGTGGGCACGGGATCCCGGTGCTGGAGGACTGTGCCCAGGCCAACGGGGCGACACTGCACGGCAAGCCAGTGGGGACGTTCGGTCAGATGGCCGTCTTCAGCTTCCAGATGAACAAGAACATCACCGCGGGCGAGGGCGGGATACTGGTGACCGACGACGAGCGGCTCTACTGGCGGGCCAACGCGGCCCATGACGTCGGCGTGCCCTGGTCCGGGGGCTCACCGCTCGCCAGCAGCGAGCATGCGCTGTGGGGAGCGGGGGCGCGTATGAGTGAGCTGGCCGCTGCCGTCGTTCGCGCTCAACTCCACAAGTTGGACGCTATCACCGCGCACATGCGGGCCAGCAAGCACCGTATCAAGGCGGCGCTGGGAGAAAAAGGGGTCAGGCACCTTTTGCCGGAACGGCCCGAAGGGTGCTTCGCACAAAAGGTGCCTGACCCCTTTTTCTGGCGGCGCATCGAGGACCCGGCGGGCGATTCCGGGCCCTTTATCATCGCCATAGTTCCCAGCTCAGATGCTGCCGGCCGCTTCGCCGGTCTGGCCGCTGCCCGCGGACTGAATTGCACGCGTCTGTCCGAGTACGGCCTGCACGTCTATCACAACATCAGAGCACTGGTCGAGAAGCGCAGCAACTCACCCGATGGTTTCCCCTGGACGCATCCGGCCAACATTCCTTTAACCCGCGATTATCAGCGCGGTGCGCTGCCGCGAACCGATCAGTTGCTGGCCCGAAGCGTCATCTTGCCGGTGCCCTCCAACTTGAGCCCCGATCAGGAAGGGGAATACATCTCGGTGTTCCGGGAAGCTTACGCTGACGCGATCTCTGGTGAGTAGTTTCGGTGGAAATGGTTTGCGAGTGAGGTGCATTCTCCGCATCCGGGCGAGCTGTTATGATCTCCTGAATGCAGGAGTCTTGGGCACATCTTGTTCGTGAGGTGGACGAAGTGATGGATCATCAAGCGAACGGCCCGCCGACGATCGCGTACGCCTCCGCGCCGGCGAAGCGAACGCATTACCGCTGGGTCATCTGCGGGCTGCTCTTTTTCGCAACGACCATCAATTACATCGACCGCGCGGTGATCGGCGTGCTCAAGCCTGTCCTCATGGACGAACTGCACTGGAGCGAGCGCGATTTCGCGTGGGTCATGTCCTGCTTTCAGGTCGCGTATGCGTTCGGATACATGTTGGCGGGGCGGCTGATCGACGTGATCGGCACGCGGCTGGGGTACGCACTGTCGGTCCTGTTCTGGACGATCGCGGCCATGGCCCACGGGCTGCACCTGTCGCTTCATCAATTCGGCATGGCGCGGGCCGCGCTCGGCCTGGCGGAAGGAGGCAATTTCCCCGGCGCGGTGAAGACGGTCGGCGAGTGGTTTCCGAGGAAGGAGCGCTCGCTGGCGACCGGCATCTTCAACTGCGGCTCGAACATCGGCGCGCTGGTCACGCCGCTGTGTGTCCCCTGGATCACGATTCATCACGGATGGCGGGCGTCGTTCGTCATCACCGCGGCGATCGGCTTTCTCTGGATCGTCGCATGGCTGTGGCTCTATGGCAGTCCCGACGGGAATCCGCGCGTGTCGCGCGCGGAGATCGAATACATCCAGTCTGATCCGCCTGATCCGGCAATGAAGATGGGCTGGTTGACGCTGCTGCGCTATCGCGCGGTGTGGGCGTTCGTCGTGGGCATGGGGCTGAGCGCGCCCATCTGGTGGTTCTATCTGTACTGGATTCCGGGCTATCTGAACAAGCAACACGGATTGGATATCGCATCGCTTGGCCCGCCGTTGATTGCGATCTATCTGGCCGCCGATGTCGGCAGCATCGCGGGCGGATGGTTTTCATCGGCGCTGCTCAAACGCGGCTGGAGCAACACCGCCTCACGGAAGACGGCCATGCTGGTTTGCGCGCTGTGTGTCGTTCCCGTCTTCCTGACCGCGAACGCAAAAAACGTCTGGCTCGCGACCGGCCTGGTCTCCCTGGCGGCGGCGGCACATCAGGGATGGTCGGCGAACCTCTTCACGATGGTCGGCGATACCATGCCCCGCGGCGCCATCAGCTCGGTGGTCGGGCTCGGCGGATTCGTCGGGTCGATGATCGGAGGGTTGGCGCTCTCACCTTTCGTCGGCTGGGTGCTCGATGCCACCGGCAGCTACGCGATCCCGTTCGCCATCGCGTCCGGCGGCTATCTCGTTGCGCTTCTGATCATCCATCTGCTATTGCCGCGATTCGAACCGGTTGAAATCGAATCGCCGGGGAGCGAGCCATGACCGCACCGCGCTGCTTCACCGTTCATCCGGACGACAACGTTGCGACACTGCTCGACGACGTCGAGTCGCCACCGACGCTGCGCGTACTCAACAGTCCGACGATCACGACGATTAACGCGTGCGAACCGATCAAGCTCGGTCACAAGATCGCATTGACAGAAATCGCGGAGGGCGGATCCATCATCAAGTACGGCGTGCCGATCGGGTCGGCCTCTCGTCCGATCGTCGCCGGCGAGTGGGTGCATCTGCATAACTGCACGAGCGGCTACGACGCGCGATCGCAGACGCTCGACGTACATACCGGCGCGACCACGGATACCAAATATGATTGAGCGATCCGAACCATCCTGGATAGGTTACCAGCGGGCCGACGGGCGCAAGGGGATCCGCAACATCGTCCTCGTCGTCTACACCGTCGAGTGCGCGCAGCACGTCGCTCACGCGATCGCGCAGGGCGAGGAGGACGTGCACGTCATCGGCTTCCCCGGCTGCTACGACAATCAGTATGCCGTCAACCTGCTTCTCTCACTGGCGCGTCATCCGAACGTCGGCGCGGTGCTCGCGGTCGGGCTCGGCTGCGAATACACGCGCCCGGACAAGATCGCTGAGGTCGTTCGTGCCTCCGGCCGGCCGGCGGAATGGTTCTGGATTCAGGATGCCGGCGGCACGAATTCGAGCGTCATGCGCGGCAAGTCGATCGTCCGCAGCATGAGCGAGGCCATCTCACGCGACGTCCCGCGGGTGCCGATGGGGCTGGCCGATCTGACCGTCGGAGCTGAATGCGGCGGGAGCGACGGCACGAGCGGGCTGGCCGGCAACCCGACCGTCGGAGCGTTCTTCGATCGACTGGTAGACGCCGGCGGGCAAGCGGTCTTCGAGGAAACCGTCGAGATGATCGGCCTGAAACAGACCCTGCTCGACCGTGCCGCAAACGACGTCGCGCGGAAACAAGTCGCCGATGCGTACGACAAGGCCGAGCGGTATTGCAGCGGCGTCCGGCAATGGTCCGTCTCGCCGGGCAACTTCGCGGGCGGGCTGACCACCATCGAAGAGAAGAGCATGGGCGCCTTCGCCAAGGGCGGCAGCCGGCCGATCCAGGGCGTGATCAAAGTCGCCCAGCAGCCGCCAACGCCGGGCTTGTGGCTCATGGACACCCTGCCCGATGAGCATTTCATGCAATACGGCTATACGAACCCGAACGATACCGAAGGCCTCATGGACCTCATCTCGGCCGGCAGTCAGATCCTTCTCTTCATCACCGGTCGAGGCAGCGTGATCGGTTCGCCCATCGCGCCGGTCGTGAAGGTGACCGGCAACAGCCAGACCTATCGCCGGATGATCGACGACATCGACTTCGACGCAGGCCGCGTGCTGGCCGGTGAGGTCACGCTCGATCAAGCGGCCGACGGACTGATGGATATTGTCGTCCGCGTCGCCGGCGGCACGAAGAGCAAGCCGGAAGCGCTTGGCCATCGCGAATACTTCGTTATGTACAAACACCAGGACACGCCGTCGCTCGCGGAAGGGTGCCGGGCGTAACTCGCGATACTTTGGGAACCGACATGAACACTCCACTTCCATTCAGACTCGACAACGAAATCGCCCTGATTACCGGCGGAGGCACGGGGATTGGCCTTGCCATCGCGCAGTGTTTCGTGACCGCCGGCGCGAAGGTGATCATCGTCGGCCGGCGCGAGAATGTGCTCGCCGAGGCGTGCAAGTCGCTCGGCCCGGACGCCTCAT
>CAYLLT010000060.1:21699-37010 GCA_964384465.1 uncultured Planctomycetales bacterium | reverse complement strand
AGATGGCTGGTTTTCACCCGCCCCAACCTGGCTGGTTTTGCCCGCCCGGCGACAGGTTATGATGAGAGGAATGCCGCTCGTGGGGGCACATGAAACTGTTTCTCAATGATATTTTCTCGGAGCGGAAATGATTTGTCGGTTGCCTTTTTCACGGGCGTGGGTTATATTTCGATAGATGGCGAAATATAGAATTGGAAGCAGACCATGAGAGACCTGATCAAAATCGCCGCCGCCCTATCGGACGAGGGGCGCCTGCGGGCTTTGGCCGCCTGCATGACCGGCGGGGAGCTTTGCGTGTGTCAGATCACGGAACTGCTGGGACTGGCGTCTTCCACCGTCTCGAAACACTTGTCCCTCCTGCGCGATGCGGGACTTCTCGAAAGCAGAAAGCAAGGCCGCTGGATTTACTGCCGTCTGCCGCGGAATTTCACGTCGTCTGTCGCCCAGGGGGCGCTGAATTGGCTACGGGAGAGCCTCGCCACGGACATTCGTTTTCGAGACGATGCCGCTCGCCTCAAGGCCATTCTCAAAATCAATCCGGAGCAGTTATGCCAGAAGCAACGAAAAAACTCCGCGTGCTGTTCCTCTGCACGGGCAATTCCTGCCGCAGCCAAATGGCGGAAGGCGGCGAGTCCGTGATGAGATCAGGGCGTTCGTCGAGAAGTTGCCTGAGGCATTGGTGCAGGGAGGTTCCAGATGAGTGGCGTCGCGCGCGGCCTGAGTTTCCTTGATCGGTATCTGACGCTCTGGATCTTTCTGGCGATGGCGCTGGGCGTCGGGCTGGGTTATGCCGTTCCGGGCATAGACGACGTGGTGCACCTGTTCTCGGTCGGCACCACGAACATCCCGATCGCGATCGGCCTCATTCTCATGATGTACCCGCCTCTGGCGAAGGTTCGCTACGAGGAACTCGGCGATGTATTCCGCAACGTGAAGGTGCTCGGGCTGTCGCTGCTCCAGAACTGGGTCATTGGCCCCGTTCTGATGTTCGCGCTCGCGCTGATCTTCCTTCACAATCATCCCGAGTTCATGGTCGGGCTGATCATGATCGGCCTCGCGCGCTGCATCGCGATGGTGATCGTCTGGAACGAGTTGGCCAAAGGCGACAGCGAATACGCCGCCGGCCTCGTCGCTTTCAACAGCGTCTTTCAGGTGCTGTTCTACAGTGTTTACGCATGGTTATTCATCACCGTCCTGCCGCCGCTCTTCGGGCTGTCCGGCAGTATCGTGCATGTCAGCATGGGGCAGATCGCCAGGAGTGTCTTTATCTATCTGGGCATCCCCTTCATCGCCGGAATGCTCACTCGATACGCGCTGATCCAAACCAAAAGCCGATCCTGGTATGAGAAGTCATTCATTCCGCGCATCAGCCCGATCACGCTCATCGCGCTGCTCTTCACGATCGTGGCGATGTTCAGCATTCAGGGCAAGGAGATTGTCCGTAATCCTTTCAATGTCGTTCTGATCGCCATCCCGCTGCTCATCTACTTTGTCGTCATGTTTTTTGTGAGCTTTTGGATGGGCCGCAAGGTCGGGGCGGACTACTCGAAGACGGCCACCATCGCCTTCACGGCTGCCAGCAACAACTTCGAACTGGCGATCGCGGTCGCCGTGGCGGTGTTCGGCATCGGTCACGGTGCCGCGTTCGCCGCAGTCATCGGTCCGCTCGTCGAAGTCCCTGTACTTATCACCCTGGTCAATGCATCACTATGGCTGCAACGCGCCTGGTTCCAAGGCCGTCCCTTGCAGGCGCAGGAAGCAGTCTTATCTTGTACGTGAAGGAGAAAACCATGAGTTCGCAACATCGAGAGTGCTACGGTCGTATGTTTCCTGATCTGGAGGGCGGGGGCGACGAGCCGAAAGGCCGCGTTTTCAGCATCAAGTTCGCCCCGGTGATGGGGATGGTGAGACCTCATGCGGAAGCGCGGGGGAACGTCGAAGAATGGGACCAGTGCCGCAAATGCGAGGAGTTCCCGCACTGCCTGGACCTGAGCACGGCCAGACTGGCGCTCCAGACAGCCGCGAGGCAAATGTAAGAAATGACTCGAAAATGAGGGTTATTTATTATGTCGAGTGAAGTGACGACCGCGGTGCGCGCCAAGTATGGTGCTGTGGCCAAGAGCGAGCTGTCTGATAATCATACCGGGGTGCGGGCCGTGGCGGAGGCGTTCGGCTACTCGCCGGAGGAGCTGGCCTCCATCCCCGCCGACGCGAACATGGGCCTGTCGTGCGGGAATCCGACCGCTTTCGCGAGCCTGCGGCCGGGTGAGGTGGTCGTCGATCTGGGCTGCGGCGGCGGGCTGGACGTATTCCTGGCGGCCCGCAAGGTCGGCGCGACGGGCAAGATCGTCGGCATCGACATGACGCCGGAGATGATCGAACGCGCGAAGCGCAACGCGGCTCGCGCCGACGACGGCCGGCCGTTCACGAACGTCGAGTTCCACCTGACGACAATCGACCGGTTGCCGCTGCCCGATGCCTCCGTCGATTGCGTGATCAGCAACTGCGTGATTAACCTCGCGCCGGACAAGGCGGCTGTTTTTCGCGAGATCGCCCGCGTGCTCAAGCCCGGCGGGCGGCTGGCGGTGAGCGACATCGCCCTGAAACAGCCGCTGCCGGACGCGATCGCCGCCAGCGTGACTGCGTATGTCGGCTGCATTGCCGGGGCGATTTCGATCGCCGACTACGAGCGGGGCTTGCGCGACGCGGGATTCGCCCACGTGCAGGTGATCGACAGCGGCAAGGATCTGAACGCGTATGCGAAAGTGGAGAATCAGGCCGGCTGCTGCTCCGCCCCTCCGGCGGCCTCGACATCGCTCCCGATCGCGAGCACGAGTTGCTGTGGAAGTCCTGCCGAGCCCGATGCGGCCGCTGCGGATCTGCACGCCTCGCTGGCGGTTCTATTGACCCGCTTTGACGTGAACGACTACACCGCGAGCGTCCGTGTGTTTGCGATAAAGCCCTGATGTCGAGTAAGGTATCACACAGATTATCGTGTCAATCAAGAGTGTTTTAGGAGATTGTGGACATGGCGGTTCGTGTTGGCATTAACGGTTTCGGTCGTATCGGCCGGCTGGTTTTCCGCTCGGCGATGACGGATAAGGACATTGAGTTTGTGGGCATCAACGACCTGGTGCCGCCGGACAATCTGGCTTACCTGCTCAAATACGATTCGACGCACGGCCGGGCCAGTGCGGAAGTCAGTGCGAACGAGAACGGCATCGTGGTTAATGGCAAGCAGATCCGCTGCGTGTCGGTTCGCGACCCGGCGGAGCTGCCGTGGCGGGAGTTGAAGGCGGACTACGTCGTCGAATCGACGGGTTTGTTTACGGATCGCGCCGGTTCGAGCAAGCATCTGGCCGCCGGCGCCAAGCGCGTGGTCATTTCCGCCCCGGCCAAGGATAAGGACATCCCCACGTTCGTGCTGGGCGTGAACGAGCAGAAATTCGATCCGGCCAGGGATACGATCGTGTCCAACGCGAGCTGCACGACCAACTGCCTGGCGCCGATCGTGAAGGTGGTGCTCGACAACTTCGGGATCGCCGAAGGGCTGATGACCACGGTGCACGCGATGACCGCCACGCAGCCGACGGTGGACGGCCCGAGCAAAAAGGATTGGCGCGGCGGTCGCGGCGCGGCTCAGAACATCATTCCCGCCTCGACCGGTGCCGCCAAGGCGGTCGGCCTGTGCATCCCCGAAGTGCAGGGCAAGCTGACCGGCATGGCCTTCCGCATTCCCACGCCGGACGTGTCCGTCGTCGATCTCACCGTCCGCACGGAAAAACCGACGTCGCTCAAGGACATCAACGCGGCCATGAAGAAGGCATCCGAGACGAACATGAAAGGCATCCTCGGCTACACCGAGGAGGAAGTCGTCAGCAGCGATTTCATCCACTGCTCGCTGTCGAGCATCTACGACGCCGGAGCGTGCATCGAGCTGAACGACCGCTTCTTCAAGCTGGTGTCGTGGTATGACAACGAGTGGGGCTATTCCTGCCGGGTGGTGGATTTGATCAAGTACATGGCGAAGAAGGACGGATTGGTCTAAAACCAATAGTTGTCGCAGAGATTGCCCATGGCTGTGCTGAACGCCACTGAGCTTGATCAGACATTGGATGAAGTGATCGCTTCATTGCGCGTAGCGCTCTCGCCCGTGGCGATCTACCTCTTCGGCTCGTATGTCTATGGCGAGCCGGGATCGTCGAGCGATTTGGATCTGCTCGTGATCGTCGAGGAGAGCACCATGCACCCCTATGACAGGGATGCGAAAGCGTACCGATCCCTGGGCGACATCCGATTTCCGATTGATGTTCAAGTCTATACGCAATCGGAGTTCGAGGCCCGCTCGCACCTGCCGGTTTCGTTCGAGCGAACGGTGAAAGACAAGGGCCGCCTAGTTTATGCCGCCTGATCCGGTCGAGATTCGACAATGGTTGGAAAAAGCCGATCATGATCGGCTCGCGGCGGAAACCCTTCTGGCGCACGAGCCGCCGTTGACGGATGTGGCTGCGTTTCATTGCCAGCAGGCAGTTGAGAAGCTCCTCAAGGCATACCTTGTCTACCGCAGTATTCCGTTCGAGAAGACGCATGATCTACGTCTGTTGGCGCTGCTGTGTTGCGATCAGGAACCCGCGTTTGAGCCCCTGCGCGAGCGCGTTGCCGGACTGACGGCGTATGCCGTACGATTTCGCTATCCCGGTCCTACCGACCCGACTATCGAGCAGGTGCAGACCGCGATCAGAATAGTTCTCGAGGTACGTGATCTCGTAATGCGCCTCGTCAGTCCTTAGGTGAGCACTCACAAGCGATACGGAAGAACATTCAACATGGCTAAGAAGACGATTGCTGACGTAGACGTGAGCGGCAAACGCGTTCTGATGCGCGTGGATTTCAATGTGCCGCAGGATGAGGGCGGGGCGATCACGGATGATCGGCGGATTCGCATGGCGCTGCCGAGCATTCGGCATGTGCTCAAAAACGGCGGCAGGCTGATCCTGATGAGTCATCTCGGCCGGCCGGAGGGCAAGGATGCGAAGGCCGACCAGCAGTGGACGCTGGCGCCGGTGGCCAGGCGGCTCAGCGAACTCCTGGGGCAGCCGGTGATGTTTGCCGCGCAGTGCGTGGGGCCGGAGGCGGCGCGGGTCGTCGATATGCTCAAGGATGGGCAGTGCTGCCTGCTGGAGAATCTGCGGTTCCACAAGGCCGAGCAGATCAAGGACAAGGACGCCGCCAAAGACCCGGCTTTGCGCCGACAGAAGGACGAATTCGCCCGGCAGCTCGCCGCGTTCGGCGACGTTTACGTCAACGACGCCTTCGGCACGTGCCATCGCGACAACGCGAGCATGCTCACCGTGCCGCAGCAGATGGCGGGCAAGCCGAAGGTGGTCGGCTTCCTCGTGCAAAAGGAGCTGCAATATCTGGGTGACGCCCTCAATAATCCCAAGCGGCCATTCGTGGCCATTCTCGGCGGCAAGAAGGTCTCGGATAAGATCGCGGTCATCGAGGCGCTGCTGAACAAGTGCGATACCGTGCTGATCGGCGGGGCGATGCAGTACACGTTCATGCTGGCCCAGGGCCGCAAGACCGGCAAGAGTCTGGTCGAACCGGACAAAGTCGATGAAGCCAAACGTCTAGCGAAATTAGGCGGCGACAAACTGAAGCTGCCGGTGGACCTGATCGCGGCGAAAGAATTGAAAGAGGGCGCGTCAACCGTTGTGCTCGAGGGCGACATCCCCGACGATCTGGCAGGCTTCGACATCGGACCGAAGACGCGGGAGCTTTACGGCCGAATCGTCCGCACGGCCAAAACCGTGGTGTGGAACGGCCCGATGGGCGTCTTCGAAGTAAAACCGTTCGATGCCGGCACGCGGGCAATGGCTCAGGCGCTGGCGGATGCGACGAAAACGGGAGCGATCACGATCATCGGCGGCGGCGACAGCGCGGCCGCCGTCGAGGATTTCGGTCTGGCCGACCAGATGACGCACGTCAGCACCGGCGGCGGGGCGAGCCTGGAGTTCCTCGAAGGCCGGCCGTTCAAGCCGATCGAAGTGCTCGACTGAAAAGCGACAACCAAGAACACAGAACCGCCGCGCTCCGCTCTGTGCCCTCGGTGACCTTTGTGGCTGACAACCGCCCCAGGGTAAAATCGAAGCGGAGGGTTGAGGCCTGCTTCGGAAGTCTATAACTCTCCGCGGAAGGCGCGATGGAGGAGGGATTGGAACAGGTCGTCGAGGCGTCGTCGTGAGGCGGCCTGCTGCTCCTGCATCGCCCGTATCTCCCCCACGGCGGCGGCGAATTGTTTTTGCAGGGGGAGAGGGGGCAGCGGAACGCGGAGACGCTTTAACTGAACGCCGGTTAGATGGGCGATCGTCGCGGAACCCGCTGACTCTACGAACCCCCGCCCATTCGCGAGCGCCCGCATGAGCCAGCAAACATATTCCGGGACGCATACGTCGCCTTTAGGTCGAGCCCTATGGATGGCCTTCTGGAAATAGCACTCGGGCAGTTCTCCACGCCATACCGCCGTCCGGCCAACTTCGCCACCCTCGCAGATCAAAATGTCGCCATTGCAGAGGAGAAACTCTTGACGATCATCTTCGTCGAAATCCATTTCCTCGACTTTGGATAGGTCAAAGCGATCCCATTGAACATTGGCGTTCCGCAAATAAGGGCGAAGGTGCTTTGCGGTCTGCCGTTTGGCGTCAAGCATCTTTCCGAGTCGCGAGTCACAGATTTCGGAGAACCGAAAAACCGGCCAGCCCTTCGGATTCTCGCTCGGATCGCCGAACATGTCGTGGAAGAGTGCGGGGATGAGGTCGGCGGTGCGGCGGTCGGCCTGCCGGCGCAGCGTCCGCAGGTTCTCCGCCTCGTCCAGAATCGCCACGATCCGCCGCTGCTCGGGGAGGGGAGGGAGCGGCAACGGCGCGTTGAGTATGATTCGATCCGAAACGGCGGGGTAATTGGCACCCGTCACTCTGTCGGCTAGGAATCGAACGAAGTCCGGGCATCGTACGCGGTGAAATAGGAATTGTGACAAGACCTGTGTGCTGTCGGGGCGAAGGACACAAAAGCCGGTCGAGGCAATTTGACCGTCGAGACGATCCGGGACGACGGCGACGGAGTTGAGATTGGGGCGGACGCTTGAAACAAGAATGTCACCTGACCGGATTTCTTTGCGTGCCCGGCTGGGAGCGTCACGGCCGGCGATTCTTGAAGTGGTCTGTATGGTCTTGGTGTCTCGATCGATGCTGGAGAGATCAATGTAGTCGAATAGCTCATCGGGGGCTGACGACGGATCACGTAGTTCGGTTGAGTTGCAGACCTCCCCCAATCGTTTCACCGGCCACTTGGTTTTCATCGCCACGTCCCCGGCCGATTGAGGATGAAGCCGTCGGGGAAGGTCATTGGGTTAACTTGCATGGGACACGAGTTGGAGATTGGGGATATCGGCGTAATCTTTTGCGTTATGGGAGAGAAGCGTCAGGCCGTGCCGCAGGGCGGTGGCGGCGATCCAGCAATCCTCCGAACCGATGGGACGGCCCATGCGTTGCCGCGCGGCCTTCACCTGCGCCCAGTGCTGAGTCGTCAGGTTATCCCCATGTATGATCACGGTGCGGGCGATGGCCTCTTCAAGTTGCAGCCGTCGCGGACTCTGCCAGCCGCCGGCGATCGCGCCGAATCGCAGTTCGGCGACGGTGGCGAATGAGAGGCAGCGCACCTTGCCGCGCACGTCATCATCGTAAAGGAGGCTGCGGGTGTCGCGCCGGAAGAACAGAGAGAAAACATCGGTATCGAGCAGCACCGGGTCCATCAGACTCGGCTCCGCTTGATCAAGGCCAGGAAATCGTCGATGGAATCCTCCGGCGGCCAGTCACCGGCGAGGTCGGCGGGATCGACGCAAGGTTTCACGCCTTGCTCCCGGGCCAGTTCCTCCACAGACTTGCCGTTCCAGAAATCGGAGTCGAGGCGTTCAACCTCGACGCGGACGGGGGTGCCATCGGGCAGCGTCGCGGCGTCGTCCAGCACGGCCACGCCGTTTTTGATGTGTCCACGATAGGTCATACGCGATCTCCTGGCGGCTCGTTTCCATCTGACAGTATATCATATTCCGACGACCGCCAGCAGTTTCTTCGCTTTCGCGGCGATCTCATCTTCTAATTTCAGCACTTGGCAGAGGATATCGGCAGGCTTGTCGTGGTTGACCGTTTCCGTCGTCACCGGCTTGTACCTCCCAGCGGCGAGAGAGTAGTCGTTCTCGATGATCCTGGCGACGGGCACGCGCCAGCTATTGGCTCCGTCCTCGCGCTTCGGCCAGCGTGCGAGGATGTCGGGAATGTCGTTGGCATCCACCGCGTTCCGCTTGTCGTCGAGGGAAAAGCCGTCGGCGGTCATGTCGTAGAACCAGACGCTTTCGGTCTTCTTCCCCTTCTCGAAAATCAGTGCGGCGGTGGAGACGCCGGAGTACGGCTTGAACACGCCGGACGGCATGGCGACGACGGCGTGCAATTCGCATTCGGTCATTAGAAGCTCGCGGACTTTCTTCGCGCCCTTGGTCGAGCCGAACAGGACGCCCGCCGGGACGATCACGCCCGCCCGGCCGCCGGGGGAAAGGTGGTCGATGAACCATTTGCAGAACAGAAGCTCGGTATCCCGCGTGGGGAGGTTGATGTCGGCGAGGATGCTTTCCTTCTGGATCGAGCCGGAGAATGGCGGGTTCGCGAGGACCACGTCGAACGTCAGGCCGGGGTAGACGCCGCCGCTGCCGGGGAGGGGCGTGGTGAGCGGGTTGTGGTGCTGGGCCTTGGCCTTCTCCAGCCGGTGGAGATAGAGGTTCATGATCGCGATCTTGACCATATCGGAGTCGTTGTCGTAGCCGGTGAAGGCGTGTTCGGCGAGATGCGTCCACTGAGCCGGTCTTAGCTTCGAGCCGTCAATGCGGCCCTTGGCCAGGTCGGCGGGCCTGGTGTGCCGGCGGAGGATGTGGCTGTATGCGGAAATTAAAAACCCGACGGTGCCGCAAGCGGGATCGCAGATGCGCTGGTGCGGCTGGGGATCGACCATGGCGACGATCATGTCGATGATGTGGCGCGGGGTGCGTAACTGGCCGTTGGTGCCGGAGACGGCCAGGCGGCTCAGGAGGTATTCATACATGTCGCCCTTGAGGTCGATGCCGTCATGCTCGGCCAGGTCCAGCCCCTGAATCATCTGGATGACGGCGCGGAGGGTGGGGATGTCGTAAATCTTGAGCGTGGCGCGGTTGAAGAGCAGCCTGCCGGTATCGGAGAGGCCGGGAAGTTCGTGGAAGCTCTCGATGGCCTCGCGGACGGCGGTAAAGAGTTCCTGTCCGGTGAGGGTGACGAAGTTGCCCCAGGCGAATCGCGACCATTTGCCGGAGAAGAGGCGGGCGTACTTCTTTCCGCCGATGGCGGCCTTCTGCTCGTCCCGCTCGCTGAGGAGTTTGAGAAACAGCAGGTAGGAAATCTGCTCGATGCTGGTGGCGGGGTTGTTGACGCCGCCGGAATAGAGCAGGTCCATGAGCGAATCGACCTTCTGGCGCAGGCCGGAGGAGAAGAAGTTGCTGGCGACGGGCGGTTGAGCGGCGGCGACGGTGGTCATTTACGCGGATACTCCGTGCATGGACTGGCGGACAATGACATTGTCGCGCAGGGTTTCAAAGACGGCCTCGCGCTGATCGAAGCGGGCGAGGGCGGGGACGCCGCCGAGTTGCAGGAACTGCGGGCGGTCGAAGAGGCTCACGTCGTTTTCCAGGAACTGCTTGAGCGCGTTGGGATCGTCAACGATAAGCTGCGCCGTGGCGGACAGCCATTTTTGTTCGGTGTAGCGCAAGTTGTAGCGGGCGGCGAGGGAATCGACGGTGTCGCCGATGAGTTGGTCCTTGGTGGGCAGGGGCTTTTTGCCCAACGCGTTGTAGACGAAAGCCGGGGTGGGCGCGGGAACGCCGTAGCTGATTACCAGCTTGTCAGGCGAATAATACATGTCGGGACGATTCATGAACCGCTCGTCGAGAATATCGGTGATAACGTCGTCGTCTTCCTCTTCGACGGCCTGATGGAACTCAGGATCGCGGCGGTCGAATTCGTTGATGTCCCGCTCGAACGATCCGCGGAAGGTCAGCACGTCCACCTTCTCGCCGTTGGGTCCGACGATGCGGACATCCTCGGAGACGACCGTATCGGTTCCCTTCCAGACGGGGATACCGGCAGGACCTTCGCCGCCGCCATCTTCCCCGCCTCCAGTGCTCTCAGCGCGCTCGCCGCCTTCGGCCCCGCCGTCCTCCCCGCCGCCTTCGCGCGGGATGGGCAGGGCCAGGGTGTAGTCGTATTCGTCCTCGAAGTACGCGGAGACGGCGCAGAAATCCAGCAGGAAGTAATACTCCTTGCGGTATTCCGTGTGGCCGATCTTGAAGGTGTACAGGCGGGTGCCGCGTCCCTTGATCTGGATGTATTCGGTGGGGGAGAAGATCGGGCGCATCAGCACGACGTTGAGCAGGTCGCGGCAGTTGTAACCGGTGGAGAGCATATCGACCGATACCGCGACCCGTTCTGTACGTTTGCCGTCGCGGAAGGCTTTGGCGATATCGGCGGCATCCTTGACCCGCGAGGTGATGGTGACGGCCAGGCCGGGGCGCAGGCGGTTGAGGATTTTGGTGACCTCGGTGGCGTGCGTTTGGTTGACGGCGAAGATGATCGACTTGCCGAGCGTGTCGTCGGGGGCTTTCTGGGCGTTCTTCAGGAATGACTCGCACATCAGGCGGTTGCGGGCGGGGGTGAAGATGCGGCGCTCCAGGTCGCCGATCTTGTAACTCTCTTCCTTTTCGCTGACCGTGACGGCCCAGCCGTTTTCCTCCAGGGCCCTGGTGGTGATGTCCGAGCGGATGTCGAAGATCTTGGGCATGCAGAGGAACGGGCCTTCGGGATCGCGGACGGCGTCGATGATGTCGTAGCGGAAGGTGGGGAAGCCGGGCTCGCAGCCGAAATATTTGTACGTATCGCGAAGCTCGCGGGCTTCCAATGCCTTGGGGTTTTCCGCGCCGAGTTTGGCGATGTCCACGTTCTTAAGATACGCCTTGGGAGTGGCGGTCAGGCCGATGCGCGTGGCCTGAAAGAACTGCACGCACTCGCGAGCGTCGCCGTAGATGGATCGGTGGGCCTCGTCGTTGACGACGAGATCGAAGTAAAACGGGGTGAACTCGGTGCGGTACCGCCGGTCGGTCATGAGGGATTGGATGGTGGCCACGACGACGCACGACCCCAGCAATTCCGCCGGACGGCGGCGGGCGGTCTTGAAGACGACCGGCTTGTACTCGGCGAGGATGACGTTGAAGTCCTCCATCGTCTGCCGGGCGAGTTCGATCCGATCGACGATGAACAACACGCGCGTGGCGTTGCGGGTGATGAGAAAACGCCGGATCATCGCGGCACAGAGCAGCGTCTTGCCGGTACCCGTGGCCATCTCCAAGAGGAATTTGCGTTTGCTATGCTGATCGTATCCGGTACCAACCGCGTCGATGGCGCGAATCTGGTAGCCACGGAGTTTGAGGTCAGGACGGAATCGCAGGAGATAGTCGGGGCCGAGGACTTCCGTCATCAGCGGCCGGGGCGGGTTGAGGTTCTTGTGGCGGAGGTATTCCAAGTCCGCCGGTGAGGGGAGGCGTTCGATCCGGTAGGCGTCTTCCAGGTCGGCCCGCTGGAGATTCCAGAACCAATGCTCGGTGCCGTTGGAGAGGATCACAAACGGGGCACGCAGATTCTCGGCGTAGCCTCGGGCCTGTTCCTTGGCGTCGTATGGGTCGTCGTCCTCCTTCTTGGCCTCCAGAACGCACAACGCCCCGTGCGATCCGCTGAGGACGTAATCGGCCCTTCCGGAGTTGCCGGAGAGTTCCAGTCGGACTTGTTGTGGATTGAGCAGGTCCCAGCCGCTTTCCGTCAGCCCCCGATCGATCAGGACGCGGGCAAAGGCTTCGTTCTCACCGCTGGACATACTCCAATCTTATTGGATCGATTCTTGCACCGGAATAGGATCAAGACCAGAAAACGGCACGCGATTCGATTGGACGGCCGGGTTGGCTGCCTCTGCCATATGCCCTCGGTGACCTGTGTGGCTGACAGCAGCAGCGGAACGCTGCGCGTGTTCTCACCGGAATGGGGCCGGGAGCGCATCGCGCATGCAAAATAGAATTGGTAAACCCGAGCGGACCGCCTCAGCAACTATCTTCTCCGCGCCGATCCGCCGTCCCCGGCACATTCCCACAACCAAACGAACCCATTCTCCAACCGTCGAATCCGCGTTTTCACCAGCGCCAGTGCGGTTTTTCGCTCATGTGCAATTTCATTGTTGCGCCAAACGAAGCCGTGGCGGGCGTTCTCCAGTCACACACCCTGCCCTGGAATGTTGGTATTCGCAACCTTGGCGTCCTGGCAGCTTGGCGGTTACACCCGGCCGTCCACGAAGAACGACTGGTGGTAGCGCAGCATGGTCACGTTAGGCCGGAAGTGGTCGAGGCGGATTTTGGGGCTGCGACCAAGCCATTCGGCGAGGAGCCAGCGGGGGAAGTCGGCCCCGGCGTGGATGGCCAGCGGGACGCCGCCGCCGAAGCGCGGGTTGACTTCGATGACGCGAATGCGGCCGGCCGGCGTGACGATGAGCTGGATGGTGATCAGGCCGACGCAGTCGCGCAGGGCTTCGGCCACGCGCACGCCTGTTTCGATCACGCCAGCATGCCGGACCGTGCGTGCCTTGACCACCTCGCCGCCGCGGACCTCGATCCGCTCGCGCGGCACGACGCAGCGCGGCCGGCCGTCAAAACCGGTGTAGACATCGAGCGTGTGCTCCACGCCGGCGACGAACTCCTGAATGATCGCGTCGGGAAACTGCGAGACGAGCAGGTGAAGATCCGCTCCGTCGCGGATGACGAAGTTGCCCTGGCTGGCGCTGCCCTGACGCGGCTTGAGGAAGTACGGGAAGCGGTGCCGCCGCCGGCGCATGATCTGCGACGAAGTCCACGTGTCCGGCGTGTCGATCCCGTGCCGCATGAGGAACTCGTACATCGCCAGCTTGTCCTGGCAGGTCTGCACGACCCGCGGCGAGGAGATGAGCACCCCGCAGTTCACGCGGCCGAACGCCTCACGGGCTTTGGCCAGTTTGAGCAGCTCGAGATCCAGCAGCGGCACGAGCAGGTCGATTTTTTCGGCTTTGGCGATCTTGAGCAGGGCGGGAATGTACCCGGGCGATTTGGCCGGCGGGATGTGATGCGTTTTGTCCGAAACGCCCGCCGCGGCGAACAGCGTGTCGGCATCGGCCGTGTGCACCTGCGGCTTGATGCTCAGCGCCCGTGCAGCGCGGATGAACGCGGTGATCAGCTCGACGCGCCGGCCCGCGCACGAGAACAGCAGCCGGACTTGCCGGCGGCCCGTACCGGCCCCCACCCGCAGCGCTGTCGAATCGGTCATTATGCAAACCCAAGCTGTGCCACGTGCATCATGCGACCGGATGATATCGGCGGGATTCCACGCCGACAACAGAGCAGTGTGGCGCCCGCCGCGGCGGGTGTTCGCCGGCCACAGGCGGCTGGCGCTACAGGTTGTGTCACTCCGGGCGTAAAAAAACCGCGACGAAGGTGGTCCCCCAGACCACATTCGTCGCGGCACCTCCGAAAAGCATCCGGTCAGCGGTTATCCTCAGAAACCCGCTGGATCGAAGCTTCCCCTTTACTCAAGGCTTCTTTCCCTTTCGCCGCTCACCGCTCAAGCCCCCGGCATGCCAGGGGCCATATGAGATGCTTCGCGCTCTCCGGATGAAGCTCCCCCGCTCAATCTTCCCGGCCAACATGCTGGTTCTCCCGCGGCCGGCATGTTGGCCAAATTCCGTGTGCGGCACTGCTTACAGGCCGGTTCCTTCCTCCAGCATTTTCCGCAGATAGGTGTTCTCGCGCCGCGTCGCCTCCAGATCGAACAGCAGATACTTGATCGACAGCCGCAGGAAGTCGATGCTCTCCTGGAGGTTCTTGACCGTTTCCTTCAGTTCCTTATGCCGCTGCCGGGTTTCCTCGGCCATCGAGCCCAGTCTCTCACGCTCCGTTTCGGGCAGACTGCCGATCTCGGCGACCAGTTCACTCAGCTTCTTTTGAAACACACCCTCGTCCATCGGACTCCTCCCGCTCACTTCCGAGCCGGCCGGCCGATCGGCGCCACAAATAATGACATGCGGGCCTCGCGACCGGCTCCTCCGACACTCCAAATGAGCAACAGGGATGCCAACCCTGCGTCACCGGCCGGTCAAATCATCCCGTGCCGGATGTTGTTGTCGCCTAAGCAGTTACAGCGCGACTTACGCGGACCTGTCGGCGGCAAGAGGCGTCCCGGATGTGCCAGAATGATGCTTGGGGGCAACACGTCTGGGAATTTACCCGGTCGATGTGGCGGCTAAATGACCAAGTTGCATGAGCTTATGTTCGTGTTGACGTGGGGATGCGGCATCTCAGCAAGGATGCGGGGGATGTCGATGCACTTCATTCGCCGGCGGATGCCGGCCGAGAGTTTGCCGGCCGCGTGGATTCGCCCCTAGTCAGTGCCCGATAGAAGCCGGCCATTGTGCCACGGCTCTCAAGCAGCGCTTTCTCATGGATCGAATCCTCTGTTCGACCCAACTGGCTTGAAAGCAGTCGCACCCGCGCCGTTACGGGGCCGGATTCAGCAACAGGAGCCCGTTAAGCGAGTTCGTTGGGTTGTAACGGGCGATAATTTCGTCTGTGGAACTGACCGTACCGCTCTTGTCATAGTCGTATTTCGCGTCCGGAGCATTGCCCACCTGGTAAGTGGAGTTCGTGGCCACGGGAACGCGATTGGCGGGCAGGCTGTTATGCGGATGGTATCGGGCGTCGATCTCATCGGTCGAACTGACGATGGCCCGCGTGGCGGATGGCGTCAGGCTCTCGCCGATGGCCACGCCGAAGTAGAAGATGTCATCGGCCGCCAGGTCAAGCTGACCGCCGCTGGCGTTCGATTTGACCACCATCCGCAACCAATTGGTATTGGGAATGGCGTTGTCCGCCCAGATGATTACGATCCGGTCCGAATCACCCGCACCGCCGCCGGGCGTCACATTGATACTGAGCGGGGCCGCTGCGGCCACATACGAGCCCAAAACGGCGCTGTTGCCAATCTTGAAATCAAAGTTCGACGCCGCCAGCGGCCCGGATGGAAGTGGGCCGCTATTGGGACCCGGCGCCACGTCGATCATCAATCCGTTGATGCTCTTGTTAAAGCTGATGTAGTTGGCGGTGGTCGCAATCT
>CAYLLT010000060.1:0-21689 GCA_964384465.1 uncultured Planctomycetales bacterium | reverse complement strand
GATGGCGGTGTCGTCGTTGCAAGTCTGTCCGACCAGCGTGTTGCACGCCGATGAGGCCGAGTCGAAGAACGAATTGTTGTAAAAGACGTAGCGGCCGGCGACCGTCCGCGACGGAGCAGGTGGCGTGGGAGTCACGAGTTTGCGCGTGCGGTTTCCTACGGCGTCGTAAGTGTACGTCACGGTTTTGTTATCATCGTAAATGACTTGGACCAGTCGGTTGAGAGCGTCGTACTGGTACTGCGCTGCCATCGCGATTCCTGGCCTCAGACCAACGGCAAACAACGTTGCGACTGAGAGTAGATATCCAGCGACCCGGCGAGAGTGTAGCCGAAGACTGCGAATAGTTTTCATGACTACGCCTTTCAATGCTTATTCAGCGGCAGATATCGCGGTTCGTCGTTCTCGGGAACATAAGGACGAGCAGTTGGTCTATTGGTGATTGTCTGGATGGCTGCTTGGTGTCCGCCCGCAACACCTCCAGCGCCGCCAACGGATGAGCTAATTCGAGTGTTCAGCAGCCGATCCGCGAATTTATCTACAAAATATTTACCGACTTCAGAGATCGCGTGGATCTTCAGATCCTTCGCTGCTTTTGCTAAATGACCGCTGGGTAATTGCTGGATCTGATGGTAATAACTGGCTTTTTGAAGGTCAAGCGCAGCGCTACCGGTGGTCTTAATCAACCCAAGCAGATTATCGTATGTCTTGTACTGTTCATACGCTCCATGCGAATCAAATATAGAACCACGCAAGGAGTCCAGGATTTCTCCCTGAAGATTCTCCGCCTGAAGACCTCCGAAGCCACGGTTATAATTGTTGAGACCTTGCGTAAACGTCGCGAATCCAACAGCAGCCTTTTCGAGAGGGACTGAGGCGAGCCGTAATGCTTCCTCCTTTACGAACTCATTCCCGGTAACATAGCCAATTCCGTGTGTAACCGAGGCCGCAATTCCAAATAAGCCAGTGGTTGTTACCGCGTCAAAGATTTGCCCCCCACCGACGTACATCTCGAGGCCTCCCTGTGCCAAGGTCCCCCACGTCCAGGAGAGCCCCGACGGATCATTCAGGAGGACAGGATTGCGATTGGCGTACTCGTAAGGATGAAGCTCCGGAGGTCTCCTGTAGTCGCCCAGAACGGGATCAATCTGCATGAACGTTCCCAAAACCGGATCGTAATACCGAGCACGCATGTACAAGAGCATCGTGCTGTCGCGGATCACGCCGGAATCGCCGACGTAGCCGAAGATGCTCGGTGTGCTGCCCGCGCTCCCCAGCAGATTGCCGCATTCGTCGTATGCCGACTGATCGGTGACGTTTTGGCTATTGTCCGTCCGCGCGACCGTCGAACCGATGGCATCGAAATGGAAGAATCGGATGAGAGCGGGGGTAGGCACTTCGTAGAGTAGCATCCCCTCCCGCCCGTACACATAGTTGCTCAGGATGCTGCCGGCGCCGTCGGTGGAGGAGACGAGTTCCGACAAGGCAGCCGCATCGTCGATCACCGCCCGCTGGACAGTTCCATTATTCGTCGTCTCCAGGCGGTTTCCGGCCCCATCGTAGCGGGCGGCGAAGCTCAAACCAGGTGCCGCGACATTAACCAGTCGATCACGGCCGTCATACGTGTAATTGGTGATGATATTGCCGGACTCTGTCTTGCGGGTCATGTTACCCCGGTTCGAGAATGTGAACGCGGTGGTTCCCGCCGAGATAATCCGGCTGGCGTCGTCGTACGTGTAGCTGGTGTCTTCGAGGGATGGACTCGCCTGGAGTGCCCCTTGTGTCGTAATGCCCGTACGATTGCCGACCGCATCGAGCGTTAATGTGTATCCAGCAATAACGGTCCCGTTCGCTTTGGCGTTTACTTTCGAGACCAGACGGCTGGCCGCGTCGTAAGCGTAGTCGCAATGCATGCCGTTGGGCAGCGTGATGCGTGTGAGCCGGTCGGACTCGTCGTAGGTGTGGGTGGTCACGCGGCCGGCCCAGTCGGTGACCGTGGTCATGCGGTTGACCGTATCATACGCGTAGTTCACCTGATTGCCGTCAGGATAGGTGACCCTCGTGCGGTTCCCGTTCGCATCGTAAGCATACCCGATCGTTTTGCCGAATGGATTCTGGTTGCTGATGCGCCGCCCGAGCGCATCGTACGCATAGGTAGACGTTCCGATCCCGTCGGTCATGCTGGTTCGACGGCCCGCATCATCATAGGCGTAGGTTACGATCAATCCTCCGGGATAGGTGACGCCGGTCATGTGATCGTTTGCATCGTAGACGTAGATGGTGTCGTTTACTTGCTCATCGGTCATCTTGACCATGTTTCCGACGGGATCATAGATGAACAGTCGGGGCAGGTTGATGGGGTTTGTCTCACTCGTTTTCCGATTGAGTGCATCGTAAGTATACGAGGTAATCTTATTACGGGCATTTTTGAACGTGAGCCGGTTGCCGTTGGCGTCATACGTGTATTGGGTGATAGCGCCGCCGGGCTCAGTCACTGTGACCAGGCGGCCCGCGGCGTCATATTGATATACATAGGCGTGGCCGTTGGCATCGGTGACCTGCGTTAGTCTCCCGAGGGCATCATACGTATTGGTCGTTGTGTCATTCAGTGCGTCCTTGGTTTGGACCAGACGGTTGGCGTCATCGTACACGAACGTCGTTGCCTGCCCCGAAGCATTGGTGGTGCTGATACGGTTGTTGTTGCCGTCATAGGCGGATTGCGTGACGTGGCTGAGCGGATCAGTCGCGGAGATCAGATTGCCCACGTTGTCATAGGCATAGAGCGTCGTATTCAAACGATAGTCCCTTTCCTGCGTTTTCCGTCCGGCGAGATCGTACGTGTAGGTCATCGTAGAGCCGACCGGGTTGGTGATGCTCGTGACGCGCCCGACGGCGTCATAAGCCGTTGTCGTGGTGTTGTTCAGCGGGTCTTTGACCGTAATCTGGCGGTCCAATTCATCGTACGTGTACTGCGTGGTCTTGCCTTTGGGGTCGATCGCTGTCAGCCGGTTGCCGTTCGGATCATACGTGTACTGCCACACGTGCGCGTTTGCGTCGGTCTGATACGTGAGCCGGCCGAGGGCGTCGTACTGGTAGTGTGTCTGCCCGTCCAGCGCGTCCTGCTTCAGCGTCTTGCGGTTCAAAACATCATAGGCGTACTGCGTCACGTTACTGTTCGCATCCGTCGAGGTCAGGAGATACCCATTGTTATCGTACGAATACGCCATCGTGCGCCCACCGGTCAACGTTTCGCTGATCTTGTTCCCGATGGCGTCGTAGGCGAACGTGGATACCTGGCCCAGCGCATCGGTCATCGTGGCCACCCGGTCGGCGGCGTCGTACGTGTACGTGGTGGTGGCGCCGGTCGGATCGGTTTCCGTGAGTTTTCGGCCAAGCGCGTCATACGTGTATTGCCAGAGCTTGCCGCGCCCATCGGTCTTGGAAGTGACGTTGCCGGTCGCATCATACGTGAAGGACTGCGTGCGCCCCGCCGCGTCGGTGGTGCTCGCCACTAATCCGTACACGTTGTAGACGAACGTGGTTATGTGATTCAGCGGGTCAACGGATTGCAAGAGGTTGCCCGCCACGTCATATTGATACGTGGTCGTAGCGTTGTTCGGATCCTTGCGGGACAGCGGATTATTCATGGCGTCGTACGTGATGATCGTCTGTCCCCCCTTGGCATCGGTCTTGGTGACCACATTCCCCCGGCTGTCATAGGCGTAGGTGGTCGAGCGTCCACGGCGGTCGGTGGTCGAAGTGCGATCATTGTTCGCCCCATAACCGTAGCCGATTGTCTGGCCGAGCGCGTCGTTAATCGACAGCAGCAGCTTGTAATTGGGCTCGTGTGTATGGATCGTCGTGTTGTTGAGGGCATCGGTAATCGTGGTCTGTCCGAAGCCGGGCATATCATACTCGAACAGCGTCAGGTTATTGTTCCCGTCGAGCTGCTGAATGACGCGGCCCTGTGCATCATAAACGTTGGTTACTGCGATGACTCCACGCTGATCCGTGACTGTCAGGAGGTAGCCGTTGCCGTCGTATGCGTAATTGACGGGATTTCCAAGCACGTCTGTGACTTGCGTCAATCTTCCACCGGCATAACCGTAGTAAACAATGCGCGTGGCGAAATCGCTGACACTGGTCAGCAAGCCATTGCCGTCGTACGTCAGTGTCAGTGACCGTCCGGCGGGATCGATCACCTGCGTCGCCAGGCTGGGGAAGCCCCCGTTGCCGTAGGACAGTGTGATGGTGTTGCTGTTCTTGTCGGCCTTATTGGTCAATCTGCCGCTGGTGTCGAAACGGTATACATCCAGCGTCTTCTTCGTCACTGTCCACGTGCCGTCTCCGTTCTGAACCAGCGTATCGTAGAGGCTGGACACCGCCGGCACATATCCCCCCGCTCCGTTGCTGACCCAGTAATCCGTCCGTCCGTCACCCCACCGCACCGCCACCTGTCCGCTCACCGCGTTCGGCGTGAGCACGATGTTGTAGGTGTGCGTCCAGCCTGGCCCCAGCGGACCGGTCTTGGCGTCCTGACTGTTGTAGAAGCGGGAGAAAACCAGCGGCTCGCCGCGCGCTGATATCGAGAGGTCGGTCTCCGTGTGCTCGAAATTTCCGGTGGCCGTATTGACTGGATCGGAACTGGTCCCCGAATGCGTGTCCTGATGCCCCAGGTGCTGGTCGGGCGTCTGAATGAGAGGTTGGAGCCCCGACGCCCAGAGCCGGGCCGTGGAATCCGAGCTTCCGGTCAGCACCTTCGAGCCATCGGCCGAAAATGCCACGGAAGTCACGCTACTCGTGTGTCCAACGAACGTCCGCAACAGCGTCCCCGTGTTCGCGTCCCAAAGTTTGGCGGTGTTGTTGTTGTCGCCACCTCCCGTCAGCAACTTGCTCCCATCCGGCGAGAAGGCCACCGCGGAAAAGCCGGTCGTCGCGCTGAGCGTCTGCAACGTCGTCCCGGTGTTCGTATCTCTCAGTAAAGCATAGTAGCCCCAGCAGCAGCATTGTGCCGTCATGAATATCCTCGTAGTGTCTGGGGAGAGGGCCGCAATTGAACTATTATTACAATATCCGTACGTTTTTAGCACGGCCCCCGTGTAAACGTCCCACATGCGGGTCGCGTCCCCGTTTCCTGTCAAAACCCTCCCTCCGTCCGGCGAGAAGGCCACCGAATTGAACGAATAGCCACTGAAGACCTGAAGCAGCGCCCCGGTGCCTACGTCCCTCATCCGTGCTGTACCGTCACTACTGCCGGTGAGCACGCTGTATCCGTCGGCAGAGAAGGCCACGGAATACACGGAAGAAGTATGCCCGCTGAACGTTCTGATCAGTACGCCGGTGTTGCTATCCCAGAGTTTGGCGGTGTTGTCGCTGCTTCCGGTCAGCACCAGCGTACTATCAGGCGAGATGGCCCCGGAAGATACATTGCTTGTATGGCCGGTGAGCGTACGCGACAGTCCCCCTGTGGCGCTATCCCAGAGTTTGGCCGTCTGGTCGCTGCTTGCCGTTAAAACCGTGCTTCCGTCCGGCGAGAGGGCCACCGCGTTCACGCCACTCGTATGCCCGCTGAACGTCCGCAGCAGCGTCCCCGTGTTCGCATTCCAGAGCTTCGCCGTTTGATCACCATTCCCGGTGAGTACCTTGGTCCCGTCTGGCGAGAAGGCCACCCCAGATACCGTGGAAGCAGGACTTGTCACGAATGTCCGTATCTGGCTTCCGGTGCCCGCATCCCAGAGCGCAGCTCCATAATTACTCCAACAACAGTTCGCGCTTGTGCCCAGGACTTTTGTGCCGTCCGGCGAGAAGGCAATGGATGAGGACCCACCTGCGGGGTAGTAGTATCCGGAGAATGTCTTCAGCAGCGTCCCTGCGATGGCGTCCCAGAGCTTGGCGGTTGCGTCATTACCCGCCGTAAGAACCTTGGTCCCATCGGGCGAGAAGGCGACTGAGTAGCATACATGTGCGTAAACCTGAAGGAGTCCGCCCGTGTTTGCATTCCATAGCCTGGCGCTGGAGTCGAGGCTGCCGGTCAGTATCTTCGAGCCATCAGGTGAGAACGCCACAGACTGAACGGCTTGTGTATGGCCGGTAAACGTCCGAATGAGCGCCCCGGTCGCGGCATTCCAGAGCTTTACCTTATTGTCACTACTTCCTGTCAGTACCTTGGTCCCGTCGGGTGAGAACACGACGGAATTGACCGAGGCGGTATGTCCGGTGAGGGTCTGGAGAAGTGCGCCGGTGCCTGCGCTCCATAACTTCGCCGTCTGGTCGGTACTCGCCGTGGCCACCGTTGCCCCACCGAGTGAAACAGCGACCGAATTGACCTGAGCGGTGTGCCCGGTGAGTGCCCGCAGGAATTGGCCGGTCCCCGCGTCGAAAAGTTCCGCGTTGGCAACCGCTCCCACTACGATGGTATTCCCGTCAGGCGAGAACGCAACGCTGCGCACCGTGCCGAGACCGTAGACTTGCAGTGCCTGTGTCACCACCTCTTGCGCCCGCAGCGAAGAAGCCCAGCCGGCCAGTACCGAGCACGCACACAGTCCACTCACGAACGCTCTCGCCATCATGGCTGTCGCTCCTTTGGCTGGTGATCTTCGCTGGTGCGAGATTCCCATCTCGCACCCCGACCTGCAGGAATTACTGCAAATGGTTCCGCGGGATAGGAATTCCGCATCCGTGGGTGCGAGAAAGGATTCTCGCACCAGCTAAGCGCGGTCTGCCGGGACACTTCTGGGCGGCTCAGTTTGACAACGGGACACCGCGCGGAAGAGTCGCAGCCGCTGCTGTACGACCTGACTTCGGTTGCCATACTACCTCCCCCGGTCAGCGGCCGCAAGAAGATTATTGACGTTTTTGAAGCGGGACTGCACGGATCGCTAGTTTTTTCGCTGATCCTGCTCGTTTTCCACCGACGAGGGTGCGAGATGGGGTTCTCCCACCAGCGATGCAACCCACTCACTGCTTGAGGGCAGTGGCACACGCGCACACTACTGAGGGGCTAACGGAGTCCCGGCCGGACGCGTTGACGCGCTCCGGCTCAGCGCACGGTGGAACGCGTTCAGGTCGCCTTCGATGAAGAAGATTTTGCCGTCAACGCTCACGCGCCGGTTGGGCGGGCAGTCGGGCAGGTACGGGTCGCTGTGCATGCAGGGGCAACGCGGATTCGCGGGTAGGCCGAGGCAGTGGTCCCATAGGGTGGCGATGCAGCGCCGGCCGTCTTTACTGACGACCGCGATCATGGGTCCATCCACCTGGCCCGGGCTCCTTCCGAACCCCACGCCGTAAGCCCCGGCGTCCTTCGGCCGGCTCTTCGCGCGGTCCCAGTCGATCCAGCCGGCGTCGGCGGTGTACACGAACTTGTTATCGGAGGTCAGCGCGTCGAAGCCGGCGGCGTGTCCGAGCAAGACGCAGATCTGCGCCCGCATTTGGTTCAGTGCGGCCTCGGTTCCGTTTTCCAGCCACAGGTGCATATCCACATAACCGCGGCCGCCGCGCGCGGTGACGCCAAACGAGACGCCGTTCGGCAGCTTGCGCATGAAGGACAGCGCGCCGTCGGGCTGCTTCGACCACGTTACCGTATCGAGCTTGACCCCTTCTTTCTGCCAAATAGTGGGAAAAGCGTCGTGCCGATGGCCAAGGAACAGCAGGCCGATATTGCTGAAAACCGCCTCCGGCAGATCGACGATCACGTAGCCGCCGTCCTTCCACGGGAGATTGACTTGCAGCTTGTGATCGTTGATCGGATCGACGCAGGACTCGTCATGCGTCAATCGCGGATAGCCGCCGGTGTAGGGCAGGATCTCGATCGGGCGATCAGCGAGATATTTCCGCGCATCCGGCGGCGGCGGCCCCGGCCGCGTGATCGCCGTTTCGGCCGCGAGGCGCTCCGCTTGACCGCGGAGGGGACGATCTATACCCGCCGCGAACGGTGACGTCAGAGCGATGACAACGATCAGCAACGCAGAGCGACGGTACATGGCATCCTCTCATCAATAGTCGCAGCCGATCGGTCAAGTCATGGCCGATCCGACTGCCTTTCCGCCGGACCACGACCACTGAAAGTTGAACCCGCCGATCCGGCCGTCCACGTCAAGGATTTCGCCGACCAAATATAACCCCGGACACACGCGCGAGGCCATTGTGGCGGGATCGATCTCGTCGAGCGGGATGCCGCCGGCGGTCACTTCGGCATAGGCGTAGCCCCGGCTGTCGCGGACGGGCAACGGCCATTCGAGCAGCGCGTGCAGCAGCTTTCGCCGTTCGTCACGGGACAGGTGGGCCATGGGTATTTGCGCGCTCAGATTGTGGTGCGTGAGCACAGCGTCGGCCACGCGGGACGGAAGCAATTCACTGACCATCGTCCGCACGCTGACCTTGGCTCGTGAAGAGGCAAAGCCGACAAGGCGGCGTTCGGCGGATTCGAATGTTTCATCCGGCAGCAGGTTCGCCGTGATGCTGACTGACTTGTGCTGCAATCTGGCGCGGTGCCACAGGCCGGAAGCGTTGAGTACGACGGGGCCGCTGATGCCGAAATGGGTCCAGAGCATCGAGCCGCGGAGGCGAACGGGTTTCGTGTTATCTGTCCGGACGGTGAGTTCGACCTCCTGGGAGATGCCAGACAGCGGTTTGTGAAAATCACCGTCGAGGACGAGCGGCGCGAGCGCGGGCGTGGTGGGAACCAGTGAATGGCCGAGGGATTGGGCGAAACTGTAGCCGGACCCGTCGCTGCCGGTTTTTGGAAGTGAGAGGCCGCCGGTGGCCAGAACGATGCGGGGAGCGCGCAATTCGGCGTTACTCGTCGAGACGACGAAACCGCCGTCGCTCCGTTTGATCTGTTGGACGCGATGGCCGGTGAGGATGTGGACGCCGCGCGATTCCGCCTCGCGGAGCAAGGCGTCGAGGACCGTGCGGGCCTTATTGCTGTCGGGGAAAAGTTTGCCGTGTTCCTCTTCGTGAAGCGTGACGCCAAGCTCGCGGAAGAAGGCGACCGTCTGCTCGACGGTCAGCGCGTTGAGCACGCGGCGAATGATATTGCGGTTGCCGCCGCGGAAGTCGTCGGGCGTGACCACGGTGTTGGTCACGTTGCATCGGCCGCCGCCGCTGACCAGGATTTTGGCCCCGAGTTTTGCCGCCCCGTCGAGCAGGCAGATGCGGCGACTCGGATTCTGCCGCGCGGCAAAGATGGCCGTCGCCAGTCCGGCCGCCCCGGCGCCGACGATGACCACATCACTGAGCTGCGTTTGCACTGTGTTCCCTGCGGGCCGCTCCGCCTGATTCACCATACGATCTGAACATCGTACCGGTGAATCATCGGGTCGACGGTGATGATTGGAATCGCTTCCAATTGTGCCTGCGCGACGAGCATCCGGTCAAATGGGTCCCGGTGATGCCATGGAAGGCTATGAAGATGTAATGCATGAGCGGGCGTGATGGAGAGAGGCTGGATGCCATTCAGTTGCATCTGGAGAGGGACGTATTCGCTGGGCGATGCCGGGAGCGGCAGTTTGCCGATGCTGACTTTCGTCGCGATCTCCCAGGCACTGGCAGCGCTGAACAGAATTTCATTCCCTTCATCCTTCAGGGCGGCTCGTGCAGGATCGGATAGCTTCGGCGAATCGGTGATCCACCAGAGAAATGCCTGTGTGTCCAGCAGCAGAGTCATTTGTAGAACTCGCGCAGGATCTCCTCGGGCAAGGGATCGTCGAAGTCGTCCGGAACCGTGAATTGCCCGCGTGCGCTGCCCGGCACCCGGGGCTGGCGAGCACCCCCGAAGGGCACGAGCCGCGCGATCGGCTGGCCGGCCTTGGCGATCACAACTTCTTCGCCCGCCTGGACTTTCTCCAGCAATTGGGAGAGGCGGGTCTTGGCTTCGTGAATGTTGACGGTCATCGTCAGATAGCTTAGCTAACCTGTGGACTAAGTCAACTTCTTGATCTGGTGAAGATTGATGCTTGACATACCTTGGCGGGCTATGTATATTTACATAGATCGTCTATGTAAGGAGGCTTGGCCATGGATTCCCGCCTGCTCTGGGGCATGCTGGACATGCTGGTTTTGGAAGTCATCTCCCGCAGCCCCACCTACGGCTATCAGATTGCTCAGACCGTGCTGGCCCAATCCAAGGGCTATTTCGACCTGAAGGAGGGCAGCCTGTACCCGTCGCTGCACCGGATGGAGCGGCAGAAGCTGCTGACCTCCTATTGGGAAGAATTGGAGGAGGGCCGGCGGCGGAAGTTCTACAAGCTCACCGCCTCCGGCCGGCGGGCACTGGAGGCGAAACGTCAGGAGTGGTCGCAGTTCGCGTCCAGCGTGGACTCGGTGCTGGGAGGGGCTCATGCCGTGGCATGACGCGATCAGCGAAGGTCTGCCGCCGCCGGACGGGCGCGAGCCGCCGGCGCTGCGTGCGGACATCGTGGATGAATTGCGCGACCACCTGGAGTGCGCGATGCGTCGCGAGCTGCTCAAAACGTCCGACGACGAGACGGCCCGCCGAGCCGTGCTCGAACGCTTTGGTGATCCGAAAGCTCTGGCCCGCCAACTCTGGTGGGCGGCGATGAAGGAGCGAGTCATGAAAGACAAATTGTTTTCATTATGTTTGGTGATCGCAACGTGGGCTATCGTGGCCGCTTTCATTTTGCCCTGGGCCGCCAGGCAGAACCAGGCGAACGACACGATCCTGAAACGGCTGGAGAGCGTCGATGCGGCGCTGGCGAAATCGAGTTCGTGGAGCAGCACGATCCCGGTCAAACTCAGGTTCGTTTACGATTCGGCGATGGGCAATAACGGCGGGCCCGTAGCGGGCATCACCGTCAAACTGATTGAGACGCACTTCAATGCACTGAACGAAGAGCCTATCGAGCGGGTCACCGATGCGGGTGGCGTGGCGGATTTCGGTGTTCTCAATTCCGGTCATTATCAACTAGCGGCTAACCTGAGAGGTCTGAGCACCTTCAGGAAGATCTATCTACCCGCAGGTCAAACTTACGAGCAAACGATTGCTGTTCCGCGTTCGCAACCGCCGCCGGCCACGATCCGGTTCCGCCCCCCGGACGATAAGCAACTTGCCGGGTCGTTAATCGAATGCTATTTCACACTTGAATCCACGCCCTTTCAGGCTCAAGACCCGCAGTGGGAGGTCCAGAGTTCGTTTGTGGTATTCCTCTCGACAGATGGAACGATGGTGGAGAAAGTTAACCCTGTTTCTTCCGGATTGGGAGGTCCCATAGCGGTGGAGGCTGCCCCCGGCACATCCGAATCCGGCATGGCATCAACCAACAAGCAATCGGTTCAGTGGCCGGCGGGCAAGTATGCACTCGCCTACATGATGCTGCACAAACCGCTGCCTCCGTCTGCCTTCGTGCACTCTTCCTCCTTGCGGCGCTGGGAGTCGTCAGGTCAAATGACCGGCGGCGGCTTCGGGCGCGGGGGCAAACCCATTGGGCGGTTGGCAGTGTTTGTAGCCCAGCAGGATGGCGCGAATGTGTGGGAGATTCCGCTGCCCGACGAGCTGCTGCCGGAATCCCAACCTAATGATTCATCGGATGGGTCTGCGACGAAACCCGCGCGGCGACGGGCCTTACGGTGACGGGCATGACCGGTGTTACCACTTCCGATACGGCAGAAACTTGCCGTTGAACGTGACCACGACGCGGTCGCCCTTGGGATCGGGCTGCTTGCGGATGTCGATTTCGAAGTCGATGGCGCTCATGATGCCGTCGCCGAACTGCTCGTGGATGATCTCTTTCATCGCAGGTCCATAGACCTGCATGATCTCGTAGAAGCGGTAAATCAGCGGATCGGTCGGGACCGTCTGCCGGAGCGCGCCCTTGCTCGGCGGCTCCTGGAGTACGCGGACGACCTGCGGCTCAAGGCCGAGCGCCGCGGCCAGCCGGTTCGCCTCGTCGGCGGTCATGCTGGCCTGGCCATACATCGCGGCGGCCACCCAGACCGGGTGACGGCCCAGCACCTCCCCCAGCCGCGCGAAAGAAACCCCCTTCGACCGGTGGGCATCGAGCACCAGCCGGACGGCGTCATCATGTGAGAGCATGTCTATGATCCTTCTCTGAGCGCGAGGCAGGCGTTCTGGATTTTGCTTCTAACCGAAAGTAATATCTGGAGGCGGTCAGCCGGTGGCGCGGATGCGGTCGATTCGCCGGACGATGTCGTCCAAGTCGCGCTGCTTGCTGAAGCCGATGGTAAAGCCGCTGATGAACGGTTTGCTGAGGACGAAGCGGAGCGATTCGTCGATCTGGTCGCCCTTGAACTCGCCCTGGCCGAGGATCTTCATGCCGTAGATGTTTTTGCCGCGCTTGTGCATGGTTTCGAGCACCTCGGCGACCTCGTGGACCCGGTCGGCGGTGGGGACATCCATGATCGTGGCCTTGGGGTTGAAGCGGGCCAGATCAACCTCGACCCACGGCTCATCGGCCGCGGCCTTGAGCGCACCGAGCGTGTGGCACGAGCAGCCCACCGCGCGCACCCAGCCCTTCTGCTTGGCCTCGCTGAGCACGTCCATCGGCCCCTTCATTTTCTTCGGCCACTCGGGGTCTTCCATGCAGTGCAGGAGCATGATGTCGATGTAGTCGGTGTCCATCTCCTTGCGGAAGTCCTCGATGTCCTTGCGGACGCCGGCTGCGTCTTTTGAACGCGTCTTGCTGGTAATAACCACCTTATCGCGAGGAACCTCCTTGAGCGCTGCCCGCACGTGCGGGTGCGTCTTGTACATGCCGGCGGCATCCCACCAGCGGACGCCGTGCTCGTCCATGCCGTAGCGGAGGAGGCGCACGAGGCCGTCGATGCCGAGCGCGGTCTGCTCGGTGCCGGCGCGGGTGCCGGTGCCGATGGCCAGGCGCGAGGGCTTGATGCCGGTCTTGCCGAGCGTCACGGTGTCGCCAGCCCGTAACAGCCCGCGTGCGGGCCGGGTTGTGGCGCCGCCCGAAGCTCGTTCCGCGGCCAGAACCGGAGCGCCCAAAGCCAGACCGGCCGCTGCCGCCGCGGTTTTACTGATGAACTCGCGCCGATCCATCGTGCTCATGTTCAGCTCCTGCTGTGACGCAGCTTGAGAGGATTCAAAACCCGTACCAACAGATGTATTATGACTTGGCCGGGCGGCGCGATCAAGGGAAAACTGCTGAGGGGGCTGCGAAAAGTCTGTGAGGCCAGCGTCGCCCATTCTCGATGCCATCGATAACGGCGGCTCACACCCCGGCACGCTTGAGCGCGGCGTCAATCCGCTCGACCGTTGCGGCGTGAGGTTTGTGTTTGGCGCTTTCCAGTCGGCTGATTGTTTCCATTCGGACACCGGCATGTTTGGCTAACTCCTGCTGTGTCCATCCCGCCGCCAGACGCCGGGTGATGATCTCGCGAGCAATCGAGACGCGGATGTACTCCAGCGCCGGCACGTGACCTTTCTTGTCGGCCTTGGGCACTGCCGGCAGCCTGGTACCGGCCGCGCGGGCCAATATCTCCTCGTACTCTTTCTCCGGCACCACCGCGTAGCGTTTGTTGTTCATGGTCATAACTGCGGTTTTCGGCATCGCAATTTCTCCTCAATCGGCGTACACGTCGCGGCGGTGCGCGATCCGATCCACGATGATCAAATCGTCGCCGGCCAGATGGAAAACCACGCGGTAGTCGCCCGTGCGGATGCGCGCGTGATGTTTCCAAACCCCTGTCAACCACTTTACGCCGCTGATGCGCGGCCATTTTCGTATCCGCTCGATCACGTCGTACACACGGGCACGGACACCGGCTGGCAGCTCATCCACCTGCGTCCTGGCCTCGCGGCCCAGTTCAACCTCCATCTGAACCACGATAGGAAAAATGTCATATTTGTCAAGTTTATGACAAACTCAAGGTCGTGTTTTCGATTCAGTTGCCGCCTCACTGTTGCCGATAATATATTATTATAAAAGAGGTTACAATCAAATGGCGATTCGCGACGACGCCGAGTTGCATGGGCTGTTCCGAGGAGAAAAGGTCCGACCGAGGTTTGTTTACAGCGGGTGGTTCTGCCACTATACTGGCCGCTCTGAAAAATGAATGGGTGAGGACTGGTCGGCTGGTCGGATTGTTGAAAGGACACGCTCGCGTATGATCAAGGTCAAGGCCCGCGGCAATGAATCCCTCGATCAGATGCTCCGTCGTTTCAAGAAGATGTGTGAAAAAGAGGGCCTGACCAAGGAAATCAAACGCACCAGTTATTACGAGAAGCCGAGCGAGCGCCGTCGGCGTCGGTTGCGCAAGTCGATCAAGCGCGGTGAAAAGATCGGTTTCCCGCTGCCGCCGCGAAAAAGATAACTAACCCTTCGTCCGGAGACGGTTTAGCGCCGGTCATCCCCGGCGACTAAGTCCTCAGAATCCCTAGCCATCGAAATTCGTAGATTCACCACGGAGACACGGAGACATGATTGCGGATTGCGGATTTGGGAGTGGACGTTACGCCATGATCCTCAATTCGCAATCCGAAATCCGAAAGTCGCAATTTCCCCTGTCTCCGTGGTGAATGATCGAAAATCGAAACAGGAGTGAGCCGATTCGCTCACCGGAAACGTGACAACCACCAGAAAAGGGAGCCGTTCGTGAAACTTCGTATGAGAAGTCGCAGAAAACTGACCCGCAATGTCCTCGCCGGGTTTATGTTGCTGTTCGGCGGATTGTTCATTCACGCGAGCCTCTATGGCGCGCCCAAGCCGCTGTTTGCCAAGGGTCCGGCCACCACGATGCCGGCGAGCGGGACGGCGATGGCCAAGACGACGCTGGCGGAAGCCGGCCATACATTTCATTACTTCCCGTTTCTGACCGATCCGGCATCGAAATTCACCTGGGGCGAGGTGGTTGCGCTGTTTCTGTCACTGCTCACGGCGGTGGCGGCCCTGGTCTACGCGAGCATGCTGGTCAAGCAGGTGGTGAATGCCGACCAGGGTACGCAGAAGATGAAAGACATTGCCGCGGCGGTGCGCGAGGGGGCCAACGCGTATCTGCGGCGTCAGCTCACCGTGGTCGCGGGTTTGATCATCGTTCTTGTGTTTGTGCTCTATTACAGCAAGCTCACCGGCGGCGGGGCGTTCGTGAAGGAGTATGCAATGGGCCGGGCCGGGGCCTTCCTGATCGGCGCGGTGTTCTCGGCGATGGTGGGGTTCGTCGGGATGCGGATGGCGACGGTGGGCAACCTCCGCGTGGCGGCGGCGGCGCCGGTCGGGTTCGGCAAGGCGCTGATGTACGGCTATCGCTCGGGCACGATCACCGGGATGCTGACGGATGGCCTCGGCTTGCTGGGCGGAACGCTCATCTTCATGACGTACGGCGAACATGCGTATGAGGCGCTGCTCGGGTTCGGATTCGGCGGGACGCTGCTGGCGCTGTTCATGCGGGTCGGCGGCGGCATCTACACCAAGGCGGCCGACGTCGGGGCGGACCTGGTGGGCAAGATCGAGAAGGACATTCCCGAGGACGACCCGCGCAACGCGGCGACCATCGCGGACAACGTCGGTGACAACGTCGGCGACTGTGCCGGTATGGCGGCGGATATTTTCGAGTCGTACGAAGTGACGATTGTGGCGGCGATGATCCTCGGATGGGCTTCGTTCGGGCACAAGGGCGTGATGTTCCCCATCCTGGTGCGTGCGATCGGCGTGATCGGCTCGATCATCTCCACGTACAGCGTCAAGGCCGGCGACAAGGGCAACGTGGCCGAAGCGATGAAGTCGATCAACAAAGGTTTCCTCATCGGCTCGGCGATCTCCGTCATCGGCTTCATTTTCCTCGGTCTGATCTATCTTCACTTCGATGCGAACAACACGCCGAATGCGGCAGTATGGCAGAATATTCAGGATCTGCCGAAGTGGGCGAACTTCGGCTGGACGGGCCTGGACATGCGACCGGCGTGGACGTGCTTCGTGGGCATCCTGCTGTGCATCGCGCTGAACCGCATCACGGAATACTTCACCGGCACCGAGTATCAACCGGTCCGCGGGATCAAACGCAACACCGAAACCGGCCACGGCACGACGATCATCGAAGGCTTTGCCGTCGGTTATGAGTCCGCGGTATGGACCGGGCTGATCCTCTGCGTGGCCATCTTTTCGTCGGTTATGATTTATTCCAGCACGATGGAAGTGGTGAATCCCATCTTCATCGCGTACGGCGTGGCCATGTGCGGCATCGGCATGCTGACGCTGACCGGCAACACCGTGTCGATGGACGTGTTCGGTCCGATCGCCGACAACGCCAACGGCATCGCCGAGATGGGCTTCGAGATAGACGGGAAACTCATCAAGAATGAGGCACACCTGAAGGAATCCCGCCAGATCCTGGCCGACCTCGACGCCGTCGGGAACACGACCAAAGCGGTGACCAAGGGCGTGGCCATCGGGTCGGCGGTCATTGCGGCCGTCTCGCTGTACGCCTCATTCATTACGGTGATAGGATCCGGCGGCGGCGGCGAAGAGAAGCAATTGCCGCTGGAATTGTTCCAGGCGGTAGCCGGGTTGTTGACCGTCTCCTCGCCCAAGCTGCTGATCGGCATGTTGATCGGCGGGTCGGTGCCGTTCCTGTTCAGCTCGATGCTCATTCGGGCGGTCGGGCGTGCGGCGTATCTGATTGTTCACGAGTGCCGTATTCAGTTCCGCGACAAGGAAATCTGGGCGGGCACCAAGAAGCCGGATTACGGCCGGGTGGTCGGCATCTGCACAGGAATGGCCCAGAAGGAACTCATCGGGCCGGCGGTGCTGGGCGTGCTGATGCCGATCTTGGTCGGGTATTTCCTGGGGCCGATCGGACTTGCCGGCTTCCTCGCCGGTTCGATCGTGGTCGGGCAGCTCCTGGCCAGCTTCATGTGCAATTCCGGCGGCGCGTGGGACAACGCGAAAAAGATGGTTGAGGATGAACCACGCGACCTGGTGAATAACACCGGTAAGGGCAGCGAGAAGCACAAGGCATCGGTCACCGGCGATACCGTCGGCGATCCGCTGAAGGACACCGCCGGACCGGCCATCAACCCGCTGCTGAAGGTGATGAACATGGTGTCGGTGCTGGCGGTGCCGCTCATGCTCGCTTACGACAAAGAGGTCGTGAAGACGGTGAAGGACGCGGCTCAGCGATATAACTATGACCTGGCCAAACCGCTCAATTACATCGGCTGGGACCAGACGCGCATCGTCGTCCTGTTGGTGTGCCTCGTCCTGATCGGCTGGTCGATCTGGCAGTCCAAACGCGCTCTGCCGGAAATGCAGGCCATCGATCAGGAGCAGGAAGCAAAGCTGCATTAAGGCGGTTCCCAAGTCCGTGGACGATACCAGCACAAAGCGCAAGCGAGTGTTCTTCTGCCACAAACACTCGCTTGCGCTTCGTGCTGGTACAAGAGATCTCGTCCGGTGACCTGGGAAATGCACTAGACTTCCGTCCGCTTTTTTTCCGTCCTTGCACCTTGTCGATGCCACCCAAGCGCGGACTCAAATCGTAATTGGTATGACAGGCGCTATGCAGCGGGCGTATCGGGAAGATTCTCGCGGAGACGTTCGCAGAGCTGTGCGAAACTGTCGCCCGGCAGGCAAACCTCCTCGAATATCTGCGTCACGATCCGGCGATTCAACTTGTGAAAGTCCGCTTCGAGCGGCGTGATGACGACGCCGCCCAGATCGACGCAGCCGGGGCTGACCAGGATGCGGCTGTCACCCTCCGCGTGGAAGCATGAGGGGCGGTGGCGGGCGCGGGGGAAAACGATTACACGCCACGAACCCTTCTCGTAGAGCGAAAGCACATTCATCAGCGGCTCGACCTCATTGACGGCGAGCTGCTGGAAGGCGGCATGGAAAACACCGAACGCAGTTTTCAGCAGTTGCTCATCGCGCGATTCGAAGGCAATGAGCCTGCGCAGATAATTCTCGACCGCGTATACCCGCAAGCGATCATTTTCGAGCAACGGTTGACCGGCGGGCTTGATCGCCTCGTAGTCATCGTCGATCGGCATGAATCCACGGTTGCCGGCCTGGAGATGCAGATGATCCGGCGCGGAAGCGCCGCACTGCGGGCCGTTGTAGAACGCGGTGTACCCTTCACCCATGTCGCGGCTCAACGCGAGCAGCGCATCGAACGAGGGGAGGATGCGCTGAGGCGTATGCTCGATGTGAGAGATCGTGAAATGCTCCGGCAGAATGGGGAACGGATTGCACAGGATAAGATATTCGTTCTGAAAGAACAGGCCGCGCTGCAGCGGCGGAAGATTGGCCGGGCAGAGAAAGCACTTTCGCTCTTTGATCGACTTCTCGTCCACCTTGGCGGAGGCGGAGGCCAGGCGGGCCGCGTTGAACTGGACGTTCACCGTGAAGCCGTCGAACTGGATGGTGCGGGTCTGGACCGCCGCCAGGCCGTTGTAGCCATTACGCAGCAGCTCCCACGTCTGCTTCTGTTGCTGGAGGAGGGCTACGCATCGGCCGGGCAGACCTGCGCCGGGCGCCAACGTTGTGAGTTCGGATTCGGAGAGGCGGATGCGATCGATCATTTTGGGCTCGACAGAATCATATTCTTCCGCTGGCGGGCGAGGATTTCGAACGTCCTTAGTTTGTCCTTATAGGCGTTGAATGCATTCTGACGAGCGATGTCGAGGTCGGCGTCTGAGTTGCCCTCCCAGCGGCGGCACAGATAGATCGGCTCGTAGATTCGGCCGATCTGGTAGTCGCGCGAAATCGCCAGGCCGACCGCGTAATCTTCGCCATAGCTCACGTTCGGGATGTTGATCTGCCGCAGGATGGGCGTAAAGAACGCCCGCGGCGCGCCCAGGCCGTTGATCCGCAGGGCGTTGTTGCGGCCGTTCTCCGGCGTCCACTCGCGGTGATCGATGATGCCCGGCGGAATTTCCTCCAGCTTGAAGTTCGTCATCTGGTAACTGCCGATGACCATCGCGCACTTTTCACGGCGGAACGCATCGACAACCTTCTGAAGCGTGGTTTCGTCCTTGTAGATGTCGTCGCTGTCGAGCTGCACGGCGAAACGCCCGCAGGCGGCGTGATGGACGGCCTCGTTCCAGCAACCGCCGATGTCGAGATCCGTCCGCTGCGGTATGACGTGGAGCAGTCGCCGGTCCTTTGCCGCCGTATTGCGCAGCAGGTCAGTCGTACCGTCCGTTGAATGGTTATCGACGACGATCAGATTGAAGGGAAATGCCACTTTCTGTCTCAGCACGGATTCGACGGCGTCGCCGACGGTCTTGACGCGGTTCTTTACGGGGATGACGACCGTAGCCTCGTGGTCGAACCGGCCATCGTCCAGGTTGACCTCTTTGAACTTCGGGCCGAGATAAGCGCCGATCCGCTTGAGGTGGGCCGACGCGACGGCTTCCATTTCGATCTGCACGGCGCGGTTCCGGGGATCGACGTAATCGAACTGTTTATCGCCGGAAAGACGCAGGTCGCTTTCAGATTGGGTGTACAGGAATTCGGCGATGCGCGTGAGCGCATGGTGTCGCGAGATGGCCAGCCGCAACTCATAGAAGCCGGCCGCCGCGTATTGGGATTTGCCGATGTCGCGTTCGGCCTGGCGTATGGCCTCACGGCGCAGCAGCACCACCGGCCCGAAATTGAAATCGTCGCGGATGCTGCCGAGTTGATAATCGATCAGCGGGTGTGGCACGCGCTGATTGTTTTTTAGATCGTGATAATCGGAATAGACCATCCCCGAACCGGTGTTCTCCGCGACGGCGACGAAGCGTTCCAGGCCGAACTGGCCGAATTCGATGGAAGTATCGCGGAGAATGAGCAGGATCAGCGGCGTGTTGGCCTTTTGGGCCACGAGCTGCATCGTCCCGCTGCTGAACGGCGAATCCACGTTGAGTCTTTGACCATCGCCGGAAGCGGCGCCAGCGGACGTCGAGAGCAGGTACACCGTTTCAACGAGGACGGACTTGCGCAGCGCTTCCGTGACGCCCCGGGCAGCGCCGACGCTGTCTGCAACAAATGCGGTAACGGGTTTGCTCATCGGCGTTTCATGCCTCCTGCGGGACCGGCGTTGTACATGACGCACACACGCCATCGGCGTTATCGATCACACGGCCGCAAGCCGGGCATGTTCTGTCGAGGCGGTCCTGCTTGCGGCCGAACGCCGGATCCACTTTGACCAGAGCGGCCACGATAAAGCCCGGAATCGTCGAAAGCATGACCCAGATGAAAAAGTGTTTGTAGCCGACGTGGTCCTGCAACCATCCGCTCAACATGCCGGGCAGCATCATACCGAGTGCCATGAAGCCGGTGCAGATCGCGTAGTGAGCCGTTTTGTGCTCGCCCTGCGCGACCATGATCATATACAGCATGTAAGCGGTGAATCCGAATCCGTAGCCGAACTGCTCGACGGCGATCGCGCCGCACACAAGCGGAAAGTGACTCGGCTGTGCGTGGGACAGGTACACGAATACAAGATCGGGCAGGTGGATCGCGAACACCATCGGCCAGAGCCAATACCGCAGCCCGCGGCGTGAGATCAGATAGCCGCCGAGCAGGCCGCCGCAGAGCAACGCAACCACTCCAACCGTGCCGTAAGCGAAACCGACCTGCTGTGTAGATAAGCCCAACCCGCCCTCCGCCCGTGGATCGAGCATGAACGGCTGAATCAGCTTGACGAGCTGCGCCTCGGCGAAGCGGTACAAGAGCAGGAAAGCGAGAATGAGGAGGACGCCCTGCTTTCGGAAGAAGCTGGCAAAGACCTCCATATAATTATCCGTCGCGGCACGTGAATCGGCCCTTCGAACCGGGCGGTCCTCCGGTGGATACGGCAGGACGGCGAAGTGATAAACAGCCACCAGCAGAAAGATTGCCGCCGAAGCGAGCATGGCCGCCTGCCAGGCACGGATGATGTGCCCGGTCCGCTTCTCGATCAAACCCGCCACCATGACCAGCAGCCCCTGCCCGGTGATGCTGGCGATGCGGTAGAACGTGTTTCGCACGCCGGAGAATGCCGCCTGCTGGTGTTGCTCCAGGCCGAGCATGTAGAAACCGTCGGCGGCGATGTCGTGCGTTGCGGAGGCGAACGCCATCAGCCAGAGGACTGCCAGCGAATATTGAAAGAACCGCGGCGCCGGCAGCGTGAGAGCGACACACGCCAGGGCTGCGCCCACGAAGAATTGGAGCGCCACAATCCAAAAACGTTTCGTTCGGAACAGCTCAAGAAACGGGCTCCACAGCGGCTTGATGACCCACGGCAGGTAGAGCCAGCTCGTGTAGAGGGCGATATCCGTATTCGAGATGCCCAACCGTTTGTACATGATGACCGAGACGGTCATCACCACGACGTAGGGCAGGCCCTGCGCGAAGTAGAGCGACGGCACCCACGCCCAGGGGTTGCTCGTTTTCGCCGCGTCAGTCATGGACAGCAGTTTACGCGATGAGGGCTTGTACGACATTACCATGCACGTCGGTGAGCCGGAAATCGCGTCCGGCGTAGCGGTAGGTCAGCTTGGTGTGGTCGAAACCCAGCAGCCGCAGGATGGTCGCGTGAAGGTCGTGGACGTGCATGCGGTTTTCGACGGCCTGGAAGCCGAACTCGTCGGTGGCACCGTAGACCTGCCCGCCTTTGACGCCGCCGCCGGCCATCCAGACGGTGAAACCGTACGGGTTGTGATCGCGGCCATTGATCTTGCCGGCATTGCAGCCGGGCGTCGGCAACTCGACCGTCGGCGTGCGGCCGAACTCGCCGCCCCAGAT
>CAYLLT010000059.1:0-37664 GCA_964384465.1 uncultured Planctomycetales bacterium | reverse complement strand
ATGATTTACGGACCAGTGTTCCAATTGAGATAGTTTCCCAGCCTCTGAGCGGACCAGAGACGTAAGGTTCGCAGAGCGAACCCTACGACTGCTATCACTGTGTATGCGTTAAAGTTCAGGCGGTTGCCGGTTGAGCCGGAGGTGTATCGCCGTTGTCCAGAACGGCCCTGATCTTGCCGAACGCCTTCCGCTCGATCTGACGGACGCGCTCCTTCGTGACTCCGAAAACTTTGCCGATCTGATCGAGCGTCATCGGCGAGCTGTCTTTCTGCAATCCGTAATGCCAGACGACGACGTCGCGCTCGCGGCCGGAGAGCAGGCCGAGGCCCTTTTGCACCAGTTGCTGCGCCGCCTCCATGACGTCATTGCGAGCGGTTTCGGTGCGGTCCGGCGTGGTGGCCAGGACCTCCTCGGCGCCCGTGACCAGCCGGGCCGACTGATACATCTGCTCGGGAATGCTGCGAGCATAGTTCCGCATGATCGCCCACGACGCATATGTGCTGAATTTGAAACCGCGGGCGTAATCGAACTTCTCGACCGCCCGCATGAGCGAAAGATTCCCGTCGCTGACGATCTCGAAGAAGCATGACGCACGGCCCACGTGCCGGCGGGCGATGCTCACCACCAGTCGCAGGTTCGCCCGCAGGATGTCGTTCTTGGCGCGCTCGGATTCAACCAGCAGGCCTTCAATTTGTGACAGCGACTCGTTCGACGCGTTGAGCACATCGACGCTCGCCCGCTGGCGGTCGGCCTTGAACTTCAGGTAGTTGTACCGCCGGAACATGTCGCGTTCCTGTTGCGGCGAAAACAGCGGCTGGCGATACAGGTCCTGTAGGTACGGCGGCAGATCCTTCGGCGGGCGGATGCGCTTGGGCCGCGCGTTCTCGTCGTCCGCAGCGGCGGTCAGAATCGTTGCATCCGCGCCGGGCGCTTCGAACTCACTGTTGTATACGTACTCGATCGAGCGGGCCTTGAGCCGCCGCGCGCGGACTTCGCGGACGATCGACTTGATCGTGGAGATCGAGCGATGATACAGCTTGGCCACTTCGACGAGGCTCTTGCCGGATTCGACGGTGTTGAAGATCGCCTGCAATTCGGGCTTGACCACCGGCTGATCGTCCCGGCCGAAGAGCGGATCCTCCGGGTGGGCCTGGTCGTAACGCCGCAGCGTGTAGCGCACCGTCTCGACCGCACGGCCGACGCGGGCCGCGATCATCTGCGACAATTCGTGCAAACGCATGCGCCGCTCGGCGAGGGCCTCGCGGGCCAGCGCGACGATCTGCTGCTTCTCAGCGGTAGAAAGCTGCTTGAAAGCCGCCCCGCGCTTGACCAGATCATGGTTCTTGGAGACGAACCGCCGGATGCAATGTTCGAGGAAAGACATGCGGACGGTATGGTCGGGGTAGCGCAATTTACGCCCGGCCAGGCCGCGCCGCCGCCATCGGCAGATCGTCTTGGTCGAAACCTTCAGACGCTTCGACAGTTCTTCCGCCGTCCAGCAGGCGGTACGCAGCAGAGCGGCTTCCATCAAATTGGCCGCACTGATATCCTCAATCAGTTGCACGAGGTCTTCGATAAGCGATTTGCCCACCATCGTCTTCTGTTGTGTGGCATTCTTCGGCCGATAACCGGTGATGTGATGGCAGACGAAGTCATACGGATAGCTTTTCTGCATCTCCAGCAGATCGATGAGATACTCGGCGGAGTCGAGCTGCCTCAGCCGCAGACGCGCCGGCGACAGCTTGAGCTGATGCGTCAGTTCAGCGATCGACGCGTAATGGTATTTCGCCATGGGTGAACTTTCCGGGGCCGATGACCGCTTGAGCCCCTTTTCCCAGCACCCGAAGGCCACGCGTTCGGCAGGCGGGGGTGCGGGGGTAAGGACAAACCCCCCGAACTATCGCGGCGGCGGGAATGAACTCGGGCACCTCGGACGCAGTACAGCCGCCTGACCCGAAGACGACGCACATCGAGCGGTAATGTGTATCCTACGATACAACTCGAGGCAACTCGTCTGTCATTATTATCGTCCGTCCACATATAAAGGTCAACAGCGGTATGGGGTTACCGCTGATTTCAGCGGGGGTTGAGCACGCTGGCCACGCGAGTGGCAACGTACAAGAATCGGCGCAAACCGTTAATTTATATGCCTTTGTGATTCGTCGGCACTACCCGAGCCATGAGAACAGCGAGCGGCCGGTTTCGATCATGTAAACGTAATGTGCCGTGATCGCGAAGCCCAGAGCGACCACCACCGCACCGCTGATCGCCGGCACCACCTGGAGCATCAGTTTCTGGCCGGTGCTGGAAAGCTCGCCCTCATGCTCGGCATCCATCAGGAGCCGCCGGGCGAATCGCCGGCTGGACAGCGCGAGAAAACCGATCGCCATCAGCGTGACCGCCAGCCCCAGACTGAACACGCCCACCGCATAGAGCGCGCCCGCGACCACGTTGGCTCCAATTCCCAGCAGCATGATGATCATCGCCGTCGGGCACGGCACGATCCCGCCGGTGATGCCCAGCATGAGCAGCATCTTCATGCTGAGTGCTTCCGGCTGGTGATGAGGGGGGTGCCCAGGTGTTGAATGATCGTGCGTATGATCGTGATGATGTTCATGCTCGTGCGGGTGGTGATGGGGGTGCACATGTTCATGCCCGTGATCGTGGTCGTGGCCATGCTCATGTGAATGGGCGTGTTCGTGCGGGTGGGCATGAGCGTGCTCGTGCTCGTGATGATGATCGTGGTGCTGGTGAACAGGGTCATGGGCGTGCGTGTGTCCGTGCTCATGCGTGTGCGGATGCGAATGCGGCAGGTGGGGGTGCGAATGCGTGAACAGTTTGCGGAACCATGACCGGTCATCGTGATGATGATCGTGGTCGTGATCGTGGCCGTGGTGGGCGATGCGCCCGGTGATCGCCCGCCAGATGAGCGTCCCGCCCATGATGGCGACCAGCGCGCCGGCCAGCGTGCCCAGCCAGAGCTGAATCCGCGGCCCGAGCGCCGGATGCGTGTTCTGATAGAAGTAGATGACCAGCCCAAGGATGACGACGAGTGCGGTATGCGTGATAGTCACGATGAACGCCAGGATGACCGCATGCCGGTAGGTGCCGTGCTGGCTGATGAGATAAGCCGCGACAACGGTCTTGGCGTGACCGGGCATGAGCGCGTGCGCCGCCCCCCAGATGAAAGACAGGCCGGTGACGCTCAGCAGCACCATCAAGCCCCAGCCGCCTTGTAATTTTGAAATCAACCGATTGGCCTGTCGGAATGATTTCGCCGTCTGCGCCGGGTTGTTCCGCGGATCGGTGAAGCTGGGTACGAAGGGCGGCGGCTTGGCTTCCGTTAAATCCGGAGCTGTAGTGACCGCAGGCTGCGTGCTCGCGCCTTCCGGCGCACACGGCGAATGCAGTGCAAAGCGCACCGTAGCCGATTTCTCCTGCGGAAGCTGGCTCGGATCGTACTGATCATAGAGGAACGGGTCGAGTCCCTCGTTCCAGTAATCCGGTCGCGGGCGAAGGATTTCAACATAGGGGCTGCGGTAGATATTCCAGACTTCGTTCTCGTCCTGACTGACGGCGAGACATTTGCCGCCATCCGCGATGAGCCATTGGCTGTCCGGCGCCGGCTTGAGCACCGCATCCGGCGAGAGGGACAGGCTTCCTTTCTGCATCGCCTCGCGCAAACGGGCCGGCACGGCCCCGGCCGCCGGGACAAAGTCTTTCAAGCTCTTGCCCCCGATGATGGCCGATTCCTCCAGCAGGATGCGCCGCAGGCCCCGATCCTGCGGGTAGGTTGTGTCCTCGTAGGCGATGACGTGCCGGCCGGCGGCGAGCGGTTTCGGGTACTTCGCGCCGTATCGAATCAGCAGCCGATACGTCGGCATTTGCGAAAAACCGGGCATTTTCAAAATCATTCGGCCGACGGCCTTATTCCCGCTCTTCGGATCGACCGCCTCCGTCACCACGTTCAACGGCAGCGGCCGGTCATCGAGCCTGGCGAGAAGAAATGGGGCGAACTCTTTCGCGTTCTTATCGAGCCACGCCTCCTGCTCCTGCTTGGTGTCCTTTCCGTCGCGATCCGCGTCAATCTCGTGCTGCTGGATATTCAGCGCCGGCGTCTCCGCGAAATCGAGCAGCAGATCGACCTCGAACCGGTCGGGCAGCACATAGAGCACGTTGAAATGAGTGATGCTGTCGTTGCCGAGCGGATGTGCGGTGGCGGCGGAGGCGACACCCAGACAAACCGTCGCAATGATCCACGGACCTTGAATTCGATCGAAAATAATCCTCATGGCGATCTGGATATGAGTGGTTCCCCGGGTTTTGAGAACGCCGCCAAGCTGTTTAGCCGCGGTTTGAAAAACCGCGAGCGACGAAGGTTACAGATGCGGAACCCCAGCCGGCCCCCGCCGACTCATTTCGGCGCCTGGGATAGCTCTTCGATGATCCGCTTGTAGTGCTGGGCTTCCGGATGATCGGGGCTAGCGCGTATGGCCAGATCATATTCTTTCCGGGCATCGGCGAGGTGCTTCTTCGCCTCGTCGCCGCCGCTCAGGTCGGCGAGCAGATAGTGAATGGCCGCGATATTCGCATGCAGGACCCAGATCTTGACGTCGTTGTCCGCGTCCTGATAGCTCTTCAGGGCCGCCTCGGCGGACTTGACCGCCTCCGCGCGATCGACTTCAGCCGTGTTTCGCGCCGCGTCGGCTCGCGTCGCCCAGGCGCCCGCCTCATCGCTCGCCGTGCCCGAGGGCAGCAGGGCCGACGCATCGATTCCCGTCGGCTGCATCGACTGGAGCATCAGGGCATGACGCTGGAGATCGCCGGATCGCTGCGCCCGAATCCGTGCGGCCAGATAATGAAGATCGCCGCCGACCGTCTTGGCGTGCCCGCTGACAAATCGATCGCCGGCCATCATGGTCAGCCGCGGGTTCGGCGAGTCGGCGTGCTCGTTGTTCTGGTCGCGGGCCTTGCCAATCCAGCCTTCGGCCGCCTGCTCGGCCCGCCGGGCTGCCTGTTCACCGTCGCCGGTGACCAGCTCCAGCGCCTCGGTCTCCAGCGTGTTCGCCTCCCTGGCGGCCGCGATGACGGCACCGGCCTCAGCAGCCACCTGTTTCGCGAACTGGCCGCGTAAGGCTTCGAACTTGGCCAGCCGGTCCTTCACCTCGGTCTCGTGCCGGGTCAGCTTCTCAATCTGCTGATCGATCTGGGCGATGACCGCTCGCCGCGTCTCAACCAAAGCCTGGCCTGCGCGAAGATCGCTCTCCAGCGCGGTCAGCCCGCGCTGTTCCTTCTCCAGATCGGCATCCACCTTCACGATCGGGTCGGTCAGGATCTCCTTCTCCTGCTCGCTCAATTTCGGCGAGGTGCCGCACCCGCGCACCAGCACGGTCAATTCCCGCGAAGCCTTGCGGTACTCCTGCGACGCGGCGTTGTAGCTCTCGGTGAAGTTCTTCAACGAGTCGGGGTCGGACGCATCGACGCCCTTCTGCTCCAGGGCGAGCATGTGCTGCTGGGCGGCATCCGCCCGTGACTTGGCCGCGCCACTCTTTTCGGTCAGCTCCTGCATGGCGGGCTTCAATTGGGCGATCTTTTTTTCCACTTCGGCGATCTGCGCTTCGACTTCCTGACGGTGTGTGCGCAGATCGGCCACACGCTGGGCCAGCGTCGGGCCGGGCTCGGCTTCGGCTTGAGGCGTGGTTGCGGATGCGGTAGCCGGCTGCGTATCCCTGGCCGCGGCGCGGCGCCCGGTGACTTCCTGTTCGAGCGAGCGGAACTTGGTATCCACGTCCGTCCAGAGTGCCAGCCGCTGCGCGGTCCGCTGCCGCGCCTCGTCGGCCAGCGCGCGTTGAATCGCCGCCAGCCGCCGCTGGAGATCGCCCTGCTGATAGAACAGGATCGCCTCCAGCCGCGTAGCCGCCGGATGCGACGAGCCCGAGATTGTCTCGCCGCCGCTTTGTTCGGTGAAGCCGACGGCTTCGCGCACGATCTTCAACGCGTCGGCGATCAACTGCTGGTTCTGCTGAAGATGTGACTTCATGCGGTCATACGCTTCGGCAGCGGAACCGGGGATTTCTGGTTGTCGGAGCTTGCCGCCTAGCCGGACAAATTCAGCATCGAGTCGCTGAATCTGGCCGGCAAGTTCTTCGCCACCGCTCACACCCTGCAGGGCAGCCTGCCACTGTTCTTCGCTGGGCTGGGTTTGAGCAGCAACGAGCGAGGTCAAGCGATTCCCGCTGGGGTTGTAGGCGACGAGCATGCTCTGGGCCCGGTCGATCTGCTCGTCGATTCGCTGGTTGAGGCGGGCTTGCGGGCTTTGGAGAGCGGGGGTGACGAACCAGGCGACAGCGGACGCGAGGATCACCGCAATGCCGGCCGCCGCCAGGGGGAAATACGATCTCACGGAACCTCCCCTGAAAATCTGCCGAGGACGGACCAATGTACAATACTATTTTGTAACACGGCCGTTATCCTCCGTCAATTAAAGCCGATTATAAACATTTACCGCTCCTATCATCGACAGGGGGGTGGGGGAGGGGTATTCTCGCAAGGACGTAACCGGACCGCGGCAATTATTGCCGCCAGGGACCGTAGTGCGGCAACAAGCACTACAGCGCAAGGTGATTCTTATACATGGAACGTGGGTCTTCAGGGTTTGCGCTAGGCCCGCCATTTATGGCGGGTTTCGAGGGTCAGCAGGCAACCCTGATCCCGGTTCACCGGGATTCTCGTTGGATGGCTTTAGCCGTTCGGATGAGCCGACACGCTTGTTGGCTCAAGCCGCGGAGCGAGAAGCCCGCTGAAGCGGGCTCTGTAACGCTTCAACGTCTCCACACCCGCCCTGAAGGGCGGGCCTAGCGCGGAGATACTGTTCGTGACTTTGCGCAGTAACGCAAGTTCCGCGGTCCTCAACCTATTCTTTTCCATTACACGTGGAGAAATGCCATGATTCCGAATTCCCTGACGATACTGGCCGCATGGTCCACCAGCCTCATCCCCCTGGGGATCCTGCTCGCGGTCATTCTGCTGTGCATCCTGATCTACAACGGCCTGGTGCAGGCCCGCAACCGCGTGCGGAATGCCTACAGCCAGATCGACGTGCAGCTCAAGCGGCGATACGACCTGATCCCCAACCTGGTCGAGACGGTCAAGGGGTATGCCGCCCATGAGAAGGACACACTGGAGAACGTCATCCGCGCCCGCCAGCAGGCCATCCAGGTCAGCGGCGTCGCCCAGCAGGCACTGGCCGAGAACGCCCTGACCGGCGCCCTGCGGCAACTGTTCGCCGTGGCCGAGTCGTACCCCGACCTGAAGGCCAACCAGAACTTTTCCCAGCTTCAGGAGGAGGTGACCAGCACGGAGAATAAAATCGGCTTCGCCCGCCAGAACTACAACAACACGGTTGAGAACTATAACACGCGCGTGCAGTCCTTCCCCGCGGTTCTCCTCGCGGGCATGTTCGGCTTCCAGCAGGAAGAGTTCTTCGAGCTGGACGAGCCCGCCGCACGCGAGCCGGTAAAGATCAAGTTCTAGGCGACACAACTACCCAACCTGCGATGGCTACCGACTTCCATCAGCTCATTGAACGCAACAAGCGTAACAGCGTGCTGCTGATTGTGGTGTTCACGCTGTTCGTCGCCGGTCTCGGCGGAATCATCGGCTATGCACTGGGGTTGCGGGCGGGCGGACCGGAGCACGCCCTCCTGTACGCGGTCGGAGTCACCGCCGTGGCCGTCCTCATGGCGCTGATCAGCTCGACGGCCAGCTACTTCGGCGGCGCGTCGGCCATCCTGAGCATGAGCCGCGCCCGGCTAGTCGAGCACAAGGACGACCCGCAGCTCTATAACGTCGTCGAAGAGATGTCTCTCGCCGCCGGCGTGCCGCTGCCCAAGGTGTACATCATCGACGACACCGCGCCGAACGCCTTCGCCACCGGCCGCAACCCGCAGCATGGCGCAATCGCCATCACCACCGGCCTGCGCTCCAAGCTCACGCGCGATGAATTGCAGGGCGTCATCGCCCACGAGATGGGCCACATCCGCAATCTCGATACGCGGTTCGCGCTGCTCATGGCCACGCTGGTCGGCATCGTCGTGCTGCTGTGCGATTTTTTTCTGCGGTCGCTGCGATGGGGTCGATTCTCCGGCTCCTCCAGTCGTTCCCGCCGGTCGGACAAAGAGGGCGGCGGCGGTGGGGCGATCATGATCGTTGTGATTCTGTTGGCCGTCCTCCTCTCGATCATCGCGCCGCTGCTGGCCAAGATCATCGAGATGGCCTTCTCGCGCCAGCGGGAGTACCTCGCCGATGCCTCCGCCGTCGATTTCACGCGAAACCCGCAAGGATTAGCCAGCGCCCTGGCCAAAATCAGCGACGACCCCGACGTGCTCGAAGTCGCCAACCGCGCCACCGCCCCGCTCTATATCGTGCACCCGATCAAGCACGCCGAAGACCGCGCCGGCAGCATCATGGACAGCCACCCCCCGATCAAAGACCGCATCGCGCGTTTGGTGAGTCTCACGTCATAGTGTAGTGCCTCAGAGTTACGGGTGCTTATCCGAACCGAGCCGCGACCGTGAGGGAGCGATTTGTCATTCCCGCTCCCTCACGGTCGCGGCTCGGAAAAACGTCGATCAGTGCGAGACAGTACAGTAGTCTGAATACCCGCGTTAATGTTCTCTCTTCTCAATTCCCATTCGATCGAGTTGTGGGCCCGCCCTGTGGCGGATCGATCTTCAGCACGTCGAGCGAGAAGTTCTGCATCGTCACCCACAGCGAGCCGACCATGTCGCCGACGCCGGTGTCGGCCGCGGAGCTGATCCCCAGCACGATGTGCGTCGGATCGATGTCCGTCTGACCCAGGGCCGCATCCAGATCGACCCACTCCCCGTCGATCCAGAACTGCGTCCAGCAATGACCGACGAACACGTTCGGCTTGCCGTTGAACCGGTCGGCATAGACCAGGCCGGTGACGATCCGCGTCGGAATGCCCGCCCCGCGGCCGAGCGCCGCCAGCAGCGTGCCGTGCTCGGTGCAGTCGCCCTCCCTGCTGCGGGCCACCTCGCTGGCCGTCGCGAACCCGATGCCGAGGTTTTTGGAAGTAATGTAACTGCTGACAAACCGGCACAGCCGCTCGCCCAGCTTGCGCGGATCCTTCTCATCGCCGGCGGCCTCTTTGACCAGCTTGGCGACGGCCGGGTCCGTGTAGTTCACCGCCGATGCCGGCGCCAGGCAGCGCTCGCGCTCCTCTTTGCTCAGTTGAGAGGGCTTGCTGGTCGCGGTTCGGGCGGACGCGCGCGTCACCGTGATGATGCGTTCGCTGGCCCCTTTCTTTTCCACTTTTTGCAGGCGCGTCTCTTGCAGGTCGATCTGCTCGTCGTTCACCGCGCCCTTCTTCCACCACAGCCGGTAAGTGACCTGATTGGCGGCGGCGGCATCAATGGGCCGTACCGGGAGGAGCGAGCCGGCCATCAGGTCGCCCGGGTCGTTCTTCGCCAGCGCAATCGGCTTCGCGCACGCCAGCACCTCGATGGGGATATTCATCATGCTCATCTCGAGCCGCACCGGTGTGCCGTCCTCCTTCATCCAGATCGTCGTCGCCACGTCCATGCCTTTGCCGAGCAACCCCTTGACGCTTACGGTCTGCTTGCTCTCTATCGCTTCGACCTTCCGCCCGAACACGTCGATGGTCTTCTTCTCGCCGATCTCGATGGTGGCCGGCGTCAACTGATCGACAGACATGCTCGGTTCGTACATGGGCAGCTCGTATTTCGTGCCGGGCTTCAGCCCGCGCCTGAGCTGCTCGCGATAGACGGCCCAGCTCATCATCGCGCCTTTGGGCAGATCATAGGTTTTCGTCTGACCCTGCTGACCGAGCTGGCTGGTGGTGACCGTAACTTTTCCATCCTTGATTTTGCCGCGTGTCGTCGTGGGGAACGCGCCGAGCTTCATCGTCTGGCTGAAGCTGAGCGGCTTGCCGTCCAGCGTCTCTTCCGTCTGCTGATCTACGCTGACGGTGATTTTGACCTCGCCGCGTCCCGCGGTCATCACCATTTCTGTCCCGGTGCGGACGACATCGGCGCCGCTGCGTTTGCGGCGCTCCATGGTCGAATGCATGTGCCCGCTCTTTCGGCCGTCGAGCATGACGGCGAACCAGTCGTCGGCGAAAACGCCGACCGGCGGGTTCTCGACGTCGAGGGCGACAACGGCGGACACAGGCCCGAATGCGGCCAACAGCAAGCCAACCGAAAAGAATCGCTTCATTCGATATCCCCAATGCGGCTTACGGTTCGACGGATCCTTGCGGGGCGCGCTGTCGGCGGTGCCGCACGTATTCCACCAGCCCCGGCAGGATCGACACGAACACGATCCCCACCACGACCAGCGAGAAGTTCTTCTTGACCAGCGGCAACTGGCCGAAGAAGTACCCCGCGAAGAGGCAGATCGCCACCCAAAGCAGCCCGCCGATAATGTTATACGCTACAAACTTCGGATAGGTCATGCTGCCGATGCCGGCCACAAATGGAGCGAACGTGCGGACGATGGGCACGAATCGGGCGATGATGATCGTCTTGCCGCCGTATTTCTCGAAAAACGCGTGCGTCCTGTCCAGGTATTCTTTCTTGAGAATCCGGCTGTTCTCGCGGCGCAAAACGCGCGGGCCGAGAAATTTGCCCACGCCATAATTGACCGTATCCCCCAGGATGGCCGCGGCACTCAGCAGGCCGAACAGCAGCGCGACGTTCAGCGACCCGAGACTGGCAATGGCGCCGGCGGCAAACAGCAGCGAATCGCCCGGCAGGACCGGCGTCACAACGAGGCCCGTCTCACAAAAGACGATCACAAACAGCAGCAGATAAGTCCAGACGCCGTAGTCCCTGACCACATTATCCAGGTGAGTGTCCAGGTGAAGAAACAGATCGAGAAATTGATGCAGGAGTTCCATAATCTGGTCCGAAAGGCGATCACATTTCAAAACGAGTCAAAGGAGCGACGCATCGCGCCGGTGAATGTCGCCGTTATAGCCCACCGTACGCGATTTTGGAATTCTTAAAACAAGTGCTTGTTGCCGCAGGGTGCGTGACACGTTCGGCGGACTGCATGAAGGGTGGCCCAGGTCCTCTGGACCTGGGGTCACGATTGTACCGCCTGCGTTAATGTCACTTCCGAGTGGTACCGTTCCACGTTCGCAATCACTCCCCCAGGTTTAAAAACCTGGGCCACCCCCTCTTGGAACACCCACCTTGGCTCCAACAAGCACCGCCTGACGTGTCACGCACTCGTTGCCGCACTCAGGTTTTCTTTAACCCACGCACTCAGTACAATCAGCTTTATCGGAGCGGCGCCCGCCACGGATGGCCGGGCACGACCGCTCCGGTCAGCATTCTTGGTCCGAACCCACCACGCAAGTGGTGGGCCAGGCTCCGCACTTGCGTGCGGGGTTCTGACAGCGGGACGCGAGGAGCCGGCGCGGATGAGATCTGCATCGCCCGTTGACGGGCCGCAAGGTTCGGCGCCGCTTTCCTCGTCGGGAAAGGGCGACGACCCGGCCGCGCTCTGGCGATCGTGCAACGACGCGGGAACCCGGTTCTATTTCAAAGCGGAGTACGTCAAGGCGGAGAGCATGTTCACCGCCGCCGTCCGCGCCGCCGAAAAGTTCGGCCCGCGGGACACGCGGCTGGCCGCCAGCCTCAACAACCTCGCGGAGGTGTACCGTATACTGGGCCGCTATAGCGAAGCGGAGCCTCTGTACCGCCGGGCGGTGGACATCCGCGAACGTGCTCTGAGCCCGGACCATCCACACGTCGCACGAATCCTCAACAATCTCAGTGTCCTCTGCGAGACGCTCGGCAGATATGACGAACTCGAATCGCTCTCCCACCGCGCGCTGGCGATCGACTATCGCGCGCTGGGCCGCGATCATCCCGACGTGGGCACGAGCCTCGCGAAACTTGCCCGCGTCTCCGTACGCCAGGCGCGGTATGACGAAGCCGTCGTCTTTTACGAACGCGCGATGGACATCCTCGAAGGGGCGCTCGGCCCCGAGGCCCCGGATGTGGCCCTCGTGCTCACGGACCTGGCGGCGCTTTACGAGCTACTGGCCCGGCACACCGACGCCGAGGCCGCGCTGACCCGCGGTTTGCAAATCGCCGAAGAATCGCTCGGCCAGAATCACCCGCTGGTGGCCGGCATCCTGCGCGGTCAGGCTTCGACCGCCCGCGCCCGCGGCCGATATTGGGAGTCGGAATCCCCCCTGCGGCGGGGGCTCTCGATCCTCGAAGCGGCACTCGGCGCAGATCACCCCGATGTGGCGGTTCTGCTGCACACGCTCGCCGAGTTGCTCGCCGCTGAGGGCGACTACGCAGCGGCGGAGTCAGCACAACAGCGCGCACTGACGATCCGGGAGAACACGTTCGGCGGCGAGCACCCGGACGTCGCCCGCAACCTGGACAGTCTCGGCGACATCCTGCGGGCTCGCGGGCGTTACAAGGAGGCGGTGCCGCTCTGCGAGCGGGCGCTGTTGATCGACGAAAAAGTTCTTGGCCCGTCACATCCGTTTACTGCCAAAAGCATCCATACGCTGGTCCTGCTCCATCAGGCCCGGGCGCATTACGCCGAAGCCGAGTCGCTGTGCCGGCGGGCGCTGGCCATCCGCGAGCAGACGCTCGGCAACGAGCACCCGGATGTTGCCCGCAGCCTGAACACTCTAGGAGAGCTGTGCCGGCTTCAGAGCCGCTACGACGAAGCCGAACCGCTCGTCCGCCGCGCGCTGGCCGTCCGCGAGCAGGCGCTGGGGTTCGACCATCCCGACGTCGCCCGCAGCCTGAATAATCTGGCCGAACTGCACCGCGCGCGCGGTCAATACCCGGAGGGCGAGCCGCTGTGTGCACGAGCGCTGATGATCGCCGAGAACGCCCTCGGCCCGGAGCACCCGGACCTCGCGGGAATCCTCAACAATCTGGGCCGCCTTCGCCGGGCGCTGGACCGGCCGGTCGAGGCGGAACGCCTCTTCCAGCGCGCGATCAGCATCGACCGGAAAGCGCTCGGGGAAAATCACCCGGATCTGGCCGGCAGCCTGCACAACCTCGCGCTGCTGTTCAAGAGCCAGGCCAAGTACGCCGACGCCGAGCCGCTTTTCCAGCAGGCTCTGGTCATCACCGAGCAGGCGCTGGGCACCGAGCACCCGGATGTGGCCGTCCGCCTGAACAGCCTCGCCGACCTTTACCGCATTCAGGACAAGCTCGAGGATGCCGAGCCGATGTACCGCCGGGCATTGGCGATCAACGAGCGTTTTCTCGGCCCCGATCATCTGCACGTCGGCGTCATCCTGAACAGCCTCGCGCTGCTCCAGAGCGCCCGCGGCAATCTGGCTGAGGCCGACCAGTTCTATCAGCGGGCCCTGACCATCTGCGAAAAGTCATTCGGCCCCGAGCACTCGCACGTGGCCACCATCCTCAAGAATCACGCCCGGCTCTTGCGGAAGATGAAGAAGCATGACCGCGCATCGGCGCTGGAGACGCGGGCGCTGAAAATCCGGTCCCGCTTCCGCGAGCCCGACCGCCGCAGCATGAGCGGCACCTACGTCATGCGCAGCATCCGGTAGATTTCGTATCCGCAGTGCTAAAAACCTGTATTCTCCGTGGTGAGCGTTATGGGCACAGGGCTTTCTTCGCCGGCCGTGTAACCCCGCCTTTGATGACCAGCATGTCATTGTAGTCGATGTTGCCGCCGCCGAGATTGATGTCGTGCTGCGGCTTGGCCGAGGCCGCTTGCGTGTAATTGACTTTGGTGAACAGGGCGTCGCCCAGATTCAACTCGCCGTTGCCGGTGGTGTCGCCGACCAGCGCCCGGACTTTGCAATTGGCATCGCCGGTGATGGTCTCGGCGACCGCGCCCGGATTGAGCGTGATCGTGTAGCACTTCTCATCCGGCAGGAAGCCCGCGGTGGGCGTGGCCGGAAAGTTGATCGTGAGCACGTTGTCGGTCGTGCTCACCGAACTGGGCACGTACGTGTTTGTCCCGTCGCTGACATCGATGTAGGTGAGATTGGGGCTGCTCACGTCCCCGCTGAACTCCACTTCGATCCGCTGTATGCCCCCGCTGCGCGTTTCCACGGTGGGGCCGGTGGGGCCGTCACCCGTCGCGGTCGAATTCAAAGCGATGGGCAGCGCGCACAAGCCGGTGTGCGTCCGCATGCTCCGCCAGCCGGTGATGGTGATCCCCGCCGGGTCGTCGAATGCGATTGACGCCGGCAGCGCCAGATCGTGGCAGGTCAGCCCCGCCGCCGTCGGATTCGGAGTCGGCGAGGCGAACCATGCCGGATCGACGACGGCGAGAGTCGCCGCGCTGAACAGCAGATTGCCGATCGGCAACAAGTAATTCGGCGCATACGAAGGTTCGACCAGGCCGGTCACCCATAGATAGCCGTCGGCTGGATTCTCGGCGATCGACGTGATGTGCCCCAGGTCTGTGCTGGGCACCGACGCCTTGTTGATGTCGATGAATCCGTCGGCGGTCAGCGCCAGGTCGCACTTATTCGTCGCCGGCCCGATCTTGAACCGGAAGAGGCGATTGCTGGTCGTGGACAATGGTTCCGCCTTCGAGACCAGATAGAGGTAATTCCCGGACGCGAGCATTCCCGCGATGCCCTTCGGCGCGTCGGCCGCATCCATGAACAGGTCGCTCAGCCGCGTGGAGACCTCCGGCGCGGGATCGGTATCGCTCTCGGTGTACATCAGCACGCGGTCGTCGCTGATCGCAGCAGACGCGGACACTAACACGTGCCCGCCGTGCAGTTCGATCTCCCACAGGTCCTGCGGATCGGTCGAGCGTCCATAAACGTTCAACACGGTATAAACGTGGGGGTCGCCGGTGAGCAGAATTTTAGCCGCAGCGCGGTACGGATCGCCGGCTGCCGGCGTGACCAGCACGGGCAGCGCGTACACGTACGTGCTGCCGCCAACCCGCCGCACTACCGCATCCACCAGCGGGATACCGATGCGCGCGGGACAATTGGGTGGGTCCGGGCACGCAGGGAATTCGACGCCGACGTGGACGCTATCGCCACCGTACGATTGATCGTCCGCCGCCAGGACCAGCGACCGGCTTTCGACGCCGGAGACGGTGAGCTGATAGAGTCCGTCCGCCTGGTGAATCTGGTACAGCTCGCCGGCGCTGTCTTTCACCAGCCGCCCGCTCAGGCGCGAGTCGCCGCTCCCGGCGCACGGCCACTGCGGCGGGTCGTTGGGCATGCAGGAGCCGCCGGCGGGACAGACGCAGGAACCGATGGATGTCGCGCGGCCAGTCAACGTGACCGAACCGGCGTCCAGCGAGTAGATGTAATCATATTCGGTGCCGTCTGTTTCCTTGCCGGCCACGTAGACCGCCCCGGCCGTGCCGACCAGTTGCGGCCCGGGCTTTGCATCCTGCGGGCCGGATGACAACGACGACTGGCTCTCCGCCGGCGGGCAGAGCGTGCCCCACTGGAACGGGAACTGAAGCGCCAAGTCCATGAGCACCAGGTCGGCCAGGTCGATGTAATGATCGGTGGTCAGGTCGAGGCAATAGTTGATCGACTCCGAACCCTCGGCCGTCTGCCCATACGCTGCCAGCAACCGGAGGTAATCCGGCTCGGTAACGTCCCCGCTGGCGTTGAAATCGCCGCAGTCCGGGCAGACCTCGGTGAACGCGGAATCGACCTCTATCTCGGGGTCGCCGCCGCTCAAACGGCCCGGCCCCATCCCGCCGTTGCGGCTGAGCTCGATCTCGACGTACACGCCGCGCCGCAGGTTCAGCCCGTTCGGCAGATGCGGGGCGTGAAAGGTCGCGAACCGATCGCTGTTCAGCGACCCCGGACCTTGGACCGGCGGTGAGATCCGGGCCACCTCGATGTTGTCGCTGCTGCCCGGCTGCGGATCGGCGCTCAGCTTGACGATCAACTGCATGCCGGGCGCAACGCTGACAAATCGATAGGTGAAGGCGATGGTGATGGGCTCATCGCCGGCCCGCGAGAACGCCAGTTTCGCCGCGACGGAGTTCGCCGGCCCCACGTCCATGTCCATCACGCCAATCATCTGACCGGAGCCCGGCGGGAATTGAATGGGCTGCTGCTGGATCGAGCCGGCCGGACCCCCGGGCGTGTCCTGCACCCGCGTACGCACCCGGCAGGCGAATTCCGCCTCATCGTTCATACCGATCACGTTGAGGGAGTACCCGGGTATCGGCGCATCGACGATCGTCCGGCCCGGCAGCGGCGGCGGCATGGTGAACGGCTGGTCGTTCTCATCGACCAGCGTCTGGTAGTAGAGCCGGTGATGCGCGGTATTGAGCACCGCGCCCGGGTAGAGCTTGAGCTTCCGGACGTACATGGCGTCCGGCGCCGCGAAACTTAAACCAGCGCGATCGGTCAGCGTGACGCGGGCGTCCTGGGTGATCGCGAGCTCCTCCAGGGCGCCGCTGTCGGCGAAGCCACCCTGCGGATTCGAGCTTTGACTCAATTGAAAGGCGCCCGTCGCACATACCGGCCCGCAATCGTCGTCATGCGTCCGCAGCTCCAGGAGGTCACCTTGCTCGGCCCGTGGCTCGGTACGGACCGTGACGAAGATCCGGTTGTCGATGAGGATGGGCCGCTGGCCGGGCGGCGCGTTCGGGTCGGGATCGAGATCGAGGTATCGGTCGCGCTCGGTGTCGATGATGTTATTCGAGATTGTATCCCGCTCGGGATTCGGGCCGCCCCGCAGGAGAAACTCGCTCACGCACTCGGGCGACTGGTGCTGCGACGCCCGTATCGTGAAGCCGTCCAGCACCGCGCCATCGGTGCCCACGCCGGTTACGACATAGCGGCTGATGGTAGCGTCGTTGGTCAGGACGGTGTGATCGCGCACGATGGGAAGCACACGCTCGCTGAGGCTGCTCTCGAAGCCATTGAACCCGCCGTAGACCGCCACGTGGCTGCGCAGATTGAACGTTGCGCCGCGCGGATCGGCGGAGTTGAATGCGGGTAAGTAGGTGCCGGCCCTCACCCAGATCTGATCGCAGTAGGTCCCGTTGTTCTCGGCGGCGTCGAGCGCGGCATCCAGCGTGTTGTAAGCATCCGGCCAGCTCGTGCCGCCGCCGCTCGCCGGTGCGTTTGAATCCACGTAGATGACGTTCACGAATCCCGGCGAACACGGATCGGGGCCTTGCACTTTCACGTTGTCGAAAGCGACGTCAACGGTCGGGGAGGTGCCGACCTGCCCGCAGCTCAGCACGAGGTACATCGTGGGCGCGGTGGCGATGAAGGCGGCGTTGTTGACGACGCAGCCTGTGCCGCTGTCCCAGTTGTTGCAACTGGGGATGCCGGCGGTCTGCCATTTTTTTAGAACGATCGTCCCGGGCGGGTTGCCTCCCGTGTACGGGGTGCCGTTGACCGGCTGAGCGGTGCCGATCACCACTTCCGCAAAGGCATGGCTGGCGCTGGGATCGCGGTCCTTGCTCAGGATGCTGATGCTGTAGTTCTGGCCGGGGACGAGGCGGAGGGCTTGGTACGCGCCGCCTTTGAACCCGCCGACGTTCTCAATGATCTCGAGGCCGGGCGCACCGCCCCCGGTGGGCACGTTCAGCGAGTTGAAGTTGGGTGCCGCCGGACCGCCCGCCCCCGTCCAGATCGTCCAGTCCGCGCCGCCGCCCGAAAAATCCCCGTTCGACACCCGCTCGTTGGCCAGAGCCGGCGCCGCCGTCCACAGCAGCACGATGCATGTCAAAGCTCCTTTCACCGGCATGCCTCCTGCTGCTGGCAATTCGCCGCGTCGGTCTGTAGCTCGCGGAATGGGATAACAGTATAAGCCGGCGTGACGTACAGCCCTCTCTTGATTTCGACGAAGCTCGCGTGACCGTCCATGAACGCCAGGTTCTGAAAATGCTTGCGGTCGTGCCATTCCAGGCACGGATTGGTCGTGGCTGGCCGGTACGTGTACCACCACGTCGCATCGCCCAGCAGTACAAGGCGCGATTCGTTCGAGATCTTCGAGCGATTCAGCTTGGCGAGCCGCTGGTTGATCTTGTCGCGCAGCGGCGCGCAGGGATGCGACGCCGGCAACGCGGGCATCTGCGTCTGGCCGATCATCATGTCATTCGTGTAGTAGCTGTTTCCCTCGTAATCGTAGCAGCTCCCGATGGTAAACGGCGTGCCGCGATCATCCGGACAGCGGAACAGGTCCGCATTCTTCTTGATTTTCGGATCGAGGCTCAGGTAGCGATTGAGCGGACGCCGCGCGGTGGGCCATTTATAAGACGCGCTGCCGCTGCCCTCCTTGCCGCCGTACGTCTTGTTGACGTTCAGGTACTGAGGAAACTGACCCTTCGTAGCTTCCAGCAAGCCGTGCCAGCCGAACGCGAGCTGTTTGATGTTCCCCTGACAAACCGTCCGCCGGCTCTGCACGCGCGCCTGGCGCAGGCTCGGAAGCAATATAGCGATCAGCAGCGCGATAACGGCGACAACAACCAGCACTTCCAGCAGCGTAAACCCGCGCGGCGCTTTTGGATCAGCCCTGGAAGGGCGAAAGTGCTTAGCCAGGGGCGTAAGCCCCTGGTATCGGTTGAACGCGAAACTCCAAGCCCCAGCGGGGCGACAGAAAGAAAGGCAGAAGACTTCTTTCGCCCCTCCGGGGCTCCATGCGCGAGGGGAGCAATCCGCGACCAGGGGCTTACGCCCCTGGCTAACTACTTCCGCCCCTCCGGGGCGAAGCACAACGGGTCTGGTTTCCACTCGATGGCTCATCCTCTACTGCCTTGCCTCGCTGTTGATCCGACCCGCCGCGGTCGATTGGCGGAGCCGGAGCTGCTCCAATCGTGCCCGCGCTGCCGCCTTCACCCAGTCGCCCTGGGGAGATTTCACGCTCAGATCGAAAAAGCGCATTGCCTCATCGAATTGATTGCCATTCAAGGCCCGCTCACCGGCGACAAAATGCGCCAGGGCCGCTGATGAGGGCGGTAATTCTGATAGCAACTGCTTGAGCGAACTGGATCCGTTCTCGTCGAGTAGAAAAGTCATGGCCGCATGTTCAGGCGAGGTCCTCGGCGTCAATGAGCGAATCTCTCGTGCGCGGTCCAATCGGCCGCCCTCCCATTCCACGAGGAACCATCCGAAACGCTGCTGATCCAGCGTCAAACGAGCATTGTTGAGCAGCGTTTCGAGCGCGGTTGTTTGGCGTTCCAGGTTTTTTCGACTCGTTTCGAGTTCGTTGTTCTTCTTCTGCGTGACTCGCGATTGATCGAAACCAATGATTCCCACGCCGAGGATCGCCAGCACGATTGCCGAAATCCCGAGCGTTTCAACGCTGTGACGCACCGCGATTTTCCGCAGCAAGTACAGCGAGCTTGCGGACTTGGCAGTCACCGGCCGGCCTTCCAGCCAGGCGGTGAGGTCCTGGCCGAGTTCGCCGGCGGACTGGTAGCGGCGCTCCGGCTCCTTGGCCAGCGCCTTCAGCACGATCGCGTCGATCTCCGAATTGATTTCCCGCCGGATCTTGGACAGCCGCGGCGGATCGAAGTCGCGGATGTTCCGCATCGCCGCTGTGATATCGGTTTTGACCGTCTCGTACGGCGGCTCGCCGGTCAGGATCTCGTAGAGCACCACGCCCAGCGAGTAGACGTCGGTGCGGACATCGATAGCCTCGGGGTTGCCCGCCGTCTGCTCGGGCGACATGTACGCCAGCGTGCCCATCAGGTGACCGGCGATGGAGACGAGATCGGGCTGCGACGCCCGCCGCTCGTTGCCGTCGACGGTATCGCCGATGATCTTGGCCAGGCCGAAATCGAGCACGTAGGGCGTGCCGTCGCCGCTCACGAGGATGTTAGAGGGTTTAATATCCCGGTGCATGACGCCGTGCCGGTGCGCGCAGCTCACCGCGTCGCACACCTGCGTGAACAGCCGGACGATGTCGCGCACGCCCAGGTTGCCGGACCGCACGTACGCATCCAGCGTCAAGCCCTGAATCAGATCCATCACGAAGTAATACTTGCCCTGCGCGATGCCGCTGTCGTGCAGCGTGACAATATTCGGATGCTTCAGGGCGGCGACCAGCCTGACCTCGCGCTCGAACCGCCACCGGGAGCGCTGCCCGGCGAACGGCCCGTCCAGCAGCACCTTCACCGCCACGTTGCGGCCGGTGGACAACTGAAGCGCTTCGTAGACAACGCCCTGCCCGCCGCGATGGATCTCGCGGATGATCTCGTAGCCGGGGATGCTCCCGGCCGGGACCTTCCCCGGCTCGCGGGCTTCAAGCCGCGCATCGAGGGCGTCCGTGACCGAGGATGCGGCAAACTTCGCCTTCGCCCCGGACTTCTCGCCGTTCGAGCGCAGCGCCTCCTTGACGCCATCTTCAAAAAACCGGTTCGCCCGGCACTCATCGAAGATCGCCTGACACGCCGGGCACTGCTCCACGTGCTTGCGCCAAGGCGCAGCCTCGGCGTCCGGCAGCGCGCCGGCCGCGAGCGTTTCAAGCTGTTCATCCGTCAGGCATTCGGACATGATTCGATTGCAGATGGAAAGTCGAAAATCGAAAATCGACAGTCGAAAACCAAGACTTTCGACTTTCCCTCGATCCGCAACACCTTCTCCTACCAGTTCTCCTGAAGGTAACTGTACGCCTCGCGGATGCGCGAGAGCACCCGCCGTTTGGCCTTGAACACCGCGTTGGCCGAGATATTGAGGTGAGACGCCACTTTCTCCGCCGGCCACTCCTGAAGCACAAACAACTCGAACGCCTCCAGCGTCGCCGGCTCGAACTGCCCGCGCACCTGGTCCATGCACTGCCCGATGATCGCGCGGTGCCACTCCGCCTCCCAGAGCTGCCCCATACTATGTTCGTCCGGCAGGCCGCCGATCAGCCCCGTCTTGTCGTCCGTTTCGGCCAGCGCGATTTCCCGCCCGTGCCGCCGCTGAACATCGCGGATTTTGAACGCGGCGATGCCCAGCAGCCATTTTCGCAGCCGACCCTTGTCGCGGTCGTACTTGCCCTCGCGATAGGCCTCGGCAAACGCCAGCAGCGCGTCCTGGGCGGCGTCCTGGGCATCGTGCTCCGTCAGCCCCAGCTTGCGGGCAAACGACAGCAGCAGCGGCTGGTACCGCGTACAGAAGTCGGTCCAGATCTGATCGTTGCCCTGGTCGCGAAGTGCGAGCAAAAGTGATGTACTGGTTGCGCTGATCATCGCGCGGTCTGCCCTGCTGAACCCGCGGTGTGGGGTTGTGAGATTTGCTGCCAAACAGACTGTCATCTTAGCCGCTCCCGCCACATGAATGCAACGTTTTTCCTACCGTCATTTCCACAATCGCCCCGATTGAAGTCGCGCTTGTACACCCATTTAGCCGCCAGGCTGCCCCGGCGCTGGCCAAGGGTCTTCCCCGTACCCCCCCGCAAGCCTGATGGCCCGCTTCTGCGGGCCATCAGGCGAAGACGCCACCGGCTACGGCGCCGGGTTGAGCAACAGCAGAGCGTTCAGCGAGTTCGTCGGATTGTTCCTCGAAATAATTTCATCCGTCGAGCTGACGATACTGCTCTTGTCATAGTCGTATCTCGCGTCCGGAGCATTCGCCACCGCGTACGTGGAGTTCGTCGCCACGGGTACGCGGTTCAAGCTGTTGTGTGGGTTGTTTCGAGCGCCGATCTCGTCAGTCGAGCTGACGATGGCCCGCGTGGCGGTCGGGGTCAGGCTCTCGCCCATGGCCACGCCGTAGTAGAAGATATTGTCGCCAGACAGATCGATACTTCCGCCGCTGGCGTTCGATCGGACCAGCACACGCAACCACCGGGTGTTCGGAATCGCGTTGTTCGCCCAGATGATCTTGATCCGGTCCGAACCGCCCGTTCCGCCGCCGGGCGTGACATCGATACTGATCGGCGCCGCCGCGAGCACGTAGGCTCCCAGATTCAGACTGTTGGCGATCCTGAACTCGAAGTTCGTCGCCGCCAGCGGGCCGGCCGGCAGCGGGCTGCAACCCGGACCCGGCGTCACGTCGATCATCAAGCCGTTGATGCTCCGGCTGTAGCTGATGTAGTTGGCCGTGGTCGCCGTCCCGCCGGAGTTCAACGCCGCTTTGTCTGTCGCGATGGCGGTATTGTCATTGCAGGGCTGGCCCACCAGATTGCTGCACGCCGTTGTGGCCGCGTCGTAGAACGAATTGTTGTAGAACACCCGACGATCCGCGTCCAAGAGGGTTCGGGAACAGGACGTCGGCTCCGCAGATGCCTCTGCCGGCGGCAGCCGGTCGCACGAGCTGGTGATCGCGTCGATGTCGTCGTCCAGCGGCGCATCCAGATAGGGGAAGGACGACCCGGTCAGATAGGACGCGTAGATCATCTTCGGGTCCAGGATGCCGCCGTTCTCCAAGCCCGGCGTGGCCGGATCGTCATCGTTCACGCTGAACAGCAGCGTGAGCACTTCACCGCCCGATCCACTCGGGTCGGAGGTCCAGACGAACTCGAAATCGTCGATGTCCACGTCGGCGGGCAGGCCGAGATGGACCACTTTATCCACCACGAGCACGGGTCCGCCCGGCGTCGCCTCATAGATGTTGCCGGGATCCAGCCCCATGCTGGCCTCATGATCGACCGAAAACACCCACACGTCGCAGCCGTCGCCGGTGATGTCGAGCGCATCCACGTCGTCGTCGAACACTTGCGGCGGGGCGGGTCCATCCGGCGGGTCCGGCGCTAGGCTCGGATGCAGCCCCACTTCGTCGGCGATGGGGTAGAGCGCGCCCACGGTGCGCGGACTCACCGGCGCCGCGGGCATCAGCGGGAGCAGTGTGAGCCCGATGACTTCGTCCTGCCCGGCCGCTGTGCCGTAGGTATCGGTCACGGGCGACAGCGATGTGCTCGGCACGGAGCAACCCGCCCCCGCACCGGACGCATAGTGCAACGCCGTGTCATCGTCGAACGAGATGACCAGGTTCTCCGCCGGCTGAATGCAAGACGACGGGAACCTCAGAAGCGGTGCTGACAGCGGCCCGCCGCCGGAGCCGGTGCCGGTTAGGGTGCCCGCACCGGTAAAGCTGGTGAGCGAAAAGTCCAGCGAGTCCAGGCCGTCCAGATCGAAGTAGGGCGGCAGCGTGGTCGGATCCGGGATGGCGATGCAGGCCGGCGCGCTGCTGCCGGGTACCCCGGGCGTAGGCATCGGATCGAAGCCGAAAATAAATCCGTCATCGCGGATCCCGTTTGCACCGGGAGGAAACAGCGGCGGACCCAGCCAGGTGTACGCATCGCCGGGGTCGAAGACTTCGTTGCCGTCCAGCGTCGGATCGCTCAGTTCCGTATCCGAGCCGATGTCCAGCGAAAAGTGCATCGTCGGCGCGGGGCACGGTTCGGGTGGGAACTCGGGGTCACCGCCGCCGCCCGATCCGCTGAGGAACAGGACCAGCTCGCCGCCCCAGGCCACCGACTCGCTGTCATATTCCAGACAATAGGGGATCGATGTGCCGCGGGCGGGGTCGCGCATACGCACATCCAGTCGGGCGTCATGCGTGAAGAGGATAGTTGAATCCGTGCTGCTGCCGAACTGACCGGTGGTATACGGTCCCTGCCGGCCACCGCGTTGATTCAGATAATTGAACCCGCCTCCAAAGCCGGTTCCGCCGAGCGACGATCCGCCCATGACGTAGGACTCATCATCGGGCGTGGTGGGCGAGGGAGGTGGGGCCCAACCGAACGGCGGCGGATAGGGCGGAGGCGGCGGGATCGGAAATGGCCCCGGGGGCGGCGGCACCTCCGGTCGATACATGTTCGCGGAGAACTGCCGCCAGCGGTAGTTCACCGTGACCGGTGTCCCCGGCGGCACGCCGTTGATGCGTAGCAGCAGATCAATGTCGATGATCGCGGAGCCGCCGGTGTTATACGTGCTGGGGCAAGTGCAGGTAGGGGGGGTGCCGCCGAACGGACATTCGAAGGGGTGGGGATTACTGGTACAATCATGGTTGGCGTTGGCCACGGCATCCCAGCGGATGCTCAGCGTGTTGGTCCCGACGCCGGCGATACGCACCAGGCTGCTCCCGATCCCGCGGCACCAGCACGGCGGCTTCCCGATCTCGCATACGGCGTTACCCGCGTAAACATAGTTGCTCCCCATGATCCCGGGGATGGGCGGAACCGGGGCGGGCGACGGCGGGACGTAGCAGGACCCGCCGGCACACGTGCAATTCGCCCAGGCACTGGTGGGTAAAACCACGCCGGTATCCGGATTCACCACGCTCCACATCTGGGCCACGACCGCCGCCGGGTATGCCAGCATTCCCGCCAGAATCCAACCGAAACGCGTTGACACACGTTTGGATAGAGCCAGCGAACCGATCGGCCGTCCATTGCCTGCCTTGAACCTCTTTGTACAAGTAAACGCTCGCATAAAAAACTCCTTCTTCGTCGAAGGGAGTCGACTGGGAAGGGAGTCATCGTTTCACCCATATAGCCCCCGGCATGCCGGGGGTGATCTATACAGGATTCGCGAAAGCAACCGGTGATCGGCCTCAAATGACAGAAATTTGGAATGGGGGTGCAATAAATGAATTACCGTGAGGTGCGCAAGCTTCTTCTCCGTGATGTCCGTGCCGTGGTGAGCTCAGGAATGCGGGCTGGGCGCAAAAAAACGGTCGCCGCCGGAAACGCTTCCAGCGGCGACCTCCACTCCCTTCGAGCCATGTGGACACTATTGGTGTCCCATTCTCACACTGTTAAGGACAAAAGGCCCTGTGTCCGACCCGGCTACGCTAGACGCTCCGCCGTGGCAAGTCCGCAACTCGGCGAGCCGCATCCTGCCCACCGCCATCCGCCCCCCGGCGTCCAGAACATGTCGCGTTGTTCCCGCCGGGCGAGCGGATGCAATTGACTCCTGACCTTCCGCATCTCCCAGGCTCGCGGAGCCGTTTCGCTGACTCGGCCTCCTGTAAAGTCTTCGGACCCCGTCCACCCAATCAGCCTCGGAGTTGAAGATTTTTTTGGAATATCGTGTTAAGGGCAGGTTTGATCGCCGAGCTTGGTCTTGGTGAGCGATAGATCGCTGCCGTCGATCGCGCCGCTCCGATCCACATCGATCGCGGCATTATTCGGCGAAACCGGCTGAGCGGTTCGCGCTCGGACCAGCAGAACGTCGCCCAGGTTCACGACTCCGTTGGACGTGGTGTCGCCGACGAGCATGCGAATGGCGCAATCCGTATCACCGGTAATGTCCGGGGAGTTTCCGCCGTCAGTCGCCTGCACGACGCCCACGATATCCATCGTATAACAGATACCATTCACCAGCGGGTAAACGAGTTCCATCGTCGTGTCGCTATACTGAATGAAATCGGTCGCTTCCGGGTGGCTCGCGTCACTTCCGGTCATTTGTGGAACGTCCAGGAACGTGCACGGCCGATTGAAATCCATCTGAATTCGGGTGAGCCCGCTGTTCGTCCGCGATTCCGACGTTGGACCCGCCGATCCGCCGCCGCCCGCGGGCGCGGTCATGTTCAGCGGAATGCCCTGATCGCCGAGGCCCGTGTGTGATTGCACGCTTCTCCAGGCGATCACGTTGAGCGGCGGCGGCACGGTGGTGAACGACCAGACCGGGCCCGGCGCGCTGCCGCAGCAGTTGTTGCTCACCACGCGCCAGTAGTAGTGAATGCCCAGCGCGAGCGGGCCGGGATCGCACGTCGTCGCCGAAATGTCATCGCAAATCAGCGTAGTGGGCGGGTCGGTGGTCCCGAAAAACACGTCGTAGGTTTTGGGGCAGCCCGGGTTCGCCGGGCTGGTCCATGACAGGTCGGCATTGAGCGCCACATTGAGTGTGGCGTCAGCGGGGGTGGGGTTGGCCGGCGGCGACGGCAGCGGATTCACCGTCACCGTCACTGGCGCGCATTCGGCGCTGCTGCAACCCGTCGCAATGTCGCGGGCTTTCGCGTAATACGTCGTCGTTGTCGTCGGGCAGACGCCAGGCGACGACCCGCCCGGCACCAGCGGCCCCGCGCAGCTCCCCGCGTACCAGTCTACGGTTTCGCTGCCGCCCACCGTCGCGAAGAGCGTCGAGCACTGGCCCGCGCAGATGGTGGACGGAATGGCCTGCGGATTGGTCGGCGCTGCCGGAGGCGTGCTGCAACTCTCCGCGCAGATCTTCACATCATCGACATAAAAGCCGGGGAAAGCATTGAACTGGTTGTCCACGGTACGAAACCGCAGCCGCACCTGAATGTTCGAGCCGGACATGGCCGACAGATCCACGGTTGCCGATAGCCATATCGAACTCGGGTCGGCCAGCGCGACTACGCCCGAAGCGGAATAGTTTCCCGCCACGGCGTTGAACGCCCCGCCGTTCTGCGACACCTCGACTGAAGCGATGTCGAAACCACCTAATCCTTCTGTGTTCAGGAAGTACTTGAATGAAAGCATCGGCGAGAGCGCCCCGGCCAGGCTGATCGTGGAGGAAGTCGCCACGCCTTCGGTGTTGCCGGTGTTGTAATCGCAGGTCCCATCGCTGCCATAGTAAAGGCTCGTCGGCGTGGTATGCCCGGTCGCACCCGATTGGCAGGCGGTCGAAAGATGCCACAACCCGCTGCCGGCGCCGAAACTGTTGTTGATGGTGAAGATGCTCAAACCCGATTCGAAGTTCACCTCGACCAGGCACGGCGGCGGCTGGGGCGCGATCGTGAAGTTGGCGTCACTCTCGTCCGTGCTGACGCCGTCGAATACGCGCACGCGGTAGTTGGACCCCAGGCTCTGCCCCGCGGGGATACTCCAGTCGAAGCTCCCGCTGTTGGGCGCACCGGTGGCGATGTTGAGTACCGGCGAGCCGCCTTGCAGCAGATCAATGTTGACCGCAGCCCCGCCGAGCACCGAATTCCAGGCCATCGTCTGGGTCGTTCCGCGGATCCAAGATTCACCGCCATTGGGGGCCTGCACGAGAATGCTGGGCGTCGGCGGCGGACCCCCGCAGCAGATAAACCCGCTGGCGATGGAGACCGTGTCCACGTACCAGCCGGTGACGCCCACGCCGTTATCCGAAGCCGCCCGCCAGCGGAGCTTGATGGTCTGCCCGGCTGCCGCCGCGGGAAGGTTGACGGTCGTCGTGATGAACCCGGAGGAGCTTCCACTCCACGCCTGCCGCCCGCCAATCGGACTGCTCCATGCGGTACTGATGGTGGCTGTATACCCGCCGGTCACGAAGCTGCCGCCCGCGGTGAGGATGTCGGTGAATGCCCCGGCGCCGATGGCGATCTCGAGGACACCGCCATCAAATCCGCTTTCCAGGTTAAAGTTGTGCCGGAACGTCAACTGGCCTCCACCCGACATGATGGCGATGGGAGGCGAATCGAGACGGTTGTCGCTGACCGTGATTGGCTCGGAGGCGAACACTGAATTCGGCAATGTGTCACGCTGGGCGGTAGTTGTCACCCACGGGGGCGGCGTGCCCGATGCGACCGTAGCGGTCCAGCCGCCCGGCAGGTTCGGCGCGGTGACCGCGTCGAAGTTTTGCGTGAAAATCGTGTTCAAGATGCCAAGCACGTACGTGAACGCGACCGTGCCCAGGTCCGTGTACCCGTCCTGGAGTTGCAGGGTAGCCGTCACCGTGCCGCCACAGGCGCCGCTCGCGGTAAACGTGAAGGATCGCGCTACGGTCGCGCCGCCCGCGATCAGCGGGCCATAGTTCTGCGGGCTGCTCGGCGAGGTGACCCCGCCGCTGGCTTGCAGCGTGGCCACCAGGTTGCTCGTGTCGGCCGTTCCGACGTTGCGCAGCGAAAGGCTGACCGTCACGGTCTCCGTCGGGTCCGGCGTGCCGTTGGCTGGCGAGCAGCTTTCGGAGGTGAGGCTGGAGCCCGCCGACGCGATCACCGGGTTCGGGACCAGATTGGCGTTGTAGACCACCAGCGCGAAGTCCTGGTCCAGCGAGCCGCCTACGTTGGGCACGCCATCCGAGTTGATGTTGCTCGCGGTGATGTTGACGGCGAAGTTGCCCGTCACCCCGGCCGGCAGGAAGACGTTCTCCACGTTGTCGGCCGGGTCCGCGCTGCCGCCGCTCACCGAAGACGCTCCAGCGAAAACGTTGCCTTTGTACGTGTTGCCGGCAATGGTCACCGTCAGGTCGAGGTCATTGCGATAGGCGGCTCCTGTGGTGGAGCCCGGCGCATCCGTCCAGGCAAGCGTGACGCGGAACGGCTTCGTATTGTCGGCCACCGTGCCGGTGAACGCGCGGGCCTGACCCGTCGCGGTGAACATGTCGGCCCCGAGCTGGTCGCGCAGAAGGGTCGGCGTGACCGCCTGGCGATTGAACGCCTCGCCGAGGTCCATCTCACCCATGCCCTGGTTGTTCGACCACAAGGTGTCGTTGGCTCCCGCCCCGGTCATATAACGGGCGGAGTTCATCAGCAGCGCTTTGGTCATGGCCGGGCTGGGCGCGAGCATCCCTTGATTCAGGAAGAACTGCCGGATGAGCGCGCACCCGCCCGCCACGGCGGGAGTGGAATGGCTGGTGCCCGACGAGGCCGTGTAGAACTGCTGACCGCTGCTGGGGAAGAAATCGCTGGGCGCCACACCGCCGCACACGCCCGTCCCGTTGTAGCAGGGGTCCGCCGTGCCCGTCGAGCCCGGCGAGGCCGTCTGAACGACGCCGCCCGTAATGTGCGTGCCCGGCGCCATGATGTCCGGCTTCTTGCGACCGTCCGAACAGGGCCCGCGGCTGGAGAAGCTGATGATGTCGTTGGCGCTGTCCGCTCCCGTATCCGCAATGTTGCAACCGTCCGAACCGCCGAAGGCGTTCACGTTTTCCGCGGCCCCGACGCTGATCACGTTCTTGGCCGTCCCCGGCGAACCGACCGACGAAAGGCCCGGCCCGGCGTTGCCGTTGGCGAAGACGATCACCATCTCCTGATTCCCGGCGGCGGGAAACGTCGAGCCGGCCGGCTGGGCGTCGCGCACCAGAGCGTCGTATGCCTGCGCATCCGAGTTATAACCGCCAAAGGTGTTGGCACCCCAACTGTTCGAGCTGATCCGGGCGTTGTCCTGGTATGCCTTGGACTGGAGGTTGGGATAATTCGGAGCGGTGAAAGTGTTCGGATCGAAGACGACGGACGAACCCACTTTCACGAACGGCGCCACGCCCAGGCCGTGGTGGTATCCGGAGGCGTCCGCGAATGGAAAGCCGCTCAGATCGTCGTATCCGCAGATGATGTGCGAATTGATGGTCCCGTGGCCGTCGCAGCCCTTCAGCGTACTGCCGGAGTTCGGCGTTCCCTCCAGCCGGTTGTAGATGACCCGGCTGGTGCCCGGGCGCGTCCCGTTCACATAGAGCCCGAAGTGATTCGGCGAGGTCGTCGCATTGTCGATCCCGCTGTCGGTCAAATCCACCGCGGATCCGGAGGCGGTGAACTGCGCCTGGGTGAAGCCTCTTGATGCCAGCCACGCCAGATAGCCCGGCGCCGAGGGGAAATTGCCGGACAGGTTGCCGGCCACGATCTGATCCTGTCGCTCGTCATTCTTGGTCGGCTCAATGTAGGGTTGAATGGAGATGACGTCCGGGCGCCGGGCGACGTCCGGCAGTTTGGCCGCGGGGAGGCGAACGATGATGTTCACGTAATTGAGGATGCTGTAGGAGTTCTTGACCGGGGCCAGTCTCAGACCGTCGATCACCCCACGCGTGGCGTTGTTCGTCGCCGCGTCGGCCACGAGCTGGATGGCATAAAGGTCAGTACCGGCAGCAGCCGCTGCGTTCTTCTGGACGAACCCAGCCCGAGCCTGGGGATCGATCTTGTAATCGTCTGCATACTCAGCGTCCCATTGGATGAACGCCGCCGTCCGGGCCAGCCCCTGAACGCCGGCCAATTGGTTCGCGTCGCCATAGACCAGGTAAGCGTTATTCGGGATGTAGGTAACGACATCGGCGCCTGTTTTAACCAGGGCGTCGCGCCAATCCGGCTGGACGGGACCAGCGAAATGAACTAAATGCATCGCTTTTCCACTAAAACCCGCCCGCGGGCGCTGGAGGGCCTTGGCCGCGGCCTGTGAAGTGTCGATCGCTCCCGCGTTGAGCAGCACCAGGTTTTCACGCCCCAGCACCTCCGCGGACCTTCCGGCCGGCAGCGACTGCAGAACCGCCGGCTCCACTTCCAGGACCGAAAAGCTTTGGTAGTCAGCCACCCGGCGGCCGCCCCGGCTCTCGATCTCCGCGGCCACCCGCGGATCATCGACGCGGACCTTCAGCGATCCTTCCCGCCCGAACTTCGAGCCTCCCGGAACCGCGCCGGCTTGACCCATAACCGGAGCATGCGCCGCCACGACGATCAGCAGCGCCATACCGGCAGTTCGCCGCTGCCGGTGTATACAGTGTTTCACCACCACTCGCTCCTGTCCTCTCTCTGCTTCAAGCTGCATCCGCGGGTTCGGGACGGGTTGAGGGTTACAGAACCATCCCTTACCGAGCCGGCGTGATGTTTTCGGGACCAGACCGGCCGATCCCCCTCATCAACCCCTCGAAGCCGAGGAAGTACCGCTGTTTAAGATAACTTCAGGACCTGAAAACGCTGCATGCGCAGCGCGCGACTCCAACACTTAATTTATATCAAAACAGGGAAAAAAGACAAGGAGATTTATATTTTCGCAACTCGCTTTTTTCACCGGGCGTGGAGGCAAACTGAGCGCCAACGGCTTCGACCGTTCGCCGATCAACCGGCGGCAATCGCCGATTCCACCGAATCGTAGATGGGAAACAGCTTGGTCAGCTTGGTCACGTTCAGAAGCTCGCGGATGGCCGGCTGGGGTGAGACGAGTTTGATCGACCCGTCGCAGTGTCGGCACCGCAGGTGAGCGGCGATGATCCCGCCCAGCCCCACCGAACTGATGAATTCGAGCGCGCTCAGGTCCAGGATCAGTTGCTTGCGCTTGACATCAACCAGATTGATCAGGGTGTCTTTCAGACCCGCGGAGACATCCATGCTGGCCCATCCGGCCAGTTGGACCACCGTCGCATCGCCGCGCGGCTCAACCTGAATACGAAACGGTTCGGTCGGTATAAGGGACATCACGGTCGCTCCTTCACCAGTTGAACTTCGTTGCCCTGCTCGTTGTAGGACACGTCGTCCAGGTACGCCCGCATGAGCATGATCCCCCGGCCGCACGGCAACGAGATGCGGTCCGGCGAGGTCGGATCGGGTATCACGCACGGATTAAACCCCGGCCCCTCGTCGCGCACACGCACCACCACGCGCTGCGGCTGGACATCGTAGCTCACGACGATGTGCTTCTGGTTATCGCAGCGGTTGCCGTGCTTGTGGGCGTTCACCACCGCCTCCTCCAGCGCCAGGCGGATCGCAAACGCGCATTCGTCACTATAGCCGCAGGCTTCGGCCTCGCGGAGAATCCGATCCTCTACCTGTCGGGCGGCATGCAGATCGCTGGGGATCACGATCTCGTGGGGTAATGGTTGAGGGTCAAAAGACATGGGCAGACGTTTTGAAACCCGTAGACCCGCATCGCGCGATTAATTGAACGACTTCAAAGCATCTTCGGTTGAATTCTGGATATTGAACAACTTGTTCAACCGCGTGATCCTGAATACCTCATAAATCTGCGGATGAATATTGGCCAGGACCAGCCGCCCCTGCCGCTCCATCAACTGCTTGTTCAGCGTGATCAACATCCCCAGAGCGGCACTGGATAAATGCTCCACGTTGCGAAAATCGAGGAGCATTTTGGGCTCCGGTTCATTATCGGCGACTTCCATCAACTGCTCGCCGATCTGATTGATGGTCAGTTCTTCCAGGATCTTACGGTTCAGGAATTCGACGATGCAGATGCCATCCTGCCGGCGGATATTCAGGTTGGTCTGAGGGTCGCTCATGAAAAAAACAGCTCCTGCCAACGGAAGTCGCCGCGGCGACCTCTGTAGAGATTGTGCTGATTAGAGTCCTTGAACGCACGAAAGTCAAACGCTTTGAGTGAACCATGATCTATCAGACTTTGGTTTCCCGTCATGCATGAGCTATATTATGCTATAGATTGGCGGTCATCGAATCCCCTTTTCAGATGAGGCTGGCGCGTGCTGACCCGACGGGTGATCTTAGCGGCGATGGTCCTCTTCGTCCTGCTGCCCGCAGGCGGCGCGTTTGCATGGGGGCCCGCCACGCACGTCAAGCTGGCCAGCGACCTGCTCGAGCAACTTTCGATCCTTCCCGCCGGCCTGGCCGGCCTGCTCGCCCGCCGACGCAAGGATTACATGTTCGGAAACATCGCCGCCGATGTCGTGATCGCCAAGCGCCTCAGCCGCGTCAAACAGGTGTGCCATCACTGGGCAACCGGTTTTGCAATCCTCGACGACGCCCGCAGCGAGGGCAGCCAGGCCTTCGCGCTCGGCTATCTCTCGCATCTGGCCGCCGACACCGTCGCGCACGGCAAATTTCTGCCGCGGCAGATGACGCTCACCCGCTCGACCGTCTCCTTCGGCCATCTCTATTGGGAATTGCGTGCCGATTCCACCATCGGGCCGCACTACTGGGACCAGTTGCGTGGCATGCTCGGCGATGTCTTTGCCGAACATCAGGAGAGCCTCTCAGTCCAGTTGACCGATACCTTCCTGCCTTTCGCCGTCAACTGGCGGCTGTTCTACCGGCTGAACAACTTCGTCTCTCGGAGGCTGCTGCGGCGGGCCATGGACCGCTGGTATGACATGTCCCGCTGGCAACTCTCCGATCAGCTTATGCGGGAATACCGGGCCGAGTGTCTCGAACGGATGATCGACGTGGTGGTGAACCAACGGGGCTCGCCGGTCCTCGAGCATGATCCCAACGGCAACGCGGCCCTGGCTTACACCAAGCTCCAGCGCCGGCAACTGCGGCAGATGTCCCGCATGGGCATCATCGCCCCGCACATCCTCTACGAAGCGGCGGCGGGCCACGCGCCCGTTCTCACGCAGCGCGCTCCGGTCATGCAGCACCCTCAAGTGTGATGAGTGCACCCTTCGTATTGAAATGACTTCTAATAAACACCTTCCGGCCCGACCGAGGGTCCACCGGGCATTTCCAAAGCCTATGCTTTTGTATAGTATGAGGCCGAACAGGGGCGGCGCGGCTCCTGCTCAGCATGCGGCCGTTGATATTGTGCCGCCAGGCTCCGTGCTACGCCCTGGTGAGTGCCCGGCGCTGTGCGGGTAGAGTATTCGTTCCTCTTGCAGCGAGTGATCAACATGACCGATCAAAAAGCGATTCTGCGGTTGGGAGACAAATCCGTCGAGCTGCCCGTCGTTGTCGGCACCGAGGGCGAAATCGGCATCGACATCAGCGAACTCCGCGATAAGACCGGCTGGATCACGCTCGACGAGGGCTACGCCAACACCGGTTCCTGCCTGAGCGCCATCACCTTCATCGACGGCGAGAAGGGCATCCTCCGCTACCGGGGCTACCCCATCGAGGAGCTGGCCGAGAAATCCAGCTTTGTCGAGACCGCCTATCTGCTGATCTTCGGCGAGCTGCCCACCGTCGATCAGCTCAAGGAGTTCCGCGGCCTGCTCACCCAGCACGAGTTCATCCACGAGGACATGCGGCACCATTTCGAGGGTTTTCCGCCCAATGCCCATCCCATGGCCATCCTGTCGGCCATGATCAACGCGGTCAGTTGCTTCCAGCCCGCGTTCATGCAGCCGGAGGATGGCAACAGCTTCCTCGATTCCGCCGCCCGCCTCATGAGCAAAGTGCGGACCATCGCCGCCGCCGCTTATAAAAAATCCATCGGCCAGCCGATGATCTACCCCCGCTATGACCTCCACTACGTCGCCAATTTCCTGCACATGATGTTCAGCAAGCCCAACCGCTCGTATGAGCCTGACCCCGATATCACCCGGGCGATGAACCTGATCCTTATCCTGCACGCCGATCACGAGCAGAACTGCTCGACTTCGACGGTGCGGATGGTGGGCTCCAGCCAGGCAAATCTGTACGCCTCGGTGGCGGCGGGCGTCTGCGCGCTGTGGGGCCCGCTGCACGGCGGGGCCAACCAGGCCGTCATCCAGATGCTCACGCAGATTCACGAGAGCAAGGAGCCGATCGAGTCGTTCATCGCCAAGGTCAAGGACAAGCAATCCAAGACGCGGCTGATGGGCTTCGGCCACCGTGTTTACAAGAATTTTGATCCGCGGGCCAAGCTCATCAAACAGACGTGCGACAGGGTGCTCGGCAAGCTCGGCATCACCGATCCGCTGCTCGACATCGCCCGCAAGCTGGAAGAGGTCGCGCTGAGTGACAGCTATTTCATCGAAAGAAAGCTTTACCCCAACGTGGATTTCTACAGCGGCATCATCATGCGGGCCATCGGCATCCCGTTGAACATGTTCACGGTGATGTTCGCCATCGGCCGTGTGCCCGGCTGGATCGCCAACTGGCGGGAGCTCCATCTCCAGCCGAATCCAAAAATCTACCGCCCACGCCAGATCTACACCGGTCAGACGCCCCGCTCGCATGTACCCATCGAGCAGCGCGGCAAACCGCAGCCATGAGACCGACCGGCACAAACTTCAGGACTCCTCCCCCGCGTGTAACCTCATATTGCCGCCGGGTTTGCCCGGCGCGAACGCCGTGTGCCACTGCTGCCGGCAGTGATCGAGGGACCATTTGCTCGCACTGGGAAGGGACACGGCTCGAAGAGCTGAAACGGTGGAATTTTTGTAAACCGATCCACAGAAAGCTCTTGGCGCCGGCCGTTGCCAGGGTATACTATTAGATGAGTTTGTAGAAAGAGGCTCCCGCTCGGAGGGACGCGGGGGGTGGATCCGTTGTGGTTGCATGCGCGGCAGCGACAACGGCCGAAATTGGATTGGGAGAGAGAGTCGTGCCATTCAAGTCATCATCCTTTGTCGCGCGCCTACTCCTTGTTACGGGTGCGGTTGCCGGTTTGACCGCGTCTGCGCAAGGCTACGATCTTCCGTTGGGATCGTCCGGTTGGAAGGCGGTGTGGGCGGACTCATTCAGTCCGTTTCTCAACATTACGTTCTATGAAGGCACGGTGAATGGACAGACTGCGGTCTTCATCAGCAAAACTACGACGTTCACCGCGCCGCCGGGGCCGGGCGGGTTCCCCACCATCCCCATCCAATTTAAGCAGACGGGTTCTTCCGCGGCCGAGTACATCGTGATAAACAGTGAAAGCATTACGAATTCAACCGGCACGGGGTGGACCGGTTTCAAGTTCCAGGTGACCGGCGGGGATGGTTCGACGTTTGATCCCCTCCTCACCAACGCCTCCGGCGGCGGCAACGGTTTTTCGACAAGCCCATTCGTGAATCAATCGTTTATCCCGGCTACCAGAGAGTTCCTGATGTCGGGGGGCGTGGTTCCCAACGGCGAACCCTGGTCGCCCGGAAGCGGACCCGGTGAACTCTACATCGATGTCGTGCCAACTCCCTCATCATCGGGCTTCTTCACATTCAAAGAAACCCCGACGCCCGAGCCGGCGATATTGGCCCTCTTCGCTATCGGTGCCGCGTTCTTGGAGCGCCGACGTTCTGCACAGATTTAATGACGATCAGGTGACGCGCAGGTCGTGCTGGACCGCCCGGCCTGGTGCGAAATTCCCTTCTCGCATCCCTTCACGCCGGAATCCTTTCCGGCGAGAGCGGGATGAGAATCCCGCCTGGAGACAGCGAGAAGTCACGCCGGCAAAGGCTCGCCGTAAACGATGTACCAGTTCTCCTGGGCATGTTGGCGAAGGGGCGGCTCATCGAGCAGCGCCCGGCCGGCGGTTTGCAGCCGGTCGGTCAGCTTGCCCTTATCGAGCTGCGAGCCCAGGACACGAAGATCATCGCGGTCCTTCTCGCGATTGCTGAAGAATTTGCTGAGCGCGATGTCGTACTCGTCAATGAGGCGGACTTCGATCCGGCCGAATTGGCCATAGGATTTGAGCCGCGAGTCCCAACCCGTGGGCAGGTAGTGGGATTGAAAGTGCGTCACGCGCAGGCCGTAGCGCCGGGACAAGCCGTCGAGGAGTTCGTGTTCCGAGCGCAACTCGGCGGGCACCTCATCTACGATGTCGATATCGTCCGTCCGGCGCGCCAGCCGGTTGGACAGAATCAACGCGATCGATCCGCCGATCGCGATGCGGACCGGCTGCGATACGCGCAGCCCCAGCTCGCGAAGGAACTGAAGGACAATTTCAGGTTTCGTGTGGTCCATCAGGCGTTGTGCCAGTGAAGGAAATCCGGGCGGACCGAGTTCCGCGCGGGCAATGGCCCCCATCTGCTCGCCCAGTGGCGATTGTTCAATCCACTCGTTGAGCCGCCTGGGTTCCCAGACCGTTGCGAGTGCCGCCAATGAATCACGTATCAGCAGGCGCGTGCGAAAATCCAGTTGACCCTGGGCGACCTGCCGTTCGATCGCCGCGGCCAACTGAGATGGATCGAACTGTGGCTGCTGGAACACCAGCGTCCACAGGTCAGTTGCTTGAACGGCATTCAAGACGGAATCGCGAACTGGCATGCCTCATTATATCCTATTGTCCGGATAGTGGCTCATGCCTTGGTGACGCGGAGGACCTCTTCGGGCGTGGTCTCGCCGGCGCGGACTTTTTCCCAGCCGTCTTCGCGGAGCAGTCTGAGGCCGTGCCTGAGGCCGGCTTGCTGGATTTGACCGGCTGAAACGCGCTGCACGATCAACTCGCGCATTTCATTGTTCATCATGAGCAGCTCGAAGATGCCGATCCGGCCCTTGTAGCCGATGTGCCGGCACTCGCGGCAGCCGCGGCCGCGGTGCAGCTTGGTTCCGCGGGGCAGCTCGAAATCGGGCGGCAGCGCGGCGCGATCGGGTTCGTAGCCCTCCTTGCAATGCTTGCAGATCGTGCGCACCAGCCGCTGGGCGAGGATGCCCTCGACCGAACTGGAGACCAGGAACGGCTCGACGCCCATGTCCAGCAGACGCGTGTTGGCGCCGGAGGCATCGTTGGTATGCAGCGTGCTGAACACCAGGTGGCCGGTGAGCGACGCATTGATCGCCACCTCGGCCGTCTCGCGGTCGCGAATTTCGCCGACCAGGATCACGTCCGGGTCATGACGCAGGAACGATCGCAGCGCCCGGGCGAAAGTGAGTCCGATCTTTTCGCTGACCTGCACCTGGTTGATGCCTTCCAGGTAGTATTCGATCGGGTCTTCCACGGTCAGGATCTTGATCTCGTCCGAGACGATGGTGTGCAGGGCGGCATAGAGCGTCGTCGTCTTGCCGCTGCCGGTCGGGCCGGTCACCAGGATGATCCCGTGCGGCCGCGTGATCATCGATTCGAAATTCTCGAGCACTTCGTTGGCCATGCCGAGTTGCTGGAGCGACAGGTTGATCGACTGGCGATCCAGAATACGCAGCACGACGCCCTCGCCGTAGCCGGTGGGGATGACCGAGACACGGAAGTCGATCTCGCGGCTGTGAATGCGGGCCTTGAACCCGCCGTCCTGCGGAAGGCGCTTCTCGGCGATGTTGAGGTTGCTCATGATCTTGATGCGGCTGATGATCGCCATCTGGAACCGCCGGATTTGCGGCGGAACGGTCGTATTCTGTAGCACGCCGTCGATGCGATAGCGGATCTTGAGATCGTTCTCGTACGGCTCGATGTGAATGTCGCTGGCGTTGTCGCGGATGGCCTCGGCGAGAATCTCGTTCACCAGCTTGACGACCGTGGCCTCCTGGGCCATCTCGATCAGGTCGCCGT
>CAYLLT010000058.1:37321-37824 GCA_964384465.1 uncultured Planctomycetales bacterium | reverse complement strand
GCTCCCGCGGCCACGCTCATCAATTACACCGACCACATCCTCCCCATCGTCAACGATAAATGTGCCGGTTGCCACAACCCCGACAAGGCCAAGGGCGGTCTCATCCTCGTCACCTACAACGACACCATGAACGGCGGCGGCTCCGGCAAGGTCATCGTGCCCGGATCGGCCGACCAGAGCCGCCTCTTCCGGCTGGTCGCGCATCTCGAAGAGCCGCACATGCCGCTTATGCAGAGCAAGCTCGACGACGCCAAGCTCGACCTGTTCAAACGCTGGATTGACGGCGGCGCCGCCCTCGACAAGAACGCCAAGCCCATGCCCGCCAAAGCCCAGGCCGCCGCGCCCGCGATGGCCGTCGCCAAGGCGGACACCGAAACCGCCCCCATGCCGACCGATCTTCCGAAAGTCCCGATCAACAAACCCGCCGCCGGCGGACACCCGCTCGCCGCCGCCGCCATCGCCATCAGCCCCGTCGCCGATCTTCTCGCCGTCGGCGCCAACGA
>CAYLLT010000058.1:0-37311 GCA_964384465.1 uncultured Planctomycetales bacterium | reverse complement strand
GTTGAAGGAAAGACCTATCGGGAGATTGCCGGCGAGATCGGCGCCAACGAGCAGATCCTTTACTACCAGCCCAAGACGCGCGAGCTGATCGGGGTCCTCAACTACCCCGAGGGCCGCGTCGAGCATCTCGCCTTCAGCCGCGACGGCTCGTGGCTCGTCGCCGCCGGCGGACAGGTCGGCAAGTCCGGCACCGTCGTCGTCTTCGATGTCGAAACCGGCGAGCGCGTCGGCGTGTTCGACAAGCACTACGACACCGTGCTCGCCGCCGCCGCCAGCCCCGACAACGCGATGATCGCCGTCGGCGGCACCAACGCCAAGGTCCGCGTCTTCGACGCCTTCAGCAACAAAAAGATGTACGAGGTCACCGCCCACAACGACTGGATCCAGGCCGTCGAGTTCAGCCCCGACGGCCTGCTGCTCGCCACCGCCGACCGCATCGGCGGACTCTTCGTGTGGGAATCCGACACCGGCCGCGAGGTGCACACGCTGCGCGCCCACACCGGCGCGATTACCGCCCTGTCCTTCCGTGCCGACAGCCAGATCCTCGCCAGCAGCGGCAAGGACGGCACCGTCCGACTGTGGAACATGGAATCCGGCGAGCAGGTCAAGCAATGGCCCGCCCACGGCATCGCGACGCTCTGGGTCCAGTTCGCCCCCGACGGCAAACTCGCCACCTGCGGCGCCGACGGCTTCACCCGCCTCTGGGACCAGAACGGCACCAAGGTCCGCGAGTTCCCCAACCAGGGCGACTGGGTCTACCGCGTCGCCTTCACCCCTGACGCCAAGGAGCTCGTCGCCGGCACCTTCACCGGCACCCTCGCCACCTTCGAAGCCGACACCGGCAAGCTCCTCGGCAACCTCTCCACTGCCCCGTGATAATGTGCCACTGCTCTCAAGCAGTGCTTTGCGTTAAAACCTCGGATTCATCCAAATTGTCGCTCCGAGCCGATCCGCTTACCATAGTTCAGTTGCTTATTGAGAAGACCTTCGGAACCGCCGATGCACGCCGATTCACGCCAATTCAATAAGGAACCCAGGAAAGCAGGAAAGAAATTATCTCCTGCCTTCCTGGCTTCCTCATTCTTTCTTCATCTGTATTCATCGGCGTTCATCGGCGGTTTCATTCTCTTCGTGCCCTGCGCCGCAGACGCCACGCAGCCCGCCACCGCGCCCGCCGCCACCGACCCCGAAGAAGTGCACATGCGGATGCTCGGCCAGCGCCTCACCGACGCCGAGAAGGCCCTCGCCGACCGCAGCCCAGCCATCCATCGCGAAATCACCGACATCCAGGCCAAGCTCGCCGAACTCGAACCGCAGGAAGGCCAGTCGATGTCCGCCGACACCCTCAAGCAGCGCGACCGCCTCGTGGCCCGACGCTCATCTCTTCAGAACGAGATGACTTTCCTCCAGACGGCCGTTCAATATCGCCAGAACGGTGTGGCCGCAGCGGAATCCAAAATCCAGACGAATCGCGAACTGGAGTTGTTCAAGGCCAGGGCCGGCAAAGGGGCGGTTTACTTCAGCCCGGCCGAGGTCGAGGCCCTCAAGGCCGACCTCGATCTGGCCCGCAGCATTCTGGCGACGATCGAGCACATGGCCGCCGCCCGCGCCCAGCGTTTGAAAACGCTCCAGGAGCTGCTCGCCCGCAAAGACGCGGCGCCGAATCAGAATACCCTGTTTGCCGAACGTGCCGCCGCCACGGCCCACATCGAGTCCGCCCAGGAAACCCAGGAGAGCTTCCGCGCACAGATTCGCATCCTGGAAACACAGCTTGCCGTGGCCTCACCCTCGACCGCCGCCTCGCCCTCGACCGCCACAGACACCGCCACCCGGCCATCCGATCAGAACGACGCCGAGAGCAAGCAGAAGCTCGCCGAGGCCCTCGAACGCGATGCCAAGGGTGAGCTGGAAGAGGCCAAGGAGCGTCTCCGCGCGATCGCCGATGGGATGGCCAAGACCATCGAGACCGGCGGAGACTACTCCGACCTCCGCGACGACCGCGAGTACTGGACTCGCCGGCGGGCGTATGAGGAGCGCCGGCTGCGCCAGGCCGACGCCGAAAAACGCATCGCCGTTGAGAAGCGCGAAGTCGCCCGCATCCAGAACGAGCTCGACGCCGCCAAAATCGAACTCGCCGACTTGCAGAAAGCACCCGTCCCCGAATACGAGCGCGAGCAGCGAGCCGAAGATTACCGCCAGCGCGCCGAGCAGGCCCGCCAGTCCGCAAAGATTGCCGACGACCGCGTGGAGGCCGAGCGCCCCGCCACCGACCTCTGGCAGCGCCTCCACGCCAGCATCGACGCCGGCGAACGAGCCACGCTCGAACGCGTCAAGCGCGAGTACAACGTCAGCCACTTCATGCGCATGCGCCGCCTGGTGGACACCGAGCGTCAGCAGATCAACGCCCTCATGAACACCTGGGAGGTGATCGCGCTCACGCTCAGCCGCCAGGCCATTCTGCTGCGCAATCTGGCCGACACGTACACCCGCTGCGCTGAGCGGCTCGTCCCGCCCCAGCCGTCATTCTGGGAGCGCAACGCGCACATCCTCGCCGCGATTCGCATCGTCCTGCTGGCCGTGGCCGTCGCGTATGCGGTGAAGTTCGCGATCTGGCTGGCTCAGCGCATCGCCCACCGCATGGGCCGTGCCAGCGTCCCCGGCGGATTCTCCGTCAAGCGGGCCGAGACACTCCTGAGCTTTTTCGGCAGCATCACGCGACTATTCATCTGGCTGTTCGCGCTGATACTCGTCCTCAACGAGTTCGGCTTCGACCCGGCCAGGAGTACCGGCGCCATCGGCCTCATCAGCCTGGTCCTGGCCGGTATGTTCCAGCAGGTGGTCATCGACTTCGTCAAAGGCCTCGATATCATCACCGGCCGGCACTACAACGTCGGCGATTTCGTCGAGCTCGACGGCAAGACCGGCCACGTTATCGACTTCAACGTCAAGCACACCCGCATCCGCACCGCCTCCGGACAGGAATATAACCTGCCCAACAGTCGCTGCGTCCCCTCGCGCCGCTTTCCGGACGGTTACGTCGATAACTATGTTGATTTCCTGCTCCGCTCCAATACCAGCATCGAACGCGCCCAAAAGGCCCTGCTCCCCGTCTGCCGCAACCTGTGCCGCCGGGCCGAACAGGCGAAGGAGGAACCCGTGTTCGTCGAGTCGTTCCCCGGCACGCGGCCCCACAGCACCATACTGCGGTACCGCGTGCGGGTGCTGCCCGGCAGCGACTGGGTGGTTTCCGATTATTTCATTCCCGACGCCAAGGCCGCATTGGCCGAAGATGGCATCGACCTGGTCGAGGAGCCGCGGTTCTTCTTCATCAACCGCATCCAGAAGTTCAGGCAATTGTTCAGCCGTGAATTGAGCGAGCAGGAAATCCTGGCCGAGGCTAAGGAGCAGAAAAAGCCGATGGTTGTCCGGCCGGAGGACGATGGACCGGGCCCGGACGGTGCAGCACGAACCCCGGTAGCGGCCGGGGCGACTCGCCAGGGCGAAGCCCTTGGACGTAGCACGGGCGGCAACCCGGCCGAGAAGGTGAAGGATCCGATGTCAAGGTAGTTGGGGGGGGCGGGCCTGGCGCTGCTCTTCGAAGGCTTTCATCGCATCCACCTGTCGTTGGGCCGCATCGTTATATTCGCCGTGCGACATCCATTCCGCGTGCACTTTCCCCTTGTCGTAAATGATCACGCAGCGGCCGTTGTGGTGGAGGATGAGCGAAACCGCACTGGTCGTCCCGATGATCACCGGCCCGTCGGCGTGCATCGCGTAGAACCGGTCGGCATCGCTGGCGTACGATTGCAGCGGGCCCCGCTGAGCCCCGGTCAGCGTGGCCGGCAGGCGGCCCAGTTCATCGATCGTTTTCTGGAGGGCCTGAACCGGTATATCCGTTGAACGGACCGCCGCCGCCTCCCGCATCCGGTCGGTTCGCCAACTGATGAACACGAACAACATCACGGCGGTGAGCCCCAGCAGGAGCCCGGTCCGAATCACTTGGTGCCGGCGGGCGCGGACCTTGCTCTCGACAACCCGCTCCTCAACCGAGATATCGGGTTTCGGCAACCGGTTGGCTCCGGCCGGAAGGGAATGAATGATCTGCATCAAGGCGTGCTCCGCGACAATTCAGGCATCACGGCTGCCGGCGTTTATATCGGCTCCCGCCTGACCCAACATTTTATCGCAAATGGCCCCGCCCGGACAAGCAGCCAAATCTATTCTAAAGTAAACTCGTGTGACACCCCGCCGCATTCCGTTGACTTGCTCAAAAGCGTTTGGTACTGTGGTGATAGAGGCTGCGAGGAAGCTCCTCTCGTGCGGGCACTCCTCCAAACGAATAACCCGCCGGCACGATCGCCGGCCGAATAGAATGTCGGGGAGCGGACTTATGGATGCCTTCGAGGCCGTTTCACTGCCCGGACCGTCGCCCATCGCCGGGAAAAAATACTTCTCTCCGCCCGAAGCCAATCGGGCCTTGCCGCTCGTGCGCCGGGTGGTGATCGATTTTGTGCGGGATTATCGGCAGCTCCGCGAGTTGCACGATACCTGCCGGATGCTGGACGCCAAGGGCAAGGCCGCCGAGGCCGAAGAGGCCCGCCAGCGGTACGCCTCGATTACTGACCACCTTTCAGAACTAAAAGAGGAACTCGACAAGATCGGCTGCGACCTCAGGGACCCGCAGGCCGGGCTGGTCGATTTCCCCGGCCGGCTGGACGGCCGCGAAATCTGCCTCTGCTGGAAGCTCGGCGAAGATAAAGTCACCTGGTGGCACGAGGTCGATTCCGGCTTCGCCGGCCGCCGCCCACTCTCTGAAAACCTGCTCTGAACCATTCCGGTTTGTCTAACCGCGATCCGAAAGGGCAGGAAATAATCAACGGTATTTCTCCGCCGTCGCAAGGTCGAACCCGCGATGCTCGGGGTTGATCGGTACATCGCGGAATTCGGCCCGGCAGCGATAACACACCGTCACGCGCGGCACGAGCAGGTAGATGACGAAATCGACGACGATCATGGCGAGCAGGATCCCCAGCGCCCACAACAGCTGGCCCTTCCCGAAGAGGTAGAAGGAAGCCGCGGCGACGATCACCACGCTGATCAGCCCCGGCTTTTGCGGAAAGTCCTTCCGCACGTAGAGCTCGTCCCCGCCGCAGCAGGGGCAGACGCTGATCACGCCCGAAGTGTATGCATGGGCGAGCTGCACAGTCTGCGGCCAGTCGCAGAACGGACACACCAACGTATTTGGCTGCAACGGGTCACTTTCAAGGCGCCTTCGGCAAGCGGCGTTCTGACAGAAGGATCGAATTCGCATGTTTCGACTTTCGACGTTTCGACTTTTTTCAGAACGGCACGCCCGTTTCGCGCACGAGATATTGGCTGGTCAGCTCGCCGATGTAAATGAGCACCAGCGTGAAGTAGAGGATGCCCGTAGCCGATTGCGTGGCCCGCAGGCGAACGGTTTCCAGCACCATGTACGCGAAGATGGCCGGGATGAACAGTCCGACCGCTCCGCGCAGGAGCAGGGCGAGCCGCTGCTCGTGCAGCAGGTCGGCGGGCAGCGTGCCGCGGGCGAGGCCGTACCAGCATATCGATCCACCGACAAGAATGGACCACAGCAGCCGCAGACCCAGGGCGGCGGCAAACAGCCGGACCAGTCGCCGCAGGGGTTGAATGGTCATGGTCGGCTGCGTCAGGTAGGCGTGCCCGAGCAGCATTGAGAGCGTGACCGCGCCGGTGAGGACCGCGGCCAGCGCCTGTCCCGCCAGGGCGGGCGCGCTCGCTTGCACGCCGGCCGGCCAGATGCCCAGATGGAAGCCCCACGCCCAGGATGCCGCGATGCCGAACGTGCCGCCGATCGCCGCCGCCGCCCTCAACCCTCTCCCGAGGCGCGAAGCGACCGGCGAGAGTCCCATAACGACGAATGCCGCCACGCCCGCCAGACACGAGCAGATTGTGCCCATCCACGGCCAACGCCCGGCCGGCCCCCCGGCGTTTACAAGGTAGCTCGTCAAAGACAGAGCCAGCAGTGCGAGCGCGATCACAGCCGCCAGGCGCGGAAATTTCCAACTGACTTGATCCATCCGGCACGCCGCCAGCACCAGCAGCAGCCCGCCCGCCAACGTGGTAAGAAATACGATCGCCACACCCAATTCCTATCGAATCCGAGGACCGCGGTAACTCGCCGCCGTCCTCCAGCGGCAGGCGTATTGTATCCTCTCGTTCTTGCGGGGCCCCTGTGCAGTATTTACGCTGTTCGCCAATCATTGAAAGGTGAAGATGATGAAGCGAGCAATCTCTCGGGGCGGTACGATTCTTTCGAGTGTGACCTGTGTGGTGCTGTGCTCCTGTGCGACCTCGCACAAAGGCCCCGGCGGCACCGAAGGAGGAGAGCATTCGATGAACTTCAAGGTGCAGCCGTTCGGGAAAGCGGATGGGCGGGAGGTTCAGCTTTATACGCTGACCAACGCCAACGGCATGCGCGCGGACATCACCAACTACGGCGGCATCGTCGTGCGGCTCTATGTGCCGGACAAGAACGGCAAACTCGACGACATCGTGCTCGGGTACGACACGCTGGATGGGTATCTCAAGGAGACGCCGTACTTCGGCGCGATCGTGGGCCGCTACGGCAACCGTATCGCGGGCGGCAGGTTTACGCTCGACGGCAGGGAGTACACGCTGGCCAGGAACAACCCACCGGACACCAAGGTCAATCACCTGCACGGCGGGATCAAAGGGTTCGACAAGGTCGTCTGGGACGCCGAACTGATCGTGAGCAAGAGAACGGGAAACAGCATGGTTCGCGATCGGCTCCCCGCGCAGGAGTCCTCGTGGTCAGGCGACGCGGACGAGGTTGGCCTCACGCTGCACTACCTGAGCAGGGACGGCGAAGAAGGTTATCCGGGCAACCTCGATACGCATGTCACCTACAGCCTTACGAACGCCAACGAGCTCAGGATCGATTACCGCGCCACGACCGACAAGCCCACCCCAGTTAATCTCACCAATCACAGCTACTTCAACCTGGGAGGATTCGCATCCGGCTCGCGTCCCGACATTCTCTATCACTGGATCATGATCAATGCCGATAAATTTACGCCCGTGAATGAGACTCTGATCCCGACGGGCGAGCTGAGGCCTGTAGACGGCACACCCCCCTTCGATCTACGAGTACCCGGTGGTGTGCTGATCGCCGACCATATCAATGACGATGAACAGCAGATCAAGTTCGGCGGCGGATACGACCACAACTTCGTTCTGAACCGCCGTGGGCCCGGTCTGTCGCTTGCGGCTTACGTGCACGAGCCTCATTCCGACCGGGTCATGAAAGTGTTCACCACCGAGCCCGGTATCCAGTTCTACTCAGGCAACTTTCTCGACGGCAGCATCACCGGCAAAGGCGGCCAGGTCTACAAGCACCGCTACGGCTTCTGCCTGGAGACGCAGCACTTCCCCGATTCGCCGAACCAGCCGAACTTCCCGTCAGCAATCCTGAGGCCGGGGGAAGAATACCACACGACCACGATCTATGCGTTCAGCACCTCGAAGTCGCGGTGATGGGAAGGCCGCTCCGCCGCTGCGCTCCCCTCCGGGTGGCGGCTAAACGGTGGCAGGTGCCACCGGGGGTCGTCCACGTTATCTGCTTGACGCTTGGCACGGGCGTGTTATATTGGAGTTGTCCCCGACGGCCGTGCTTGCCGGTTCGGCAGGGGCCGAGCTTGTATAATTCAACGGCATTGAATTCATGACGCGTGCAGCGGTTTAATATGGCATTTCGCGGACTGAGCCGGGGAATGCCACGCTCGCGTTGTGGATTTCGTGCCGTTTTTTGTTATCCGAACCCCGCACGCCAGTGCGTGGATTCGGCCCCGCACTGGCGTGCGGGGTTCGGACAGAGGTGAACCGTTCAGCTTATGCCCCAGGTCACACTTCCTGACGGAAAGACAATCGAAGTGCCGGCGGGTGCGACGGTCGGCGAGGTGGCCGCCCGCATCGGCCCCGGCCTGGCCAAGGCCGCCATCGCCGGCAAGATCGACGGCGACATCGTCGATCTGAAGCGGCCGATCACCAGCGATTGCCGAGTGGAAATCCTTAAGGCGGATGCGGAAAACCCCGACAGCCTGTACATCCTGCGGCACAGTTGCGCGCACGTGATGGCCGAGGCGATCTGCGGCCTGTTTCACGAGACCAGGCTGGCGTACGGCCCGCCGATCGAGAACGGCTTCTACTACGACATCGAGCTAGCCCGGCCGATCACGCCCGAAGATTTCGAGGCGATCGAAGCGAAGATGGCGGCGATCATCAAAGAGGACCGGCCGTTCACCCGCTATGGGATGAACCGCGACGAGGCGATGGCGAAACTGCGGACCGAGGGCAATCGCTACAAAATCGACAATGCCGAGCGGGCCGAGGGCGAGATCAGCTTCTACATCACCGGCGCCGATCCGGGTAAAAATTTTGAGGATCTGTGCCGCGGGCCACACCTGCCGAGCACCGGTCGGATCGGCGCGTTCAAGCTGATGCAGGTGAGCGGCGCGTATTACCGCGGCGATCAATCCGATCAGCAATTGCAGCGCATTTATGGAACGGCGTGGCCGACGGCCAAAGACCAGGTGAAATATCTGAATCAGCTCGAAGAAGCCAAGAAGCGCGATCACCGAAAGCTGGGCACCGCGCTGGACCTCTTCCACCTTCAGGAAGAATCACCTGGGGCGATCTTCTGGCACGCGAACGGCTGGGCGGTCTATCGGCGGATCGTGCAGTACATCCGCGAGCTGACCGAAGCCAACGGCTACCAGGAAATCAACACGCCCCAGATCGTCGATCGCATCCTGTGGGAAAAGAGCGGCCACTGGGAGAAGTTCCACGACAGCATGTTCATCACCGAGACGGAGGCGCATACCTTCGCCATCAAGCCGATGAACTGCCCGTGCCATATACAGGTGTTCAAAGCGCGCACGCGCAGCTACCGCGACCTGCCGCTGCGACTCAGTGAGTTCGGCAGTTGCCATCGCAACGAACCCAGCGGTACGCTGCACGGCATCATGCGCGTGCGGGCGTTCGTGCAGGACGATGCCCACATTTTCTGCACGCCCGAGCAGGTGTACTCAGAGGTGGCGAATTTCTGCGAGTTGACGCAGAAGACGTACCGCGATTTCGGCTTCGAGGAAGTGGTCATCAAGCTGGCGACACGGCCGAAGGTGCGGCTCGGCAGCGACGAGATATGGGACCGCGGCGAGAAGGCCCTCGAAGACGCACTGAACCGGCTGGGCGTGAAGTGGGAGCTCAATCCCGGCGAGGGGGCGTTCTACGGGCCGAAGATCGAGTACAATGTGAAGGACTGCCTGGGACGGATGTGGCAACTGGGCACCATCCAGATCGATTACAATATGCCCGAGCGGCTTGGCGCGAAGTACGTCGGCGAGGACAATCAGCCGCATACGCCGGTCATGTTGCACCGGGCCATCTGCGGCTCGCTCGAACGGTTTATCGGCATCCTGATCGAGCACCTGGCCGGGGCATTTCCGCTGTGGCTGGCCCCGGTGCAGGCGATCGTCGTGTCGGTGAGCGAAAAGAGCGAGAGTTACGCTCGATCGGTGTATGAGCAGTTGCGCGAGGCGGGGCTGCGGGTGACGCTCGATACCACTGCCGAGAAGATCGGTCCCAAGAAGCACAATGCCCGAAAATTACAAATACCGTATATTCTGGTAGTCGGCGAGAGGGAGGCGGCCGAGGGCACCGTGAACGTCAACGATCGCTCCGGCCGGACCATCGGCTCCGAGCCGCTGGATGTTTTTGTGGATCGATGTCAGCGAGAGATTCGGGAGCGGGCGGCCGGTCCGGCCGTGGCCGCTTCAGCTTGATCGGTGTGTGCCGGTCGCGCAGGGCATTGACGCCGTGCGTTATGTGAAAGCCGTTGTCGATTGAGAGGGTTCAGCCATCGCACCAGCGCATCGTTGTAACGAACAGATTCGGATTTCACCCATCCGCCTGATTGACGATCAGAACAACCAGTTGGGCGTCGTCCCCACGGATGATGCGCTGCGGCGGGCACGGGATGCCGGCATGGATCTGGTGGAGGTCGCGCCCAACGAGCGGCCGCCGGTCTGCCGGATCATGGACTATGGGAAGTTCAAATACTCCCAGAAGAAGAAAAAGCAGAAGCACCACGAACAGAAGATGAAGGAAGTCCGCCTGCACCCCAAGACCAGCGATCACGATCGCGAGATCAAGGTGCACCAGGCGGTCGGTTTCATCGACAAGGGCGACAAGGTACAGTTCACGATGATCTTCCGCGGCCGCGAGCGGTTCCATCAGGATCTCGGGCACGCCATCTTCAAAGGGATCATCGAGATTCTCGGCGAAAAAGTGAAGGTGGAACGGCCGCCGCGGTCCGAAGGCCAGCGGATGATCATGATCGTGGCGCCGGCCAAGCATTAGAGATGGGTATCAGACTTCGGGCGATATTGAAGGAGAAACTCAGATGGCGGTCACGCCTGATGTCATCCGTGAACAAGCGGAATTGCTCGCCCGGGAGAACCGGGAGGGTAATCCTGAGATCGAAAAGATCTTTTGGTTCTCTGATGTAGACGAAGTACGCTTGGTGGAGACAATGCCTGACCTGCCGGCGCTTGAGGATGAGCGTATTTATCCCTTTTACTTTCCTCCCAGGCCTCAGGAGGGCGTCGTCGTATGGTCAGGCATTGCAGTCATCCGGCCTGACGAAGTCAGGCAAGTGCAATTGCCTCCCGAATGGGGTTGCTGGGATGACGCAGTCGAGTTGTGACGAGGGTGCTCGATGACGTGGCGGGAAGCGTTCCTGAAACAAGCGCGCAGCGATTTCAAAGTGATGGATCAGCTCGCGAAGTCAGAGGTCGAACTCTGTCACAGGCTTCATTATCTACAGATGGGAACCGAAAAGTTGGCACGAGGATGGAGGATCCGTGCCAATAGCACGGAGAAGCCGGCTATGACGCACGTGGCGCTCGTCCGACTCTTGCAGCAGCTGAAAGCCGAGCAATGGATCGGTCGGCGAGTCGGTTACAAGGACAATCGGGTCTTCCGGCATTTCATCGACCGTCTGCTCGACACCGCTCGCAAGGTCCAGAACCTCGTGCCTTCCCAGGCCGGTTATGATCAGCCGAATCCTGAATACCCTTGGCAAGATCATGGCACAGGATCAATCCACGCCCCGGCCGGCTATAGCTTTGAGGATTTCGATCTGGAGGGTCTCAAGTTGATTCAACTCGAGCGGCTCCTCCGGGCTCTTCTGCGGATTGCGGAATAACAGTTTGTTTGCTTACCGGAGGAGAAACGGGGCGCAGCCGAAGATTGGAGCTGACAGCTTCCTAAGAACATGAAAGACTTAATTCCCCCACACGGCGGCTTGGAAACACCGGTCAATCGCACGGTACCCACCGAGCGGCAGGCGGAGTTCCAGAAAGAGATCGCATCGCTCACGGCGCTGCCGGTAAGCGATGCCGATCTGTCGAGCGTCTACCGCATCGGCGACGGGGCGCTCAGCCCGCTCGTTGGCGCGATGGTCAATGAGGTCTACGGCCAAGTGCTCCGCGATGCGAACATCACGCACGAGGGCCGCAAGTATGCGTGGACGATCCCCATTTCGCTGCCGGTTGAGAAGTCGCTGGCGTCATCATTGAAGACGGGGCAGCGCGTGCGGCTGACCAACTCCGCCGGCAAGACGGTGGGGGCGCTCCGTATCGAGTCCATCTTCCCGTGGGACAAGGCGGCGTACATCGAGAGCGTCTACCAGACGAAGCGGACCGATCATCCCGGCGGCAAGATGGTGATGGGCGATGAGCGCGAGATGCTGGTGGGCGGCGAGATCGAGACGCTGCCGCAGCCCAGGCACCCGGAATACGGGCAATACGTGCTCACGCCCGTGGAGACGCGCGAGCTGTTCCGCAAGAAGGGCTGGGAGCGCGTCGTCGCCTTCCAAACCCGCAACCCGCTGCACCGGGCGCACGAGTACGCGCTCGTGTACGGCGCAGAGGTGCTCACGCGGCAGGGGTTCAAAGCCGGCGTAGTGCTGAATCCGCTGGTCGGAGAGACCAAGTCCGACGACGTGAACGCGGCCACGCGCATGCGCACATACAAAGCGTTAATCGAGACGCGTGCGCTCGGGCAGGGCGACAAAGACGAAGCGATCTGGAAGGAGAAGGGTTACGATCTGAATGATGTCGTCGCGCTGCTGGGCGTCGACATCAAGATGTTCTATGCCGGGCCGAAAGAGGCGGTCATGCACGGCATTTACCGCCAGAACTTCGGCTTCACCGACATCATCATCGGCCGCAAGCACGCCGACGCGCCGTACGACGACGGAACGGACATCTGGGATGGCCTGGCCGCCCAGCGGATTTTCGACGAGCTGACCGGCGAGTTGCTGATCAAACCGGTGAAGGTCGGCTTCGCGGCGTATTACGAGGAGTTGGGCCGCGTCGGACTGGTCGATGAATGCAGCAAGAAGGGTTGGAAGCCGATCAATATCAGCGGACGCGACGTGCGCGACGCCCTAACGGCCAGCCTGCTGCCCGACCCGCGCGTGATGCGTGAATCGACGGCCCGGATTCTGATCGAAGCGATGCACAAATGACGGGTGTGGTATTTGGCTCCACCACGCGAATTGATCGACACGCTACAGAACGCCATTCGCCCTGTGGTCATCGGGCATGTCACGCCCGATGTGGATGCGATGGGTTCCATGCTGGGCCTGGCGCGGGCACTCCCTGCTGCCGATGCGGCCATCGCTCTGCCGGGGGTTCTCTTCAGTCAGAAACTGAAGTTCATGCTGGAGCTCGCGGGCGAGTTGCCGGTGGCGGACACGCAACGGATCGCCGAGGCCGACGTGATCGCCGTGGTGGACACCGCAACGCCCGGCCGGGTCAACGTTCAGGGCAAATGGGAGGCCGTCGCCGACAAGCTCGTGGTCAATATCGATCACCACATCACCAACCCCGACTTCGGACGGATCAACTGGGTCGTCGATAACGCCAGCAGCACGTGCGAGCTGATCTATCGACTGATCGTGGCGGCGAACTGGCGGCTGGACGGGACGACCGCCTCGCTGCTCTACGCCGGGATTCACGCGGACACGGCTGGCTTCTCATTACCGAATGCGACACCGGACGCTCACGAAGCCGCGGCCGCACTGCTGCGGGCCGGGGCGGACATCGAGCTCATCGGCACGCGGTTGTGCCGCTCGCAGGAGCAGCACGAGTTCGATCTGGTCCGCACTGTGTACCACAACACGCGACTGGCGGCGGGCGGCCTTATTTCCTATAGCACGCTGACGTATGACGAGATCAAGGCCGCCGGCTGCTCGCCCGACGATATCGACGATCAGGTCTCGATTCCACGGTCGCTATCGCGAATTCAGATTGCCATGTTGTTTTCGGAGGCCGAGCGCGGCACCATCCGCATCAACTTCCGCGGCGAAGCCGGCAAGGCCGTGCTGCCGCTGGCCGAGAAACTCGGCGGCGGCGGTCACACCTTCTCCGCCGGCGCGCGTATCCGCGGAACGATGGACACAGTCGTCGAACTCGTCCTCAAAGAAGCGACAGCCGCCGTGGCATGAGCCGCTTGCATAAACAATCCGAGCCGCGACCGTAAGGGAGCGGAAGTGATTGATCACCGCTCCCTTACGGTCGCGGCTCAGAAACCAAAGACGCGCAGAGTCAAAATGTGATCCGGTATCAGATGCCGTATTCCGCCAGCACGGCGGCGAGCTTGTCGCGGTTGGCGGGGTGCATCGGGCAGAGGGGTAGCCGGAATTCCTCGGCGATCATGCCGCGCATGGCCATCGCGGTTTTGATGGGGATGGGGTTCACTTCGATCGAGAGCAATCCCCTGGCGAGCTTGAACATCTTATGATGCCAGCGGCGGGCGGTTTCCCAGTCGCCGGCCAGGGCCGCGTCGGTCATCGCTTTGACGTCCTTCGGCACGATATTCGCAAGCACGCTGATCACGCCGATGCCGCCGATGGCCATCAGCGGCAGCGTCATCGAATCGTCGCCGCTGATGATGCCGATATCGCAGCGGGTGAGCAGCTCGCTCGCGCCGTCCATCGAGCCGGTGGCGTGTTTGACGGCGACGATGTTGCGATGCGTCTCGCGGAGGCGGACGATCGTGTCCGTGCTGATCTCGACGCCGCAGCGGCTGGGGATGTTGTACAACACGTGCGGGAAATCGACCTTCGTTGCGATCAAGCTGAAGTGCCGGAAGAGACCTTCCTGCGTCGGACGGTTGTAGTAGGGAGCAACCAACAATGATCCGTGGGCGCCATTCTCGCGGGCATGGGCGGTCATCTGTAGTGCCTCGGCGGTACTGTTCGACCCCGTCCCGGCCAGCACGGGGACACGGCCCCTGGCTCGCCGGACCACCGCCTTGATGACCTCGTCATTTTCTTCATGCGTCAGCGTCGGGCTTTCGCCGGTCGTCCCGCACGGCACGAGCGCATCAGTCCGCGCATCGACATGAAAATCGACGAGCGCGTCGAGCGTCTTCCAGTCCACCTGGTCATCCTTGAACGGCGTGACCAGCGCTACCATGCTGCCTTGAAACACAATTCACTCCGATCACGAGTTTATCCGAGCCGCGCCCGTCAGGAAGCGGTTGGTGCGAGTACCCCCGCTCCCTCACGGTCGCGGCTCGGTCATGATGCGCACCGACTGATGTTAACGGATGGGCAGGCCGCTCACCAGCGCCTTCATTTGCCGGACAGCCTCGCGGAGGCCGACGAAGATCGCCCGTGAGACGATGGAGTGACCGATGTTGAACTCGGCGAAACCAGGCAGCGCCGCCACAGGGCCAATGTTGTCGTAGGTCAGGCCGTGGCCGGCGTGGACGATGAGGCCTGCCTGCTGACCGACCTGTATGGCGGCGGCCAGTTGCTTCAGGGCCGCTTCCTTTCCCTTCGGGCCTTCGGCGTGCGCATATCCGCCGGTCCACAGTTCAACGGCATGGCAGCCGATTTCTGCGGATGCCCGCACCTGATCCGCCAGTGGTTCAATGAACGCGCTCACCTCGATATCTTTGCCGCGAAGCTCCGCAACAACGGGCTCGATCTGCGGCCGCAGGCGCACAACGTCCAGCCCTCCCTCTGTGGTTACCTCCTGCCGCTTCTCGGGCACCAGCGTGCACTGGTCCGGCCGCAGCTTGAGGGCGATATCGACGATCTCTCTGGCGATGGACATCTCCATGTTCAACTTGACCGTGACCGTCTCCTTCAGCAGCCGCGCATCGCGGTCGTTGATGTGCCTGCGATCCTCGCGAAGGTGAAACGTGATACCGTCGGCGCCGCCGAGCTGGGCCTCGGCCGCCGCCCAGACCGGGTCGGGCTCAACCGTCTGGCGGGCCTGCCGGACGGTCGCAACGTGATCGATGTTGACGCCCAATCGTGCCATCGCCGCGCATTATAGGAGGCCGATGTCGGATGTAAACGCTGCACATTGGCCGGCCGGCGGATATATATATCGTTATGCCAGTGTTCGCGAGAAGGACATGAAGCCGAGAATCACGAAAGCCTCGCGAGGGTCTGATTGGGCCGCGCCGGTGCGCCGTCGAATTCGCGCGCGGCTGCTGGCCTGGTACGACAACAACAAGCGAGACCTGCCGTGGCGGAGGCGGCAAGGCGATGGTTACGCGCAGCTTCTGGCCGAATTCATGCTCCAGCAGACGCAGGTGAGTACCGTCGTCGGATATTACGAACGGTTCCTGGGGCGATTCCCGAGCGTCGCGGCGCTGGCGGCGGCGGATCGGGATGACGTGCTCGCGCTGTGGTCGGGCCTGGGATACTACAGTCGCGCACGGAGTCTTCACTCGGCCGCTCAGCAGATCGTGCAGCGGCATGGCGGGCGCGTGCCGGAAGAGGTTGAAACTTTGATGGCGCTGCCGGGCATCGGCCGCTACACGGCCGGCGCGATCGCTTCGATCGCATACAACGAGCGTGCGCCGGTCCTCGACGGGAACGTCGCCCGCGTGCTGATGCGCCTGCTGGGGATGGCGGATGATCCGAAGCTGCCGGCGGTGAAAGCGCGGCTGTGGTCGATGGCGGAGGCGCTGCTGCCCCGACGGCGCTGCGGCGATTTCAATCAGGCGCTGATGGAGTTGGGCGCAACCGTGTGCACGCCACGAGCGCCTCGTTGTCCGCTCTGCCCGCTGCGGTCTGATTGCAAGGCGAGCATCGAGGGACGCACAGCCGAAATCCCTGCCGTTGCTCGCCGCACGCCGGTGATTTCGGCAAAGATGGTAACGGCTGCCGTACGCAAGGACTCCACTCTGCTGTTCGTGCGGCGGCCGACCTCCGGCCTGTGGGGCGGACTGTGGGAGCTGCCATCCGAGCCGGTGCGAGAGAACGAGAAATTGGATGCCGCTCGGCGTCGTCTGCAACACCGGCTGCCGGCCGGCTGCCGATTAGACCGAAAGCCCCTTCCACCGGTCACACGCCGGTTAACTCACCGCCGGATCACCTTCCACACATACGAGGGCTCGGTCTCACAGGAAAAGGCCGGCACGTCTCAAGTCGACTCGCTTCGCTGGATTTCACCCGATGCGCTCTCGAAGCTGGGTATCAGTCGCGCATCTGAAGCCATCCTGCGGCTCATCGGCTGGCTTCGGCAATAAAAACCAAAATCCACATAAACTACTTTTGTAACAAGAGTTATATCCATCAACCACGTTTTCTGCGTGAGTTTTTCCAAAACCACCAGATTTTACTTGCGACCCAGTCTCAATTGGCTATGATTGTCCAAGCTAGTTGAGACTCGGTCTCAGCAAAGACGGGGCCGCCTTTACCGCAAATAGGTTGACATGCTGAAATACATTACTTGTAAATTGCGCCAGCGAAGCCACCGCACGAGCTCGATTGAATTCTGGTTGCTTGGTTTGCCCGTACTGGTGCTCTGGACCTCAGCCGCCAGCGCCGGTGAGCGGCGATTCACTTATGTGTACGAGGCTCTTACGCTTCCGCCCCAAGAGGTGGAATACGAGCAGTGGGTGACGTGGAAGACCGCGACGGAGCAGAATCGTGATTTCGATCGGTTCGAGTTCCGGCACGAACTGGAATTCGGGCTGACGGACCATCTCCAGGCCGGGTTGTATCTTTCGGACTGGAACTACGAGCGGAGCCGAACAGAACCCGACGAGAAGGACAGAACGTTCCCTACCAGCGAAGGCGAATGGGACGGCATCGGACTCGAACTCATTCAGAACCTCACGAACCCGGTCACCGATCCAATCGGCATTTCACTGTATGGCGAGGTTCGGGGCGGCAATCAGAACCTGGAGCTGGAAGGAAAGCTCATTCTGGAAAAGGACATTGGGTCCTGGGTGATCGCCTACAACGCAACCCTTGAAGCCGAATGGGAGGGAGATCGGATTTCGGAAGATAACGGCGAGATCCAGCAGTCAGCCGGCATCAGCTACCAGTTTTCACCGTCACTGCTGGCCGGAATCGAGTTGCTGCACGAGATCGGCATCCCGGATTGGAAAGGCGCACGCGACAAAGCCGAGTTTTTCCTCGGACCGAACGTTTCTTACCGAGCCAAGCGTTGGTGGGTCACGCTCACCCCGTTGTTTCAGGTGAGCGACATCGAAGACGCCGAAGATTTCCAGATGCGCCTCATCGTTGGCGTCAACTTGACGAGATGAACATGATTCGCCGCCTCATCGTTGTCATGCTCGTCATTGGCGGCTGCCAGAGCCTGGAAGAGATGGCTCCGCCGGTGGACGAGTCGATGGCGGAGCCGGCGCGGTCGCGCGGGGCGGACCTTGCGGCCCTGAATGAGGGCCGCCAGATCTATCTGACGCGTTGCTCGCGTTGCCACAACATTGAGCCGATCGATCGTTATTCCGAGCAGAAATGGCGGCGAGTCATTCCTGAGATGTCGCACGAGGCCAGGCTCAAGGTGGAAGAACAGGATCACCTGACGGCGTACCTCCTGACGGCGCGGGAGATGATGGCCGGCACGAAGATCGCGCGGTAGCTGTTTTTGAGTTCAGCATAGCCGGGCGCCAGGCCTCTTTAAGAAGGAGATTGATGATGAGCAGATTCGTTCGTTGGTCGAAGGTTATTGTTCTCCTGGGCACAGGCGGAATGCTCTGGATGCTTGGAGCCGGCAGTTGCCTGCCCCAGAACTTCTATCCAACTCTCCTGGGAGACACCATCATTGGCACGTTCGCAGCGACACTTGCCGGTAGTATCGCAGCAGGTATTACGCTTCCCGGTCAGGGTGCGTAAGCAGGATCGAGGCACACCGGGACCTGGCCCTCGCGGGGCAACATTCACACAGTTGAAAGCAGTTGCTTCATGGTGACGACGCGGCCTTCGTCGATGGCCATCCGGCCGAGCAGCGCGACGAGTGCGGCGTTGCGGCCGGCCTCGACGCCGCAGAGCGGTTTCTTGCCTTCGCGGATGCAACGGAAGAAATCATCGACGGCCAGTTGCGTGGAATCGCTCCCCGGCCGCGGATCGACCTTGTACGGCTTGCCCGTCTTGGGGTAGATCATGCCGCCTTCGATGTCGATGGCGCCGGTCTCGCCATACACGATTTCCTGCCGGCCGTCCTGGGGACCTCGGGCGACGAGATCCAGGAATGGCTGTAAGCGACCAGCCTGCTCATGCCGTAGTCCAGCGAAAGCGTGTAGTGGTCCATGATGTCGCGCCCCCTGGGCTCGAAGAGCAGCGCCTGCCCGCCGAATCCCGACGCCCGCACGGGAGTTGCCTGGAAGACGGCGTTGAAGATGTCGAACTCGTGGACCGCCTGCTCACAGATGGGGTCGCCGGACTGTTTGCGGAAGAAGACCCAGGTGTGGTCATGCGGGACGTCGCCGGCGTAGTGGCGATGGGCGCGGATGAGGATGGGCTTGCCGATGACGCCGGAGTGAATGGCCGCGATGGCCGGCTTCCACGGGGAGGCGTAACGGAGTTGCGTGCCGATCTGGAAGACCATTCTGTTGTGTGCCGTGGCGCGGACGACCGCGTCGAGATCGGGCACCGTGAGGGCCATCGGCTTTTCGGCGTAACAGTGCCGGCCCGAAGCCAGCACCGCCACGATCATCTCTTTATGGAGGTAACAAGGGGTTTCGACAAACACCGCGTCGAGCTCGCGGTGGTCGAGCATCTTGCGGTAGTCGCCGAAGAGCCGGGGCTTGTTCTCTTCGACGGTTTTGGCCGCCGCCTGGAGCCGGCCGTTATCGATATCGCACAAGGCGGTGACGCGCACGCCGGGCGATTTGTGGATGGCGGCAAGCACGCCCGACCCGCGGCCGCCCACGCCGATCATGCCGCAGCGTATCGTCTTGGCCGGCCGGCCCTGCTGCGCCCGCAAAAACACCGGCGAGACGCCGGTGCCACATAGGGCTGCCGTCGCCGCCCCGACCCCGGTGCGCAGAAACTGCCGCCGTGAAGCCAACCGCATTTTTGCCATATCCAAACCCCTTCCAAACCCCTTTCGCATCTGGTGGATCAGAACCCCGCACGCAAGTGCGGGGACGGGCCCACCACTTGCGTGGTGGGTTCTTAGTAATGCAGGTAAACGGGGCGGATTTTATCAAGCGGCCGCGGACACGGAAACCGCTCTCCCCTTTGGTCGCGGATAACGGTTGCGGTTAACGCTTCCCCTTGCTTGACCCACGTGGTGTTCCGTAGTATCACTCCGAGTCCCCTCCGGCGGTAAGTTGTTGCCGGGGATATGCCGCCCTCCCTTGGAGGCCCTTCCTGATGCTATTTCGGTATGGTTCACCCGCCGCTCGGGCGTCTCGGCTTGGACTTTGCGGCCTGGGCCTTCTGGTGACCGGTTGCGGGGTGCTCAATCCCGCGCTCACCGGCACGGTGAACGGCGGCTCGATCCCCGGCGTGGATGCCCCGGACGGGTACATCCTTATCATGCTGATGAACCAGAGCACGAGCAGCATTGTGGCCAACGTTGATATCGTTAAACAGAACGGCGGACGCAAGAAGTGGACGTTGACGACGGGCGCATTGGGCTTCTACGCGCTGGCTCAGGATTGCGATGTGGTCACGATTCAGTTTGTCGACTTCGGTTTTTCGTCCGTGGGGGGGACCAACGTCGTGCCGAGCAACCTGGGGCCGTTGACCATCGGACAAAGCGTCAATTGTGGAAATGTGGTCTCTGTCACGGCCACCGGGAACCCCCCGGTCTTTTCGGTACGGGTCAATTAGCATGAAAGTCGTAAGTCGTAAGTCGAAAACCGAAAGCCGCAACAAGCCGGGGGGATGTGTTCGCTTGTCGCTATGGTCATTCGCGGCGGGTTCATTGCTGCTGTCGCTGGGTTGCCTGAATCCGAACCTGGTGAACTCGACGACTGGTCGCCTGTACCCGCTGGCGCCCGGCGACCAGCCCTTCGTGCTCGCAACCGTGATCAACGATACGCTGGCCACCGTCGATTTGCAGATCAATGTGGACGAGGGGCGAAGCACTCCCTCCTCCTACTTCTTTACTGATCTCGATCCCCTGAGCCGCACGGCGGGAACATTGGTCCCGTATCCGTTCCTGAGGATCGCCATCGGGAACCTCGATAACCCATTTGCGCCCAGTATCGTGGGCACCTTCCCGGACGGGCTGACGATCCAGGTGCCATTCGGTCAGCCGGCGTTGGTCGCTGGACAAGACCTCAAAAAGGGCGACACTATCATCTTCCACCTGGTCGCCGATACGCGATCGCCGACGGCCATCCACGTCGATACCGGAGTGCTCGACGGGAGTACGCAGCAGGGGCCGTTCAGCCGGGAGGATACCTTCGCAGTAGCGCGGCTGCTGCTGCTCACGAACGGGCTGGCCGGCTTCGCGAGCGGCAGTACGCCCTGATGCCGCGATTGGATTGGAGCATACGATGAGTCCGCGTCGATGTCTGACCGCCATCATCCTCCTGGCCTGTGGAGCGTTTCCGATCTTTATCGGCGCCAGTTGTCCTCCGCCGAACAATCCCGTTCTGGTGGCGGTGATTCCGGACAATAACGGCCTGGTTCAGGGGGCTGTGCCGGGGTGCATCTCCGGGTTCGTTTGCGTCAACCTGGCCAACGGTTCAACCGTCCCGGTGCAGATGGCGTTGTACGTTCATAACGGGTTCGATCCGAACAATCAGTTCCCCGATCCGCCGGACTTTTCGTGCTGTACGAACCCGAATGCGACGACCGCCTGCGTCTGTCCATGCCCGGGCCGGGCGACCGGCGACTGCCTGCTCGACCGCACGGAGATCTTCCTGACGGTCAACCAGTTTCCGGTGAACGGCTTGCAGACGGTGACGCTGGCGCCCAACCAGTCGGTGCTGACGCGTATCCGCTGCGAAGATGTGAAGACGCTCGGCGCCTCCGTGTCGGACATCACGGGCAACCCGGTGACCGCGCCCGATGACCGGAACGGGCCGATCTACCGTGACGAGCCGGGCGGTGTCACTTGCGGCAAAACGGTCCAGTTCCTGGTTGTGGACCTGAACCAGACCGGCGCCGGTACCGGTGGTCAGAATCTGGCCACGCTCATCATCCGCACGAACTTCTCGCCTTAGAGGGTGTTTGAGAAGCATTTTCCGAGCCGCGACCGTGAGGGAGCGGTGGGGCCGATGGCGGAAACCCCGCTCCCTCACGGTCGCGGCTCGGATGGTTCTTGCCCTTCTCAAACACCCTCTTAGATTCACCACGGAACTCACCGAGAGTTTAACTGCGTCGTCGGGAGAGCGTCTTGGATCGGCTCGCCTTCCGCGCCGGGCAGCGACAAGCCGGCGAGGCGCGCAAGCGTTGGGGCCACGTCGATCATGCGGACCCGTTCGAGCATCTTCCCGTGCGGAATACCAGGCCCGGCGATCACGAAAGCGGCGGCCATTTCCGGGCGGTCGGGCATCTGGCCATGCATGCCGTGCACTATGGCCTTGCCGATCGCCTCGCCGGTGATCGACCGGCTGAACGTGAAGCCCGGACCGGCATCGATCATGAAAGCGGCATCGGGGTTCGAGCCGAGGCGGCGGATCTCGTCGGGTTCGACGATCTTAACGATCGGGGAATCCGGCTTGCCGGTATAGTTGGCCAGCGCTGCGCGGGCGCGGTCGCGCGAAGCGGTGTCCTTCGGATCGGCGAGCATGATGGCGGCCGCCGCGCCCGCGAGCCAGGCTTTGGCGCGCCAGCCGCGGACCTTTTTGCTCTTGGCGTCGTAGTCGATCAGGCCCGCTTCCCTCAGCACGACGTTCGGGCGGAAATCGCGATCGACCCGTTCAAAACCGTGATCGGAGACGACGCAGACGATGAGGCCGGCGGGCAGGGGCGTGATTGCGGATTTCGGATTGCGAATTGCGGATTGTGAGGTCGCAGCGCCGTCCCCCTGCGGCCGGCGTCGGCGGCCATCCCGGCGCGCCGGGACCGCTACATCCTGATACGTTTCCAGCAGTTCGCCGATGAGCGCGTCGATCTTCTCGAGAACCGCGAAGACTTCCGGAACGCACGGGCCGAGCGAGTGCTGCTTCTTGTCGAGATCGTCGTAGTGGATCAGCAGCAGGTCCGGCGGATGCGTCAGCACGATGTGTTGCGCGATCAGGTTTCTGTGCTCGTCCAACTTTTTGATGTCGAACGTGAATCCGAATCGTTTTTCGGCGGCGTCGACGAGTCCGGGCGTTGATGCCTCGCGCGAGCGGGCGATGAACGTGCCGTTGAAATCTGCGGCGTCCCATTTCTCGGGCACGTTGTTGTCGATGCGGGCATCGACCGTCACCGGCCAGCCGACGGCGGCGGTGGATCGGCCGGCATCGGCGAACACATCCGTCAGCGTCGGGCAGCGAATCAGCTTGGCGGAGTAATACCAGTCGAGTTTTCCCTCCGCCATCGGCTTGAACTCCTCGTTGCTGAGGATGCCGTGCCGGGCGGGCGTGTTGCCGGTGAGGATCGTAACGTGCGAGGGATAGGTGACGGTGGGGAAGACGCCGATCATGCGTCGGGCGGTGACGCCGCCGGACATCAACCCCCGCAGCGTGGGAATCTTCAGGCCGTAGCGATCGGCCTCGACGAGGTAGTCCGCGCGCAGACCGTCGATCGAGATGAGAAGAATGCGTTGCGGATCGGTGCGAGCCCCGGCGGATGCGCAACCGCCGGCGAGGATCATGCAACCGAAGAGAAGAGCGAATGGGTACATCCGACGCATAGACGGGCCTCCGGTTTTCAGGTTCGGGGACACTGTACCCAACAAGGCCATGAACGCGAAGCCGGCGGGAAGAGAACCAGGTCCCCGGTTGTTCCCGATGGCGTCGGGCTGGAAGGCTCGATCGAAGCCGTGTCGAACCTGCTCGAACCCGCGTGGCGGGGCATTAAAACGGGTTTGCACGGGTTCGTTCCGTCGTGGCGCTTCTTCCGGCATGTTCATTGCCCCCTGGCGGAGCACGCGCTCCGCGCCAATCGGTTAAGAACACACCGGGTGTTCCGCGCGGGGGATCCCCTCACCGCGGAGCGCCGCAAAAAAGTAGAATTTCCCTGATGAGAATAGGAGACGGCTACCGGCCTGCTTCGCGCCTCAGGCTTTGTCGTTTTGTTGCATTCATGCGAAGTAATTCAACCGTAGCGCGGCCGGTTGCCGTGCGGCCAAGGATGAGGACGCCCCGAACGGAAAAGTGATCCAGCCAGCGCTGCCGCCGGGGATTGAACAATCGAACCAGTTTTCCGGTACGCGGGTCGAACGCGGACAGGTTGGGGCCTTTGAACTTGTTGCAGCGGTAGCAGGCGAGTGCGAGATTGGCGAGCTGGTCACCGCCGCCGTGCTGACGCGGGATGACGTGCTCGACCTGGTGCTTCAGGAACGGAACATCGATCTGGCGAATCCGGCAATACTCGCATCGTTCGCGTGCCCGCTTGCGCACCGCTTCGCGCGACGCGGGAGTCACTTCGAGCGCCCCGCCGTTTTCAGTGCCTTGCGTGCCTTGGCCTGTAGAATCGCGATCACGTCGAGGGCCTCGACGTATGCCGCGTACTCGGCGTTTTCCCGCGGCGTGAGCGTCCCCTCCGAGTTCTTCTCGGCCAGCGCGTCCAGGCGGTGTTGTGTTTGCGGGTCGGCGCGCAGCGCGGCGATGCGCGCCGCGACAGCGGGAGTCAAGCATTCACCTACCGGATCGAGCATCTCGTCGAATATTCGATGGTCGGCGGTTGCACCCATGCGGCTGATTATATCACGCATCGTTGGCTCATGCGAGAATCCCGCCGAGCGAAAGATCGCCGCCCACCGTGGTGCAGGCGGGTCCGGGCCGACACAAACCCACCCTACTACAACTTCGCCGCAAGCCAAAGCGCCGCCGCCGGCGACGCACTCCATATGCACCCGGTCCGCACAACATATACGAGGGGGCAGGGAGCCTGGCCGGTTGAGTTTTGCGTGCGGATCGGTCTTCGACGTATAATAAGATGGGCGATGATGTCCGGCGAGGGCGTGGCATGCACCCGAAGGTTGAGCGGCGTTGTACCAGGAGCGTGTACGCACCTCGGGGGTTCACACTTATCGAGGTGCTGGTCGTGGTTGCGATCATCGCCCTGCTGATCGCCGTCTTGTTACCCTCACTGAGCCGGGCCCGCGAGCAAGCCAAAATCACCGTGTGCAAGGCCAACTGCAAGCAGATCGCCAATGTCATCGAGATGTACCGCCACGACCACCAACAGTACGTCCCGATCATGTTCAACTACTACGCCAATGGCGACCCCCGGCACCGGCCGAATCCGGCCGGCCACCACACGCCGGCCAAGGGCAACTGGCTGTCGGTGGCCCTGCGCATGTACGACCGCGGCACCAGGAACATGCGTTACACGGTGTCCAAAACCGTGCCTGGCAGATACTTCGACCCGGAAGTGAATTGGGGTGGTGTACAGGGCTGCATGCTCAGGGATGAATTCGAGAACCGGATGATGCCCGAGTACTACGCTTGCCCGTTTCAACGCGGGAAGGGCGATGGAGAAGAGATTCAGCGGACGGATCCGACGACCAACACCCAATACGTCGAGACGCGCGGCCGATTCGACAGCTATCACACCTGGCTCTGGGCCGATCTCATCGTCCGCAACACGAGATTACAGCCGTTTCCCGGCGGCTCCTCTACCGACGGTGTCGTGAAGTATTCCGCGCTGACGTGGAACAGGCTGGCCGATCCGAATGCTGCGCTGCTCCCGGGTCAGAACCGTTGGGATGATAACCGTCCGGACAACCCGTTCTTCCACCGCTATCACCGCCGCTGGACTATCGCCGAAGCACGTGCGGTGGAGTTGGCCAGTCTGTCCGATTTTACCGTCGCCTGGTGCGCCATGGGAGAGCACCTGGCCCTGGGCAACCTCCGCTACAACGTGGGCAGTCACCGCGGCAGTCAGGGCGGTGGCAGCAACGCCATTTTCGCCGACACCCACGTCGAATGGGTCAAGGGAACCCGCATCGGCTGGCGCTGACCCGGCCGGTGAATTCGGGGGACGCTCTACCGGTGATGTATCCGGAAGTTCGACGGTCGTCCTTTTCCGTGCGCAAAGAAAAAGAGAGGCGTCTTGCGGCGCCTCTCATACCTCCCAGGCTCGAAATTCAGATATGCCCACACTGCTTGAAAGCAGTGGTACCACGGTTATGCCCGCGGGTGGGCGTCGTCGTAGGCCTGCTTCATGCGGGCGGTGGTTACGTGGGTGTAGATCTGCGTTGTTGAAAGCGACTGGTGGCCCAGCAGCTCCTGCACGCTGCGCAGGTCGGCGCCGCGGTTGAGCATGTGCGTGGCGAAGCTGTGACGCAGCGTGTGCGGGCTGATGGATGGATCGAGGCCGGCCAGCGCGAGATATTTATCGAGTTTGCGGCGGACGCTCCGCGTGCTGAGCCGCTGGCCGTGCTTGTTCACGAAGACGGCCTGCTGGTTGAAGCTGGCGGCCCGCGGATCGGCGCGGCGCATGTCCATGTAGCGGCGGATCCAGGCCAGCGCGGTCGGAGCGATCGGTGTGATGCGCTCCTTCTTGCCCTTGCCGCGGATGTGCAGGGCTTCACCGACAAAATCGACATCCTGAAGGTTCAGATCAACCAGCTCGCTCACGCGGACGCCGGTCGAGTACATCGTTTCGAGCATGGCCCGGTCGCGGGCGCCGAGCAACGTGGCCACGTCGGGCGTTTCCAGCAGCTTGCGGATCTGTTCCTCTTCCAGGAACTTCGGCAGGCGCTTGTCCTGCTTGGGTGTGCGGATGGCCGCGAGCGGGTTCGCCTGAACGTGGCCGCGCTTCAAACAGAATTTGTAGAAGCTGCGGAGCGTGGCCAGCTTGCGGGCGGTGGTGCTCTTGCAATACTGCCGGTCGCGGAGGAAGGCGAGGAATCGCCGGACCTCCTCGGTATCGACGGCGAGCAGGCCTCCGCCATGGCTGTCGATCTGTTCGCGCGGCGGCGCGGCTGCCCGCACAGGCGCGGTGGCGACGCCTCCGCCGCTCTGCGAGCTGAAGCCCAGCCCGTTTCCGCGATGCGACTCGACGGGCGCCGTGCCCCCCGTGTCCATGAATTCGCAGAACTGGCGCAGATCGGCGGCGTAGCACTTGGCGGTGTGCGGAGAGAAATGCCGCTCAAACCTCAGGTAGTTCAAAAACTCGTCAATCAGCATGTTATCGTTCATGATCTCGTGACACCGCCGGCGAATGTTTTAGAAAGCAACCTGGCTCTTCGGGCATTGCGGATTTCGGATTTCGGATTGCGAATTGAATTCAACAATCCGTGATCCGGCGTTATCCGCGATCAACTAGACTTCACTCTTGACTTCCTCGAGGTCCATCTCGAGTCGGCGGCCCATCTGGTAGCTGAGCACCGCCGCATCAAACCAATCGAATTCCTGTTCGGCGTCCTCGGCCATCGCGGCAAAAGCGGCGATGATGTCCGCTTCGTGACCCGCGGGATAGCGGAACACATACCGATGCTTTGCCTTCACCAGTGACAGTTGCCGAACCAGATTCATGATCCGTGCTCCTCATGGGCGGCCGATTCGACAACCGCACGTTCGGGGGCCTGCTCCATCAGCTCCCGGATGATCGAAAAACAGCAGAACCGCACGTACCACTCCTGACTGGCCAGGTATTTCCGCCACCCGTAGGGAGTTTCGTGCTCCCCGCGTTGATCGGCGTATTCCTGCACGCTCTTCTGCACGCGATCGTGCAGACCGTTAAACACCCGCTGGGCCTCAGTCCATGGCCGCGGGTCCGCTCGTTCGCTCGCCGGAAACGGCCGTCCGTCCGCTGAGCCGGCGATTTTGTCGCCGGCAGTCTTCGATCGGCGGCCGTACAACTGAGCGGCGAGGCCGACGATCGGCTTGTACGCGTCGTACTCGGTGACCGCGAACACCAGGATGATGTCCGCACCGAGCCGGTCGCAGACCTGGAGGGCGTGTGCCGGCGACTGAATCTGATCAATTCCTTGCTCCGCCAGGACGGCCAACACCCGCGTGACGCCAATGACCCGGATACCGTCAACGCTCGCCAGCTCACTGGCCATCGCGTCGGCGACTTTGACCGGATCGAACGCCGGGCTCCCGCTGAAGTTCAGTGCGGGAGCGACCGCGATCGTCGTGCCCCATGCGAACGGGCTGTTGACCCGCTGTTCCGGCCGGTCCTTGTTTTGCGAACAACCCCATGCCTGGCAGCAGATCAAAATGGCGGCGGCGCCGAAGCGCCTGAGCCCTCTGCTGCCCCGGCCCCCGCGCCTCCGCGGCGGGCCCGCTTCTCCAACAGCGGATCGGGGACCGGTTGCGATCATCCGTGATCGAGCACCATTTCTCTGTTCCCGGTCGCCCCCTCGTGTCCCGCCCGGCAGGCGGGACCTACGGGAGGCTCCGGCCGCGGATTTTCGCGGACGCGGGACACCTCTAACTTCGTCCAGTTCCTGGACCACCTTGAACGCCAAGCCGGTATTCCGCCGATCTCCAACTCGCCCCGGCGGGAATCCAGCCGGGCCGGATTTAATTATCGGTAGTGCGGCGGGCCAATCCCTCGAAAATTGCATTATCGAAAGGACATTCCGCCGACGTGCCGGGCGCTTTGTCCGATAACACGAAACTTATCGACGGTGAATGCCCGGCCGCTGAAGTGGATTCGCAATTTGCGCAAAGGCTGCGCGAGACGATGCAGAATGTGCGCGGTGGATCGAATGATTCGTGTCTATGCCGGGAGGAGCGGCGCGTTGATTGGCGCCTGCGATTCGCATGACGCGCGCGCGTTCCGGGTGGTGCTCAATCGGTTGACGCCATCCAGGCCGGCAACCTTGTAGCACTCGGCCAGGGTGGGATAGTTGAAGACGTTATCCACGAAGTAATCGATGGTGCCGCCCAGGGCCAGGACGGCCTGACCGATGTGCACCAGCTCCGTAGCCCCCTCGCCGAGGATATGCACGCCCAGGAGCTTTCGGGTCTCCTGATGGAAGATCAGCTTGAGCATGCCGGCATTGTCGCCAATGATCTGGCCGCGGGCGATTTCGCGGTAGCGGGCGATCCCGACTTCATAGGGTACGTTTGACCGGGTCAATTCGGCTTCATTGCGGCCGACCATGGAGATTTCGGGGATGGCGTAGATGCCGTAGGGGAAGTGCTGCGGGCATGATACGCAGTCGATCCCGAAGGCGTGGCAGGTGGCCAGGCGGCCCTGCTCCATGGAGGTGGCGGCGAGCGAGGGGAAGCCGATGACATCGCCGGCGGCGTAGATATGCGGTACGGCGGTCTGATAATGTTCGTTGACGACCAGCCGGCCGCGATCGTCGGCGGTCAGGCCGGTGGTTTCGAGCCGCAGGTTGGCGGTGGCGCCCTGGCGGCCGACCACGTAGAGCAGCGTGGTGGCGGTCAGTTTCTTTCCGCTTTCGAGCCGGGCGCTGACCAGGTCGCCCTCGATGCGGATATCGGCGACGCTCTCATTCAGCCGCAGGCGGATGCCGCTGCTGCGCATGTGATACTGGAGGGCTTCGGCGATTTCATCGTCGAGGAATTCGAGGATCCTCGGCCGGCGCTCGATGAGGGTGACTTTGACGCCGACGGCCTGGAGCATGCACGCGTATTCGACGCCGATGACGCCGCCGCCCACGATGAGCATCGAACGGGGCAGCTCTTCCAGCTTCAACAGGCCGTCGCTATCGATCACCATGCCGGGGCGGAAGGGAACAAAATCCGGCCGGGCCGGGACGGTGCCGACGGCCAGCAGGATGCGTTCGCCGGTGATATCGGCCTGGTTGGCGGCGGTGCACAGGCGGATCGTGTGAGGATCGATGAACGACGCGCGGCCGGTGAGCAGCTCCACCTCGTTGCGGTCCATCTGGGCATGGAGGACGTCCACCTCGTTGCGCACGATCTGGTCGCAGCGGAACATGAGGTCGCGCATGGTGATGCGCTGCTTGACGGTGTAGCTGGAGCCGTAGAAGGATCGCAGCCGGTAACCGGTCAGGTGCAGGACGGACTCGCGGAGGGCCTTGGAGGGGATGGTGCCGGTGTTGATGCAGACGCCGCCGAGCAGGTCGCGTTGCTCGATGAGGGCCACGCGTTTGCCGAACTTGGCGGCGTTGATCGCCCCCTTCTGGCCGGCCGGCCCGGACCCGATAACAATAAGATCGTATTGACCGGACATAGATCCTCCCCCGCGGCAGAGCGCCACCGTGCTATCGTCCAACTTTCAGGTACGATTCAGTCCGGTTTGGCCGCAAAACAAAGGGATTTTCATGGAAGAATACCGCCCGGATCGGCAACAGTACAGGCAACGCGGCGCCGTGGGTGCCGACTGGGGCGTTCCCGGTGGCTGACGACGACGAACTGGTGCGACAGATCGCCAGCGGGGATGAGGTGGCGTTCCAAGCGCTGATCGATCGTCACGCGCGATACCTTTATGGCATCGCGCACGGGCTTGCCGGCAATACCGCCGATGCCGAGGATCTAGTCCAGGAAACGTTCACCGGCGTGCTCAGGAGCCGTTTCCGGGGTGAGGCTTCTGTCCGCACGTGGCTGGTCCAGATCCTCGTTCGGCGGGCCGGCATGCTCCGGCGGTGGCGCCGGCGAAAAGGTGGACATCGATCGCTGGATGCTACGGCTGCCGGCGAGGCGGCCGAGCGGCCTCCGGGTTCCGCGGGGTTTTTTACCGGGGTTGATGCCCGGTTGGATCTGGCGATCATGCTGCGAACGCTGTCCCGTGAGCACCGTGCGGTTATCGTGCTCCGGGAAGTCGAGGGGATGACTTACGCGGAGATCGCAACGGTGCTGGGGGTCCCGCGGGGGACGGTGGAGTCACGGCTCCATCGAGCACGCGAGGAGCTTCGTCAGCGCTTCAAGGGGTATATGTAGATATTTAATCTGCATGTGCGGGAAGAACTATGGGGTGCGATCAGGCTAATCGAGTACATGGTTATCACGACGGCGAACTGGCGTCCGCCGAGCGGTTGGCGATGGAGGCGCATCTCGGCGAGTGCGCGGAGTGCCGCGGGCTTCTGCGGGAGCTGTCCAGTTTGTCGGCACTGCTGGCCGGGGCGGGGCGGCCGGATGCATCGCGACACTTCATCGCAGATCTCGCGGAGCGATGCCGCGCGGCGCGGGATCGTAATGTACTTCGGCTGGCCGGCTGGTTGACGGGCGCCGCCGCCGCAGTGCTGCTCGGAGCGCTGCTGACGTGGCCCGGCGGCCGCCACGAGATGACCGGCTCGCCCGAGCCCTGGGAAATCGCCGCGATGATGCCCGCGACGGACCTTCATGAAGAGAACGGTTCCGAAACGCTGCAGGTGGCGCAGTGGATGGCTGATGAACTGAATGGTGATTCGAGATGACCAGAACCATTGTCATTATCTGTTTTCTCGTGGCTTTTGCGGCCGGCTTGACGGTGGGGATCGAGTCGTATCAGGCGGTGGCTCCGTCGCTTGACGGCCCCAAGCGTTGCGAGAGCGGGCTGGCCGCCGATCTGGGCTTGAGCGCGGAACAACAGGAGCAACTGAAGAAGATCTGGTCGGAGACGGGCCGCGGCGGAGGTCGAGGCTGGGAAGAACGCCGCCAGATATACCGGGAGCGCGATGAGGCCATCGCCGCGCTGATCCGGCCCGAGGATCAACCGCGCTACGACGAGATCATGAAAAAGCACGCCGAGCAGACCGCCGCCCTGGAGGGCGAGTGGCGCCGTTCGTTTGAAACCAAGGTCGAGCGTACCAAACAAATCCTGACGCCCGAGCAGCGCGTCAAGTACGAGAAGATGCTGGAGCGCCGACATTGGGAACGGGGCGGGCGCGAGCACCATCAAGGCGATCGTGAACATGAGCCCGGCCGGCAGAGAGGCCGGACCGGCACATCACCGGGCACGTCCTGAACCCTCGGACGAGGGTTCTTGCTGCTGCGTCGCCATTCTCATCGGGGGTTTTCATCATGAAGCGGAAGTCCGCGTTCACCTTGATCGAGGTCTTGGTCGTCGTCGCCATTATTGCGCTCTTGATTGCGATCCTGGTCCCTTCGCTGTCCAGGGCCCGCGCCCAGGCGCGGCGAGCAAGTTGCGCGACGCAGCTCCACCAGGTCGGTATCGCGATGATCTCGTACATGCAGGACAGCCGGGATCGCATGCCGCATGTGTCTTTTATGCCGTCGATCGATCCGGCACCGCTCACGACCGCCCAGCCCATATATCTGGCCGACGTGCTGAAGCGGCAACTCAAGGGAAATCTCGAGGCCTTGCATTGTCCGAACGACCGGCCGGGTGCGGTTGAGGGCCGCGACGATCGGCCACCTCCGAATACCGGGTTGAGCTTCTATCAATCGGAACGATCCAGCTACGCCTACCGCGTGACGCTGGCCGGCCTGACGCCGACGGAGTTCGGCCAGGTCGTGGGCCGGCGCCCCTTTTGGATGCGGCAACAGGAGTCAGTTCAGACCAGGGTCGCTCCGGCCACCGTCTGGTTCGCGAATGACTACGACAATTTTCATGGCAAGAAGGGCACCATCGGCGCCCGCCGGTACGTTTACATCGACGGGCACGTGAGCGACTACGAGAATTAGGAGTTGGAACATGTCTGCTGATTTTCTGCGAAGCCGCCGGGCGCTGTTTGCATTGGCCGGGATTCTGGCACTGGGTAGCGGCGTGTGGGGCTTCACCGTTTTGACGAAGAATAAGAAGGCGGCGCTGCCCAGGGAGTTGTCCGCCGATGCGCTCAAGGCCGAGTCCGATCCGGGCAAGGTCTTCGAGAAAGCGCGTCAGGCGATGGATCGCAAAGACCTGACCGAGGAGCAGCGGCATCAAATATGGGACAATGTCCATGACGCGATGGAGGTGCGCATGGATCAACGAATGGATGAATACTTCGCCGCCGCACCGGCGCAGCGAGCGGCCATCATCGATCGGCATCTGGATGAGATGCAGGTGCACATGAAGGAATGGGAGCAGCGTCGGGCCGAGCGCGATCGGGAAAGGCAGGCTCGCAGCGCGGGTCAAAGCCAGGCGTCCGCGGGCGGCACGAACGGTGCGGGCGGCGCCGCTGCTCAGGCCGGTCCCGCCGGCACCGGCGGTGCTCGCGGTCCGGATGGCGGCCGCGGATGGGGGCGCGGAGGCGGCTCGACCCGCGAACAGCGCAAGATGCGGACCGAATCGCGCGACCCGGACAAAACAGCGCGGCGGATGGCGTATTTCAGTGCGATTCACAAACGAGCGGAAGAGCGCGGCATTCAAATGCCGTGGGGCAGGGACCGGGGCCCGCGATAAGCCCACAGGACAATTCGTCCGCATACCATTGCGTTCCAGCGGGTGCCCGGCCGGCTGGGGCCTGAATCCCGCGGCTCGCTCCGCGTTCAAATCGTGGTACACTGACTCCCGCAGCCGCGACATTACGTCGGATATTGTCGGCCTTCGGAAGAGAGCTCTTTTGTGAACGGTAAACGCCGCGGATTCATTCTGGGACTACTGGCGGGTTGGGCGGCCGTACCCTCAACGTGGGCGGCGGATGCGAAGCTGCACTACAGCCGCGACATCAAGCCGATCCTGTCCAACAACTGCTTTGCCTGCCATGGTCCGGACGAGGGGAACCGCAAGGCCAAGCTGCGGCTGGATGTGCGCGAGGCGGCCGTCGCCGAGCGGCGCGGCGGGCGGCATGCGGTGATGCCCGGCGATGCCGGCAAGAGTGCGCTGATCGAACGGATCAACACCACCGACGAGTTGGACATCATGCCGCCGGTCAAGACGGGCAAAAAGCTCACCGCCGAGCAGAAGGAACTGCTGAAGCGCTGGATCGAGCAGGGCGCCGAGTACGATCAGCACTGGGCCTATATCAAGCCGGCGCGGCCGGCGGTGCCGCAGGTCAAGGACGCCGCTTATCCAAAAAATCCCGTGGACAATTTCATCGAGGCGCGGCTCGATTCCGAGGGCGTCGCGCATTCACCGGAGGCGGATCGGCGCACATTGCTGCGGCGGTTGTCGTTCGATCTGAACGGCCTGCCGCCCACGCCGGAGCAGGTGAAAGCATTCGCGGAAGACAAATCGGCGGATGCATATGAGAAGCAGGTCGAGCGGCTGCTGGCGGCGCCGCAGTTCGGCGAGCGGATGGCCGCGTACTGGCTGGATGTCGTGCGGTTCGCTGACACAACCGGAATTCACGGCGACAACGATCAGGTCGTTTGGCCGTACCGTGATTATGTGATCAACGCGTTTAACGATAACAAGCCGTACGACGTGTTCGTGCAGGAGCAGCTCGCGGGCGACCTGCTGCCCAACACCGGCCCGGAGCAACGGATCGCGTCGGGCTACAACCGGCTGAACATGACCACGCGCGAGGGCGGCGCGCAGCCCAAGGAATACACCGCCAAGTATTTCGCGGATCGGGTTCGCAATACTTCCGTGACCTTCTTCGCGGGCACGATGGGGTGTTGCGAGTGCCACAATCACAAGTTTGACCCGTATCTGACGAAGGATTTTTATTCGTTCGGGGCGTTCTTTGCGGACCTTCAGGAAATCGCGGTGGGCGAGCAGCCGCCTGGCATCCGGTTGCCGACGGGGTCGCAGACGGCGGAGCTTCAACGGCTGGATCGGCGGATCGCGCCGTTCGAGCAGAAATTCAACGCGGACACGCCGGAGCTGACCGCGGCGCTGGCGGAATGGGAGAAGCAGGCGACATCCAAGAAAAACATCAACTGGACGGTGCTCGATCCGCTCATCTACACGTCCCAGGGCGGGGCGACACTGATCCGGCATCCGTCGGTGTCGATCATCTCAGTGGGTACGCGGCCGGACCGCGACACTTATGCTGTTACCGTACGCACGGAGCTGACCGGCATCACCGGCATCCGTCTGGAGGCGCTGACCGACGCCACGTTGCCCAAGAATGGCCCGGGCCGGTTCGACAACGGCAATTTCGTGCTCAACGAGTTCCGCTGCACCGCCACGCCGGCCGGCGATCCGGCGCAGGTGGTGCGCGTGCCGCTGGTAAATGCCTCCGCAGACTTCAGCCAGAATGACTACCCGGTGGCCGGTGCGATCGATGGCAAGCCGGAAACCGGCTGGGCGATCCTTCCGCAGGCCGGCCAGCCGCACAATGCGATTTTCGAGACGAAGGAGCCGCTCGGATTTGCGGGCGGGACGCTGCTGACGTTCGAGCTGGAGCACGATTACGGCACGGGGCATCTGCTGGGCATGTTCCGCATTTCGGTCACGACGGACCCGAAACCGTCGGTCTCCAACGGCCCGGCGGATATCCCGCAGAACATCCGCGAGATCCTCGCCGTTGAATCGGCCAAGCGCACGCCGGCGCAAAAGAAGGTGCTTACGGACCACTTCCACAACATCACGCCGTTGCTCAAGGACGTGCGCGATCGGCTGACCGAGCTTCGTACTCAGCGGGGCGGCGTCGAGAGTGGCGTGGCGACCATGCTGGTGTCGATGGTCACGGAGCCGCGGCCCATCCACATCCTGCCGCGCGGCAACTGGATGGATGATTCGGGGCCGATCGTGCAGCCGGCCGTGCCGGAGTTTCTGCCGGCGATCAACGTCAAGGACCGGCGGCTCAACCGGCTCGACCTGGCCAACTGGATGATCTCGCCGGAGAACCCGCTGGTCGCGCGCGTGTTTGTGAACCGGTTGTGGTACCTCTTTTTCGGGCAGGGCATCGTAAAGTCGCTGGACGACTTTGGCGCACAGGGCGCGTGGCCGACGCATCCGGAACTGCTCGACTGGCTGGCGACCGAGTTCCGCGAGAGCGGCTGGGACGTCAGGCGGATGATCCGGCTGATGGTGACGTCGCGCACGTATCGGCAGACATCGAAGGGCTCGCATGAGGTGAATCAGCGCGATCCGCAGAACCAGTTGCTAGCGCGCCAGGGACGTTACCGGATCGACGCGGAGATGGTCCGCGACAATGCGCTGTTCATCAGTGGTTTACTGTCGCCGAAGATGTTCGGCCCGAGCGTCCGGCCGTACCAGCCGGCGGGCTATTATCAATATCTGAACTTCCCGCTGCGCGACTACACCGCGGACAAGGGCGAGAACCAGTATCGTCGCGGACTGTACACGTGGTGGCAGCGGATGTTCCTGCATCCGAGCCTCAAGGCGTTCGATGCGCCCAGCCGCGAGGAGTGCACCGTTGATCGGCCGCGGTCGAACACGCCGCTCCAGGCGCTGGTGCTGCTGAATGATCCGACGTACGTCGAGGCCGCGCGCGTGTTTGCCGCCAGGGTGATCCGCAGCGGCGGCAGCGTGTTCGCCGATCGATTACGATTTGCGTTCCAGCAGGCGCTGAACCGCGATCCGACGCCGGCGGAGGCGAAGCTGCTGGCCGAACTTTTCGAGAAGCATCTGAAAGAATATGCGGCCGATCGTGCGGCAGCAGAGGCCCTGCTGAAGGTCGGTGATTCGCCGGCCCCTCCGGGCATTGATACAGCCGAACTGGCGGCGTATACCTCTGTGTGCCGGACGATCCTGAATCTACACGAGCTGGTTACGCGCGACTGATTACATGAAGCTAGACCGGCGGCCCTTTTAGCCTGGCTCATGGTACAATAGAGCGATGAGCGATCTCCTGAACAGAATCGAGGCGACCCCCGAGATTTGCAGCGGAAAACCTGTCATTCGGGGGACCCGCATCATGGTCAGGAACATCTTGAGCATGCTGCGGGCCGGGTACGACTTCGATCGTATTCTCCAGTCTTATCCGGATCTTCAGCGAGAGGATATTGAAGCTGCCATTATGAATCGCACATCGGGATGAGCGGCGATTCGTTACCCCGCACGGGCGAGACGCCCGTGCCACAACCACCGGCGAGACGCCGGTGCCACATGGTGGAAGGTAATCCGCATGAATTGGGACAACCTGCCGCTGCGGCTGACGCGGCGGACATTTCTGGGCAAGGCGACGACGGGCATCGGCTCGATCGCGCTGGCGTCGCTGCTGAACGATCGGCTGCTCGGTGCGCCGGCATCTGCGCCGGCGGCGGGCAATCCGCTCGGCGGGCTTGGCGTCGTCAACCCGCTGCACTTTGCCCCCAAGGCCAAACGGATCATATACCTCTACATGGCGGGCGGGCCCTCTCACCTGGAGACGCTCGACTACAAGCCGCAGCTCGCCAAGCTCCACGGGCAGGACATGCCGGAGTCGTTCACCAAGGGCCAGCCGATCGCGCAGCTCCAGGGGGCCAAGCTCAATTGCTACGGGCCGCAAGTCAAGTTCAAGAAGTTCGGACAGAGCGGGCAGGAGCTGGCCGAAGTGTTCCCGCATATCGGCACCGTGGCCGACGAGCTGTGCATCGTCCGCTCGATGCGCACCGAAGCCATCAATCACGACCCGGCGCACACCTTCATGAACACGGGCACGACGATTTCCGGCCGGCCGTCGATGGGCTCGTGGCTGTGGTATGGTCTGGGCAGCGAGAGCCAGGACCTGCCGGGCTTCGTGGTGCTCACGTCGCTGGGCAAGGGCGGGCAGGCGCAGCCGATCGCGGCGCGGCAGTGGCACAGCGGTTTCCTGCCCAGCCGCTACCAGGGTGTGCAGTTCCGCTCCACCGGCGATCCGGTGCTGTACGTGAACAGCCCGCCGGGCGTGACGCCGCAACGGCAGCACGACGTTGTCGATGCCGTGGCCGCACTGAACAAGCTGCACGAGGAGACCGTCGAGGACCCGGAGATCGCGACGCGGGTGGCACAGTATGAGATGGCGTTCCGCATGCAGACGAGCGTGCCGGAGCTGATGGACCTTTCGAAAGAACCCAAGAGCATTCTCGATCTCTACGGCACGCAGGGGGCGGATGGATCATTCGCGGCCAACTGCCTGCTCGCCCGGCGGCTGGCGGAACGCGGCGTGCGATTCATCCAGTGCTATCATCGCGACTGGGACCACCACG
>CAYLLT010000057.1:0-37891 GCA_964384465.1 uncultured Planctomycetales bacterium | reverse complement strand
TTGCCGTTCATGATGATCAGCTTGCTGAACCGCAGGTCGTTGAAATCGCAGTCCGAGTTCTGCAAGCCGTGCACCCACGGCTGACCCGGCGTCTGGTCGCCGTGCCAGGTGTAGTTGCTCCAGTTGCGGCCCGCCTTGGCCTGCTCCGGCTCCACGCCGCGGACGTGAACATCGAGCAGGGCCATCGCGTTGTTGAGCCGATACATACCGTACTTGCCGATCACGCCGAGCAGCCCCATGCCGCCGCGCATCTTGAACGTGCGTGTCCCCGCGCCGCCTGTCTCCGCGATCATCTCTTCGGGATAGCCCTGCTCGCGGAGACGCTTGGCGCCTTCCTCGCCGCTGTAGCGTTTGGCGATGTTCACATAGGCCTTGGCGATGTACTTGAGCACCTCGTCCCACTTGATGCGGATGTGCTGGTCGGTGCCGCGGCTGTCGAACTTGTACTTGGTCTTGTTCTCGGGAGTCAGTTCGGGAAATCCGGCATCCGCCCAATCCTTCCAACCCTGGCGGATGATCGGGTGCTTGAGCCGGTAGGGCCCGTACACGATGCGGTGGAACGTGTAACCCTTCGCACACTGTCGCGGGTTCCAGTTCGCCGTCGCCTTGTTGCCGTATAGATCGGAATAGCTCTCGTAGTCATATTGCGAACCCATGCGCGTGATCACGCCGTTCCGCGTATACGCCAGCACGCGGCAGGCGTGGGTGTCGTTCGGCGAGCACACCCAACTAAAGGTGCCGTCGTAGCGGTACTGGTCCCGGTAGATCTTCTCCCAGTCCCGCGCGGGATATTGTCCGAGCGGATTGACGATCTCCGGCCGAAAGGCCAGCGATTTCAGCGGCCAGCCAAAAGCACCGGCCAGCACACTCGTGGTTTTCAGAACGTCCCGTCTTGTAGGACCGCTACCCGTTTGCGACATGGGCTCGCTCCATTCAGGACTTCACTCGATAACCAGCTTCTGCCAGATACTGATATTCTTCTTGCCATCGCGATCGCCGGCGCTGCCGTTCCAGACGGCAAAGGACACCGGCAGATAGTCTCCGGGTTTGAAAACGCGTTCGTCCGCCTCACCGGAAGCGTGCTCCTCCGGAAGGTCCAGACTCCGCTGCATCTGCACGTACCAGACGCCGCGTTCGTACACCGCTTTTCCGTCGATCAGTTGCATGTTGGGCGGCTTGCCCGAAAGGGTTCCCGGGCCGTGTGCGACCAGGCATTCCACGGAGGTCTTGAGCGTCGGATTGGCCACCAGATTGCCGGCGGCCCATGAAGTCAGATAGATCAGATACGATCGCAGCGTCGCCGGGTCGGCGGCCTCTGTCCCGCTGTCCTCTGTCGGTGCGGCGTCATGGCGTTGGTATTGGTCAACAGCCCTGTTGGGGTGCGCGTCGGCGATGTCCTGCCGCCCGGCCTCCAGATCCTTCTGGCGGTCGGCCTTCCAGTACCAGATGTTCACGCCGCCCTTCACCCCGACGCTGCCCATGTAGAAGGGCGGATCAGGCGACAAGGAGAATTGGATCGCAACGCCGTCACGAAACTCGTTCTGCTTGACCGCCCGTGTATCCTCCGTTGCGTCGATCCACGACAGACGGAAAGCCACTTCCGTCTCGTTGTGCATCGCCTGCACGACCAGGCCCTCGATGCGATCCTCCGTCCACCACAAGGGCGTCAGTGCTACATAAACGGGCCGGCTCTGGTCCCACTCGCTCCGCTGCGGCCCATCCGGCAGCTTGCCCTGCACGGCCGGCGCCACGATCGTGCCCATCCGCAACTGCGCCCGCTCCTGCGCGCCGGCACGGGTCAGCGACTGCACGTAATGAATCAGGTCCCAGGCTTCATCGCCTTTGACCGAATCCTCATTCGACGGCATGGGCGTGCCGCGAAGCCCCTTCATGATGCGGACGTAGAGTTGATGTCCCTCGCTGCCGCCTTTGTAAATGCCATCCACAAATGATCGCGGTGGAACGGGATAGCCCTGTTCATCCAGCTTGACCTCTGAGGCCACAGGTCGGCCATCGACGCCATGACAGGATGCACACGACAGCAGATAGAGCCGGCGCCCACGGAACCAGCGCAATTCGTCGAAGGGCGGCTCGGGCGGTACGACAATGGCCGGGCCGGGCTCGCAGCGATCAGCCACTTCTTTGGCCAACTCGTCCTGCGTCATCTCTCCCGCTTGCACCTTCCGCCCCAATTCAGTTTCCGCCGCCTGCCGTTTGATCTGCCGCACGAACCGGACCAGCGCGTCGAGGTCGGTCCGCGGCAGGTGCCCCCAGGGCGGCATCGCCGATCCCGGCATGCCCCGGCTGATGGTCCGCAGCAAATCGTCATCGCTGGGGACTTGATTCTGCGTGGTATATAGTTTGAAAGCCTCCTTCTGGAAGTTCCTGGGCCGCGGATTCATCAGGTAAGCGAACTTGCCGGCGCCATCACCGGTCTCGCCGTGGCAGATCACGCAGTATTTGGCGAACAGTTGACTGCCGCGTGTGACCTGCGGGTCTTCGGGCTGAGTTTGAGGAGTCACACCCGATGCGTGCTCCGGTTGCTGGGGATTTACAGCATTTGTCCTCTGAGCGGCATTATCGACGTTGACTTCCGCCGCGGGTCGGGTCGTTGCCGTCGACGGCATCGACGACCCTTGGGAGCCGCTGTGGCTGGATCGAGCGGCAGACGTTTGTTTCTTCTCATTCGCCGCTCTGGGGACAGCCGGGTCCGGGTTGGAGACCCTCGTCTCCCCAGCGCAGTTCGACAGTGGCGCAATGCTGAGCGACAGGAGCAGGCCGACAAGTTGGGTCGTCGACGACCCTTTTGTTCTTTGTCCAATAGGGTGACATACGGGACAAGTGCTCATAGTTGGTATCTCTCGGCCCAAAGCAGGCGCGGTCTCGACACGGAAGGCATCTCTGCCATAACGACGATGAATTGCCAGCAAACCACATACCGAATACGCCCTCAGGCATTCAAGAACCATGAAATCAAGAAACAGGATGCCTAAGCGTTGGAAGCTGCATGGGTCACTGTGTCAAATGACCCAAACAACTGCGCCAATTACCGCTTGGCGAGGGTGGGATTCACCCCGCAGCGCAGAACTCAGAACGCCTCGCTTCGATTGGGTCGTCGACGACCCTTGAATCATCGATAAATCAAATAATCCCTGCCCGAGTGAGATTTATTCTTTGCATCGTTATCGGCATGGCACACCCCTTGCGACGGTTTCATCCGCGCGAGGCGAAGGATGACCGTGCCTTTCGTTGCAGCAGAGTCGTCGCGATCGTATGGTACGCCTTCATCGAGTTCTCATGGCCTTTCTTGTCACCAACCGGCGGCTCTTCCTGGTCGTCCGTTGCCGCCCATTAGCTGTTGACACGTTGGCGGATTTGGCCATTTCGTATCGTCCGCTCTGATGATCCGATCCCCTCACACAAGGAGTCAGTCATGAAATCGTGCCGATCATCGGGATCGATCCGTTGGTGCTTTCGAATGTTCATGGGCGTCGGCCTGCTCCTGGTCCTCTGGCCGCTCGGGGGCGGCTCTTGCAACCCGCCGCAACAGGCCCCACCTAACAAAGATGGGGACGGGGATGGCGTGGTCGACGCTGCAGACAATTGCGTCGCACAGGCCAATGCCGACCAGGCCGATTTCGACGGTGACGGCGTCGGAAACATCTGTGACAATTGCCCGGACACGACCAATGCCGTTCAGGCGGATGCTAACGGTGACGGCATCGGCGACGCCTGCGGCCCGTTCGGCTCAGAGCGGATCGTCGTCGCGACATCCGATGGCGTCGTTGAGGCAACGTTTGACGACCGTCTGCGGCTCACCCGGTCCGTCGGACTGGGCGTTGCGGCCACGCTCATTTGGGCCGACGATGCCAGTTCCGTGGAAGCGACCGTTGACGGAAGCGGTGTGTCCAATACTTCCACCTTGATGATCGATCTCAGTGATGCCGCCCTCCTGGAAGCGGCTGCGGCCGTCGAAACCCAGACCGGCGAGGACCTGAGCGACTTCCGCGACTTCATCGCCGACAACCCGGGTCTGGTCGCGGCGGTCGCCAGCGGCGGGCAGCCCGCCGACCGGATTGCGAAACCCCTGCACATCCAGCAGTCCGATCCAACAACCCGGCATCTGGTGAACCTCCATATGGCATTCGCGCACCTCGCTGATTTCGCGACTGCGTGGTACCACGAGCAGCAAGTGTTCATGGAGGTGCCCGAGCCCGCCCGAACGATGATTTACCAGTCCCTGTTGCAAACCGCCGGCGTCATCTGGAGGGACTATCAATCACAACTGCAAGCCTGTACGCTCTGCATGCCGGGAAATTCGTGCCGGGTCGATTGCAATCGAGAGCTGGTCAGGGGAGCCTGCTGCGGTGAGGCGGGCGGATGCCTGGACGCCGATGAAACGACCTGCGCCGCCAACCGCTTCTTCCCCGGCTTGATCTGTAATGTCGATGTCGACTGCGATCAGGGGGCCTGCTGTATCGACTTCGACGGCCCCCCGGATCAGCCGCTATTCAATCTACCGCCCCATTGCGCGCCCGCTACGCGCAATATCTGTGATCTGAGTACCGATGACCAGCATAATCCGCCGTGGCAAACCGGGACGTTTTATCCCGGCAGGACATGTGCTGAAGTCGAGCCGTGCCCCGAGTAAACGGGATGGGAGGATGGCGAAGATCGATGTGCGGCAGCGCGGTAGGGTGGGTCGCGACCCACCCTACTCGGTGAGCTCAGCAAGCATTGTAGTGCCTCAGAGTTACGGGTGCTTATCCGAACCGAGCCGCGACCGTGAGGGAGCGATTTGTCATTCCCGCTCCCTCACGGTCGCGGCTCGGAAAAACGTCGATCAGTGCGAGACAGTACAATGTGCATTCCGCCGTTCTTGACGCTCTGCTTATGGCTGGCCGGTTCGACCGGTGATTCGCCGCTTGCGCTTCCTCTTGATGGCCGGCCGCAGTGGCTTCAGCGCGACGGGATCGTGATGGTCGGCAGTTGGGAGCCGCTGTTGTTCCGCGTGCGCCGCGATGGGAGTGAGGGCTACACGCCCACGCCGGAGCAACGCGCCGCCTACGAGCGCGAGCACAGCCCGGAAATGGTCGCCGAGTTCAAACGGCTGGGGGCCAATTTCGTCATGATGCACGCGTACAAGGGTTTCGGTTTGCGCGCCGAGCGGGAGAGCATGGAGGACGCGGTTCGCTTTGCCAAACAGTGTCGCCAGGCGGGTCTGCGCGTCGGCGTGTACGCCGGCAGCGGCACGCTGGGCTGGGAGCTCTTCTATCAGGAGCAGCCACAGGCCAAAGACTGGATACTTCTGAACGGACACGGCAATCCGATCCCCTATGGCTCCGCCGCGTACCGCTATTATTTCAACCGCAATCACCCAGCACTCTTGAATTATCAGCGCGAGGTGATTCGTTTTTCGGTGGAGAAGATCCAGGCCGACCTGCTGCACTTTGATAACTATTGCGTCGGCCCCGGCACGGATGCCCAGTCGGTCAGCAGCTTCCGCGAGTATCTCAGTCGGACTTTCAGCCCGCAGCAGCTCGCGCAGGCAGGGATCGATGACGTTGATACGGTTACACCGCCAATCCGGACCGATGCGCAGGGTCCGCTGCGCTTGTGGTGGCTGGATTTTTCCTGCCAGTGGCTGGCGGATTCCTACCGCGAGCTGTCCCGCTATGCCCGCTCGCTGCGAAGCGACATTCTGCTGGAGTGCAATCCCGGCGGGCCGTCCTCCCGTATCACGCCGCCGATCGATCATGGACGACTGCTGTCCGCCGGAGAAGCCTTCTGGGATGAAAGCGTCGCATCCGGTTATCGCGACCGCCAGTTGCAATCCCGCATCCGCACGTACAAGGTGGCCCGGCTGATGAACAATATGGCCTTCAGTTACACAACCACGCCGCTTGAAGCTGCGGAATCGATGGCGTTCAATTTGAATTGCCTGGGGTGCGTCGGCTGGTTTGAGTACGGCAAATTCGTCGCCTTGCCGGGATCCACCCGTCCCGTTTCGAGCGCGTTGAAGCCCTATATCCAGTTCTTTAATACCCGGCGTGATCTATTCCGCGATACCGAAGTTCTGGCTGACGTGGCAATCTGGCGGAATTTCGCGTCGCAGGTATTCGCACCCGCTTCATTGAGTAAGGTGGGTCGCGACCCACCCTACTGCTTGACGGCCAACGTCGAGCAGCGGCTCATCGAGCAGCGCATCCCGTTCCAGATTATTTTCGATCCGCAACTGCACGAGGTTAATCGATACCGCGCGCTCGTCCTGGCCGGCTGCGTCGCCCTGTCCGATGAACAAGTCTCGAGGGTGCGCGACTATGTTCGTGGCGGCGGCCATTTGTGCATCATCGGCGCGGCGGCCACGCACGATCAATGGATGAAGCCGCGGACGACGAATCCTCTCGCGGACTTGGGTCGTCGACGACCCTTGACGGCGGACCAGGTCCTTCGCGCCGAAGAATCGGATGACTGGATTGAAGCCATTCGGCGGGCTTGCGGCAGCCGGCTGACCGTTTCCATCGATGCCGAGCCCGGCGTGTGTATGGAAGTAATCGCACAACGCAATCGGCGTCTCATTCATCTGGTCAATTACCGATCAGATGAAGCCGCAAACAACGTTGCCGTTCGGCTGAGCGTACCGCCCGGCACACGTGTTCGGAATGTGGTGCTGACCAGTCCCGAGCGGCCGGCGGATATGGAAATCAAGTTCACATCGCAGGCCGATACGGCGATATTCACGGTGCCTGCGGTGAGGGTCTACGAGATTGCGGTCGTAAACCTGGATGACGAGGTGCCCGCCCCGCGTTGACCCTGCTGGTTTTGATCTACGGACAGAGCGCCTGTCTCGACGGGCTGGAAATCGCGCTCTTCACGAACATCGTGTCGCCGAGATCGATGGTGCCGCCATCCAGGTTCACATCCTGCTGCGGGGCACTCGCAGCGGAAGTTCCGATACTCGACTTCGTGTAGAGCATATCGCCCAGATTCATTACGCCGTTGCCGCCGGTATCGCCGGCCAGAGCGCGAATGCGGCAATCGGTATCACCCACGAGCGTCTGCGCGAAGGTGTTCGCGCCGATCGTGACGGTATAGCAGCTTTCGTCCGGCAACTGGCTGGTGGAGTACACGATGTCCAGGGTGGTCGCGTTGGACATGGCCACCGAGTCGGGCGTGTAGGCAACGGGATCGCCGAGGGTCGCGACACCGTCCGGATAGGATGTCGTCCAGCCGACGACGCTCACGTTGCCCGGATTGGCCAGGGTCATCGAACTACTGAACACCACCTGAATCTTTCGGATGCCGGTGTCCTGTCCGGTGCCGCCGCGGGTTTCGACCGTCGGTCCGCTGCTGCCGTTGCCACCGGCGGCCGGATCGAGCACGATGGCCAGCTCCCCGGCGCCGTTGTGCGTGCGCAGGCTGCGCCACTGGGTGATGGTTCTCTCGCAGGCGTCGCCGATGCCATTGTTGTTGCCGTCGGCCTGGTCGGGATTGGGAATGGTCGGACAGTTGTCGCAGGCGTCAGCGACACCATCGCCGTCGGTATCCGGCAACTGGCTGGTCAACGTCGCCGTGGCCGAGGCCGAGAAATGCCTGACGGCATCGTGGGCGAACGCCGCGTAGTAGAGGGTGCCGCAAGCCGGAGCGGACGTGTGCGTGAAGTTGCCCGCGCCGCTCGGAGCACCGTTCACGTCGGCAACCAAGATACCGTCTACGGGGGCGGTCGGAGCACGGTCAGTCCGGTAGCAGAGCCAGGTGGCCTGGTAGGTGCTGTCCGCCGGGCTGGTCCACGAGAGATCAACGTTAGCCCCGGAACGCGAAGCGGCGAAATTAGTCACTTTGTCCGGGGAAAGGGCCATGCGGACCACCACTTTGCCGTCGTACGGGGCGGGCGTGTAATTCGGTACGTCCGGGCTCCAGCTCCAACCGGCGACGAAGGGGTAACAGGCCAGGTTCTGCATCTGGGGATCGTTCGGCGGGGCCGCCAGCAGATCGCTCTTATAGCCGTAGCGGAACTTGTTGAAGGCCACCAGCCCCAGCGTGTTGTAGAGTTTGACCGAATGTCCCCACCACCAGATGTTGGCGATGCCGGGGTTGTACACGCCGAAGGGACTGCCGACTGAACTCAGGCCGTTGTTGTTCCAGTTCTGCAAGCGGGTGTAGGTTTGGGACTTGAGATACTCCCAATCTTCGAGGACGATGCCCTTGGGCATGGTGGCGGCAACCTGATAAAGGTTCCAGGGGGCGCCGCCGTTCATTTCCGTGGTCAGCATGTCCGCCCACATGATCGGAACAATGCCGCGGGCCTGCATCCAGTTCCAGTCGTTCCAAAGGAACTCGTTAAACAGCGTCGTTTTCGCTACGCCATTGCAGTACGGGCAGGAGCTGCTGCCGATGTCGGAGATTTCGTCCCATCCGAGGTGCATGCGCGTCGGTTGGAACCGGTTGATCTGCTCCGTCCACAGCTCGTGGACGAGCTGTTGCGACTGGGGATTGCGCGGGCACAAGTTCTCCAGGTTGGTGTCCGGGTCCGGAGCCGCTCGATTCTCGCGCAGCAACGTGTTCATCGTCTCCGCGGTCGAGAACTCGCCGGAATGGGTCCAGCCCGGACCCGCGGGGACCACTTCCAGGAAATACTGTTTGGTGTAGTCGGCAACCTGCTGAATCTCGTCCATGTGCGATGCCTGCGTCGGATCGCCCAGGTAGAGTTCCGGATGTGAATCCCAGATCGTGCCGTAGGAGATGTCGAGCTGGACGATGTTGAACTTGAAGCGGGCGATCAGTTCGGACATGACCTCCTTCGACCAGTCGATGTCGAACTTATAGCGGACGCGGATCATAATGCCCCGCCAAGGCCGGTCCGGATAATCGTAACAGAAGAATCCCGTCATCACGGATGTGCCGAATTGCTCGAGTAACTGGTAATACGTCTGGCAGCCATAGAATGTGCCCCGCTGATCGAAACCTTGAACGACTACCGAAGTGTTATTGACGCCGAGGAGATAGCCCTCGTTCTTGGCCGCCTTTCCGACCGCGTCGGGCCAGGTGGCGATGATGGCCGCCACAGCGGTGTTCCGCGCGCTATCGCCGATGGCGATGACGTTGCTGGTCGGCGCCCCCGACCCGCCCTGGACGATCGACGGCAGATGGCCGGTCATGTCCCAGACTCTTCGTTGCAACTGGCTGGCGGTGAGATTGTCTTTGTCGTCCGGATTGGTCGGCATCACGATCTGCGTCTGGGCGTTGACCTGGAAACCCGTCGCGGGATACCAGGTGATCTGCTGCGGTTGAGGGATGATCATCGGGGGGATGTTCAGGTCAAAATAGTAACCCGACGCGCTCCACGGCCCCCAGCCCGCGGGGTTGTGAAGCCGCACAAAGATGTAGTAACGCGCATGGTTTTGTAGAATGCCCGTCGCACACGACGTCGCCGAACTGCTCACCTGGCCGGAATTCCAGCCATTCGCGTCGGCCGAGTTGTTCGTGGTGTTGACGTGCACCTCATACATGTCGTGGGCGTCGCCGTTCCATTGGATGGTTGTTGTCTGTGTCTGCACGATGGACCCGGACGCGGGAGTCGTCACGGTCGGTGCCGCCGGAGGGGTGATCGGCGGGTTGGGATCTTCGCCCACGCGCAGTTCGTCGAAATAGAGCAACTGGCCTGCGGCGAGGCTGTTGTTGACCCGCTCGAAGCGGATCTGGCCGAGGGTGTTGGAGGGCGTCGCCGTGTGATCGAGCGATCCCATGAAGGAGCCGTTGAGGTAGAACTCCGAGATGTTCGTCGCCGTGTTGATCCGGAGATCGAGGTCGTTCCACTGGCCCGCGTTCAAGGTGCGGCCATCGGTGACCACGCTGGTGCCGCCGATCCTGCCCCGGCAGGTGGTGCCCGAGCCGTACCATCGGGCCAGGTTATTGCTCGACGGGTCGTCGAAGAAGATGTTCCACATGGTATCCGTGCCCGTCCCCGGCTTGGCCAGGATGTGGATGTAGATACGAGAGCCGCTGCCGGAGTAGCTCATGACGTGGTAGGCGGTCGGACTCCCCGATCCCCCGGTGAACTTCAACCATGAGCCTGCCGAGTCGATCTCAATCTCATTGTTTGTCGCCGTCCCATCCCAAGCGGCCGTGGCCGGCAGGTCGGTCCCAGCGGAGTAGTTGAAATCCTCCGCGAAATTGACGTTCAGCGGCAGGCTCGCTGTGGCCATGCTCGCCAGAGCACCGGTCAGTGCTGCCGCCAGGGACACGCTCCGGCGGGCCTTGGCCACGACGAAGCGGCTTCGTCCGCGCGGGCGGGTGGAGCTCATGAACCAGCCAAAAACACGATTTGTCTGTGAAGACATCCGGCCAACCCTCCGTTTGGTTTCCCGCACTCAGCCCGGCCAACTGCGAGGGGAGTCCAGACTCTGCACAGATGCGCAGGCCGGGGCGCTCACCCCAATGAGGCTGAAAGGCGGCATTGCCTGTGATCTGGCAACTGTTATGCCGGAGAATGCCAATGCATATGTCCATTGTGTTGCGGTAATGGGAAGTATAGCCTTACGTTCCACCCGCATTGCGGTGTTTAGCACACCTGGGTGAGGGATATGGCCCAAGGCGAACGGCAGGGGTTCAGTGAGGTGTAAAATGACTCCGATCTTCATCGCTCAAATTGTCATGGTATCGGCAGCCGCCGTCACCCCGGGGGCGGCCGGCGAGGTCGTCTGGCAAATCGGCCAACCCGATCACGATTATCGTGATCTGGCCAATGCCGGCGATCTGTTCGGAGGCTACCTCCAGGCCTTCCCGCGCGACGTCAACTATGTCGTCGGCCGGAGCGATCCATTAAAGGACTTCAGCGCAGCGCATCCGGGCCCGCAGGACCAGTGGGCATCCACAAAGCGCCATCCGTTCCGGATCGTATTCGATCGGGACCCCCGGCCGGCCGTCGCCTATGAGCTGCTGGTCGATCTGGTGGATACGCAGAGCCAGTATGCACCGACGCTGAGCGTCGCGATCAACAATCAGAAGACGGAGGTACCCCTGGAAAGAGGCGCCGGCGATCTGGCCGTCCTCCAGCCGGCCAAGGGAAAGGCGCGCTCGCTGCGATTCATCATTCCACAGGATGTTCTGCGGGAGCGCCAGAATGCGATTGAGCTGATCGTCACCGAAGGCTCATGGTTGCTCTATGACGCGCTCTCGCTGCGAAGGATCACCGAAGAGACGCGTCCAGAGATCACCCTCAAGGTGCAGCCGACGATTTTTCTCGTCGAGCAGGATGGGCTTCTCAAGCAGGAATTCGTCTTATCCGCGCAGGGCTTCTGTTCGCACGAACGAGTCCAGCTCGAAGTGCTCGCCGGGGCTGAGCCGCTACAAAGCGCGCCGCTGGAGGAGCCGCGGCTCGGGACGTTTTCCAGCCGGGTGCTCATACCGGCTGCGGAGCAGAGCCGAGAGCTTACGGTCCGCGTCGCCGCCGCGGGGCAGCGCGGCGAGGTGCGGGTGCAGCAAACACCGGTACGGAAATGGCATATCCATGTCATTCCCAGTACGCACACCGATATCGGCTACACCGATCTCCAGGAGCGCGTGATCGCGCTGCACAACCGGAACACGGATCTGGCGATCGCACTGGTGAATCAATTCCCGCTCTATCACTGGAATCTCGAATCGTCGTGGGCGGCTCAGATGTGGTTGCGCGATCGGGCTGCCGACCAGCATCCCGCACTGATCGACGCGGCCGTTCATCGGCGCATCGGGATCGAGGGCGGTTATCTCAACATGCTGACCGGGCTGTGCAGCGAAGAGGAACTCATTCGCAACCTGTACTACAGCGCTCGCCTTCAGCGGCTGCACGGCGTGCCGTTTGACAGCGTGACGCTGACGGACGCGCCGTCCCATGTCTGGACCGTGCCGGGCATCCTCGCCGGAGCCGGCATCCATTGTCTGAGTGTGGGCGTGAACCAGACGCGCGCGCCTCTGTTCAAACAAAACATCCAATTGAAATCCCCGTTCTGGTGGGAGGGGCCGGACGGCGGACGCGTGCTGACGTGGCTGGCGAACGGTTATTCCCAGGCCGAATTGATCGGGCTCAAAGGCGGCGTCGATCACATGCGCGAGGTGATCGAATCCTACATGTTCTCGTGGAATCGCCGGACCGATTACCCGTATGACGCCATTCTTCTTCACGGCGCGTACAGCGACAATCTGGCGATCGGGCGGGAGATGGCGGAAAACATCACCGCCTATGCCCGCCGGTACGCCTACCCCAAAGTGATGCTCTCTTCGAACCAGGAATTCTTTAAGCACATTGAACAGAACTTCTCCGGGCACATTCCCACCGTCCGCGGCTGCGGCGGGAGTTGGTGGGAAGATGGGGCCGCGTCGAGCGCCGTGGAGACGGCCATCAATCGCCGCAACCAACACGACGCGATCGCCGCGGAAACCATCTGGGGTGTACTTTCGGCGCTGGACCGCACCGCCGCCGTTCCACAGGATGAATTCAATCGCATCTGGGACAACATCCTGCTGTATGACGAGCATACGTGGGGGGCTCACAACAGCATCACACATCCGAATTCGGATTTCGTGCAGCGGCAATGGGCGGTAAAGGCGGCCTACGCAACGCAGGCCGCGGACAGCGCATCGCGGCTGCTCGACCGCGGTTTGCGCCGACTGTTCTCGCGGGTCAAAGGGTCATCGACGACCCAAGGCGGCGAGCCGGCCGTTCTGGTCTTCAATCCCGCCGGCCGACCCCGCAGCGGCGTGGTCGAGGTGGATATTCCTGCAAACACGGCGATCACCGAAGCCGGCATACCGGTGCCGCAGCAACGGGTGCGGGAGGATGCGCTGAACAGAATCACCGTCGCGATTCTGGCCAAAGACGTGCCGCCCGCGGGATATCGCGTGTACCACGTTGTTCCGCGCGAGCCGGTCACCGCCTTGCCCGTGTCATCCCAGCCGAATGATTCTGCCATCGAGAATGCGTTTTACCGAGTTGTGCTCGATCCCGTCACCGGCGCCATCAGCAGTTTATTCGACAAGAAATCCGGCAAGGAATTGGTGGATCCCGGCAGCCCGTACAAATTCGGCGAGGTCATCTATGCCTCCGGCGGTAACGAAAAAGAAGGCGGTGCCGTCGACGGCACGACGCAGGTGATGTGCCCGAACCCGGCCGGCGTGCAACTGCATTTCCCCGCTGCGGCCTCACCACAGAGAGGACAACAGGGGCCGGTCTATCGCAGCGTTCGCTCGGTCAGCAAGTGCACCATGCTGCCGCGGATCAACCTCGAAGTCATGCTGTTCGAGCATGAGCCGCGCGTGGACCTGGTGTTCCGCCTCGAAAAAGAGATGACGTATCAGAAGGAGGCGCTCTACATCGCGTTTCCAGTCGCTGGGGCGAATCCCCGGTTTCGATATGAGATCGGCGGCGGCAGCGTTCGGCCCAACCAGGACCACTTTCCAGGCGCGTGCCGGGACTGGTTCGCCGTTCAGCGATGGATCACTGTTCAAACGGATTCGACTGCATTGGCCTTGTCGCCGGTGGATACGCCCCTCGTCACGCTCTGCAACATGAACGCCGGTAAGTGGCTCGATGAGTTGCCGATCACCAATGGCACCATTTTCGCCTACGCCATGAATAACTACTGGTTCACGAACTACAAAGCCGGCCAGGATGGTCCATTCACCTTCCGCTACAGTCTGACCACCGACGCGCGGATCGAGCCGGCGGCGGCCTCGCGTTTCGGGGATTCGGTGCAGTCGCCGCTCCGCGCGATTTATGCGCAATCAGGGTCGTTGCCGTCGACGGCATCGACGACCCCAGGCGGCGAAGGTGCAAGTTTGCCTGAGACAGATAGCTTCTGCGAAGTCGAGCCCGCGACTATCGAGATCACCACTCTGAAGCCGGCCGATGACGGCAAGGGAATCATCCTGCGCCTGCACGAGCTGGCCGGGCAAGCAACGGAAGCTCACGTTTCCGTGAAGCAGCCCGATGTAAAAGAGGCCTGGCGATGCGACCTGGTGGAGCGCGATCAGGCCCGGCTGCCTTTCGAGCGCGGGAAGATTTCACTGAAGCTGGCCGCCCACGCCAGCGCAACCATCCGGTTGAGGTGATTCAGTGATTTATCTGTCCGGCGTCAGGAGTTTGCTGAGGACCTGCTCGTCCAGTTCCTGCCCAGGCTGGAAACGGTCTGAACCCATGTAGGCGAGCAGGCTGTGGAGGAGTTGACGGGCCACCGGGCGATGCGACAGGTCGCTATCCAGGTCGATCGAACAGACCAGCAGCCGGCCTCGACCCACCCTGGCTTCAAACACGATGCCCAGCTTGTGATTCCGCACGAAGTTGTCGATTATCTGCACCAGCGGGCGAAACGACGGCGGGGTATTATCCAGAATGATCGGCCGGGATTTCTTGACCAGGTCCCACCACTGCCAGTTGCTGTGAAACTCGGTCGGGAACTCCGCGAGGGCCGGATGCCCCGGGTTGCAGAGAATACCCAGCGTGCCCGGCGGATTGTATTTCTTGCCGAACAGGGCGTAGTTGCAGAAATCCGGCTGAAACGCACCCGCCAGCGACCGCGGTAACGCAGGGTCGTTGCCGTCGACGGCATCGACGACCCCATCGTGAGCCGGCAGGAGCAGGACCTTGCCGCCCCGGGCCAGGGCCGACCGGGTATCTTCATCCCATGCCCGGCTCACGATCACATCGGCCGGGGGTGTGGTATTGATGTCAACAGGGTAGACCCAGATCGGATAGTGATTGATGAAGGGAGAAAAAGGGGTCAGGTACATTTTGCCGGGACGGCCCGAAGGGTGCTTCGCACAAAATGTACCTGACCCCTTTTTCTCCCCTGACCCCTTTTTCTCCCAGAGCGTCAGGGTCAGCTTCACCGGCGGGTTTTTTGCGCGGGAGAGCGGCAGCGAAATTGCCGTCGACGGCATCGTCCCCGCATCGAAGAGCGATCCCTGAGGGACATCCGCGACAGCCAGTGTGCCCGATGCGATCTCATGCTGGTGCTCATCATTCACGGACCAGGCCACAGCCGTCTTTAACAAATCCCGCGGTCCAAAATGGGCGATCTGCACACCGGCGGTGAACGTTTCGTCCGAGGTCCACGTGTATTTAGCCATCCGGAGCAGCGGCACCGTACTGTTGCAGAATTCGCGAAACTCGCGCGGCGTGACCAGGCCCTTGGAATCCATGAACACATCCAGAAAACCCACCAGAGCCGCGCCCTGGCCCGGAAAGTCCTGGATGTCCATGAGCTGAAAGCCGCCAAAGCCCGGCGTCCGCAAGGCCGCTTCGATCTCCTCCCGGTAGCAGATCACCGACAATGCGCCGGAGGCTTTCATGAAGTCGTCCGCCTGGTCCAGCATATGCTGCGCCTTCAGCGACTCGCGGTAGGTCTCGAAGTTCCGTGCCCGCAGGACACCGGTGTATTTGTCCATCTCCTTGAAGTTCGGATAGATGCTGTACTGCCCGATCTCGTGGCTGATAACCGGCATCGGAATGCCGGCGATGGACCGGCTGTAGTCCACCATCGTGGAGGGCGGCAGGTTATTCACGTGACCCAGGTTGTGAAAGTGGCACGAGCCGCGAACCAGCTTCTCCCATTTGGCGGTCATCATGGTCGTCCAGTAATCGTCACCGGGGGCCGGGGTGGGATTTTGATCCCAGAAGTTGTTGGAACCCTCGGTATACAGATGGCGCGGATCCTTCTCGCGGCAGTGTTGGACGAATTGGGCCATGATGGGCCGGCCCTGCGGAAGCTCGTTGCCCAGCGCGAACATCACGAACGACGGATGATTGCCGTACGTGTCGAGGATGCGGTCGGTTTCCTCCCGCAGATACTGATCGTGTACAGGATCGCCGAAGCCGTGCGTCGTCCAGTTGGGCAACTCCGGTTGCAGATAGATGCCCAATTGATCGGCGGCCTCAAACGCGGCCTCCGGCGGGCACCACGTGTGGAAGCGGTAATGATTGATGCCGTAGGACTGCGCGATCCGCAGCACCCGCATCCATGCGTCCACGGTCATCGGTGGATAGCCGGTGAGCGGATATACGCAGGCATCCACTTTGCCGCGCAGGAAGAGGGTTCGACCGTTGATTGCGAACCGCGTCCCTTTCGGACGAAACTCACGCATCCCGAAATCGACGCTTCTGTGGTCGGCCCAGCGATCGGCGCCGACGGTTGGGTCGTTGCCGTCGACGGCATCGACGACCCTTGCCGACAGCGACGCGGTCAGGCGGTAGAGTGCGGGCGAAAATTCATCCCAATGCAACATCCCACTGCCCATCGGGTAGTCCGTTTCCACGCTCTCTTCCGTAGCGGCGACGGTGTATTCAACCGACGCGGGCGGCAGCGTGCGCACAGGTGCGCCGTTTGGGTCGTCGACGACCCTTCGGCTGTTGGCCGTGAGTCTCAGGTTTCCGCGGGCCGGTGAGCCTGTTGCGTTGCTGATGTAGACCCGGACCCGGACTTTGCCGGCGCTCACATTCGGATAGACCTGGACATCCTTGATCCACACCGGATCGGTGGCCTGAAGTTCGATCCGCCCGACGATACCGTTCCAGTTGGTCTGGGTTTCCTCGGTCAGGGCGTGCGGGTCGCCGAGCGGAAGTTTCTTCGTGCTGTCCACCTGGATGGTCAGCACGTGTTTACCCGGATTCATCGCGGCGGTGACGTCGTAAATATGCGGCACACTCAGGCTGTTCCGCGTCCCCAACGCGCGGCCATCGACCCAGACGGATGTTTCCTTTGATCGTTCAAGGAAGAGGACGATGTGCTTGCGGCGCCAGTCGTCGGGGACCATGACGTCGCGTTGATACCAGGCCGGCCCCACATAGTAGAAGACCCGGCTCAGATGCTGCGTCTCCCGACGATCGTTCCGGGTGCCTTTACCGTTTTCGTCGGTTGTGCCGGGCAATCGGATCTCGTCCGACAGCGTGGTGTCAAACCACTTCTCGCGGGTCCCCCGCACCTGCGGATCGAGCTGAAACCGCCAGGGGCCCGCCAGCAGGATTGAGGCCGGGCTCACATCATCGGGGGAGGGGAGGGTCATAGCCGCCAGCGCGACGGCTATTTTAGCTCCAATTAGAAGTTCCATTCTCATCATGGATACAGGGTCTGCGGATCATAGCGGACGGCCCACGATCTTAACGCGAGGCCCGCAAGGCTCGCTCGCGCTCGGCGGTCATCTTGAGTTCGGCGTAAAGCTCGCGGGCGGCAGCAACGCGCTTGAGCAGATCGGGGCCCTCAAGGGCCAGTTGCTGGATCGCCCGGTCGGTGGCCGCTTCTCCGGCTTCGTTTCGCTGTTGGGCATCGGCGACGATCTTCTCGATCTCCGCGAGGCTGGCCAATCGCTTGGCCAGAAGTGCATCCACCTCCTCAAACTTCCAGAACCGCAGTCCCTCGCGGACAACATAGACCGGTGTGGTGTGGGCGGCGGTCCCGCCGCGGCCCTGTACGCGGCCGGCGATCCAGAAACCGTTCTCCGCCGGAACTTCGAAATCCAACGTCAGCTCTTTCGTGCCCGCATCCGCAGCTTCCGCCGACTTGATGACCTCGCCGTCACGAACCGCCTCCAGCCGTTCCGGCAGCGTCCCCTCGGGATCCCCCCATGCGCGGGCCCGCACGCGTAATCGCCGCTCGCCCTTCACCGCGATCTCGTCACCCGGCAGAGCCTCATCGACACGGAATTCCACCATCGGCCCGTTGGTGGTGAAGGTTCGACCGCGCTTGACCGCATCGAACCATGCGTCGGCACTGAACGGCTTCTCACCGATGCACGCATATATCCGCACCTCGCCCACCGAACCGCCCCACGGCACGTCCGAGCCCGCCGAAGCGGTCACTTTCAGGCCGAGATTCAAAAAGTCGTAGTAAAACTCGGTCCCCAGCGATCCGAATTGCATGAGCTCAACGAAATCACATTTGTTCCGGGGAACGTTCATGCTCATGTCCCGTTCGACGTGGAAGGCTTTTGAGCAGACGTGGGCATATCCCCACAGGCCGCCCTGCGCGTGGACGGTGTCCGCCACCTCATCGTACAGGTAATACCGATCGGTGTTCCGGACCATCTCCCGCGCGTTCATGGACAGGGTGTGCCCGAGCTGCTCGTGCGTTCGCGGGCACTCCTGACCGGGCGAGAGCGTCGTGTCCCCGGAGTTCACGCGGTATTCCTTGCCCCAGCCGCGCTGCTCGAACCAGGTGCGGTCGATGTCGCCCATCTTGACGATGTTGGCCAGATGGATGTCCTCGGCCTGTACCCAGGCCATCACCCGGCGGGCATCCTGGTCATTGATGATCCGGGCATGGACATGATCGTCGCCGGAGTACCAGCCGAGCTTGCGCATATCCACCCACCGCCGCGGGGTGTAGGTCTTCTCGACCAGGCCGCCCGGCTTTACGGTAAACGCATCGGTCATCCTGACGTGTTCGACGCCGCGCCGAATGCTGATTTCCCACTCGCCGGGCGGGACCTGCATGTCGATCGGCCCGGCCACGCACCAGTAGGACTCGCCGGCGTAACCCGGAATGCGCAGGGGGCGGGAGCCGCTCGCGTTGCCCTGGTTGTCGAACTGGGTGCCGAAATCGACGGCCCCCGCCGGTTGCCGCTCCGATCCCAGGGTCTTCCATACCAGGCGCACCATGGCCGGCGCGGCTTGGCCGGCATCCGCGGATAGGATGGTCACTTTCAGCCGGCCCAGTTCCGGCGCCCGCACATCCAGCGGAAAACGCACCGCGCCGCCTGTCGAGCGCAATTCGAGAAGCAATGAGCTGCGTTTGACCGGCACGTTGCTCAGGCCCACCAAAGCCCAGGTCGTGCCGGCGGTGCCCAAGTCCAACCGCACCACCGCCCCCTGCCCGGCGTTGGAGGACATGTCATTATCCAGCGTGATGCAACGCGTGGGGCCCTCTCCGCTGCTCACCCGCAGCAGGACCGCGCCGGCATCGCCGGGCAGGCTGATCGATCCGCCGGCGGGCGGAATGGCCTTGCCGCCCTTCAGCTCGACGCGGATAACGTGAGAATTCTTCTCAAGAATAGCCATTACCTCTACCGCCGCACCGGCTCGCTCGGCCTCCTCTTTCGCGCGCTCCTCGTCCGTGCCGGCCTTCTTGAACCGGGCCTCCACCTCGCGCAGACGGCGGTTCAACCCGCGCATGGCGGACTGATCCGCTTCGTCCAAAAGATAAAAGTATTGACGCGCCAGTTGGCCGGTGAGTGCCTGAAGCCCGGCGGGGAAGGCGGGCGCCGCGTTCACGGTTCCGCCGGCGCCCCAGGTGACCGCCAGGACCAAGCCAAGGGTCGTTGCCGTCGACGGCATCGACGACCCAAGCCGAAGGAGGTCAGATGGTTTTACGAGATGCATGACTTTTCTCCCGTTTCGGAGTATGCAGCCTCACGGCCACGCCACAGATAACGATTAAGATGATCCCGATGAAGAGGAAGCGCTTTGAATGGGATAAAAAGGGGACAGGTACATTTTGTGCGAAGCACCCTTCGGGCCGTCCCGGTAAAATGTACCTGTCCCCTTTTTCTCCGGACCCGGCGTGCGGCGGTACAGCCACTACGCGAGCCGCGGCGACTCGCCGCTGGACCGGGGCGGACACCACGGCATCAGTGCTCGGATCACTGACCACACGAATGCCGTCGGAGCCGATCACCTCGCAGGCGCCGAGGCTGGGTACGCCGGACCACAGGCTGTCTTCGAGCCTGATCTCGCTGCCCGGCTCCAGCCAGGCCGGCGTCCGTGCAAAGTAGAACAACCGCAGGATGTGATGTTGCGGCGAGATCCGGTCCACGCCCAGCAGATCGATCTCGGGATCGTAAAGGGGCGCGAGCTCCACCGCTCGGCCTGAGAGGGTCATCCGCAGCCCGTTTTCCAGCGAGTCGGCGATCCGCGCGAGATAATCCTTGATCTCCGCGGGGGTGATGACTTCATCGTGGTCGGCGTCCATGCGGCGCCGCTCAATGAGCGAGCGCAGCTCATAAAACGTCAGTTCCACCTCCACGTCGATATTCGTCCGTCCGACGTCGATCCGCTCGCGGTGGTGAATGTAGGTAGTCAGGACAGGATGCGCGAACGCCACGGAAGGGCCGTCGATGCCGTCGACGGCAACGACCCAAGGGCCGACCGCCGCCAGCAGCCCCACCACCACTGCGGTCAGCTTTGGAAGCACGATCGGTTTTGCATCGCGATCCATGGCATCGCCCCGCAACAACCATACCCCAGGGTATCGTTGCCCCATGCCCGATCGCCGCAACGACGGGAATGTATTGGCAGTCGGAGATCCCGTCAAGGGCATGGGCGATGACTAACCTCTACAAACTCTACAGCGTGGTGGCGATTTTTCGGAAGTGATGGCCCATGATGGCCAGACTCATGGCTTCCGCGAATGCGCGGCGGTACGAGAGAATCGCCCGGGTCAGGAAGCGCCAGTACGAGAAGCGCCCGGGCGTCGCCACACCCAGCACCCACAGCGACCGACAGAAGGCCAGCAGATCACATCGTTGAAGGTGTATGCGGGGTCCTGACGGCCGGTAATGCTTCAGGAAGGTCAGGATGCGCTCGTAGTATTGCCGCGGTGTATAGAGATGATGGACCAGACGGCGATAGCCATCGACGAGCGCGGCCCGGTCGAGCGTGGGAATGAAGTTCAGTTGGGTGTCGAGGTTATTGCCCGTGCTGTGTCCGAGGATGCGGCCTTCGCGCTTGAGACGGGTGAACAGCCGCGTGCCGGGCAATGCCGTGAGCAGGCCGACCATGGCGGTGACCACGCCGGCCTGCTGGATGAAATGCCGCTGCTGCTCGAAGATACTGGGGCTGTCGCTGTCAAATCCGACGATAAAGCCTCCCATCACCTGGATGCCGGCCTCGTGGATCCGCCTGATCGCCGCGACCATATCTCTTCGCCGGTTCTGCACCTTCGCGCATTCGGCGAGGCTCGCTTCCTGAGGGCTTTCGATCCCGATGAAGACCCGGTTGAAGCCCGCCTGAACCATCAGCTCCAGCAGCTCCGCATCATCGACCAGATTCAGTGATGCTTCCGTGAAGAAGGTCACTCGGGATCGACTGCGTTGTCGCCACGCGATCAGGGCCCGCAACAGCGCCTTGACCTTGACGCGGTTCCCGATGAAGTTGTCGTCCACAATGAAGATGGTGCCTTCCCAGCCCGCGGCGATGAGCGATTCGAGCTCGGCGATCACCTGCTGCGGCGTCTTGACCCGCGGGACGCGCCCGTACATGACGATGATGTCGCAGAACTCGCAGTCGAAGGGACAACCGCGCGAGAACTGGAGGGGCATGGTCGCATATTTGCCCATGTTCAACAGATCCCAGCGCGGGATCGGAGAGCGGGTGATGTCGGGTCGTCCCTGACTCTGGTAATACTGCCGGAGGCGTCCGGCCGGGGGAGAAAAAGGGGTCAGGTACATTTTGTGCGAAGCACCCTTCGGGCCGTCCCGGCAAAATGTACCTGACCCCTTTTTCTCCCCCTGCGCGGCGAGCAAGTCCGCGACCAGTTCCCCAATCACCTCCTCCGCCTCGCCCAGGACGAAATGCTTCACTTCGGGAAAGCGGTCATGCCCCGTCGTAAACAGCGGACCACCGGCAATAACGGTCTTTCCGAGTGCGTTGCAGCGGGCGATCACGCTGTGTGCCGAATCAGCGTGCACGATCATGCCCGAAATGAACACGTAATCGGCCCAGTCGATGTCAGTATCGTCCAGGCGGTTGACGTTCAGGTCGATCAGCTTCAATTTCCAGTCCCGCGGGAGCATCGCGGCTACGGTCAGCAGACCCAGCGGCGGAAACGCGGCCTTTTTCGAGATGAACGGCAAGACGTGATAGAAGCTCCAGAAAGTCCTGGGTGTGCGGGGCGATACGAGCAGAATGTTCATGGTACGGTTACTCCCAGGGAGTCTCCGGCACTGCCTGGACGCCGAGACCCGGTAATCCGCGGCTTATTATCTCTGCGCGATTCGCCACAGGCAACGCGCCAAAAGCCTCTGCCAACGCGATTCCGCGTGTGGACGCCCAACCGCAGTCCTAGCGACACCTGTGCAAACAGCTCCGCACATCAAGGCTTTTTTGTGTTGGCTCCGGTATTCCCGCTTTTTTCCGGCGATGCCGGCCTTACACCCTCCCCTGGCACGATTCGTGCCTAATTCGCAGAAAAGGACGCATGAGGACAGCGCGCGCCGAACTCCAGCACCGGTTTACGCCGTCCGCGAAGGTCTGCCAACTCACAACGATTCGGCATCGATGATGAAGCAAATGTCGTACCCGGGCGCATCCGCCGTATTAGCCATATAACCTCGCATTCGGAGAATTGCCATGAGCACCCCGCTCGCGTCGCCCAGCGAAAAAGCAGGAGAACCCGACATGAAGGCGTGTTTTGAGATCGTTGTCATGCTCGTCCTTGCCTTCGCGGTGGTGGCGAACAGCGGATGTCCTGGGGCCGACCCACTAATACCGGGCGTCAATGACAGTTGCCCGGACGACCCGAACAAGACCTCGCCGGGCCTCTGCGGGTGCGGTGTCTCCGATGTCGACACTGATGGCGATGGCACACCTGACTGCAATGAACCCACCGCCGCCTTGCCGGCCAAGACTATCGGCTACGACCTCGTTGGCATCCACGATCCCCAGTCGTCCGCGTACAACGCCGATTGCATTAGCTGTCATGGCGACCGAACGAACGAGGTCGCGCTCGACGGTGTAACACCTGCCGCGCACAGCAGGATGCTCTTCCAATCATTCGGAACGGGAAACGCGCGGTGCTTGAAGTGCCACATAAACGGTGCTGATTTCCTTAGCTTTTCGGCGGGCGGCCTTCGGGAGCCGGTGAACCTGGAACGCGTTATCAGCGGCACGGGATCAAGTTGCACGTCATGCCACAGCCATTGGTTCTACGCGCGTGGCTTTTGAAGCGTTCTCATGTTTAAGGAGCGATTCTGTGGTCAAGCTAAGCACACCCGTTGACGCGATTTGCGGCAGTTGGCTTGATTCGCCAGTGACGCGCCGGTCATTTCTCCAGTCGAGTGCCGCGCTGGTAGCGGCAGGCGCGGTTGGCAGCGTGTTCTTCTGTGAGAACAAAGCACTGGCCGCTAACTTCGGCAATCCCGTGCTGGTCGAAACCGACCCACGGGTTGAGATCAAGTTCAGCGTGTGCCAGGGTTGCCACGGCGCCTGTGGCATGCGCTGCAAAGTGGTGGATGGCGTGCTGGTCAAGGTTGACGGCAATCCATTCCATCCGAACAATCGTGAACAGCACTTGGCCTATTCTACCGATGTCGGGGCGGCCGAGTTGCTGCCGGCGCGCATCTGCGCAAAAGGCGCGGCCGGGATGCAGACGTTATACGATCCCTATCGGCTGAAGGAGCCCTTGAAACGCGTCGGCCTGCGCGGCTCAGGTGAGTGGCAGACAATCTCATGGGATCAGGCTTTCTCGGAAATCGCGGGCACACTCAACCAGCTCCGCGACCTTGACACGCCCATTGATGCGACCTCGCCCGAATTAGGCAAGAGAGTTAATCAGGTTCTCTTCTCTCCAGGCCGCAACCAGCAGGTCCAATTCACCGACCGGTTCTGGAACAAGGTCTTTGGCACGATCAACGCGAAGCTGGATCACACGAGCATCTGCGAGGCCAGCCACCACGTCGCGCACGAACTGATGACGGGCTCTGGAATCGCCAGCTCCGTCAAGAACCACACGAAGCCGGACTTGCTGAATTCGGACTTTGTGCTGTGGTTCGGCGCGGACCCGTGTTCGGCCAACTTCCCATTTGTGCCCATCGCCCGCAAACTGATCGAGATGGTCGAGCGAGGCGGGAATCTGTACGTGGTTGATCCCCGCTGTAACGTGGCCGCGTCCAAGGGTACCTGGATTCCCATCAAACCAGGGACGGACGCCACCATGGCGCTGGCTATTGGGCGCTACCTGGTAGACAACAACCTGTACAACGCCGCGTTCCTGCAACGCCCGCACGACGGGGCCGCCAATCCGACCGGCGAACTGAACGTCACCGACGCCACGTTGCTGGTCAAGATCGTGAATGGCCATCCGCTGGCGTTTCTCCGCGCGGACGAGGCCGGCATTGCAGACGGCACCAACCAGGATTTTGTCGCCTGGTCGGGCGGTGTCGCCGTCAAGTACAACACCGTCGATACCGCCGACCTCCTGCCCGGACCGGTTACGGTGAACGGTATCTCCTGCAAGACCGTCTTCGAGCTTTACGTCGAAAGGGTGCGCGAGCGAACGCTCGCGGAGTATTCGACCATCTGTGGCGTTGACGTTGCGACAATTCAGTCACTGGCCCAACAACTGGTCACAGCCGGCCGACGCGGAATCGTCACGATGTACCGCGGTCCGGTACAGCACACGAACGGCACATACTCGGGCCTGGCGATCCTGGCGCTGAATCTGCTGCGGGGCAACTTCAACTGGAAGGGCGGGCTTTCCTTCGGCGGCGGAAGCTGGGATCCGATGGGTAGCTACGACGGCGCACCGTATAACCCCGGCGCGGTCGCAGGTGGCGTGAGCAACTCGGGCGTGCAGATCACACGGGCGAAGACAAAGTACGAGGACACGGCCGAGTTCTTGCGAAGTGGCTACCCCGCCCGGCGGCCGTGGTTCCCGCACGCCAGCAACAACAACTATCAGGAAATAATTCCCAGCATCGAGGATGCCTATCCGTACCCCGCCAAGGCGTTGATCACGTACTGGACGGGCACCCCTTATTCGACGCCAGCCGCGCGGGCGACCTACGAGCGGGTGTTAGCCGATGAGAACAAGCTGCCGCTGGTCGTCGCCATTGATATCGCGATGGGCGAGGCGACGGTTTGGGCCGACTACGTTCTCCCGGACTGCACCTACTTCGAGCGTTGGGCCTGTCCGGGGGTCGCCCCGACAATCCTGACCAAGACCAGCGGCGTGCGCCAGCCGGTCGTCGGCACCCTCGACGCCAACATGAACTACACGCCGGTGCTGCCCAATACCAAGACCCTGGAGGACATCCTCATCGGTTTGGCGACCGCGGCGGGCTGGCCGGTGGGCCTGCAAAGAGCATGGGATTTCTATGGGCAACTGATTGCAAACATCGGGGCGCAGGATGGCGGACCCGGCTTGGATTACGTGTTGGCCCACGGCGGGCGTTTCGAGAACTATGACCAAGCCTACGATGGCGAGAAGCTTAAACACCGCTTCTCGGGTCGGCTGTACTTCTTCACCGAGAAGCTCGCCAAGACGCACGATTCCATCACCGGGCAGTACCTGGACGGCTTGGGGAAGTATGAGCCGATTGCCGATGCGGGCGGAACCGCGGTCCCGGCGGCGGACAGCAGCTATCCGCTACAGTTGGTCACATACAAGAAGGCCTGGCACACGCAGATGCACACCATGCGGTACCCCTGGCTGGCGTCGATTCAACCGGGCAACTTTGTCGAGATGAACAGCGTCGACGCGGCCGCCCGAGGCGTCCGGACCGGCGACGAGGTGCGTTTGGCCTCGCGAACAATTCCGAACGGAATCGTCGGCCACGCGCGAGTGACCGAAACCGTCATGCCGGGCGTGGTCGCCGTATCCCACCATTTCGGCCATTGGGCGATGTCCTCCCGGCCGTACAAGGTGAACGGTGCAGATACCGCCTACGATGCATCGCGCGGTGCCGGTATCCAATCCACCGTTATCATGCAGCTGGATCCGTACCTTGGGAACGTCACCCTCCAGGACAAGATTGGCGGCAGTGCTTCGTTCTATGATACGCAGGTGCAGGTAGCCCGCGTCTAAGCATGGGCAGAAGGGGCTTGTATCATGGCTCAAGTTGGCTGGATCATTGATCTGAACCGGTGTATTGGCTGCCGCTCCTGCTACGTCGCCTGCAAGGCGGAGAACAACACGCCGCTGCGCACAGACTGGCGATTAGTCATCGAGCGAGAGCGAGGCGAGTACCCGGCTGTGACGCGCGAGTTTGTGTCGCTGGCCTGTAACCACTGCAAGCAGCCCGCCTGCTTGAAAGCCTGCCCCGTTCCCGGCGCGATCACCAAGCGTGCGAGCGATGGCGTGGTGCTGATCGACCAGGACAAGTGCATCGGATGCCGGTACTGCATGTTTGCTTGCCCGTACGGCGCGCCGCGCATCAACACGGACACCAACAAGGTGGGTAAGTGTACGGCTTGCGTGCACCGCCTGGACGTTGGCCTCGAACCCGCGTGCGCGACTGCCTGTTTGACGGGCGCGATCACGTTTGTCCACGACTTCCAGGGCGAGACGCGGAACGCGCCGGAAGGATTCTCCGACTCGGCCCTCACGCATCCGAACATTGACTTCGTATTGGCGCTACAACCATGACGATCAGTGCAAACGACTTACCCCGATCGCAAATGCGGGCGTTGGCGCCCGCGCGGCAGACGGCCTACGCGTTCTTCGCGGCCGCTTTCAACGAACCGCCCTCCAAGGCGTTGCTTGAGACGCTGTGCGCCGGCGAGCTTCTGGGCACGGCGGAGGAGCTATTCGGTGAAGCGGCGCTCGCCGCGCAGCGCCAGTACGCGGCCTGCGCTGAGGATACAGCCAAACGGCACGAGGAGGCCCGCCAGGAGTTCATGAACCTGTTCAAGGTGCCTGGCGGCCAGTATGTGACGCCGTACGAGTCGGTCTATCGCGATTCGCGCGAGATCGCCGGCCAGAAGGTCAGAGGGCTGTTGATGGGGCAGTCCGCCGTTGACGTGCAGAAGTGGTATCGGCTGGCCGCCTTGGAGATCTCGCCGGAATACAAGGATCTGCCCGACCACATCGCGCTGCAGTTGGGCTATCTGGCCTATCTCTGCGCGAAAGAGCAGGAGTTTGCTTCCTCCGGCGACGACGCCAGGCTTACCCGCACCTGGGAGATGCAACGAGACTTTCTCGCGGCGCACGTGGTTTCGTGGATCACGGCGCTGCGCGACAGAATCCACGAGCAGTCGCAGCATGCGTACTTCCGTGTCTTCTCCGATATGGCCGTCGATTTTACGCAGCGCGATTTGGCGACGATGGAGAACCTGCTCGGCCCGTCGAGCGGCAAGCCGGCGCCCCAGTACGAGGCGATAGCATCGTGATCGGATGATTGCTTCGATTTCATTGGTATACGGTTTGCTGTTAATACGGGTTCGTGTTACGGCTGATCCCATCTGCTGAGGTGTAATAATGAGCTTTCGTTATGCCGGGCGGGCAAGAATCATGAGTTTCCCTCCAAAACGGCAACGCACATCCGCGATTGGAATGCTCTGCTGCGCGGGTCTGCTCTTGAGCATCGTCTTTCTGGCAGGGACGCTGAGCGCCCAAACTCCGCAGGAGTTGGAGCAAGGCTTCCTCCATCCGCCCGAGTCCGCCCGGCCGTGGGTCTATTGGTTTTGGCTGAACGGTAACATCACCCGCGAGGGAATAACCGCCGATCTGGAGGCGATGCAGCGCGTCGGCATCGGCGGCGTGTTGATCATGGAGGTCGATCAGGGCGCGCCGGTCGGGCCGGTCGATTTCATGGACAGCAAATGGCGCGAGTTGTTCAAGCACGTGGTGTCCGAATCGCAACGACTCGGGCTGGAAGTCAACATGAACAACGACGCGGGCTGGAATGGAAGCGGGGGCCCATGGATCAAGCCCGATGAATCGATGCAGAAGGTCGTCTGGAGCGAGACGAATGCGGAAGGTCCGCGGCGTTTTGAGGGCGCTCTGTCACCACCTCCGACTACCGCGGGTTTCTATCGCGATATCGCCGTGCTCGCCTTTCCGGAAACTGGGCCCTACCGCATCGAGAACATCAATGTGAAGGCCGGCTTCCAGGTTGGAACGGCGGGGCCCGCCGCCGAAAAGTTGCCCGCCCCTGATGCGGTGATCGATCGCGCGCGCATGGTCGATCTCACTTCGCGCATGGACAAGCAGGGGCAGCTCGCGTGGGACGTGCCGGCAGGAAAATGGACCATCGTTCGCTTCGGCCACACGAGCACCGGCGCCGTGAACGCACCGGCACCACTCACCGGCCGCGGCCTCGAATGCGACAAGCTGAGCAGGGAAGGCATCGAAGCCAACTTCGCCGGCATGATGGCCAAGCTGATCGCCGACGTGGGCCCGGCGGCGGGCAAGACGCTGGTCACCACGCATATCGACAGTTGGGAAAACGGCCCGCAGAACTGGACCGCTCGCATGCGCGATGAGTTCCAGAAGCGGCGCGGGTACGATTTGCTGCCCTACCTGCCCGCGATGATGGGACGCGTCGTGGACAGCCTCGATATGTCCGAACGTTTTCTCTGGGATCTGCGGCAAACGATTTCAGACCTAATCATCGAGAACTACGCCGGGCACATGCGCGAACTGGCCAGTCGGCACGGGCTCAAGCTCTCCATCGAAGCGTATGTCGCCCCCTGCGACGAGTTGACCTACGCCGGCCGCGCCGATGAGCCGATGGCCGAGTTCTGGATGGGCGGCGGCATGCAAGAAACCTGCAAGGAGATGGCCTCCGCGGCGCACACGTACGGCAAGCCGATCCTGGGCGCCGAGGCGTTTACTGCCGGCGGCGACGAAAAATGGCTACACCATCCTGGCTCGATCAAGTCCCTGGGCGACCGGGCATTTTGCGCCGGTGTGAACCGCTTCGTGTTCCATCGATATGCGATGCAGCCGTGGGCAGGGGGACAGGTTCGTTTGCCGCACAGCGGCCCGGAGGGTGCCTCCGGCACAAACGAACCTGTCCCCTTGCGCCCCGGAATGACGATGGGGCCGTGGGGACTTCACTACGAACGCACGAACACCTGGTGGGAGGACTCCGGCGCCTGGCACCAATACCTGGCCCGTTGTCAGTTTCTGCTCAGGCAAGGACTGTTCGTCGCCGATCTGTGTTACCTCCAGCCAGAAGCGGCCCCGCAGGGCTATTATGGCCATCCTCAAACAGCATACGATTTCGACAACTGTAACGCCGAAGTCGTGCTCACGCGCATGTCGGTCAAGGACGGCCGTCTCGTGCTACCGGACGGTATGAGCTATCGACTCCTGGTGTTGCCGGACTGTAAGACGATGACGCCGGCACTTCTGGGCAAGATCACGGATCTCGTGCGAGCGGGCGCGACGATCGTCGGTCCCCGCCCGTTGAAGTCGCCGAGTCTGGTCGGCTACCCGGCGTGCGACGAGCAAGTGAAGCGAATCGCCGGCGAATTGTGGGGCGATGGTGATGGAACCGCAGTCAAGGAACACCGTCTGGGCAAGGGCCGCGTGTTCTGGGGGCCCGATCCGCAGCAGATCCTGACCAAGGAGGGCGTGCCGCCGGATTTCGCAAGCCAGCCGCACCTGAATTATATCCATCGCACGCTCGGCGAAACGGACATCTACTTCGTCGCCAATCCGGAGCCGCTGAATGTGCAGGCGGTTTGCAGTTTCCGGGTCACGGGTAAGCGTCCGGAACTGTGGTGGCCGGAAACGGGTCGCATCGAAATGGCGGCGGTTTATCAGCCCAAGAACGGCATCACCAACGTCAGCCTCCAGTTTCCCCCCAGCGGGTCAGTCTTCGTGCTGTTCCGCAACAGCGACAAGGGTTTTGATCCCATCGTCGAGGTGTCGCGGGACGGCCGACCCATTCTGTCGACCACGCTGTCCATCCCCAAGATCATCATAGAGAAGGCCGTCTACGGCGTACTGAACGACCCGCAGCGCACCCGTGAGGTGCGTGCGAAAGTGCAGCAGTTGCTCGACCGCGGCGAGACCAACATCCATGTCGCCCGCCTGGCGGAGGGCGACGATCCGGCGTCCGGCATCGTGAAAACGCTGGTTGTCGATTACACGTTCGACGGCCAGCACCGGCAAACCAGGGGCACCGATCCCGAGACGGTCCGGCTGGCGAGTCCTGAGCCGGGCGAACGGCTCATCGAATTACGTCGCGACCAGGCGGGCGAAGTAGTCGTTGAGGCCTGGCAACCCGGCCAGTACAAGATGCAGACATTCAGCGGCAGGACCATGGTGGCGGTTGTTCCCGCGCTGCCGGCTCCTTTGAAAATTGCCGGTTCGTGGGAGGTGCGGTTTGCTCCGGGCGGGGGAGCGCCGCCGCAAATCACGCTGGATCATCTCATTTCATGGAGCGAGCATCCGGATCCGGCCATTCGGTATTTCTCCGGCGCCGCAATCTATCGAAACACTTTCGAGCTTCCCTCAGAGTTCATCGCCAAAGGGTCGTCGACGACCCAAGATCGCCGGCTCTATCTCGATCTCGGAAAAGTGGAGGTCATCACCGCACTGAAGATGAACGGGCGCGAACTCGGCGTCCTCTGGAAACCGCCGTACTCGGCGGATGTGACGGACTTTCTCCGGCCGGGGGAAAACACGATCGAGGCGCGGGTGGTCAATCTCTGGCCGAATCGGATGATCGGCGATGAGCAACTCCCGGAAGACAGCGAGCGAAACGAGAACGGAACCCTGAAAGCCTGGCCCAAGTGGCTTCAGGCGAGTACGCCCGGCCCCACGGGGCGCTTGAGCTTCACCTCCTGGCGGCTCTGGAAGAAGAATGACAACCTGCTGCCCTCAGGTTTGCTTGGGCCAGTGCAGATCACGGCGGTGGCCAGATCGCAGGTGAAACCGAGTCTTGCGGCGAGAGCAAGGGTCGTCGACGACCCAACCCTCAACCGTTGATCCCGAATGAGTATCTTTTTCGCCACGGTGAGTCATCATGAACCCGCAGCATGCCGTCGGAACCCCGCACGCCAGTGCGGGGCCCGGCCCACCACTTGTGTGGTGGGTTCGGAAGGGAATAGCTGCGGGTGCAGGGTTGGCGTTCACGCCGTGGCCGTGTGTAATGCTCATAGCCGAACATGGCCCGGCGATGTAAGTCGGGCACGGCTATCTGGGAATCCCGATTGAAAGGAGTTGACAAGTGAACACGCAACGCGCAACAGTCTCTCTTTTTTTCGCTTGTACCGCCGCCATCGGAACAGGGTGCGCCGCGCCCCGGGTCGATTTCAGCAAGGTGCAGCGCCCGGCCCGGGCCTCCGAACTCGACGCATATAACGTCTTTGTCGGCAAGTGGACTTGGGAGGCGGAGGCGGTCAATGCCGATGCCGCCCACAAAAAGTGGACCGGGACGGCCGAGTGGGAGTGGACGCTCGATCGGCAATGTTTGCATGGCCGGATGTCCCTCAAGAGCGGAGACACAGCGCTTCAGACGGGCGGCGTGTGGAGCTGGCACCCCCTCGCCAAGGAATACATCTGGTCGATATTCAACAATTGGGGCTATCCGCAGTCCGGGACGGCCCGCTACGACCCGGCCCGGAAACACTGGACCATGACCTATCGCGCCGTCGGCCTGGACGGCACACCCAGCTATGGGGTGTACGATATGACCGTGGTTGACAACGACAGCCTCAAGTGGTCCATGACCGAATGGGCTGATCGCTTGCATTGCATTAAAAAGTTAGAAATGCGTGGTACGTACAACCGAACGAAATAGGCCTGCGATCATTCCAATCCGTCATCCAGGCAGGATGTCGTTATCGACCGAAGGGAGACTGATGCGATGCCACACCGGTGATCTGCCGATGGTGAACGAATGGGATTGCGCGTATCGGCAGCGAGCCCGGGTCATGGCAACGAGGCCGACAATATGACAAAGTTTCGCATAGCATGGCTGGCCGGGGATGGCATTGGCCAGGAAGTCATGCAGGCGGCGCGCATCGTGCTCGATCGCGTCGGCCTGGATGCGGAATATGTCCCCGGCGATATCGGGTGGGAATTCTGGCGGCGCGAGGGGGAAGCGCTCCCCGCCCGGACGCTCGATCTGCTCAAAAGCACGGACTGCGCTCTTTTTGGTGCGATCACCTCAAAGCCGCAATCCGAGGCGACGGCCGAGCTCGATCCGGCACTGGCGTCAAGGGTCGTCGACGACCCAAAAGGCTTCGCCTATCGCAGCCCCATCGTGCGCATGCGGCAGGTGCTCGATCTCTACACGTGTCTGCGCCCCTGCAAGGCCTATCCCGGCAATCCGCTCAATTACCGCGACGGCATCGACCTCGTCGTCTTCCGCGAGAACACCGAAGATCTGTACGTGGGTATTGAGTTCGCCTCTGTCCCGCCGCAGATGCGCGACATTCCGGGTATGGAGAAAGTGCCCGCGGATGCGGCCATATCCCTCAAGGTGAACACGCGACGAGGCTGTGAACGGATCGTCCGTGCGGCGTTCGAGTTCGCCCGCGGGAATGGCCGCAAACGCGTGACCTGCATCCACAAGGCCAACGTCGTTCGCGTGACCGACGGCCTCTTCCTGGAAACGGCACGGAAAGTGGCGCGCGAGTACCCGGACATCGCCTTCGACGATGCCAACATCGACGCGATGTGCATGTGGCTGCTCAAGAAACCGCTCGATTACGACGTGCTCGTCGCACCCAATCTCTACGGCGACATCATCTCGGACCTGGCGGCGCAGCTTGTCGGCGGGCTGGGTTTCGGATGCAGCGGGAACATCGGCGAGAAGTACGCCGTATTCGAACCCACGCACGGCTCGGCCCCCAAATACGCGGGGCAATTCAAGGTGAATCCCATCGCGACGATCCTCGCTGCGAAAATGATGCTCGATTGGCTCGGTGAGAAGGACAAGGCGGCCGCCCTCGAAAACGCCGTCGCGACAGTGATCCGCGCGGGTCGCGTGCGCACCTACGACATGGGCGGTGGGGCCAGCACGATCGACATGGCGGAGGCGATCGCCGGCAGTTTATGACGGCTTGAGGAGACTTTCTTTGAAAGCAACCACGCAACTCAAACGCATGTTGATGGAACGCAAGGCCCTGGTGGTCCCGGGGTGCCATGACGCGCTGAGCGCGAAGCTCACGCAGCGGGCGGGTTTCCGGGCGATTCAGGCATCGGGCTTTGGGATCGCGGGCAGTCTGCTCGGCGAGCCGGACGTCGGCCTGGTGACGCTCACGGAGATGGTCGAACAGACGCGGCACATGGTGGACGCGGTCACCATCCCCGTGATGGCCGACGGCGATACCGGCAACGGCAACGCGATCAACGTGATTCGCACTGTGCGTGACTACGAAAACGCCGGCTGCGCGGGCATCAACCTGGAGGACCAGGAGTTCCCCAAACGCTGCGGGCACATGGAGGGCAAGCAGATCGTCAGCCGCGAGGAGATGGTGCTCAAGATCAAGGCGGCGGCCGATGCCCGGCGCGACGCCGACTTCATCATCAACGCGCGCACCGACGCGATTGCGATCGAAGAGATTGACGCGGCGATCGAGCGGGCCAACGCCTACGCGGACGCCGGCGCGGACCTGATCTTCATGGAGGCGCCCACGTCGGCCGAAATGATCCGCCGGTGCGTGCAGCAGGTGAAAGCGCCGGTGTCCATCAACCTTTTCGACGCGATCAAAGGCGGCAAGACGCCGCTCATCGCGATCGAGGAGCTTCGCGCCATGGGTGTCGCCCGTATCAGCATTCCGGTGGGCCTGATCTTCGCCGCCACCCGTGGCATGATGAATTACCTGGAAGCGATCGCCGGCGACAAGCTGGCCCGCGACCGGTACGACCTGGCCGTCAGCTTCGATGAGTTCAAACAGATTGTCGGGTTGCCGCGGATGAAGGAGCTGGAAAAGCAATACCTGCCCAGCCGCGTGTTCGAGGCGAAATATCTGACCGAGCCCGAAGCGCAAGCTAGGGTTTAATGGCGGAGCCACGGGCGAAACCGCCGATTCTGGAGATTGATGTATGGCCATGACGATGGCGGAAAAGATTCTCGCCCGGGCCTCCGGCAGGCCGGTCGTAACCGCCGGTGAGATAGTTGATGCGCGGGTGGACGTGGCCATGTCGCACGAAAACGCCGGCATGGTGCTGCACCACTTCAAGACCATCGGTGTGAAACACGTCTGGGATCCCGAAAGGATCGTGATCGTCTTCGATCACCGCACGCCGGCCGAGTCCGAGCGCACCGCCATCACGCATAAGACCATCCGGGAGTTCGTTCGTGCCGAGGGCATCCGGAACTTCTATGACATCAACGTCGGCATCTGCCATCAGGTGCTGCCCGAGCATGGCCATTCGCGTCCCGGCGAGGTGCTGGTGGGGACCGACTCGCACACGACAACGCACGGCGCGTTCGGATGCTTCGGCACCGGCATCGGAGCGACCGAAATGGCGTGCGTGTGGGCGACTGGCAGTTTATGGCTCAGAGTGCCCGAGACGATCCGCATCGAGGTCGGCGGCACGTTCGGGCCGTACGTCGGGGCCAAAGATCTCGTGCTCCATATCATTGGAGTGCTCCGCGCTGACGGTGCGGATTACCGCGCGGTGGAGTTCGTTGGCCCGACCATTGAAGATATGAGCGTTGCGTCGCGCATGGTGCTTTCGAATCTCTCCATGGAGATGGGCGCCAAGGTGGCGTTCGTCCCGCCGGACGAGAAGACGATCCGTTATGTACGCGAGCGAACGGACAAACCATTCGAGCCGGTGATTGCCGATCCGGGTGCCGCCTATCTACAGCATCTCAAGGTTGACGTGAACCGGCTTCGGCCGCAGATCGCGTGCCCGCACAACGTGGATAACGTCAAGTCCATCGACGAGATCGGCAACGTCCCGGTGAACCAGGCGCTGCTCGGCTCGTGCACCAACGGCAGGCTCGAAGACATCGAAGCCGCCGCCGCCATTCTCCACGGCCGCAAGGTCCATCGCGACACGCGCATGATCGTCTTCCCGGCCAGTTGGTCGATTTACGAGCAGGCGATGGAGCGCGGCTACCTGCTGGATTTGATCAAGGCCGGCGCGGTCATCTGCAACCCGGGATGCGGACCGTGCCTCGGCGTCCACCAGGGTGTGCTCGCGCCCGGCGAGCGCTGCATCAGCTCGACCAATCGTAACTTTCAGGGCCGTATGGGCAGCCCGCAGGCCGAGGTGTACCTGGGTTCGCCGGCGGTGGTCGCCGCATCCGCCGTGACCGGTCGGATCACCGACCCGGCGGAGCTGTAGGAGACCTTGACGATGAACACTCTGCTGTGTGGACGCGTCTGGAAGTTCCCGGACGACGTCAATACCGACGTCATCTATCCCGGCCGGTACATGTCCATCCTGGATCCGGCCGAGACCGCCAGGCACGCCTTCGAGACCGTCTATCCGAACTTCCTGAAGGAGGCGAAACCCGGCGATATCATCGTCGCGGGCAAGTACTTCGGCTGCGGTTCGTCGCGCGAGCAGGCCGCCACCGCGCTGCGCCATTTCGGCATCGCCTGCATCGTGGCCGAGTCGTTCGCCCGCATTTATTACCGCAATGCCATCAACCTGGGCATGCCCGTCCTGATCTGCCCGGGCGTCTCCCACGCCTTCGAGCAGGGGCACGAGGCCGAGGTGGACCTCACCACCGGCCGCGTGAAGAACCGGACCACCGGCGAGGAACTGCAAAGCCTGCCCCTGCCCCCGCTGATTCGCGAGATTCTGGATGAAGGCGGCCTGATCCCCCACCTCAAGCGCCGCCTCGCGCCCACCACCGCGTGAATCGTTGAGACCGGGGATTATGGCTCTTCTCCGGTAGAGGCGCCGGGGATTGCGGGCGGATTGTTTCTTTGGCCGGACTGCTGATACGGCTCTTCGCCAACAGTCCGGCAGGCTGACAGACATTGCCGACACAATGCCACGTGTGGCAATGAGAGGGAAGAACTGGGCAGGGCCGGAATTGAACCGGCGACACACGGATTTTCAGTCCGTTGCTCTACCGACTGAGCTACCTGCCCGAACGGGTAATACCGCGGCGGCCGATTTGAACGGCCGTACCCCGTCGCCCATTTCCTAGCCGTTCGACGGTTACCGTCGTGGGCTCAGGATAATGATAGCGCGCCCGTCTACGCCTGGCGGCTTCGCCGCGACGAGTCGTATTCTACTGGATGGGCGCGGGGCCTGCCAACCGGATCTGCACCGGCTGCTGGGGTGCATGTCTGTATACGTAGTTCGGTCCGGTACATGTGGAGTGCGTCGCCGGCGGCGGCGCTTTGGCTTGCGGGCAGGCCGCGTCGGACGATGAGAGATTCTCCCGCGTCCTGAGCCGCAAAGCGCTCTGCGCGAATCCAGAGCGGCGTCGAGGCCGCCGCACTCCACAAAGACAGCCCGCGCAGGTACGGACATGCACCCTGGCCGCGGGGGCTCGCGCAAAAGTCGCACGTTCGGGTACAATGACGGTCAGGTCAGTCCTGCGGGCAGGCCCGTTCGAGAGGAACCATTATGCTTCAATGCAGCGAATGCGAGTTTTTTGTCCGCGGCCCCGACGGGCGGGTGGGGTTCCGGTGCGATCCGTTCAGCACCATCAAAGAGCCCGAGTGCCTCGCCAAGTGGCAGCTCATCAAGCTCGATGCGATGGTGCGCGCCTATCAGGCCACGCTGGATATGTACAATCGTCTGGCCCCGCTTCAGGAGAAGATGTTCAAGCAGATGCAGCGGGAGATCGAGGACATCGATGAGGCGGACCGGTGGAAATTCAACGCGGATGACGAAGACGAAGAGCACGATGCGCCGCCCGGTGATTGATGGTTAGAAGTCATCAGTGGTGAATACCCCTACCGGTAAATGCTTCCCCTTGATTTGTGAATATGTTAGAATTGAGATCGTCGCGGAGCTTAAAACATCGTGAGCAGCCCGGGCCGATTGGAGGGTCGATGCGATATCTCATATTCGCCGGCGGCTGGATGGCGGCGGCAGCGGACAGAAAAGGGGATGAGTCGAATGCCATTAAGATAAGCTCCTGACCGGGTCAGAAGGGGTATTGAGCAGCCTGTGGAGGGCGCTCCAAACCCGCGTAGCGACTCGAAAATGGGGGCCGGAAGAGCCTTGTGGCGTGGCTGTGACCGTTGATTCCGCTTAACTGAATGGCATTCGGGATGAGTCCAATTATTGACACGGTTGGTCGGCGCGAGTAATCTCTGTGGATGCCCCGGACGAATCGCGTTGCTCCCGGCGGGTGGGTGTTCCACGTACTGAACCGCGGGAACGCGCGGATGGGGATCTTCGAGGACCAAGGCGACTACCGGGCCTTCGAGTCGTTGTTGCGTGAGACGTGCGAGCGTCAGCGGATGCGTCTGCCGGCGTACTGCCTGATGCCGAATCATTGGCATCTGGTGCTTTGGCCGCGGGAGGACGGCGATCTCGGGCGATTCATGCAGCGGCTGACCACGACGCACGTGCGGCGCTGGCACCTGTATCGACATTCCGTGGGTCACGGGCATCTGTATCAGGGGCTGTACAAGTCGTTTCCGATCCAGCAGGATGAGCATTTCCTGACCGTGTGCCGGTACGTGGAGCGGAATGCCCGGCGTGCGAACCTGGTGAAGCGCGCGGAGGATTGGCCGTGGTCAAGCCTGGCGGCCTGGCGCATGACGCCGGCCCAAGTGGAGCGGGAGCACAAGCCGATCCTGGCGGACTGGCCGGTCGATCGTCCGCGACCTTGGCTGCGGCTGGTCAATGAGCCGCAGTCGCCGGACGAGTTGGAAGCGATGCGCCGGGCGGTTCAAAGAGGCCGTCCCTTTGGCGGAACCACGTGGGAGAAACAGGCGGCGACGCGGTTGGGATTGGAATCCACGCTGCGTCCGCGCGGCCGGCCACGGAAGAAAAGGAGTTCATAATTGGACTCATCCCCTTTTCCAATTCGTTCGTACATCAACGAGGGATGCCGCAGGCGCATCCGTGCTAAGCACGTGGCCCTGCTCGTCCTCGCGGCGGCCTCGCCGGCGATCGGTTTAGTCCACGAGCGCGGTTATGGCGAACCGGTCGGGTTGTTGGGCAAGCGATTGGTTTTTACCACCTGGGCCATGGTTCGACCGGGCAAGCCTGATTGGCAGGACGATCAGGGCAAGAGCGTTTACGCGAACAAGGAGACCAAGGCCGGCCCGTTCGACGCCCATTGGAAGAACATCGACGCGCCGTGGGGCATT
>CAYLLT010000056.1:11140-38104 GCA_964384465.1 uncultured Planctomycetales bacterium | reverse complement strand
GCGCGTTCAGATCGGGTCAGGTCCGCCGGATCTGCTCGTCTGGGAGCATTCCGCCCGCGTCGCCCGTCTTTCGGAAAGCATTGCCGGCCTTCCGGAGCTGTCCGGCCAGGAAATCGATCTGACCGCGGTGACCGCGGCGGCCCTTTACCACGACGCAGGGTGGGTGCTTCAGGTGCGCGAAGGCGTTATCCACGCCCGCGATATACTTCTCAAACCCTCTAACGATTTGCAGCGGGAGATGGCCGCCGACTGGATGCTCCAGCGGCTGGACGGCATCGTCGGACCCGGCGTGCTCGCCACAGCGGTGCGGGCCGTCCGCCAGTGCAACGATCGCCGAACCGACCTGCTGGAAGCTCAGATTCTCGCCGAGGCGGAGAACCTCGATGAGATCGGCCCCCACGCCATCTACATGATGTTCCGCAAACAGGTGGCGGAGGGCAAAACCATGGCCCACACCATCGCCGTCTGGGAACGCCAGGAGGAATACCACTACTGGCAGGCGCGGATCAAGGATGGCTTCCGGTTCGAGTCGGTCCGCGTGCTGGCGCGGAGCCGGCTGGAATCGCTGCGCCGCGTGATAAACGACCTGCGGGATTCGATCAAACTCGAAGACTTGGCGGGCAAGAGTCAAGGGTCGCCGATGCCGCCGACGGCAACGACCCAAGGGTCGTCGACGACCCAACCCACCAAACGAGGGACCGACCAGTGGACTCATTCCTGATCAGCGGGGGCAAGAGACTCCGCGGGACAGTGGAGATCGGCGGGGCCAAGAACGCCGCCCTGCCCGTCATGGCCGCGTGCATCCTCTGCGACGGAGAGGTCGTCCTGCACGGCATTCCCGATCTGGCCGACGTGCGGACGATGGAACAGTTGCTCAAAAAGCTCGGGTTGTCGGTTTCGTGGGAGGGCAACGGCACGGTCCGGCTCAAAGTTCAGGACGAGATGAACTGCCATGCCGAATACGACCTGGTCCGGCGGATGCGGGCCAGCGTGTGTGTGATGGGGCCGCTGCTGGCCAAACGCCGCCGCGCGCAGGTCAGTATGCCCGGCGGATGCGCGATCGGCGACCGGCCCATTAACCTGCACGTGCGCGGCCTGCAGGCGCTGGGGGCCGACGCCGAGCTGGTCAACGGGGATGTGATCCTCAAGGCCAGGCGGCTGACCGGGACGGAACTGTTTCTCGGCGGGCCATTCGGGTCAACCGTCACCGGCACCGCCAACGTCATGATGGCCGCCTGCCTCGCCGAGGGGCGAACCATCATCGAATCCGCCGCCTGTGAGCCGGAAGTCACCGATCTGGCCAATTTCCTCAATGCCTGCGGCGCACGCATCACCGGGCAGGGCTCCCCTCGGATCACCGTCGAGGGGGTCCAGTCGCTCTCGGGCTGCGAGTACACCATCATCCCCGACCGCATCGAGGCGGGCACGTTCATCATGGCCGGCGCGGTCACCAATGGCGAGATCCGCCTCCGCAACTGCCGGCTCGAACATCTGCTCGCGGTGGTCGACCGATTGCGTGGCGTGGGCGTCAATCTGGAACGGGAAGGCGAGGAGGTGGTGGTCTCCACCTCGCGGCGGCTGGAGCCGACGGATGTGACCTCGCAACCCTATCCCGGATTTCCCACCGACCTGCAAGCCCAGATCATGACCCTGCTCAGCCTGGCTGATGGGAACAGTATCATCACCGAGAAGATCTACCCCGACCGGTTCATGCACGTGGGCGAACTGAATCGGCTGGGGGCCAAGCTGCGGAAGGAAGGGCCGACCGTTATCGTGGAGGGGGTCAAGCGGCTGATCGGGGCGCCGGTGATGGCATCCGACCTGCGGGCGTCGGCGGCACTGGTGCTCGCCGGGCTGGTCGCCAAGGGGGAAACGCGGGTCAATCGCGTGTACCACATCGACCGAGGTTACGAAAAGATCGAACGCAAGCTTATGGCCTTGGGGGCGGACATCGAGCGCGTGCCGGACAACACGCCGGAATAAGTAAGTCTGCAGGAGACCCGTATGCATCTCGTCAAACTTGGCGTCAATTTTTTCATAAATTGTACTTGCCAAAGCTCGATGGCTGATGTATGTTAGGTTAATGTTAGGTTTTATGTCGAGCCCCCTTGGTGCAGCCGGGAACCACCCGATGGTTCTCGCCCCCGGTGATTTGGAATGAGTAAAAGGATTCACGAGATCCGCGATCCCATTCATACGTTCATCCGTCTCGACTCGGACGAACGAAGGGTTCTCGATTCGCGCCCACTTCAGCGCCTACGTCATATTCATCAGTTGGCCATGTCGAACTTGGTTTATCCAGGCGCGACTCACAAGCGCTTCGAACACTCGCTTGGTGTGATGGAGCTTGCCGGACGGGTGTTCGACGTGATCACGCACCCAGCGAGCGTCCAGCAGCACGAATCTGTTCGGCAGATGTTGACGGACGCAGGGGATTTGCCCTATTGGCGTCGCGTTCTCCGCCTGGCCGCCCTGTGCCACGATGTGGGCCACCTCCCCTTCTCGCATGCGGCCGAGCGCGAGCTCTTACCCAGCGGATGGGATCATGAACGGCTCACAGTGGAGATCATTCGCAGCCCGAAAATGGAGGAAATGTGGCAGAGAATGACTCCACCCCTGCGTTGGCAGGATATCGTCAAGCTGGCTGTTGGTCCGAAAAAATGTGCCGGCTATGCCAAAGCTGGCACACTTCCCGAAGAAGCTGTGTCGTTCACCGACTGGCAAACGATCCTTGCAGAAGTGATCGTGGGCGATGCCTTCGGCGTGGATCGCATGGATTACCTGCTTCGAGATTCGTACCACGCAGGCGTGGCCTACGGACGGTTCGACCACTATCGCCTAGTGGACACGCTACGGATTCTGCCGAAAGAGCACGAAGAGTCGCAGGAACCTGCGCTGGGGGTGGAGGAAGGCGGGCTTCATTCGGCCGAGGCGCTGCTGCTTGCTCGTTACTTCATGTATACGCAGGTCTATTTCCACCCGGTTCGTCGAATCTACGACGTGCATCTGAAAGATTTTCTGGCAGCGTGGCTACCGGAGCAATACCCGGATGGGAAGTTCCCAACAACAGTTGACGAGCACTTGGCGATCACAGATAACGAGGTCATGGCGGCGATCTTGAAGGCGGCACATAATCAAAGTCATTCGGGTCATGAGCCGGCCCGTCGAATCATAGAACGCGGCCACTACCACTTGATCTACCAGCGGAACCCCGTGGATGACACCGTGAACACGGAGGCAGCCGAGGCCGTTTTCAACGCTGCATGTATGCAATTCGGCGACGCGAAGGTTCGGCGCGATTTTCGCCGGCCCAAGGGCAACGGTGTCGATTTCCCGGTGCTGACGAAGGACCACCGCGTTGCGTCGTCCATGACGATGTCGGAGGCGCTACGGCAAATACCGGCCGCCGCGTTCGACTATGTATTCGTCGAGGGCGGACTAGGAAAGGAGGCGGAGAAGTGGGTGAAGGATCGAAGGGATGCGATTATCCAACCTAAGGACAAGGAGACGGCCGATGGATCGATTGAAGCGTGATGCCATTCTGATTCGACTGGTCGAGGCGCTCCGCAAAAGGGGGAGCTGGTGTGGCGCGACGCATCTGCAAAAAGCCACCTTCTTCTTACAAGAGATGCTCGGTGTGGAGATGGGCTTTGATTTTACCCTGTACAAGCACGGCCCATTTTCGTTTGACTTTAGTGATGAGTTGACAGCCATGCGCGCGGACGGATTTGTCGCCCTCCGGGTTCAAAACCCGGATTACGGCCCCTCGATTGTGCCTGAGCCCGCCGCCGAGACTTTGTGCCAGCGCTTCCCCAAGACGCTCAAGCGGCACGAGGCTCTCATCAAATTTGTCGCGGACAAGCTCGGAAACAAACCCGTAGTGGAACTCGAGCGACTGGCCACGGCATTCTACGTTTCTCAGGCTCTCGGGGCAGAGACGGATGCGAATACGTGCGCCAAGCAGATTCACAAGCTAAAACCGCACATCTCGGTCGACCAAGCGATTGAGGCGATTCGGATGGTGGAGGTCTGGCGCGAAAAGGCCAGCAAGCTGCAAGGCGACATTGGTACGACGAAATCCAATGACGCCGCTGGAGCGGGCCGCAAGCCCAAAAGCAGGCGATGAGAGATGAAGCATCCGACCTGCGGGCGTCGGCGGCACTGGTGCTGGCCGGGCTGGTCGCCAAGGGGGAAACGCGGGTGAACCGCGTGTACCACATCGACCGCGGGTATGAAAAGATCGAGCGCAAGCTCATGGCCCTGGGAGCGGACATCGAACGCGTGCCGGACACCACGCCGGAATAGCACACTCCGATCCGGCGACGCCGATTGCCGATAGTTTAGGAAGGCGCGGTTTTTGCGCTAAAGAACTCAACAGGAGCAAACAGAGAAAAGTGCCGTCGACGGCACAGAGACCGAAAAGAAAACCTCCGTTCCCTCTGTTGCCTCCTGTTCAAATTCCCTGTGACTTTTGTATCTGTTCAGCTTCGTGTTGACAGCCGCAAGGGCCGTGGTAGGATAAAGATATGGCTTCGCCCCCTTGCGCGGAGGGCAGAATCAGACGGCATTGCTTTCCCGCAGTGCCTTTCGGGCTGAGTGCCTTCCCCACTGCTTGAGGGTCGTCGACGACCCAGCAGTGGCACAAACCTGCCTTAAGGAGTGCCTTCCCGTTTGTTGATGTTCGGGTGATCGCTGGAAATGCCATTAAAGGAGCAGGCCGTGTTTATTGCACACCGAGACCGGGGCTGCCGGCTGAACTGTATTGCATGCACGCTTTGGGCCGCGATGCTGACGCTGGTGGCGATGTCGGGCGTCGTGGGCTGCGGGCCTTCCGCGGGGCGACTGGAACCAGGCTACGCGGATCAGAGCCGCACGCAGCTTCAGTTCTATTCGCCGCCCGGTGCGACGGTGACCGTGCAGGGACACCCGACCCGCAGCCACCAGGTCGCCACGTACGGGCCGTACGGCAATCGCCTGGAGCAGGAGCCGGAGGAGTTCAACGTTTTCAACCTCAAACCCGGCCGGTACGAGTTCAAATATACCTCGGCCGAGGGCCTGCCCGGCGTGAGCATCTATGGGGAGTTGAATGTCGAGAGTGCCAACTCGCAAGCAGCGCAAATCTTCCAGCGGCGATCGTTTATCCCGATCGCGCTGCCCTCTGAATACTACCGTAAGGTGGAGGTGGTCGGCAACGAGACCCTCCCCTATCGCGGCGAGTCGTTCCGCACGGCCATTGACGAGCAGGATCTTCAACGCCTGCAACAGGGCGACGTGATCGAGAAGGTGTTTTTCATCGCCGATCTGGAAGAAGCCGAAAAGCGGCAGAAGGAAACGCAAGTCAAGGTTGCGGCCAAAGAGCGGGAGATCGAATACGCGGATGCCCGCTTCCGTTATGCGTATCTTGACTACCGCTTCGATGTGTCCGATCCGGTGGCGAACTTCTGGGGGACAGACCGCGATTTCATCAAATGGGAGAAGAAGCGGCAAAAGCTGGAACAGGAGCTCGATTCACTTCAGGCCAAACTGAGACGCGCGCGGGCGCTGCTCAAGGGCGATCGCGTCCTGATCCGCAAGGGCATGCTGGTGCTGGCGACGGAGGAAGTGGTCCGGCCGCACCGCGACGTCGTGGAGTCCTCGGACAAGCTCGGTGAAGTGGTGCTGGTCATGCGCATCGGCGGGCGGCACATGCACTGGGGCCAGCCGGAGCAGGAGCTGGTGGTGCACGAGCTGCCGTGATGATGGGTTTTTTTCAACTTGGGAGATTTTGTCATGATACAAAACGGCCGCGTGGTTCGATTCGCCGGCGTGATGATGATCGCCGGGGTTATTTTGGCTGCCGCGGGTTGTTGCCACTCCTCACGTCGAGGTGAAGAACTGCCGGCCGGTGTGCAACTGCCCGACAAGTTCCACCCGCTCCAGTATCACACGGACACGTCGAATTCGGCGGACCATTACAGCGGCGGCTGGCCGCGGTTCATCTTCAGCGAGCGGGACAGCATGGTGATGGTCTACGTGCCGAGCCAGACATTCACCATGGGCGGTGGGATGGGGCCGGATGAAGTGCCGGCGCGGCAGGTCGTGGTGAACCATTTCTATATTGATCTGCACGAGGTGACCAACATCCAGTTTAACTGCTTCCGCAAAAGAGCGAGCTCGCCGTTGAGTTCACGACGGCAGAATACGCTGGGTCTGTTCGGCGACGATAAAGAGGCCGTGACGTGGATCGATTCCGAGGTGAACTATCCAGGGACGTGTCTTGAGCCTTGGAAGTCGTTGCAACAGAAGCCCGGCCAGATCATTCAATATCTGCAATACTGGACGCCCGGCGTGAACAACAATCACCCGGTGCGGAATGTTTCCTGGCGCGAGGCCTGGTATTACACGCAATGGGCCGGGAAGTCGCTGCCGTCGGAAGCCCAATGGGAGGCCGCGGCCCGCGGTGACGATCGCCGCGTTTATCCGTGGGGCAACCAGGAGACGACCGATGTGACGCGCTACTTGTGCAATAGCCGCACGGATCGCGAGAATTACGACGGCTACGAATACACCGCGCCGGTACTCAGCTACGCCGCCGGCGTCAGCCCGTACGGGGCATACAACATGGCTGGCAACGTGTGGGAATGGTGCGGCGACTGGTACGATCCGGGCCGTTATGCGTACCCCAGTTCTGAAGATCCCGCGACGGGCCTCGATCGCGGGCCGAAGCCGTTCGGCGATCGGTACCATCCGAACCCGTGGGACAAGGACATTCCCGAGACACGTGTGGGGCCGATGCGGGGCAGCCAGCGCGTGATCCGCGGAGGATCTTTCGCCGATCCGATCCAGGGTTGCCGGGTGGATTCGCGTTCCGCCGCCGGGCCGGACGTTCACCAGAATAATGTGGGCTTCCGCTCCATCCTGCCGCTGCCGCCGGAGAGCTGAGCTATCCGCAGATGACGCAGATGTGAAGAAATTGCATCGGTGAGGCGCGCTCATTTCGGTGATGATTGGGGTTTGCGCGTCTCGGTGGCTCGCCAGGCGTCGAGTTCCTGATTTAGTTTTTTGACCAGCTCCGGTTGCTCGGCCGAGAGGTCCCGCCGCTCGCCGGGATCGGTTTCCACGTTGTACAATTCCGGCTTGCTCGTGCCGGTGCATGGAACGACCAGCTTCAGATCGCCGCGCATGGCGGCGAGTTGATCCGTGCCCTCGGATCGCCATTCCCAGAAGAGCGTGCGCTCAGGTGCGCGGGCCTTTCCCATCCAGACCGGCAGCATATTTGCTCCATCCACCTTCCATTCGCCTTGCGGCGATGCGCCGATTGCGGCGAGCACGGTCGGGAACACATCCATCATGTGCACGATCTCCGGCGAGGTTTGGCCGGCCGGCACTTTACCCGGCCAGCGGACCAACGCCGGCACGCGGATACCGCCCTCCCAGAGCGTGCGTTTCTGGCCGCGAAACGGATGGTTGCTGTCGTGGAATGCGGCGGTGCCCTGGTTGCCGATTTCAAACGTCGCACCGTGGTCGCTGGTGAAGATCACCAGCGTCCGCTCCGTCAAACCCTGCTCGTCCAGTGCGGCCAAGAGACGGCCTATTTCCTTGTCCATCCGGCTGACCATCGCGGCGTAAGTCGCATTCAGCGGCTTATCGGGATCCTTCTCCTTGAACTTGCCGCGGTATAGTGCGACATCCTCCGGCGGGGCGTCGATGTTGAAATGCGGATCGGTGTACGGGACATACAGGAAAAACGGGCGATCCTTTTGCCGGCGCAGAAAATCGATGCTCGCATCGGTGAACAGCGTGGAGGCGTAGCCGTCCACCTGTTTCGTCCTGCGGCCGAAGGCCAGTTGCTTGGGAAACTTCTCCCAACACGCGGCCGCCCCATAGAAGCCGAAGTATTCATCGAATCCGATATCCATCGGATGAACAGGTTTCCCGCCGTCACGCGGCCGGCCGGTGTGCCACTTGCCGAAGATCGCCGTGGCGTAGCCCTGCGCGTGGAGCGCTTCGGCGAGCGTCATCTGCCCGCGCGGCAGATCGTCGCCATTGCCGGTCACGCCGTTGTGAATGGTGTATTTGCCGGTCAGCAGCACGCCGCGGCTCGGGGCGCACACGACGGCGCCCGTATACCAGCGGGTGAAGACGGTGCCCTGCGCGGCGAGGCGGTCCAGATGCGGCGTCGTCCAGTCGCGGCGCCCGTTGAAGCCGACATCGCCCCAGCCGAGGTCGTCGGCATAAATAAACAGGATGTTGGGCTTGGATTGCGGATCGCCTGCTGATGCGACGATGGATGAAGTGAGTACGGCGAGTGGCGCGAAGATGCGAAGACCGACCCGGTGGCGTTTTTCACTCATATTCCCCTCGGTGTCGCACTGGACTCATTGAACCTAAACAATCTTCACGTTTCCGAGCGTCAGCACGGCATTGTAATGGCGCGCTCGAATGCAGACCAGACGGTGTCCAAGACACTGCTGTGATTGAGTATGAAGTGTCGATTTGTATGATGGGGAGATGGGAGGGGCCGTTCGGGAGAAACTGGTTTGCGGATAAGATCAGACGTGCGTCTACTGCTTCTTCTCGTGCTGGCGGCATCGCCGGCCATCGGTGTGTCATCTGCGCGGCGAGCGATGGCCGAAGCGCCGCAATCAGGCTCGGCGCCGGCCTCCTCTTCGGCGAGCAGTCAGCCGAGTTGTGAGAGGATATCGCTGCGGATTTCCCGCCGAAAGGCGCCGGCGTTTTATTTGTTGAAGCGTCCGGCCGGATATGCCGCCGGCGAGCGGCCGCCGCTGCTCGTCGTGCTGCACGGTACCGATGACACCGCGCAGGACATGATCGACTTCTGGAGCGCGCGAAAGGCCCGGCTGCCGCTGCTGATGGCGGCGCCGCAGGGGATCGGCCAGGGGTGGCGCGACGAGGACGTGCCGGCGATTCGGGCCATGATGGCCGACCTGCGGGCTCGCTTTTCGTTCGATGAATCGCGGGTGTTGCTGGCGGGCTTCTCGGCGGGCGGGGCCATGACGTTTCATCTGTTGTACACGGAGAAACTGCCGCTCACGGCGGCGGCCGCGCTGGCCAATTACGTGCCGCCGCGCATTACCGACGAGCAGATTCACGACCGCCGAGATGTGCCGGTTTTCTACGCAGTGGGCATGACCGACGTGAATCAGGATCTCATGCGCGAGGGCATCGAGCGGCTTCGGCTGGCCGGTGCGGACGTGGAACTCTATCGGCCGCGAATCGGGCACCGGCTCGATCCGGCGGTGGCGCAGGCGGCGGTGGACTGGCTTTTCGATCGATGCTCGCGCCAGGTCTCGGCGGCAATTGAGAAGGCGGCGGAAGGGACCAATGGTGCGGGAGCGTGCCGAAAACTGGAGAACATCGTTGACCAAGCCCGCTGGCATGAGCCGGCCCACGTGACCGCCGCTACGGAAAAGCTCGAGCGGGTCGAGGCGGACGGAAGGCGGAAGTTAGCTGACGCGAACAGGCTCATCGCCGAGGGTAAAGCGCTCGACGCGTTTGACACGCTGGTGGCGGTGGAAACGAATTATGGCGATGCGCGGCTCGGGCGGCAGGCGCGCTCGATTCGCGAGCGGCTCCAGGCCGATCCAGCGGTGCAACACCTTCAGGTGGAGCGCAAGGCGCGCCAGCGGGCCGAGGAGGCGATGCGCCTGTACGCCGGTGCCCAGCGGCTGGTGTCGGACCGAAAACTGCGCGAAGCCGCCGCCCGATGCCGGCAAATCATCGACAACTACGGCGAAACGCCCGTCGCGCAGCGGGCGGAGTACCTGCTGAAGGCTTTGCAACCGGCGATATCACCTTGAGCGACACGCTGAGCAGCGAAAGTTTCGTCGAGCCGACGTTCGGCGAAAACGCGTACGTCCTCAGCACGCGCGCGGAGGGGCGCGGGCGCGTCGGGTGGGTCATCGACCCGAGCTTCCCGCCGCAGGTGAATCAACTGCTCCGATACATCGCCGCTAACGACATCAACGTCGAGAAAATCATCCTCACGCACGGGCACGCGGACCATATCGCCGGCCTGGATGCCGTACGCGCGGCCCACCCCGCAGCCCGCGTCTATCTGGCGGCCGCGGACCAGCCGATGCTGTACGATGCCAACAAAAACCTCTCGGCGCCGTTCGGCCTGCCGGTTACCACGCAAACACGCGCCGACAGCGATCTGGCCCCGGGCGCAACACTCAGGCTGGGCGACCTGGAGTGGCTGATTCTGGATACTTCCGGGCATTCACCCGGCGGGCGTTCCCTCTATTGCCAGGGTGCGGGGGTGGTCATCAGCGGGGACGCACTTTTTGCCGGCAGCATCGGCCGGACCGATTTCCCAGGTTGCGACCACGCGGCGTTAATCAGGCATATTCGTGAAAATCTTCTCAAACTTCCTGAAAATACCCTGGTTTACAGCGGTCACGGCCCACCCACGACAATTGGGAATGAACGCAAGTCAAATCCCTATGTTTCCGACTGACAAAACAGGCAGCGTGGGTCGCTTCGCACTGCGATTGGGCCCGCTGACCCGCACCGAGTCGGGGGGTAGATTTCGAGGTTGCGTTGTGCCTACTATATAGTGGCACCCGAGCAAGGAGATTGCCCTATTTTGGGGGCAATTGTATCCGGCATCATACCATCATTGAATCTTATATAAATAATGCGGGTGCCCCCCCATTCGCGCAGATCCGCACAACGTTTGTGTGACGGTGTGCGCCTCCATCCGGGTGCGGGAGAGAAGCAGCCGGAGCTGCCCGATGTCCGTCAAGACCACGATCCAGACGAAATGCCCCGTATGCGAGAAGAAATACGAGGTGCCGGCGACGGCGGTCGGACACCGTGCCCGCTGTGCGAAATGCCAGTCCGTATTCCGTGTATCCGAACCATTGCAGCGGCATCCGACCGAGGACGACATTATGCGGTGGCTCAACGAAGCCGGCGAGGAGATGGAGAAGACCGCTCACCCGGTGGTGGCCGCAGATCTCGGCCCCTCCGCTGAAGCGGCAAAAACCAGCATCAACATGAAAACCCGCCTGCCGACGCCACTGGGGGATGTCTCCGCGCCGGACGTACGGCTGCGTACGCACAAGGACATGAAGCTTCGCAGGACGGGGTAAGTGCATCTCCTTCATATCGCGACCCAACCAGCCCACCGTTGCGATTGATACCGCATCTTCTACAATCGCCGTTTTGAAGCTGTTGCCTCCACGGGGTGTCTTCTATGGTGGTGCATCCGCTGATTTTCGAGCCGATCTACAAGCACAAGCTCTGGGGTGGCCGGCGCATCTTCGCTCACTTTGGTCGCACGCCCGCAGCTTCTGAACCGATCGGCGAATCATGGGAGCTGGCCGATCTGGAGCAGGATCAATCGCGCGTCGCAATGGGCCCGGCCCGCGGACGAACGTTGACCGAGCTGGTGGCGGAGTGGGGCCCCGATCTGCTGGGCCACGTCGCGCCGCTGCACGGGCGGTTTCCGCTGCTGATCAAATATCTCGATGCGCATGAAGCGCTGAGCGTGCAGGTGCATCCGAATGAGGCCGTGGCCCGCCGACTGGGCGGCAGCGTCCGCGTGAAACATGAAGCGTGGTACGTGCTGGCGGCTGAGCCGGGCGGCGTGATCTACCACGGACTTGAGCCGGGCGTGAATAAATCCATCTTCCGCGAGGCGATGATCGGCGGGCGTGTCGAAGGTGTGCTGCGCAAGATCGCGGTTCATCCGGGTCAGTGCTTTTATCTGCCGAGCGGCACGCCGCATGCGCTCGGCGCGGGCGTCATGGTGGCTGAAGTGCAGACGCCGTCGGACATCACGTATCGCGCATACGACTGGGGCCGCACTGATCCCGCCACCCGTCGCCCGCGCGAGATGCACCTCGAGCAGGCCATCGAATGTATCGACTTTGACTCCTCCGCCCCAGCGCCCATGCAAGAGCGTTCGCACGTAGCCAGTCTGTGGACCGCGGTGACCCGGCTGGTCGCGTGCCCCTCGTTTATCATCGAAAAGGTGCGCATGCTCGAAGGCACCGAGCAGCAGATTCCCTATGCTGAACCGGTGGTCTGGATTGTGCTGGAGGGCCGCGGCGCGATCGACTGGCGTCCGGGCGCCAAACCGATCGAGTTCGACAAAGGCGACGTCGTGCTGCTGCCCGCGGCGCTGACCGATGCCCGCGTGCGCATTACCTCCTCAACACAGTGGCTGGAGGTGACGGTGCCGGTGCGGAGCGACCTGGCCGACTATGAACGCCCCTCCCCTCAGGAACTTGCCGAACCCGGCCCCGAAAACCGACCGCTCCAGATCAACTTGCCGCCGAAGCGCGATAAGCAGCCCGGGGATTCGAATCGGAGCTGATGTTTTAATACTATTTAACTCTTTTATGCGTCATCGCAACCGGATTAATTTATTGAGTTTAACTGCAACCGCCGAATCGGCATGGATGCGGGCTTAGATTATTTCGTATCGTTTTTTCATTTATCGGCAGCCCGGCCCGGTAGCACATATTGACCGCTTAGAGCCCCGCCGATATGGTCATCAACATGTACCGTATAGAGCATACATTTTTCTGCGATGGCTGCGCTGGCGGCCGGTTTGAATTCGTCGGCGGTCTGATCGGCGAGGCCTGGCGAAAAGCAAGACAAGCGGGCTGGACCCGAAAGGGGACGAGTCGCAAAACTCGGCATTTTTGCCCGCAATGCTCAGCGGCCGCAAAGAGCTCATCAGAGCCCCGTCATTGACCGGAAACACAGCCCCCGAATTGTCGTTGACCGCCAATAGAACGAAGCGCGATTGACCGGGTTATTGCAATCTGTCGGCTTCAAGGTATTGATCCCATAACCTCAACGGATGCGTTGCCCGCCGGTGTAGACGTTCATTCCCCGCTCGCGGAGAAATCCGACCAGCGTCATGTTGTTCTGCGCGGCCAGGTCCACCGCCAGCGAACTGGGGGCGGATACGGCGGCGACGATTGGCACGCGGGCGACCAGCGCTTTCTGCACGATTTCGAAACTGGCCCGTCCGGAGATCATCATGATCCGCCGCTCGAGCGGCAGATCACCGCCCAGCAGCGCCCAGCCGATGACCTTGTCCACCGCATTGTGGCGACCGACGTCCTCGCGGATGCACTGTAACTGGCCATCAGAGGTAAATACCGCCGCCGCGTGCAGTCCGCCGGTCTGGCCGAAAACCTGTTGCGCATCGCGCATGACCGTTGGCAGCCGCATCAGGTCCGCCGCTGCGACAGTAATCTCGGCGTCTATGGGCCGCACGTGCTGACAGACCTGCTCGATGCTGGCTTTGCCGCAGATGCCGCAACTGCTGGTGGCGAAGAAATTCCGCTTGGCCCGCTCCGGATCAAAAGGCACGCCTTCGGCCAAATCGACGACGATGATATTAGCGGCGGACGCTTCGTCCAGTGCCGCCCGGCAATGAAAAATGCGGGAGATCGACTCCGGCCGATCGATCAGGCCTTCGGTGAACAGGAAACCGGCGGCGAGTTCATCGTCGTGGCCCGGCGTCCGCATGGTGACCGCCAGCGGCATCAGGCCCACGCGGATTTCGAGCGGCTCTTCGACGACGACGCTGTCATCATCGCCGCGCCGCTCGGCATGGCCAAGCCGCTCCATCTTCACACGCTGGACACGTTCATCCGGAGCGGCGCTCACAGCTTCTCCACGGTAACCAGGGCGTTGTAGTCGGGCTCGCCGGAAACCTCGTCCATGCGGCGGCTGATCAGCACGTTGGCCTCCGGCCAGTAGGCGGCAATGCAACGGCCGGCCATGCGGCGAATGCGGCACACGCCGTCGAGTGTGCCGATTTCATTTCGCAGGCGGACGCGGTCGCCTTCGCCCAGTTGCAACAAGCGCGCGTCGTCCGTGTTAAAGAAGAGGTCCTCGCGCCGGCCGTCGGTGAGCGAGTCGTGGGTTTTCTGCACGATGGAGTTGAACTGCTTGCCGCGGCGGGTCATGAGCATGAAGCGGCCGGCGGGGATATCGCTTTCGGGCAGCGGGACGGGTGTGAACGCGGCTCGGCCATCCGGCATGCCGGGGCAGACGCCGCCCTCGAGCAGGAACGGCCCGCCCCACTGGAGATGCTGGCCTTCCTGCGTCAGGTTCTTAATCCCTCTGTAGACCGGCATCGCCTCGTCCATCTCGTTGCGGATGTCCTGACCGTCCCGGTACGCGAATGCGCCTGAATACTCGGGGCGGACCACAGCGCCGAATTCGGCCAGGATCCGCCACTCCGATTTTGCCTCGCCGATCCGCGGGCCGGGAATTTCCGGCGAGAAACGGACTCGCCGTTCGGTGCTGGTGGAGGTGCCGCCGCCTTCCTGCTCGTAGCGCGTGCGCGCGGGCAGGACCACGACCACCTCGCCCGGATCGAGCAGCGTCGATTCGTTGAAGACGATGTCCTGATGGACGCGGCACTTGACCCGCTCCAGCGCGACCCGCATGAACCCGGTATCGGGCATGGTGTGCAGGAGGTTGCCGCCGATGTTGTAGAGGACGTCCAGTTTGCCGGCGTGGGCGGCGTGAAGCATTTCAAACGTGCGCAGGCCGGGATTTCGAGGCAGGTCGCGGGCGCCCCACAACTGCTCGAAGCGGCGGCAATTTTCGTCGTTCAGCGGGAAGCCGCCGCAGAATTTACCGGGATCGACGCCACACTCACCGCCGCCCTGTACGCCGCTGTGCCCGCGGATGGGCATGATGCCGCACTTTTCGCGGCCAATCATGCCCCGCGACAGCACCAGATTGACGATCGCTTTGACGTTGTCCACGCCAAAACGGTGCTGCGTGAGGCCCATGCTGTAGACGAACACCGCGGTCCGTGCGCGCCCATATTCACGGGTGAACTGCTCCATCCGCTCCTCGCTGATACCGGACTGCCGGCTCAGCTCGGAGTAAGAAAGTTCGGCGACATGTTGCACGAGTTTATCGAAACCGCTGGTGTGAGCGTCGATGAACGCGCGATCGACCAGGTTCAGCTCTAAAAGCTTTTTGAGCACGCCAGTCAGAAACGCGATATCGCCGCCGATCTTCACCTGATAGAAGTCATCCATGATCTTCGTGCCGAAGATCGCGCTGCCGACGATAGACGGGACCCAGTAACGTTCGAGGCCGGGCTCGCGATAGGGATTCACCACGATGATCCGCGTGCCGGCCTTCTTGGCGTAGTGCATGTACTTGATGGTGACGGGCTGGTTGTTGGCCAGGTCGCTCCCAAAAATGATAAGCAGGTCCGTTCCGATAAAGTCCTTGAGCGAGCACGTCGGCGCGGCCACGCCCACGGTGTCCTTGAGGCCGGCCACAGTGGCGGCATGACAGAGCCGCGCGCAGAGATCAACGTTGTTCGTACCGAGCATGCGGGCGAGTTTTTGAACGACGTAATACGTCTCGTTGGTGAGGCCGCGGGAAGTCACGAAAAATCCGAGCCGTTCCGGCGTGGTCGCATGAATCGCATCGGCTATGGTCTTATAAGCCTCGTCCCAGGTGAGCGGGCGAAAACCTTTCTCGCCTCGCCGGCGGATCAGCGGGTGCGACAAGCGCCCCAACCGATGGAGTTGCGCGTTGCTGTATCCTCGCAGACGCTCAATGTTTTCCCACTGCTGAGGTTCGATGGCCGGCATGGTGTTGAGCCGGAGCAGGTTGAGTCGCGTGAGGCACAGGTGCGTGCCTTTCACGACGTCATCCTTCAGCCCGCGCGGCCCCAGCGAGCAGCCGTCGCACACGCCGTGCTTCAGGATGCGCCAGGCGAATCCGAGGTTGTCGCGGTTCTCCCAGGCGATGCGCAGCATCTCACGGAAATGCTTCGGCTTCGTCTTGCCCAGCCCGAACGGCACGGGGTAAAAACTCCCGAGCCGGGCGTTGCCGTTATTGTCGCATGAGCTGGACATATCGGTTCCGGCTGGATTACAAGGTAAATACTTGTAAAGTCTGCTGGCGCAACAGGATTCACTCGCATTGAGATCGGCGAATACCGGCTGATTTCATCATACCGGAACGGGCCGCCGGCGAACACGCGCGGTAATCGAGCTATTCATTTGAATGCGATCACCCGGCTGATTTCGGGCATATCCGGTCACGTCTCCACTGGCCTTCCGGTGCGCTGCGTGAGCTCACTCGATGTAATCGTTGAGGATGTTCTCCAGCATTTCCTGGCGGCCGGATTGGATTTCGGGTTCGCCGGCTTGCAGCGTGTGCGATTCGAGGTCGGCGAACGTGGTCTTGCCGGATTCGACTTCCTTTCCCAGTTTTGAGTTCCAGCCCGCGTAGCGCGAAGAGACGAAATCGTCCAGGGCGCGGTCCTGGATGAGGCGGGCGGCGATCTTGAGCCCGCGGGCGAAGGCATCCATCGCGCCGATGTGAGCGTGGAACAGGTCCTCGGGGTCGATCGACTGGCGGCGGACTTTGGCGTCGAAGTTGAGGCCGCCGGTGGTGAAGCCGCCGCCGCGCAGGATCGTGTACATGGCCAGCGCCGTCTCGTAGATGTTGGTCGGGAACTGGTCGGTGTCCCAGCCGAGCAACTCGTCGCCACGGTTGGCATCGACGGAGCCGAGGATGCCGTTGGCGACGCAGTAGGCCAGCTCGTGCTGAAAGCTGTGGCCGGCCAGCGTGGCGTGGTTGGCCTCGATGTTGAGCTTGAAGTGCGGCACCAGGCCGTAGTGCTGGAGGAAGGCGTAACACGCTGCGGCGTCGGAATCGTACTGGTGCTTGGTCGGCTCCTTGGGTTTCGGCTCGATAAAAAACTGGCCGGCGAAGCCGATCTTCTTCTTGAAATCGACGGCCATGTTGAGGAACAGGCCGAGATGGTCGAGTTCGCGCTTCATGTCCGTGTTGAGCAGCGTGTCGTACCCCTCGCGGCCGCCCCAGAAGACGTAGCCATCACCGCCGAGTTCGTGCGTGATCTCCATCGCTTTCTTGACCTGGCTGGCGGCATACGCGAAGACGGCGGGCGACGGGTTGGTCGCGGCGCCGGCCATGAAGCGGCGATGGCTGAACATGTTGCTCGTGCCCCACAGCGGTTTGATTCCCGTGTCGGCCTGAAGTTTTTTCGCAACCGAGACGATCCTGTCGAGCCGGCGGTTGGTCTCCGCCAAACCCCCTTCGCCCGCCGTAGCCTCCGGCGCAATGTCGCGGTCGTGAAAACACCAGAAGCCTACGCCGAGCTTGCTGAAGAACTCGAACGCGAAATGCATCGTAGCCTCGGCGACCGCCATCGCATCGCCGGCGTTGTTGTACTCGCGAATGATGGTGCCGGGACCGAACGGATCGTTGCCCAATCCCTTGAACGTATGCCAGTAGCACACGGCAAACCGCAGATGCTCGGCCATCGGTTTGCCGAGGACCTTCTCGCCGGCGTTGTATTGCTTGAACGCGAGCGGGCTTTTGGAGTCCGGACCTTCGAACTTGATCTGCTTGATATTGGGAAAGTATTGCCTGGGCATCGTGTGGGCTCCTCATTCCTTTTACGCTTACCGGGGAGCGAATTGTAATGGCGGAAAACATGGCACACAAAAGCGCCAGAGCGACCGGATTCTCAGACCGGGGCCATGAGAGAGTGAGGCAGGGAATTATTGCTCGGGCGACTGGGCGATTATTTGCTGGCCGTCTCCAGCAGCAGCGGATCGGGGATGACGGCTTTGAGGAAGCCGGCCGCGCGGGTGGTACAGGCCAGGCAGCGGCCGCAGGGCTCGTCGTTGCTGGTGTAGCAGGACCAGGTCTGCTCGAAGGGAACGTTCATCAGGTTTCCGAGCTTGACGACCTCCGCCCGGGTCAGTTCCAGCAGCGGCGCTTCGACCGCCAGCTCGCGGTTGCTCGGGCGGGCATACTGGAGCATCAGATTGAACGTCTGGATGAACTCGCGGCGGTAATCCGGGTAGAGCGTGCCAACGCCGGGCCGCGCGAGGCCGTGACTCTCCCTGATGCCGACGATAATGCGTGTCGCGCCGATCCCCCCCGCCCACGCCGCGGCTACGCTGAGCAGCGTCGGCATGAGCCCCAGCGCGAACGTGGCGGGAGTCTCCTGGCCCAGGGCGTGGCTGTCCTCGACGCCGATCTTCCGATTGACGCGGGCGTTGTTACCCAGCGTGGCCAGGCAGGTCAGATCGGCGATGCGGGTCTGCTCGATGTTGAGGCTCTTGGCGATCTGATTGAAGCAGGCCAGCTCGCGTTCCGCGGTGCGATGCCCCCACGCCACGTGCAGCAGGGCCGGCTCGTATTGCTCCCGCGCGGCGGCAGCGGCGACCGTGCTGTTAAGCCCACCACTGGCGAGGATCACGGCTTTGTTCATGGGCAGTCTCCCCCTGAAATATCGTCCCGGCGGCGGCAGGAGTGAAGCAAGAAACACCGAAAAGTCGAAACGTCGAGACGAAATGCAAAGGTTCAGTCTGGATTCACTTCGTGCGGGAATTGCTCCAGCGGGCAGCTTTCGCAGCGGGGGCGCGGGCGGCAGTGCTGCTTGCCGACTTGCACGAGCAGGGCGTGGTATTCATTGAAGAGCTGCACATCGTCGGGCAGACTGGACTCGAACAGCTCTTTGATCTCCTCATAATCGGCGGATGCGTCGATCAACCCGTGTCGCGCGAGTATCCGGGCGGTGTACGCATCGACGACGAAACTCGGCAGCCCGCCGGCATAGAGCAGGATGGCGTCGGCGGTCTCGCGGCCGATGCCGCTGATGCCGAGCAATTCCTGGCGAAGCGTGTCCAGCGGCGTGCGGAACATGCGGTTGAGATCCGCGTCGTACCGCTCCCAAAGCCAGGAGATGAACGCCTTGAGCCGCCGGGCCTTTACGTTGAACGTGCCGGCCGGACGGATCAATTCCGCCAGGTTCTCCGGCGAGAGTTCGCGCAGCACCATCCAGTCGAGGGCGCCCGCCCGCTTGAGGTTCTCGATCGCCCGTTCGACGTTGCGCCAGGCGGTATTCTGCGTCAGGATGGCCCCGATGATGACTTCGGTCCGCGTATGGGCAGGCCACCACTGCTGCGGACCATAGGCGGCCAGCAAAGCGTCGTAGAACGCGTGCAATGTCTCGGCGGCGCGTGAACTCATCCGGAATATGTTAGCGGAGAGCGCGCCGATTTGGCGCATAAAAAAACGACGGTGAGGTTGATGCTCGTGAGGCCCTTCAGAGTCTTCGGATTCGCTGCTCGAACCTCGGTGTCTCCACCTTGGCTCGTCCTCCCAGGGTTGGCTGCTCGTTCAGAGTTATCGCCCGCTCAGGTATCGCCGTTATAGGTTTGACGATCCCACTGTGCCGTTAGTCCGTTTCCCCGGCTGTGTGGTCTTCCCTGTGCGGACTATGCTGATCACCGTTAAGCAATCAACAAATCCACTCGTCGAACTTGGCCTCCCTTTCAGAGTGTTACCCAGCAGATCCTAGCCGACCGGCCGCAGCCAGCCAGCACCTCTCATGGGCTTTGTTTCCCTACAGCGCATCAGGGATCGAAGGTCCACATCACCGGGCTTTGCCTGCCCGCTACGTTCCGCCTTCAGGGTTTGGCTACCCTCTTGACGGTTTACTCCCTTCAAACCCGTGCCGGTTTTGTTTCGCACCGGCTGCGCTCGTGGGATTAACCCTTCGGAGCTTCCTCCTCTGGAAAGGTATCCCAAGGCGTTTCCACCCTGGAAGAACCCACATACCGTTTCGCCTACCGGTATACCCTGTGCCGAAGCACGGGGCCGGCTCGGAAGGCCGCGGTTCCTGGGTTTTGACCCTTTCGAGAGTCCCTAGCGACCCGATGTATGTTTAGTACACGGACCGCTGGCTGCTCCCTTGGGTTTAACCCTTCTAAGGTGTGCTATCGAAGGCCTGGATCAGGATTTCGCCCGATCTCCTCTCGCACGCTTCTCCGGACGAACTCACGCCCGCCCGCCGGCGTCTCAGAGTATCGATCAGCCCTCGCATCGGCCTCATCCGGCCTTACGGCAAGCCGCAAGGGTGAGGATGAGACAACCCTTATAGGGTTTCCGCACCCTACTCGTCCGCGTCATTCGAGCAAGACCCCCATCCGGGCTATGTGTTCACCTCGCGCAGCACCACACATTGCTGTGTGTCGCTACGCTCTTTGGATGGGCTTTTTGCTCTACCGGAGTTGCACGGACAAACTTAGGTGCCGAGCATCGCGACCTCAACGTCGCGACAGGAATGTACACCAGATCGCACGCAGCGTCAATAGCTTTTTTGCGGAGAAAACAATTCACAGGGGCCAATTGCTGAGGTAACGAGATTGCATAAGAGCACTAACTCCTGCATCCGCGAATGCGTGCGCCTCGCGCGCGAAACTTGAAAAAAAGTTTGCGATTTCGCGCGATCTTGATTTCTCAACAACAAGGCGCTCCTATTGTGTTTGGTGCGCGTAAGGAGACATACCACTGCCTGCGGTTTTTCAAAACTCGGCGAAACGGCGTGACGGATATCCGCATGAGTGACGCGGTTTGGTTTTTAATGCGTTGGGGCTGATCCGAGCCGCGACCGTAAGGGAGCGGGTTTCGATGCGTTCCGCTCCCTTACGGTCGCGGCTCGGAATGCGATGACCCGCAGCGTCAAAAACAGGATGAGTATTACAGCAGGTTCGCCGCCAGTTCGGCGAGTGGACTTCGCTCGCCTTTGTGCAATTCGACGTGCGCGGCAATGGATTGGCTGCGGAAGCGGTTCACCAGATACGTGAAACCGTTGCTGTTCCCGTCAACATAGGGGTTATCGATCTGATACGGGTCGCCGGTGAGTACGATCTTGGCATCCTGCCCAACCCGCGTGATCACCGTCTTGACCTCCAGAGGCGTGAGGTTCTGAGCCTCATCGATGACGACAAACCGGTTGGAGATGCTTCTGCCGCGGATGTAGGTGAGCGGCTGGATCTCGATCAGCCCCGATCGCAGCAGGCTGACGGAATCCGCATGACTCTTCATCGGTCCGCCGGTGTCGAGCAGAAAGTCGATTGTATCAACGATCGGCTTCATCCACGGGTCGAGCTTCTGGCCGATGTCGCCCGGCAGATAGCCCAGATCGCGGCCCAGCGGGAAGATCGGCCGGCACACCAGCACGCCCCGGTAGTGCTTCTCGGCCAGCGTCAGGTGCATCGCCGCGGCGAGGGCCAGCAACGTTTTGCCGGTGCCGGCCTTACCCATGAGCGTTACGAGCTGGATGCGCTCGTCGAGTAGCGCGTCGATGGCAAAATATTGCTCCTTATTGCGCGGCCGGACGCCCCACAGGCCGTGGGCCTGCTCGCGAAGGGCGATCAGCGTCTTGCCGTCGGTGTCAACGCGGGCCAGTGCGGTGGAGCGGCTGCCGTCGGTCGGCCGCAACAGCACGTATTCGTTCGGATAAATTGACGAGTCGGACAGACTCGTTCGGCCGCTGCTGCGGAATTCCACAATCTGCTCCGGCGGAACGGTCAGCTCCAGTTGCCCGGTGTAAAGGTCCGACAGCAGCACGCGGTCCGACTCATAGTCCTCCGCCCGCAGGCCCACCGCGTCCGCGCGAATTCGCAGGTTCATGTCCTTCGTGACAATAATGACCGGTGTGTCCGGCTCGTCGCGCTGAATGGTCTGGGCCACGCGCAGGATTTCGACATCGCCGTTCGGGTGGCCGCCGGTGAAAAGCTGGTCCGGCTCGCAGTACACCTTGAGCAGCCCGCCGCTCTGGAGCGTCACGCCGCCGGCCAGGCTCTGACCGTTCCGCAGCGAATCCAGCAGCCGCACCACCGCACGGGCGTTATACCCGCGGTCGGTCATCTCCTTCTTGAACCGGTCGATCTCGCTGATGACCGCCACCGGGATGATCACCGTGTTGTCCGCGAAATGGAAGATCGAGTTGGGGTCGTGGATGAGGATATTGGCATCGAGGATGTAGTTCTTACGCATTCTTGGAGAGTATAGGGTTCAATGGCAGGCGGTGACAAGACGGTTGCTTATGAGCTGTTGGCGTGAGCCTGTTGGATTTGCTATCATGCTTATGGAGAAAGTGCCATGAGCGCCCAGCAGGTACAGGAAATCATCGAACGTGTTAAAGCGCTTCCCCTCGAAGATCAAATCGAGGTTTCGAAGGCCATTGACCGGTTCACCTGGGCTCAGCGCTTCCGCCAGATCTGCGAACGGATCGAAGCCCGGGTTGAGGCATCCGGCGAAACCATCAGCGATGAGGAGATCGATGAGATCGTACGCCAGGTCAGGCGGGAGCGGCGGTTATCAAAGCAATCCTCGACAATTCCGTCCTGATCAGCGCTCTGATCAAACATTGGTGGCAAGAGGTGGCTGAGGCGATCGAGGCACGGCGGATCGAGATCGTTTCCTCTGCGGACGCCGTCGTCGAGTTTCTCGATGCGTGCGCCTATCCGCGCGTTCGCCGATTGATCGACCCCGTAGAGGCAGCCGGCATCGCCGAGCTGCTAAGCAAAGCCGGCATTGCCGGTACCTTCCCGATCGTGCGAGTCTGCCGCGATCCCGACGATGACTTTCTCCTCGCTCTTGCCAAGTTTAGTGACGCCGACATACTGGTAACGCGCGACGAGGATCTCCTGGTAATTGGGCAATACGGCCGGACACAGATCGTATATCCTGCCGAGTTCCTGCGCCGTCTCTCCGAGCAATTCAGTTGATTTGCTATTGAAGGGGCTTGCACTTTTGAGTGACGCGAAGAACCTTGCGACCGTCTATGATCCCAAACACGTTGAGCCCGAGATCCGCGCGCTGTGGGAGCGTGGCAACTACTTCCACGCCGACCCTGATAACCCGCATGAGCCGCGTGATGCGTACACCATCGTCATCCCGCCGCCCAACGTCACCGGCGCCCTGCACGGCGGGCACGCGCTCAACAACACCCTCCAGGACATCCTCATCCGCTGGCGGCGAATGCAGGGCTTTAACACGCTGTGGATGCCCGGCGTCGATCACGCCGGCATCGCCACGCAGGCCGTCGTCGAGCGGACCATCTTCGAGACGGAAAAGAAGACGCGGCACGACCTCGGCCGCGAGGAGCTGGTCCGCCGCATCTGGGAGTGGAAGGAAAAATACGGCAACCGCATCATCGAGCAGTTGAAGCTGATGGGCTGCTCGTGCGACTGGGAGCGGACGCGCTTCACGCTCGACGAGATGTGCGCCCGGGCGGTGCGGCACACGTTCTTCAAGCTGTTCAAGGACGGCCTGATCGTCCGCGGCAAGCGGCTGGTGAACTGGGACACCCAGCTCCAGACCGCCGTCGCCGATGACGAGGTGTATCACGAGACGGTCAAAGGGCACTTCTATCACTTCAAGTATCCGGTGATTGACCCGAAACCGGGCGAGCCGGAGTTTGTTCACATCGCGACCACCCGGCCCGAAACGATGCTGGGCGATACGGCTGTCGCCGTGCATCCCGACCCTGATACGAGGCTGAAGCAGATGGAGGCGACACTGCGCGCCTCTCTCGGCCCGGCGACGGACAAAGAGAGAGCCGGGATTGAGGCGCTTCTGGAGGAGATTGCCGAACGGCGCCGCACGGTGCTGCCGACGTTGCTCAAGCTCCGTGACATGGCCCACGAGAAACGCCAGGTGCGATTGCCGCTCGTGTGTCGGCCGATCCCGCTGATCTGCGATGAATGGGCCGACCCTATGCTGGGCAGCGGATGCGTGAAGATCACGCCCGCCCACGACGCGAACGACTACGAAGTGCGCCAACGCCACCCGTACCTCGCGATGATAAACGTCATGATGCCGGACGGCCGCATCGCCTCGCTCGAATCGCACTCGAAGAATCTGGAGACAAAGCAGCTTGAAGGTTTGAAGTTCGCGACCGAGGGCCGCAAGGCGGTCGTCGCGGCCATGGAAGCGCGCGAACTCGTCGAGAAGATCGAGGACCGCGACATCGATGTCGGTCACAGCGACCGCAGCAAGACGCCGATCGAGCCGTTCCTGTCGGATCAATGGTTCGTGCGCATGGGCGACGTCGAGAACGCATCGTCAATCGAGGGTTTGCGCGGCAGCTCCGGACTCGCACAGCTCGCGATGGACGCCGTCTGTCAGCAGGAGCACGCCTCGCACGATGAGCGCAGGACATGCGGGAAGGTGCATTTCTTCCCCTCGCGTTACGCGAAAACCTTCCTCGACTGGCTCGGCGAAAAACGCGATTGGTGCATCAGCCGGCAACTGTGGTGGGGGCATCGAATACCTGTCTGGCGCTATCAGCTGTCCACGCAAGGCATGGTCGGTGCCTTAACAAGCAATCCCTCCGTTATGCCAGCGCGTGATCGAGCGGCGTTTGTTATCTACGAAAAACTCCAGGAGAGCTTTCCGCAGATCGTTTCAGGCTTCTCTCTTCGTGAGAGCGCGTATCAAGGAGGCCTCCCAATCCCCGGCCCACAAATGGGAGCAGATGGCACGATGATACCACCCATCGTTCCCTCCGAGGTCGAACCCGCGTTATACCTTTGTGTGGCCGAGAACGCCGACCTTATAGCCCCTGAACTTGAGCAATTAGGCTATATTCAAGACCCCGACGTCCTCGACACTTGGTTCAGCTCGGCGTTGTGGCCGCATTCGACGCTGGGGTGGCCGGAGGATACGCCGGAATTGCGGCGGTATTATCCCGGCTCGGTGCTGAGCACGGCCCGCGAGATCATCACGCTGTGGGTCGCGCGGATGGTGCTGACCGGGCGGTACAACCTCGGCAAGGTGCCGTTCCATGACGTTTACGTTCACGCGGTGGTGCAGGACGAGCAAGGCCGGCCGTTCAAGAAGACGCTCGGCAACGGCTACGACCCGGTGGACATCATCGAGGTGTACGGCGCGGACGCGCTGCGGTTCACCATGGCGAGCCTGGCCACCGAGACGCAGGACATCCGCCTGCCGACCAAGCGGGTGAAGCTGCCGGACGGCCGCGAGCTTCAGACGTCCGAGCGCTTCGAGCTGGGCCGCAACTTCAGCAACAAGATCTGGAACGCGGCCCGGTTTGCGTTCATGACTTTGCCCGGCGACTCTGTAGGTCCCGCTTCTGTCGATCCCGCCTCTGTAGGTCCCGCCTCTGTAGGTCCCGCCTGCCGGGCGGGACCACCCCGCTCGGCAAGCGGGGTCTACGATCTGGTGCCCCGCCCGGCAGGCGGGGCCTACCTAGAGCTCTCCACGCTGCCCATCGAAGACCGCTGGATTCTTTCGCAGGTGAGCCGGGCGGCGGTCGAGGTGCAGGATGCGCTGGGCAGGTTCCAGTTCAGCCGGGCGGCGGGGGCGGCCCGCGACTTCTTCTGGGATTCGCTGTGCGACTGGTACCTCGAGCTGGTCAAGCTCCGCGTCCGCGAGGATCGCCAGGTGGCCGAAGCTCGGCAGGTGCTGGCATTCGCCCTCGATCAGGCCCTCCGCTTGCTGCACCCGTTCATGCCGTTCATCACCGAGCACCTCTGGTCGCACCTGAACGGGGTCGCGCCGCAGCGCGGTCTGCCGGGGATCCTCGCGGTGGAGTCGGCGAGCGCCGCGTTGATTGTGGCCCCCTACCCGCCCGCGGAGGGTTGGCCCGCACTGAACGACGCGCAAGCCGATGCCGTTTTCGCCGACCTACGGACAGCCACGCGGGCCGTGCGCGACATCCGCCAGACGCAGAACGTCCCGCCGAAGCAGACGGTGAACGTCACCATCAAGGTGCCGCCGGAGCGGGTCACGTCGATGAAACGCGAGGCTCACGTGATCGAGGAGTTGGCCAATGTCGGCGAGTTGATCGTCGATCCGAACGCCACCGCGCCCAGGAACGCCGCCACGCTGGTCATCGGCGACATGCAGATCTTCGTGCACGACGTGATCGACCCGGCCGCCGAGCGCCAGCGGCTTCAGAAGGAGCTGGCCAACCTCGATAAGCAGATCGCCGGCCTTCAGGGCAAATTGAACAACGCCGGCTTCGTCCAGAACGCGCCCCCGGAAGTCGTCGCCACCGAGCGCAGCCGCCTCGGCGATTTGCAGACCAAACGAGATCAGCTCGTGCAAACCATGAACGCTCTGCTTGAGTAGCTCGCCGTCACCATCCCGCACGGTCGGCGTATCAGGTACAATCCGCATTGCCGATCCCAAACCTTGATTTTCTGCCTCCCATGCCGAAGATCACGGTGCCGCCACGGTCCGATAAGATTTGCCGGGACTGGCACGCCGGGTGCTAAAAGCGTCTACCGGGAGAGGTCTGTCCGCGGAGGGCCTTCCGATGCAACGGTTGCTACTGACGATGGCGGGTGCTCTTATGCTGGCGATGACCGGCTGCGGTTCGCCTTGCCGCCGGCCTTGTCAGCGCGACATGGAATTCGGCCCCGCGCCACGGGCGGAGCTGGCCTCCGCGCTGCTCTTCGATCGCGTCCCCGGCCGCTATCCGGCGGAGGCGTTCGCCTTTCGGAGCGAATGGCCGTCAACCGACTCGTTCTACTCCACCGGACAGATCATCTTCTTCAGCGAGCGGTTCATCGACTATCAGGGTAACGGGTTCAACCCCGACTACACCTACCGGCGGTTCGACACCTTCCGCGCCGGCGTCGGGTACCGGTAGGGACCTCAACCGTCTCAAGAATTCACATGACCACCTGCAACGCTCGCGAGCAAATCTCACAAGCGCGAACTCGCCAACATCACCTGTGAAAATCTGTTCCCGCAGTCGCCGAATAGCCGATGAGATTCAACGAGCGCGCGCCGCTTGTGGACCGGCGTCCGCTACGCGCTCCGCGTGTATCAGAGAGCAAGCGCGCACAAATCGGCGCGGTTCGCGATCGTTTTTCTTGACCGCACGCAGCGCGTCGATATAATCGTCTCCTGATACCGGCGATCGCACGGTAAAGGGGCGCGGCGGAATGGAGATCTCGCGGGAAGGAACCCGCACCCGGCGCATCAAAACGGTATCGGCTGATCTTTTCTTTCCCGCCTAACGTTGAGGGACACGGCATGAGGCCAGTAACGAAAATCACTTCAGGAGCAACGGTCGCGGCCATCGTGGGATTGGTGGCCTTCTTCGTGTGGCGGAACGATCTCAACAAGAAGACCGCTTTGCCGACCGCG
>CAYLLT010000056.1:0-11130 GCA_964384465.1 uncultured Planctomycetales bacterium | reverse complement strand
GCGAGCGACACGGCCGCACCTACGCCATCGGCGGACAGCGCCGAACCCGAGCCGTCACACAAGGCTCCCATCCCCGCCCGACGGCCGTCGCGCTCGACACCGGTGGCCGACAGCGGCTCGCAGGCTTCGCCGCGGCCGATCCATGTGCGTACTGATGCGGAGCGTTCGTTCCGCCCGCGGCCGAACGAGCCTTCACCGGTCGCAAATAACGTGCCGGCCCCCATCGAGCGGACCGGCCTCGCGACGGTTGAACCCAAGCATGAGGATGCGCCGCCGGTCGTATCCCCAGAGCCGATTATCGTCACCCCGCGAGTGCCCGCGGCGCCTTCAGCGGCGCTGCCGGAACCTGCCGTGATGCCCGTAAAGCCCGTCATCACCCCAGCGGCACCCGTGACGTCCGCGAAGCCCGTCGTCACTCCGACCGCAGCCGCGACGCCTGTCCCGCCGGTAAAAGTTGAGACGAAAGAAAAGCTCGCCATTGCCCCGCCGCCGCGCGTGCCGGAAGCGACGAAGGAACACGTCATCCAGTCCGGCGAGACCTACAGCTCGCTGGCCACCAAGTACTTCGGCAGCGAAAAGTACGCCGCTCTGATCGCCAAGGCCAACCCCGGCAAGGACGCCCGCCGGCTGCTCGTCGGCGCGAAGATTGTCATTCCTCCGGCACCGGCCGCCACTACCACGCAGCCCGCCCCGGCGGTCGCCGGTACGTCGATCAAGAAGTTGCGCGTGCCATCGGAAGCGCCCGTTGCTCCGGTGCCGCCTGATCGCGCCTACAAGGTCCAGGCCGGTGAGAGCTGGCACGATCTGGCTCAACGCTTTCTCGGCGACGGTAACCGCTGGACGGAACTCTACGAGTTGAACCGCGAGCGCGTGCCCCGCAACCCGAGCGGCCTGCGTCCCGGTATGACCATCGAGCTGCCCAACAAGGTCGCAGCACCAACCAGCAAACCTTCGTAAGGTGTAGCACCGGACTTCGGCGAGCTCAGTCGAGCCGCATCCTGCGGTGGATGTCACGCCTTTCGGCGATGACCTCTTCCTCTCCCATTAGGGCGCTCGGTTAGATCGCTGAACTGAACGATGTGGACGAGCGCTATCGTCCGCCAGTTCTCCGCCAGCCGACGGCCCTCCTCGTCCCGGCCGAACCGGCTGGGGAGTACAGCCGTACTCCGGCCCACGATTACCATGCCCGCGTTAGGAACGGGAAGAACCGTCCCATCCGAGAGATGAATGCGGAATGGTCTGAAGGGTCGATCCTCCAGACGGTCCAGCAAGTCTTCGGCACGCATCGTTCACCTGCCATTAGTGTAGCATGTACAACCATCCCCACAATGGTATGATGATCGCGAGCCGGCTGGTGCTCGATCATCAGCCATCCGAACTGCCTGTCAGAACCCGGCACGCGAGTGCCGGGTCCGGATATTCATCTGAGGAAGGAGGCCACATCATGTCTACAAAAATCGGGATCGTCGGCGCGGGCGGGATCGCCGGCTATCACGTGAAAGGTTACGCGAAGGCTGGGGCGGAGGTGGTCGCGGTTTGCGACTCGGACGCATCGCGTGCCCAGGCGACTGCCAAGCAGTTCTCGATTCCCAAAACGTACGATTCGCTGGAGGCCATGTTGACCGGTGAGAAGGGCCTACAGGCGGTGAGCATCTGCGTGCCGAACAAGTTCCACGCCCCGCTGGCCATCGCCGCGGCCAAGGCCGGCAAGCACGTTTTCTGTGAGAAACCGCCAGCGATGAACGCGGCGGAGGCCAAGCAGATGGCCGAAGCCGCCAAAGCCGCCAAGGTCCACCTGATGTTCGACTTCAACAACCGCGCCCGGCCCGAGTCAATGGCCCTCAAGCGTTACATCGACGACGGCACCGTCGGCAAGATCAACAGCGCGCAGGCCGCTTGGATCCGCCGCTGCGGCATCCCCGGCTACGGCGGCTGGTTCACCCAGAAGGCCCTCTCCGGCGGCGGGCCGACCATCGACCTGCTGCACATGCTCGATTTGGCCCTGTGGTTCATGGGCTGTCCCGAGCCGGCATGGGTCAGCGGGAACATCTTCAGCGACTTCGCTCACGATTCGACCTATGCCGGGCCGTGGGGCCTGCCGACGATCAAGGGCGGCACGATGGATGTCGAGACCGCCGCTCACGCCTGCATCACGTTCAAGACCGGTCAGATCCTGTTCACCCGTATGTCCTGGGCGGAGATGAACGAGCGTGAGGAAGTGTCCGTCACGTTCCAGGGCGGCAAAGGCGGCGGCCGCGTTGCTCGGCTGTTCGGCATCGACGGCGTTGACGACACCGCCATCGACTTATGCAAGCTCTTCACGCACGAGAACGGCCTGCCCGTCAACCGCGACGTGATCGTCCCGCCCGACGCCTCCATGGGCCGCATCAACGCCGTGGTCAACTTCGTCCAGACCATCGAAGGCGCCGCCAAGCCGCTCTCCAACGCCGACGAAGGCGTGAAGCTGATGAAGATCATCGAGGCGATCTACCGGTCTGCGGGAACAAATGCGCCGGTGGATGTAACCAGGATATGAGTTTGGTACACTATGGGCAGGCATCACAAGCTGTTGCAACAGATAGTGGCAGGAACGTCTGACGCCAACGTCCGTTTCACAGCGATGCGCGGTTTGCTGACCAAACTTGGCTTCGATGAACGCATCCGGGGCGATCATCATATTTTCACCAGGACGGGTGTCGAAGAGATATTGAATCTCCAACCGAAAGGGGCCCAATGTAAGGCGTATCAGGTTGCGCAGGTCAGAAATGTGATCGTAAAATATGGATTAGCAGGCAGTGAATCATGATCCGATACGAAGTCATCATCTACTGGAGCGAACAGGATCAGGCCTTCATCGCTGAGGCCCCGGAGCTGCCCGGTTGTGCGGCAGATGGTCCCACCTATAAGACAGCCTTAGCAAATCTTGAAGCAATTATCCGCGAATGGATAGAAACTGCGCGAGAGCTGGGCCGTCCGATCCCGGATCCTAAAGGACGATTGTTGTTCGCCTGATCGCACGGGATCGCAGAGAGCCCCTGGCGGGATCAGCCTTGGTCGGCGAAGCGATTTGCCAATCAGCGGCGACCAAAGCGCCGGTAGATGTGGCAAAGTTGTAGGGAGCTTCACTCGGCAACTGGGTTGATGGGAATTATGACCACGGTGACGCTCGTCGCCTATCGGGCCTTGGCTTACCTGGGACTGGCGTCGATCTTCGGGACGATGCTGTGCGGGTTCCGGTACGATCTGTCGGCGCCGCTCCGCAATATCTGGATCGACATCCTGCTCTATGTCGCGTACATCGGGCCGCACCTGGTCATGACGCGGAGTAGGTTTAAGGGGATGGTCTGGGGGCAGCCGGGCGGCTCGCCGGCCGAGCGGCGCGTCTACATCACTTTGGCATCGGTCCTGTGGATCGGGCTGTTTGCGATTCATTTTCCGGTCCCCGGTCCGTCGGTCGCGCTGCCGGACTGGGTGCGATTCGCGGGTTTGCTCATTTTCCTCCTGTCCATGCGGACTTTTTTCGAGGGCTCGACGAGCGAGATGCTGGACGGCCTCTTCGGGATGCCCGGCGCGGCCATGAGTCATTCGCACGGTGGCGAAACGCCGCTGCTCACCGACGGCCCTTACGCCCGCGTGCGACATCCCCACTATCGCGCGGCCGTGCTGGCGTGCGCGGCTTCCCTGCTGATCCATCCCCACACGGGGCAATTGCTCTGGGCCGGCATGATCGCGGTGACGTTTGTCCTCTTCATCCCGATCGAGGAAGCACAGCTCATTGCCGCCCGAGGAGACGCCTACCGCGATTACCAGCGGCAGACGCGCTATCGCCTCTTCCGCGGGATCTGGTGAGAGGGTGTGTGAGAAGCGGTCGAACTATCCGAGCCGCGACCGTGAGGGAGCGGTCCTCTGCGACCCGCTTCCTTACGGGCGCGGCTCTGAAAGGCCTTCTCACACACCCTCTGAGAAAAAGGAGAAAAAAAGACTGCCACGTGATACGACTTTTATGCGGTTACTGCGTCGGTGGCGGGGCTTAATACGGCGTGCAGGAACTCATCAACCGATCGCGCGGGATTTGGAAGTCGATTCCTTTGCTGGCGGTTTCAATCTGTTTCTGACGTGACGACAGCAGCCCGACGCCGGGCGGTTCCACCAGCGTGCCGCCCAGCGTCCAGGACAGCAGTGAGGGTGCATCCTGCCGGCCGATCGAGAGGACCGTCGGGTTCAGCGTGGCGAACTCAAAATACTGATCGGAAAGCATCTGCCGGGCGGTGGCGGTGGTATCCATGAGGTCATGAGGGTCGGCGGTGTGGCGGAGGCCGAGCAGATGCCCGATCTCATGGCTGGTGGTATTGGCCAACACCTGGGATATGGCCAGCACGTCGGGCGAGAGGACGCTGAAGAGAGCGAAGGTGTCCGTATACACGATCGCCTCCTGAGCCGGGGCGGCATTGTACGGATCGATATTGTCGGCCAGGCCGAGCAGTTGGCTGTCGTAGGTGCCGAAATAGATGGTCGTGTGTGGGCCGTCCGGGATGGCCTCTCCGCTGGCGTAGATGGTAACGCCCAGGCCGGCGTAATCGGCCGCGACCAGTTGCCTGATGTTGTTGACGATGATGCCGGTCCAGGTCGCAAATCGCGGATCGATCACGCCCGCGTTGAACGGCGGGATGTTGACGGGCGGTCGATTGGCGATGCGAACGTTCTGCCCGCCCTGGAAATCCAGAACCACGATCTGGGGCCGAGATTCGGGCACCCCCATGCCGCGCCCCAGCTCGATTCTGGCGGAGTAAGCGCGCGCAATCGAAGCGGACGAACGCGTCGCCAGGATGACGTACAGGTGCCGCGTGGGTTCCATGAGCGCGAGATCCAGCGTGCTCGGCCCGCTGGCGGAGGTGGTCAGATCGATGTACCCGATGATCCGCTGGAGATCGTCCATAACCGCCAGCGCGATATCGACGAGCGGCTGCGTGGTCAGTTCGCCGTGAATATGGTCCCCCGCGCCGGCCGGTCCGAGATCGAACACGTCGCGATCGAGCACGTCCGCACCCGCGGTCATGGTGCCGATCAACTCGAATGAATCGCCGTCCGGCACGCGCTGAGCACCGCGAAAATCATCGTTGGGTTCAACGTCGATCAGGTTCGCAGCGGCGGCCGGCCGAGGCGCCGGGTCTCCCAACACTTGTTCCCCCGAAACAGTCGTGCTGCCGCTGCCGTCCGTGCCGCCGGTCAAGTCAGTTGAATCGCCGCTGCCCGCGGCGAGGGGAAGTTCGGGTGCGCCGGGAACACAGCCGGCCATGCCGACCAGCGCGCAGACGGAGAGCATGCCGGTCCGATAGAATCTGACCGATCGGAACAAGGGACGGTCCTTTCAACGTGTTGGGTTCTCTCCCCTCAGGAGGTGAGAACTTCTAACACGGGGCGTCGGGCGCGTGCCCGCCTTGGGCAACACCGGCCAAACCTACGATTCATTCCTGAGGTGAGGCAAAATGAATGAAATAGAATTGCGCGGCGGGAGCGGCGACGGGATTTTATCGGCCGGCCGTGCCGATAAAATGGAAAACTGACAGTCGAGAGAAGAGCAGCGAAGTGGGAAAGTGAAATTCGGACGCGTGTGAACGGGGATTTTGTCCGGATGGGAGCGATAAACATATGTATGGACGCATCGGGTTGCGGTCTGTCGCGACGCGGGCATTATCGCCCTTGGTGCTGCGACGCATTCTGTTCATGGTCGCCTGCCTCTCCGGAGGATGCGCGATGAGCTCGGCTGAATCCTCCCGCACGCCATGTATCGCGGTCGGCCGGCACGGCATGGTGGCCAGCGATAGCCTCTACGCGTCACAGGCGGGCGCCCGCATACTTCGTGAGGGAGGAAATGCCATTGATGCCGCGGCGGCGACATCGCTCGCCCTCGGCGTCACCCGGCCGTACAGCACCGGACTGGGCGGCGGCGGATTCCTGATGGTGCGTTTTGCGGACGGCCGCGTCTTCGTACTCGACTACCGCGAAACCGCGCCGGGCAAATCCACGCCGGACATGTTCGTCAAGGCCCACACCCAGCCCGACGCCGCGCCGCCCAGCCAGTTCGGCGGTCTGGCTGTTGCGGTCCCGGGGACGTTGGCCGGGCACGCTGCACTGCTCGAGCGCTTCGGCACCCGTACGCTCGCCCAGGTGGTCGAGCCGGCCCTTGAACTGGCGGACCGAGGCTTCCCCGTTGACAGGCATTACCGCGGCGGCGTCGAGGAAGCGCTCGATGCGCTGCACCAGTTCCCGCATTTGAAGGATACGGCAGCGGCCCTGCGTCATCGTCTGCTGTTCGGCGGCCATCTGCCGGAGGCGGACAGTGTGCTCCAGCAACCCGAGTTGGCCGAAACGCTGCGCGCGATCGGAGCCGGCGGCGCCGATTACTTCTATCGCGGTCCGGTCGCTGAAGCGATTGCCACGACCGTGCAAAAGCACGGCGGCATTATGACCGTTGACGACTTGAAGGGATATCGCCCGGTGTGGCGGGAGCCGATCCGTGCCGATTACCGCGGGCTCCAGGTGCTGCTCATGCCGCCGCCCTCGTCGGGTGGGATCTGCCTCGCCGAGACCCTGAACATCCTCGAGAATTGGAAGCTGGGTGAGATTCAGCGTACGGACCCCGGCCTGGCGGCTCACCTGATGATCGAAGCGATCAAGCACGCCTTTGCCGACCGGGCCCGACACCTCGGAGACGCCGACTTCGTCCCGGTGCCGGTGGCCAAACTGACCAGCGAGGAATACGCGACGGAGCTGGTGAGGCGGATTCGCGAGGACGCCACCGCCGAACCGGCCGCCTACGGCTGGCTCGGCGATGACTCGGGAACGTCCCACTACTGCATCGCCGATCGCTGGGGCAACGTGGTCGCGGCCACCGAGACGATCAATACCTGCTTCGGTTCGCTGCTGGTGGCTAAAGGCACCGGCATCGTGCTCAATAATGAGATGGACGATTTCACGGCCGAACCGGGCAAGGTCAATGCCTTTGGGCTCACGCAGTCGCTCCTGAACCAGGTGGAGCCGTTCAAACGGCCGCTGTCCAGCATGTCGCCGACGATTGTGTTATCCGGTAATCGCCCGATTCTGGCCGTGGGTGCTGCGGGCGGGCCGCGGATCATCACCGCCACGCTCCAGGTCATGCTCAACGTGATCGAATTCGGCCTGCCGCTCGACGAGGCCATCGCCCGGCCGCGGCTCCACCACCAGTGGCAGCCGGATGTCGTCTATCGCAACAACTACCCGGCCGACGACCCGGTGATTATCGGCCTGAAGCAGCGCGGGCACATCATCTCCAGTCGCAGCCGGGGAGCCACTGTTCAGGCGCTGCAAATCGACGGCGAGCGGCTGATCGGCGCCAGCGATCCGCGAAAGGGCGGCCAACCGGTGGGTTTTTGACAAGACTCACCACGGAGACACGCAGAATCCAGTTTTCTTCATGAGTAACCAAATGAATTTACTCTCTTCTCTGTGCCCTCCGTGCCTCCGTGGTGAATTGGGGCGAAATGAACTGCTCACGCGTCTATAATGTATTATTGATAAGATTATTGTCGCCGTACCCAGAGGGCGAGCGAGATGGATATCAGCGCCATTCGTGAGCTGTTCCCGATCACGAAGAACTACAACTTCCAGAACCACGCCGCGGTGGCCCCGCTGAGTAAGCCGGCCGCCGATGCCATGCGCCTGTATATCGATCAGCTCAGTTCGACCGCGGGCATCCGGGCCGGCTTTTACAAACATGCCGAGCACGTGCGCAAGGCCGCAGCCCAGTTGATAAACGCCGCCCCGGAAGAGATCGCTTTCATCAAGAACACCACCGAGGGCATCGGCTGGGTCGCGAACGGCTTGAGCTGGAACACCGGCGACAATGTCGTCACCGCCAATGTCGAATTCCCCGCCAATATCTACCCGTGGATGGGCCTTCAGTCCCGCGGCGTGCAGCTCAAGATGGTACCCGAGGAGAACGGGCGCATTCCAGTCGAACGCATCACCAGCGCCATCGACAACCGCACGCGCGTGGTGACGCTGTCGGCGGTGCAATACGCCAGCGGCTACCGGGCGGATCTGGCCGCGCTCGGCCGCATCTGCAAGGAGCGCGGCGTGTTTTTCTGCGTCGATGCGATTCAAGCGCTCGGCGTATTCCCCATCGACGTGCGGGCGATGAACATCGACTTCCTCGCCGCCGACGGGCACAAGTGGCTCTGCGGCCCGGAAGGCTGCGGCTTTTTCTATTGCAACCAGTCGCTCATCGGCCACCTCAAACCGGTGATGGCGGGATGGCTGTGCATGAAGGACGCGCTCAACTACGGCCACTACCGCTTCGAGTTCGTCGGCAATGCGTGCAAGTTCGATACCGGCAGCTACAACCTGGCCGGCATTTACGGCCTCGGCGGCTCGATCGACATGTTCCTGGAAATCGGCATCGAGCAGATCGCTTCGCACGTGCTCATGCTGACCGATCGCCTGGTCAAGGGCCTGCGCGACAAGGGCTACCGCATCGTCTCGTCGCGCCGGCCGGAGGAAGCCAGCGGCATCGTCGCGTTCATCTCCGACACACACGATCACGAAGCGATTCAGCAGCACCTGGAAGGCGAGCATCGCGTGGTCATCGCCGTCCGCGAAGGCCGCCTGCGGTCCAGCCCCCACATTTACAACACCACGGACGAAATCGATCAGCTCATCGACCTGCTGCCGGCACATTGATTGTGCCGGAGGGCTGGCGACATGCACCGGCAGGCCAATCCGAACGCCCTGCCCCAAAATTCGTAGTGGTTCAGTTTCGACTCGAACTGACCCGTAACCCCAAAATTCCGCTGTATTCGACTATATTTACGGCAGCAATAAAGGAAATCGAAATCCTCTTGACAGCGGCCCAATCCGCGGCATAATGGGGGTCCAGCGAGGAGGAATGGCAGCTTTTCGGGTCCTTTTGTTCCCTCCCGATGATGCGAAATAAGCCTGGTCGCACCCCACACGGATGGGCAATCCCCCCCTTGCCCGTCTCTAGCGGCCAGGCTTTTTTATTGCGCGAATTGAGGCTTCAACCGGTTTGTCGTAGAATGCTGCCGTGGCGCGATCTTCATCCAGGACAGACATGAACCGAAACGAATCTCAGGTCGATCCCGCGGCACGGCGGGCGGACCCTGAGCGTATTCTCATTGTGCTGCCGAACTGGGTCGGCGACCTCGTGTTGGCCACGCCGGCGCTGCGGGCCATGCGCGAGCGGTTCGCGTCCACGCACATTGCTTTCCTGGTCAAACCCCATCTGGCCGATCTGCTGAGTGGCGGCGACTGGATGGATGACACGATCCTCTGGCGCAGCGGCAAGGGCCAGAGCCGCCCCCGGCGTCGCAAGGGATTCCTCGGATCCGCCGCCGAGCTGCGCGAACGGCAGTTCGACTGGGCGGTGCTGCTGACGAATTCATTCCGTTCGGCTCTGCTCGCGCGGCTGGCCGCCATCCCGCGGCGAATCGGGTACGATCGCGACGGCCGTGGGCTGCTGCTCACCGACCGGCTGCTGCCGGAGAAGTCCAATGGGAAGTTCGTCCCGGTCCCCATGATCCGCTATTACAACGCCATCGCTCGATACGTGGGCTGCCGCGACTGCCCGAACCAGATCGAGCTGTTCACTTCTCCGGAAGATGAAGCCGCGGCGTCGGAGGCCATCGCGGCGGCGGGTGTCGGGCCGGACCGGCCGATCGTGGTGCTGAATCCCGCGGCGTCGTTCGGGCCGGCCAAGTGCTGGCTGCCCGACCGATTCGCCGAAGTGGCCGATCAACTGGTTATCGAACACAACGCGGCCGTGTTCATCTCCTGCGGTCCGAAAGAGACCGGCGTGGCCCGCATGGTGGCCAATGCCATGCGTCAGCCCGTCGTCGTGCTCGACCATCCGGTCATGAAGCTGGGGCCGAGCAAGGCGTTGATCCGCCGGGCGAGCCTGCTCATCACCAACGACACCGGCCCGCGGCATTTCGCCAACGCGTTCGGCACGCCGGTGGTGACCATCTTCGGCCCCACCGATCCGCAATGGACGGCCACGGAGAGCCCGCGGGAGCGATCGCTGATGGTCAAAGTCTTTTGCGGCCCGTGCATGAAGCGCACGTGCCCGCTGGATCACCGCTGTATGACGCGGATCAGCAGCGAGCAGGTGCTGGCTCCGGCCCGCGAGCTGCTTGCGGAACGCATGGCGTCATCGGCGGTTTGACTCACCACGGAGGCACCGAGGCACGGAGGATTCGGAAATTGAGAATTGAGAATTGAGAGTTGAGAATTAAGAATTTGGAACAAGCATTATTATGCACGTGTGCCACTGCTCTCAAGCAGTGATTTCCGACAGTCGCACTGCTTGAGAGCAGTGGCACACAGACGCGGATTTCAATTCTCAACTCTCGGTCGGATGATAGACTTGGCTACCCAATCCATTCAACAACAATTGCTCGACACGATCGATCGTTTATCCGGCGCGACAGTCGGCGTGGTGGGCGATCTGGTCGCTGATCGCTACGTGAGCGGGCAGAGCGATCGCGTGTCGCGCGAAGCGCCGGTGCTGATCCTCCAATATGAAGAAGAATGGTTGTTACCAGGGGGAGCGGCGAATGTCGCGGCGAATGTCGCGGCACTCGGCGCGATGGCTCGCGTTGTCGGATTGACCGGTGACGATGAAGCGGGACAGCGATTGTTGCAAGCACTGGCTGAGTTCAAGTCGGGTGGCATGGGCAAGTGTACTCACTTGCCCGTGGCCGAAGGGTCATGCGCGTCCGCCACGGGTAAGCGAGTACGCTTACCCATGCCACCCAAATTGGCCGCCTGCGGTACGGTCGATTGCGCACAGGTATTGGTGGCGGCCGGTCGCGAGACGATTACCAAGACGCGCTATCTGGCCGGGGCGAAATTAACTTCACGGCAACAGGTATTGCGATTGGATCGCCAACCGGCCAAGCCGCCGGATGCGTCATTGTTGCGGTCCATCGGCGAACGCCTGTCGCGTGTGGATCGTGATGTCGATGCGTGGGTGATCAGCGACTACGGCTACGGCGGATTCGACGATGCGTTGCGCAGTTTGCTCCGTCAGATCGCCGGGCGCAAACCGGTGGTGGCCGATTCGCGTTTTGGCAT
>CAYLLT010000055.1:1950-38915 GCA_964384465.1 uncultured Planctomycetales bacterium | reverse complement strand
AGCGCAGTCTACAACGCGGCACACCGTTGGGAACCGCAACCTGGGTGCAACGGATTGCGACGCGCCTGGGTCTCGAATCGACGCTGCGTCCCCGTGGCCGACCGCGAAAGGACCGAAAGGACGAAAAAAAAGTAGAATGTCCCCTTTTATTCTCGGAGAGGGTATCAGGGTTAAACTCCTCACATGGCAGCTCTATCAAGACCACGGTAGGCATGAATAAGAATTTGAGGGTTTCATATGACGAAATTTCTGAATCTTGGGTTCATCACCATGATTGTCGCAAGCTCGGCCCATGCCAGACTCGGTCCGCCGGTCTTAGGCGGCGCGAATGATCTCGGGGATGCTGTCGAGAGGGCCGATGCCGCTATTGTCGCGCTAGTTCTAGACGAGAGGGAATTGTCTGGAAAGCCGGCTGACCGAGACAGGCCTCCGTTGCGGAGCTTGACACTCGAAATCAAGCAGGTGATTTTCGGGGAAGTCGAATCGCCGATTCAGGTGGAACTTGCCCGCGCGGATGATCTCTCCGGAGGCTCGACAGCAGGCTTCACATCATTGATGTTCTTGAAACGCAAGGAAGATGGAGCGCTGAGAGCGCTTGTGGCGCCGGAGCAGTACCCGATAGGGCACTGGCCGGGATCTTTTCCTAAAACAAGAAGAGATGGAACTCGATCCGTGCTCCTCTATGAGTTGGTCAAGGGTAACGCATCGGAGAGGGAAAGAGTTCTTGGCTACCTTCGCGAGTTGAAAGACTCTCAAGCGATTCCCGCCATCCGGGAAACGCTACCTACGGCGAAAGGAAGAATGCGCGGCAAGACCCTCGCAGCCTTAATTCGGTTGGGTGATGTAAGCGCATTGGCTGATGCAATTGCCCACGTAGAGGCTATCCCTACGACCGCTCCGGACGCGGAACAGTGGGGGGTCGGTTTGATCGCCGCAGAACTGTACCACGTCAAGAGTCCAGAAGCGGTGCCCGCTCTTCTGCAGGCTGCCCGAAGTAAACATAAGCTTCTTCGGGAGGAGGCAGTCTATGCCCTCCGACAAATGCGCCGGAAAGAAACTGTCCCGGCTCTGGTCGAAGCGCTCTCAGACACCGATGCAGATGTCCGCTACCAAGCCCTGATGGGCCTATGGGAAACCGTGGGCAAGAATGGGAGTGTACGGGGCGCTCCGTCGCGGCCGCTGTTCGATGAAAACCCGGAATCGCACTTGAAAATGTGGAAGGACTGGTGGGTAAGGGAGGGCCGGAACCGGGTGTGGACGAGTCAACCGTCCTGAGCTGGTTTTCGCCAATGGCAGAGAAAACGGGTTCGATTGTTTCATGCATTCATTCTTCTTCTGCGGTTTGTCTCAGGGGCGGAGCGTGGATCGGCAATACTGTCCGCGCGCTGATCTTGTTCCTCACGCCGGCCGCCGAGCGGAACGCTGCGTGTGATAGATACTGATGGCGCGGAGGCGGTCTCCGCCGAGCGGGGAGCGGACATGCGAGAACAGCGCCACAACCAAACGAACCCGTCGAACCGCGTTTCCGGCCCCGAAGACGCGGTTTTACCATCACGGACACGGCAAAGCCGCGGGCCGTGCGAGCACGCCCGGGCCGGGGACGCCGGTACCACACCAGTTTCGGGAAGGGATGCTAAGGTTTTCGCCTTTGGCCCCACCGGACGGTCAGCAAGACCAGATAGGCCGCCACGCTGCCCTGCAAAGCGGCGCCCATGGGGCAGCCGGTGGAAACGGCACGCGGCGGTTCCGGCTGCACGCCATCAACCGCCGTCCCGCCTTGATCGGGGACCGCTCCCCCATCAGCGGGGAGTTCTGGTTCACCCGCTTCGCCACCGTCAGTGGGAGGTGGTGGAGGTGGTGGTTCAACCGGTGGGGGTTGCGACTCCTGGCAATCCAGTATGCCATTGCTGTCAGAGTCTGTATCCGGCGTGCCGCAGCCGCACGCGCCAGGTTCAGTTTTGTATGGATCGTCCGGGCAGCTATCGCAGGCATTTCCCGCCGCGTCGCCATCCGTGTCAGCCTGATCGGAATTGGACACTTCGGGGCAGTTGTCGATACCCAGGCAGACCTCGTCGTTGTCGGCATCTTCCGGCGGGTCGCTCGCGCAAACCGGCGTGATGACGGTGAAGCTTTCGCCCGCGTTGTTGGTGAATACCGCCGGGCCGGCGGTCACGGCGTAATCCTCGGCGTTGGTCGTGCTCAGATCGAGACCGTTCTGGAACAGAAGGGCCTGTAAGTCGGCGCTGGGCAGCGGGCCGGGAAAGGGCGGGCCAAGCTCCCCGTCAATATCATTCGTGAGTGAGGCATTGGTCGCGCCCGTGTAATTCGATCCGCCCCAGGTGAGCCGGCAGATGATCAACGTTCCATCGTCTTTCTCGAAGGTGATGCATCCGGCGGCCAGATAAGCGGGCGGGATCAGATGGGCCAGCGTGAAATCCGGCTTGGCGGCGGGGCTGGTATAGTTCGCAAAGGCGGCAGTGGCCACCAGCGTCCGCGAACCGGCGGCGTCCTGAGTGACGGGATGATCGAAATCAACCAGCAAAATAGGGTTCTGACCGGCGGCGTCCCAGGCCCATAGCCGAGTCTTCTGGAGTTGATTCTGAGCATTGACTCTCATCCGCAACTGAAGGGCCTGTACGCTGGTGTTTCCATTGACGCCGCCGACCACCTGTTCGACATGCATGAAATGGAAGCTGGCATGGGCCGGGCTGCTGCTGGCTGCGGCCAGCAAAGCCCACGCCAGCATCAGCAGCAGGAGATTCGATTTCTTTTCGATAAGTGAGCGATCAGCCTGGATCATATCGTATCTGCCAGTAAGACAGCGTAACGGGTACCGGGCGCGTTAGTGTTTTCGGTCCGGGCCGGTGAGGTCTTTATCGTATTCTCGCGATAACGCGCGGTTTGCCGCGTCTGATAACCTTGGCGTAGCAGTTATCAATTGGTAATGTCCGAATGAATCGAACCGATATTAGGAATGAATGCTCAACGGGGCCGGATTCCGCACATATTTTTCCGCTGCGACCGCCACCGATCGGATTGGGAGCATTCACAGGTGGGCAGAGCCATGCGATTCAAGACGAGAACCTCGGGGCGGCCGGGCTTCAGCCTGGTCGAACTGGTCATTGTTATCGTCATTATTGGCATTATCGCGGCGATCGCGATTCCGCGGGTGAGCCGCGGCTCCAAAGGGGCCAGCGAATCATCCCTGGCCAGCAATCTCTCCGCACTACGGCGCGTGTTAGAGCTCTACGCTGCCGAGCACAATGGGGACTACCCCGGCGCCAAGAAGAGCGACGGCAGCGGCACCGCGGGAGCCGAGGCCGATCTCGTCGATCAGCTCACGATGTATTCGAAGGGAAATGGGCAAACCAAAGCGACCCGCGACGTGGCCAACGGTTTTATTTTCGGACCCTATCTGCGCAAGGGCATTCCACCCGTTCCAGTGGGTGCGAACAAAGGCAATAGCGGAGTGGCCTTCGATGCATCCAACTCCCCGCCCGTCGTGACCGGCGGTACCGAAGGCTGGGTCTTTAACCCCGCCACCGGCGAAATCATCGCCAACACGGATGACGCCGACGACTCCGGGCAACAGACGTACGATCAGTACTGAGCATCATTCCCGCGCTCGCGCTCCGGCGCCCGCATCTGAATAAAACGCAACGAGACGGTATCATATCCGGCCATGCGCTGGTTCATCGACATGTGTCACCTGATCGCGCTGGTCGTGATCGCGCCCTTCCTCCTGTATCGGGCGGTGACCACCGGCAAATACCGGCGGGATTGGGACCAGCGCACGGGTCGCATGCCGTGGCTGCCGTGCGCGGGTGAGGGCAACCCCCGCGTGTGGGTGCACGCGGTTTCGGTGGGTGAGATAAATGCCGTGCGCGGACTCATATCGGCGTGGCAGGCGCGATCCCCGCGGACGCAGTTCGTCATTTCGACGACGACGGATACCGGCATGGACCGGGCCAGGCAGATCTTCCCCGATCTCACCATCATTCGTTATCCGCTCGACCTGAGCTGGTGGGTTTCGCGGGCGCTGGATCGCATCGCGCCGACGATGATCGTGCTGGTCGAGCTGGAGGTGTGGTTTCATTTCGTGACCACGGCGGCCGCGCGCGGCATCCCGATCGCCGTAGTGAACGGAAGATTGAGCGAGCGAAGCGCCCGGCGGTTCGGCTGGATTCGGCCGGTCGCCAAACGGATGTTTCGCTCACTCGCCTGGGTCGGAGCGCAGGACCAGGCGTATGCCGGGCGGTTTCGGGCCTTGGGCGTGAAGGCCGAACGCGTCAGTGTGACCGGCTCGCTCAAGTGGGACACGGCGGAGATCACGCAGAACATAACCGGCACAGACGAACTGGCCCGCGCGATGGGCATCGATCGCACGCGCCCGCTGTGGGTGTGCGGCAGCACCGGGCCCGGCGAAGAGGAAGTCATCCTTCAGGCGTTCAAGGCATTGCGTGATCGTTCTGGGACCCTGTATACCCCGCAACTCGCGATCGTCCCTCGAAAGCCGGAACGATTCGACGAGGTTGCGGAGTTGATTCGCAGGCATGGTTTCGTCTGTATCCGTCGGACGCAGGCTGAACCGAACCCCGCACGCCAGTGCGGGGCCCGGCCCACCACTGGCGTGGTGGGTTCGGAGACGGCGGTGCAACTCGTGGATACGATGGGCGAGCTTCGAAAGTGCTATATGCTGGCGGATGTGGTGTTTGTCGGCCGCACGCTGGCCAGGATGGGCGGATCGGACATGATGGAAGTCGCGGCCCTGGGAAAACCGATTGTCGTGGGGCCGCACACGGAGAATTTCGCGGACGCGATGCAACAGCTCTTGGCGAGTCAAGCGGTGGTGCGAATCGATGCCGATCTGGAAGCGGCGGATGTGGCAGATACGCTTGCCAAGAGCATCTACCGCTTGCTCGAAGATCGCGAAGAGGCTCAGCGGATGGCCGAGCGTGCATGCGAGGTGGTGAAAAAGAACCGTGGCGCGACGGAGCGAACATTGAGTCATTTGACTGCGATTCTCAATTCCAGGATGAGACCGGACGCCGGTATCCTGGCCCATGTAACCTGTTCCCTGAACGCTGATCCCTGACTTGGAGATGCCGTGCCCAGCACCGCCCTGCGACAACAACTGATGAAACGCGTCCGCCGCATCGTGGTGAAGGTGGGGACGGCGGTGCTGACCGGCGAGCATGGCCGGCTGGACACGCGCGTGATTGGCAGTATCGCCCGGCAGCTCGCAGCGATTCACGCCCGCGGCATCGAGCCGACGCTGGTAAGCAGCGGTGCGATCGGGGCCGGCATCGGCATCACCGCGCAAACCGGCCGGCCGCGTTCGGTGCCCATGCTTCAGGCGACGGCGGCCGTCGGTCAGCCCGCGCTGATGGGCCTTTACGATCGGACACTGGTCAAGCACGGCCTGCGGGCCGGGCAGGTACTGGTCACGCGGACCGACTTCGAGCACCGCACGCGTTACGTCAATATTTCAAACACCATCCATTCGCTGCATCGGCTGGGCGCGCTGCCGATCATCAACGAGAACGACACCATCGCCGTGGACGAGCTGGACCGCTTCGCCGACAACGACACCATCGCCGCGCTGGTCACGAACCTGCTGAAGGCGGACCTGCTGGTGATCCTGACGGTGGTGGATGGCTTGCTGGATGAGAACGGTGCGCTGGTCGATTTGGTGACGCGGGTGGACGGTGCGGTGCGGAACCTGGCCACCGCGGACCGGTCGGCGCTGGGCAGCGGCGGCATGCGCGGCAAGCTGAACGCGGTGAAGCTGGTGACGGAAGCGGGCGAAGCGGCGGTGATCGCCGGCGGGCGGCGGCCGAACGTGCTGCTTCGGCTGCTGGACGGCGAACGGGTGGGGACGATCTTCGCGCCCGCCCCGCAGAAGCTGTCCGCGCGCGAGCGGTGGATCCACAGCGCGGTGCGGCCGGCCGGTGCGATTGTGATCGACGCCGGCGCGGTGCAGGCTCTTCGCATTGGTGGTAAAAGCCTCCTTGCCAGCGGGATCCGGCAGGTGACCGGCAAGTTCGACCGCGGGGCCATCGTGCGGATCGTGTCGCCCGAAGGCACGACGGTCGCCCACGGCGTCAGCAACTACAGCCACGCCGAGCTGGAGAAGATCAAGGGCTTGAAGTCATCGCAGTTCGCCGACGTTCTCGGGCAGAAGCCGTTCGATGAAGCCATCCACCGCGACAACCTAGTGCTGATCGCGGGGGAATAAAGCCTCTTGCAAATCGAGGGAGCGGGTAGGATACTATCCGTGTTCGTATTTCGTTAGGGCTAGATTCTCGAACAGTAGACGAGGACAAAGGCGATGAGCGGCGATTTAACCGGTCCCCAAAGCGGAAAGACTTTCGAAGAACTCAAACAGATCAACGAGCACGGGGCTGAATTCTGGAACGCCCGCGACCTCCAGGCCGTGCTCGGCTACGAGCAATGGCGCGGCTTTGAGAATGCCATTGGGAAGGCGATCAAATCCTGCCAGCAGTCTGGTAATGATCCGACTCATCATTTTGCGCGCGCGCGCAAAATGATCGACTTGGCAAAAGGGGCCGTGCGGGAAGTGGCGGAGTACCACCTCTCCCGGTTCGCCTGCTACCTGATCGCCCAGAACGGCGATCCCCGCAAGTCCGAGATCGCTAACGCCCAGAAGTACTTCGCAGTCCAGACTCGCCGGCAGGAACTCTCCGATGCTCAGGCCGCGGATATTGAGCGGCTGGAGCTGCGCAAGCAGGCGTCGGAGGAGTTCAGGGCGCTCTCCGGTGCGGCATATGAGGCAGGAGTTCAAAGCCGAATGTTCGGCGTCTTCCATGACGCGGGTTACAAGGGACTTTATGGCGGGCTCGGCTGCGAAGAGATCAAGGTGAGGAAGAATATTCCCACCAAAGAGCAGTTGATGGATCGAATGAATACGACCGAGTTGGCGGCGAATCAGTTCCGCATGACGCAGGCCCGCGAACAACTCAAGAAGAAGGGCATTCGCGACCAGCAGAGGGCGATCGACACGCATCAGCAGGTCGGCCGCGAGGTCCGCGAAGCCATCCGCCGCATCGGTGGTACGCCGCCCGAGAATATCCCACCGGCCGAGCCCATTCAGCAGGTGCAGAAGCGGCTCAGATCAACCCCGCCGAAACTGAAACTCGACGAGAAGGATGCAATGGGGCTTGGGGGCGAATAGGCTCACCGGGCGTCACGGCCCGATCGCCACCATGCCGGTTTCGCCGGTGCGGATCTGGATGCAATCGTCCATGGGCAGAACGAAGATCTTGCCGTCGCCGACCTTGCCCGTTTCGCCGGTGCGGGCGGCGCGGACGATGGCCTCGACGGCCGGCTCGACGAACACCTCATTGAGGGCGATCTCGAGCTTGAGCTTCGGCAGCAGGCGGACCACGGTCTCCTGTGCGCGGTAGACTTCGGTGAAGCCGCGCTGCCGGCCGCAGCCGCGGACCTCGCTCACCGTCATCAGGTAGACATCCACTTCGTTGAGCGCCTGCTGGACCTCTTCCAGTTTTTCGGTCCGGATAATGGCGACGATCATTTTCATGGCGATTGCTCCAGTCTTAATATCAGATCTGAGATTTCAAATTTCTGGTTCCAACGTCCTTGCCGCATCGCCGGCTTGGACATCGCTACCGGTCGCCGTGGCCAAAACTCCTTCCATCAGCGCAGTGCCGGTTGCTTGACACGTTCCTCAATCTTTTCGACACGTGCCCTGGCCGATGATGCCACCGGCTTGAACAGTTGCTCGACCGTCTGTCGCGTCTTCTCCGCGTCGCCGCCGCGGAAGCGGAACTGGTTGCCGCGGATGGTGCTGACGTGCGAATAGATCGACTTGAATTCCGGCGACGGGTTCTGGAAAAGATTTCTCCAGTGGGCCAGCATGGCGTTCTCATCAATGCCCTCGAGCGAGACCGTGAAGCGGTCCCAGGAGACCGGCGGAATGGTGGCCGGCCGCGGATCGCGGGCGCCGACGATGGCGTAAACCTCGCCGCTGCCGATGTGGTAGGCCCGCTCGCTGTGCTGCGAGATGTCCAGGCCGGGGATTTCCTCGTCCTGCGTGGCGCGGATCTTGAACACGGCGTTGACCACGACGAGGATGACGAGCGTTCCTACACCGCAGAACCCGTAGGTGGCCAGAACAGCGACCAACTGTTTCCACATCAGCTCAGGATGGCCGTACAGCAAGCCACCGGCGGCGTCCTTCATGAGGGTCAGGCCGGGGATGGCGGAATTGATGGCGGTGGAGGCGAAGACACCGGTGAGCAGCGCCCCAAGTGTCCCGCCGACCATGTGCACGCCGACGACGTCAAGAGCATCGTCGTAACCGAATTTGGGTTTAAGGCTCACAGCGGCATAGCAGATGACGCCGGCGAGGATACCGATGGCGAGGGAGGCCATGGGCGTAACGAAACCCGCCGCCGGCGTGATGGCGACCAGGCCGGCGACCACACCGGAAGCCGCACCAAGGATGGTCGGTTTGCCGGCCTTGGCCCACTCGGCAAAGAGCCAACCCAGAGCGGCAGCGGCGGCGGCCGTATTGGTGTTCACGAAGGCGGTGGCGGCCAGTTCGCTCGATGCACCGGCGCTGCCCGCGTTGAACCCGAACCAGCCGACCCACAGCAGGGCGGCCCCGACCACGGCGAACGGCAGATTGTGCGGCGCCATCGGCTCGTGGCCGTAACCCAGACGTTTGCCAAGATATAACGCCGTCACCAGCGCTGAGATTCCGCTCGAAATGTGTACTACCGTCCCGCCGGCAAAATCGATCGCGCCGATCTTCGTCCCGATCCAGCCGCCGCCCCAAACCCAGTGGGCCAGTGGCAGATAGATGAACGTCGACCACAGCAGCATGTACGCGGCGAACGCGGGGAAGCGCATCCGCTCGGCAAATGTCCCCGAGATGAGGGCCGGCGTGATGATGGCAAACGTCATCTGGTAGACGACGAACAGTATCTGTGGGATGGTCGGTGCCAGCGGATTGGCGGTCTGTAGAATGCCTTTCGGACTCTGAAAGAACCTAAGCCCGAACAGGCTGAGATCGCCGATGAAACCCTTTCCGCCGGCATCTGGCCCGAAAGCGAGCGAATACCCGTACAACACCCACGTCACACTGATCAGCGCCGCACAGAACAAACTATGCATCAACGTCGAGAGCACGTTCTTTGAGCGCACAAGCCCGCCGTAGAACAGCGCCAGCGCCGGAATGGTCATCATCAGCACCAGGGCGGTGCTGACCAGCATCCAGGCGGTGTCGCCCGTATCGAACTTCGGAGCCGCGGCCGTCGCGGCGTCCTCTGCCCGGGCGATGCCGGTCCCGAGCAGGCAGATCCCGGCAGCCAGGCAACCCCCGATCCAGCGTTTTGCTTTCATGCTTGGCCCTTCCGATAGAAAACCTGCGCTGACCGGCTCACCGTCCGTGCGGATTGAGCCGTCGTTTCAATCCTCGTACGAGATGAGCAATGATCCCGGGCATGATGCCTGAATATCCAACACCCGAGTCATCGCAGACAATGCGTTCACGAACGTGACGTATTCCAGCCCGATTGAGTCGCAGGCGGCATCAAGAATGTCATACCGGCCGTCCCAAGCGATTCCCACAGTTGCTGCGGGATTGGAATCTGGCCGGGCGTCGGCACCCTTTGCCGCGACAACCGTCTCTTGGGGGCGGAATGTACACCAAAGGGCGGGTGCTTGCCAAGTCCTGGGGAAAGGCAATCTACCGAGTGAACAGATCCCGCCCCTGAACCAGGGTACCCATCTTCCGGTCCGCGACCGAGCGCGGCAGCATCCAGAAGCCGCAGTCCGGGTGGACCCAGCGGACGCGTTCGGGGCCGAGAGCCTTCACGGCCTGCTCGATGCGGCGGGCGACCTCGCCTGGCGTCTCGACCTCGTTGTCCTTGATGTCGATGACGCCGATGCCCAGGGCGATGGACGGCTTGAGGTCGCGGAAGACCTCCAGTTCGCCGTCGCCGCGGCGGGCGAACTCCAGGACCAGATGGTCGCACTCCAGCGCGTTGAAGAAGGGCAGCAGTTCCTTATAGAAGCCCTTCTGGATCGTCTGCCCGCCGTAATTGCCGAAGCAGAGGTGAACGGCCTTTTCCGTTTTGACGCCGCGGAGCACGTGGTTGATCGCCTCGGCCGCCCAGCCGGCGTCCTGCGGCGAGCCTGGGAGGTTGGCTTCGTCCACCTGGACGACCGCGGCGTCGATACCCTCCAATTGCTGGTGAAGCACCTCGGCCAAATCCATCGCCAGCGCCCGCCGGTCGCGATAGTGCTCGTCGACCAGCGTCTTGGCGAGCATGTACGGGCTGGTGACGGTGAACTTCAGCGGCTGATGCGTCAAGCCCTTAACGAAGTCATGGGCGGCGCGGAGGTTCAAGGTGCCCGCGCCGATCCTCTCGTGCACCAGTCCCGCCGGCGCGGCACGAAAACCCATGCCGGCCTGCGCGCGAAAGGCATCCAGCTCCGCCCGGCTGAGGGCCGTGCGCACGCCCTGAAGCGGCCGCACGAAATAGTCGATCATGCCGTTCGTCTCGGGATGGCTGACATCGAACCGCGACAGCTCGCCATCGGCAATTACGTCGATGCCGGCCAGCTCCTGCGTCTTCATCACCACCATGACCGCATCGCGCAGCGCGCCGGTCGAAGGCATCGCCGCCAGCCACACGGGCACCGGATAGCTGCCGACGACGGTGGTTTTGATGCTCATATCATTCATGTTCAAAGCTCTTATCAGCTCGTATGAACGCGGCGTATTCAACCACGGGGCGTGCCCGGCGCTTTCCGCGCGTGCACCTACTCGACGACTCCCGGCACGCACATCGGCGGCGGGATCCGAATGCCCACCACCCATCGCCGCCCACACTGCACGACAATGATCGCCGCACACCCGATCATGACGCAGATCAATCCGATGTTCATCCAGCCCTTGATGATGTCGCCGGTGCTCGCCGCTGCGTTCGAGACCATCGGCCAGAACTGAAGCTGAATCTGCGTCAGCCCGCCCGTCGTGGTGGTAATCAGGACCCAGCACATCGGCAGCAGCGTCACCCAGCAGTACCGCGCCCGGCCCGCGTTCACCAGCAGCGTGCTCACGATGGCCAGCGCGATCGCCGCCAGCATCTGGTTGGCGATGCCGAACATCGGCCAGATCGTCGCGATGCTCCCGCTCCACAGGAACGCCGCCCAGGCGAGCACAACCAGCGCTGAACTTATGCACTGAATCCAGGCACCAGGTCCTACCATCAATCGAACCGTCCACAGCGACACCACCAGCAGCGAACCGATACATAAAGTCCAGCGGACGTGGCCCATCTTGATTCCAACTTTCCAAGCCAGAACCACCAACAGCAAGCTGATGAATACGCCGGTCAGCCAGTCGGCGCGCTCAAGATGCCTCATCCATTGCGCGACAAAGCGCGGCTTGGCGAGAAACTCCTGGAATAGAAAGCTGGCGATGCGCGTCCCGGCATCGATGGTGGTGAGGATAAACAGCGCCTCGAACATGATCGCGAAGTGATACCAGATGGCCATCGCCTGCCCGTCGGTGAGCCATGAAATGTTCGAGAAGATGCGGGCCATGCCCACCGCCAGCGTGGGAGCCCCGCCCGTGCGGCCTTGCAAATGCTCGCCGACCTCCGCCTCCAGATCGTGCAGATCGACGGCGTGAAAATCGTATTGGGCCACGCGCGCCGGCGGCGTGTTGATCAAGTAGTAATCGTTCGGGTCCAGTCCGGCCACCGCCATCAAGGCTACGATCCCCACCAGGCTCTCGATCAGCATGCAGCCGTAGCCGATCGGCCTGGCGTGCGATTCCTTCATGATCATCTTCGGCGTGGTGCCGCTCGACACCAGCGCATGAAACCCACTGATCGCCCCGCACATGATGGTGATGAATACCATCGGGAACACTTTGCCCGCAAAGATCGGGCCCTTGCCCGACGAGGCGAACTCCGTCACCGCCGGTATGTGCAGTACCGGGTTGACCACGATCACGCCGATGACCAGCGCGCCGATGGTGCCGATCTTCATGAACGCGCTCAGATAATCCCGCGGGCACAGTAGCAGCCACACCGGCAGGATGCTGGCCAGAAAGCCGTAAGCTCCCAGAGCAAAGACGATCTGATTCCGTGTCAGGAAGAAGTGCTTGCCCCACGGCTGCGTCTGCGCGAACTGGCCCGCCCACACCGCGAGCAAGAGCAGGATCACGCCGATGACCGACGCCTCGACGACCGCGCCTTTACGGAAAACGTACATGTACCAGCCCATGAACAGGGCGATTGGAATCGAACAGAAGATGGTGAACGACCCCCAGGCGCTTTCCGCCAGCGCGTTGACCACCGCCGACCCGAGGCCGGCCAGCGCGATGATGACGATGAACAGGATGGCGACGGCGGTGACCGTCCCGCCGAACGTGCCGATCTCCTGCCGGGCGATCTCGGCCAGCGAGCGGCCGTTCCGCCGAATGGACGCGGTGAGCACGACAAAATCCTGCACCGCCCCGCCGATCACCACGCCCACCAGCAGCCAGATGTAACCGGGCATCCAGCCGAACTGCGCCGCCAGCACCGGCCCGATCAGCGGCCCCGCCCCGGAGATTGCGGCGAAGTGATGACCGAACAGCACCCACTTGCTCGTCGGGCAGTAGTTGTGCCCGTCGTTGAGCCGATGCGCGGGCGTCACGCGCTCGTCGCTGAGCACCATCACGCGGGCCGCCAGAAATGCGCTGTAATAACGATAAGCGATGGCCAGTACGCACAAGGCGACGACCATCAGCGGCATGGCATGAATCTGCGCCAGGAACATCACAACCCCATCTACCCCCGGTATGCCGCGCAACGTCCATGCGTCCGCGTGTTGCATGTCCCGGAGGGACTATTGAAAATAGCCCAGCCTTTCAAGGCCGGGACCACGGGTGCGTTTATGAATGTCAGTCCCGGAGGGACGGTTGAAACGATGATCTCAGTCGTCCCTCCGGGACTATGTTTTACCTGCATCACCTGTCCCCAGCGTTAAAACGCTGGGCTATTCTCATCCTGTGCCTCCGGCACATTAAACGACACGATCCCGGTTCACATCGAGTTTCTCACCCCGACAAGTGGTCTCTTCACAAACGCCAGTAACAACACCAAAGCATACGCCGACTGCACCGCCGCCACATACACATACGATCGTACCGGCAGTTCCGGCATGCCGCCCCAGCGCGGGTCAACCAGCATCCGCATACCAACAATCGTCGCCGCCGTGCTCAAGAGAATCGCCGCCGCTGCGAGCAGATGCCACAACCGGACCCGCCGCGTCATCGCCGAGAGCAGCGCGACTGCTTCGAGCACCGCCGCGAGCCCCCACATGATCCGTCGCCAGACGTACACGATGGCCTCGACAGCGCCGAGCTGCTCCCGCATCTGACGCGACGACTCGCGTTGAGCCGGCGTAACGGGAGGTGTCGCTCCCATCCCGCCGAAGAGCTGATTCGGCAGCGAACGCACGGGTGCGGGTTGCTGCGGAATCGCCGCGGTCATTAACGCGCCCAATACGCGGGCCGAATTCATCGTCCCCACATAGTCCGCGACCCACTGCGCGCCCCACACACAGGCGGCGGCAACCGTCGCGGTGAGCACCGGGAAGAGGCGGTCACGAAATCGCCAGCCATGCACAAGAGTGGGAGAGGGGGAGAGGGGGAGAGTGGGAGAGCGCGGATCATCCAGACGGTTCATGCACGAAGCTCCCGGTATCCTCGTCTTCTTCTGACTTTCTCGATCAGGACCGCGTCAACTTGTTGACGCGCTGCGGCAATGAATTGCCGCGGTCCTTATCCGCCCTCACCGCGGCCCGGCTTGCCCGATGGGGCCGTCATCGCTTCAGGATCGAGCAACTTGTTCAACTCTTCATTGGAAAGCACGCCTTTGGCCAGCGCGACTTCGCGGACGGTTCGGCCCGAAGCATACGCCTCCTTCGCAATGCCCGCCGCCTGATCATAGCCGATCACCGGCGCGAGGCTCGTGCACATGGCCAGCGACCCTTCGACCATCTGCCGGCAGCGCTCGATGTTCGGCTCGATGCCGGCCACGCATTTCTCCGTGAACACGCCGACACCCTTCGTCAGCAGCCGAATCGATTCCAGCAGGTTGTGCGCCATCAGCGGCATCATCGTGTTCAGCTCGAAGATGCTGTCGCGGCAGGCCAGCATGATGGTCGTGTCGTTGCCGATCGCCTGCGTGCAGACCTGGATCAGCATTTCGCTCATGACCGGGTTGACCTTGCCGGGCATGATGCTGGAGCCGGGCTGCGTGGCCGGGATGATGATCTCGCCGAGGCCGCTGCGTGGGCCGCTCGCGAGCCAGCGGATGTCGTTGGCGATCTTGGTGAGCGAGATGGCGATGGTGCGGATGAAGCCACCGGCCTCGGCGACGGCGTCCTTGGCGGCCTGGGCCTCGAAGTGGTTCTCCGCCTCGACGAACTCGATGCCGGCTCGTTCGCTCAACCGTGCTGCCATCAGTTTGCCGAACTCCGGATGTGTGTTGATGCCGGTGCCGACGGCCGTTCCGCCGATGGGCAGCTCGCGCAGGGCGCGGATGGCCTTGTGAACGCGCATGGCGCTGAGTTTCGCCTGGGCGGCATAACCGGTGAACTCCTGCCCGAGTCGGATCGGCGTGGCATCCTGAAGATGCGTGCGGCCGATCTTGATCACCGGCCAGGTCTTGCACGCCTTCTCCGCCAGCTTGGCGCCGAGGGCTTCCAGTGCCGGCAGCAGGTCAAATTGCAGCGCCTCCGCCGCGGCGATGTGGATGGCGGTGGGGATCACGTCGTTGCTGGACTGACCCATGTTGACGTGATCGTTCGGATGCACCGGCTCGCGCGAGCCGACCTCGCCGCCGGCCAGTTGGATGGCCCGATTGGAGATCACCTCGTTGGCGTTCATGTTCGTGCTGGTGGCCGAGCCGGTCTGGAAAACGTCGAGCACGAACTGGTCATCGAGCTTGCCGTCGATGACGTCCTGAGCGGCGGCGATGATCCACAAGGCCCGCTGCGGGTCGAGCCAGCCGAGATCGCAGTTGACCTCCGCCCCTGACTGTTTGATCAAACCCATCGCCCGGATGAACCGCCGGCCGAAGCGATAGCCGCTGATGGGGAAGTTCTCGACCGCCCGCTGCGTCTGCGCCCCCCACAACGCCCACCCCGGCACCTCCATCTGACCCATGCTGTCGGATTCGATCCTTGTTTGATTCTCTGCCATCGCTCAGTTCCTTCATCAAAGCAGGCTTGTTGTATCCCTCAAACTTCTCGGATTGTCAGAGATGCGGCGATATTTTGCCAGCCCGATAACCAGACCTGGTCCAGACGCCCGCAACGGCCGATGGATGTCCCAGTGGCAGTGAACATGATTCGTGTGTATGATTATTGATATGGCTCGAGAACGTGCCACCATGCATCGCCGGATCAACATCACACTGCCTGAGGAGACGATCCGCTCGCTCGATCGCGTGGCCAAAAAAGGCGATCGCAGCCGGCTCATTGATGAGGCCGTACGGCGGTATATCCGCGAGGTCGGCCGGACCAATGTCCCAGATTGATGAAAGAGGCGGCGATTCGCTATGCCGAGTTCGACCGCCAGTTGGCCGAAGAATGGTTTCCGCTTGAAGAAGAAGCGTGGCGACACATCAAAGACTAGGCTATCCCGACCGCATACACTCGACGCCGTGAATCGCGCCCTGGCCCTCAGTCTTGGTTTGGTCGATCTCTGACCGAGCACCAGTTACAAAAAAAATCACATCCGGCACGAAACGTATCGCGCACAGATGTGATACCCCGGTACAACCCGGTTCGCGTCGGCGCCGCGGAGGTGTGCCACTGCTCTGTGAGCAGTGCCCGGCGCCGTCGATCAAATATCGATGACGTAGACTTTCTGATTACGACGGGGCCGGCCGCGCAGTTCACTGATCGAAGCGATCGGAAGCGGCCGGACCAGGGCGACACTCTTGGACGTTTCGTACGCGTGGCCACACTGACGGCAAAAATGCGTCCGGCCCCGGCGGTGGGGCGGGACGACCTGTGGATGGTCGCAATGCGGGCATAGCAAATAAACCGGCACGATGCACCCCTTTCGACTCTGGCTTGCCGCTACCCCTATTACCCCCGCTCGAACCCGGCGGCAGCAGGTCTGAGCCATACAACCGTTGCCAAGGTCTACGAAGGTTTGGACACGCCGGATCGAGGAAGGTTGCAACCCGCGCCAAAATCCCCGACGAGAATGACTGGATCGGTAAGTTGATGATGAAACTGAAGTTAAGCGGTTTTCGGACCCGCCCGCCCGGCCAGAAAACCAGCCCTAACAACCTGAATTACCATAGCTTAGGAAATAGTGTCGAAAAGTGAAGTATTCTGCGGATCACGCCGTTGTTGACGGAATCTCGTCGCATTCAGGCCTGATCGGCGTCCCGCACTCCGGGCAGATGCCGGACGTGTTGCCGGTGAGGTTGTAATCGCAGCGGCGGCAAAGGCCGGCTTTGTTTCGATGTCGCCGACGCACCCAGTGGGTCAGCCGCCAGACGGGCAGGACCGCGAAGATGGCCGCCGGAAACCAATAGGGGACCACGACGAGTCGATGGCTGGTGGTGAACCCCGCGTCCTGCATGAACCCCATGTGGTATTTCGTGTAATACTGCCATACGCAGCCGAAGCGCCATTGAACGGGGACGGGCGGGTACCCCGAGGTACCGCCGTTCCAAATGGCCTGCGGCGAAAGCCGGTCGGTATAGTAGGACAGCCCGCCTGAGTATCCGCCGTCCAGGCCGCTTTGCAGGTGCAGACGTCCGAGGATGGACTGCACCAGGTGGCAGTTCCCGCCGGCGCGGCCGAAGATGATCAAGTCGCGGACCCAATAGCTTCGCACCCACAGCCCCACCGTTGCCACGCAGAGCAGCAGCGACAGAACCGAGAAGATAATGAGCATCCCACGTCGCACGGTCCTACCTCATATCCTCTCCCCGCACTCCGGGCAGATACCGGAGGTGTTGCCGGTCAGGTTGTAGCCGCACTCCCGGCAACTATCAGGATTCACGCGCCGGTGTCGATCCCATACGAGGATGGTAGGCACACAAACCAGCAGGAAAGGGATCCACAGAGGCAACAGACAGATGACCCAGGGATTCATCATCGGAACTTCAGGTGTCCAATGCATGTACTCCCAGCCTATCGACCATCCGCTATGGTAGAGGTACCAACCTTCTCGTTGGCGGGGGACACGGTAATACAGAGCAACCGCGCCGCCTCCGAAATGCGCCACCACCGTCGCACCGCAATACTGGACCGTGTTGCCAATGGAGGCGATCCATGCGGACAGAATAATGACCATGAGGAAGATCCCACCCCATTCAAACAATCGCCGCCGACGTGAGCGCCTGCTCATATACGTTCCCCGCACTCCGAGCAGCGCGGCTCGGTGATGCCGCGGAGGATGTAGCCGCACTTGCGGCAGTATGACTCATCTGTCCGGCGCGGGGGATCAAAACGCCGGGTGAGCGCGAGGTATGCCCGAATCGCGACTATCTGCGGGACAATCACCAGCCCCAACATCGCAACCGCCCAGTCGATGAAGAACGGAATGCCGCTCGCAGGCCGGCCGAAGTGAAACTGGATTACGCCCGTGTAGATGGCGAAACCTGAGACCGTGCCCGCGACGATGGCGATGGCTGCTCGCCAGAACCAGTGCATGGAGGTATTGTACCACCCGACGTTTGGGGATACCCGCCGATGGCCGTGCGGCGGCGGGCTTCGCGAAGTGACGTGCGCATGCGTGCAGCCGTTCCCGCTGCCGCCGTGTACAAGTAGAGGGCTGTGGAGTTTTAAGCTCCTCAATGGGGCGGCTACAGCACGGTTTGACTCGCCGCCTCGTCGAACGAAATATCCTGAGGCGGGCAAGTAGCGAGGAGCATTTTTATGTTTATGGGTCTGTTGGCCAGTCTCATCATCGGGTTGATCGTCGGCGCGGTCGCGAAGCTGCTCATGCCGGGCAGGGATCCGGGCGGGATTATTGTGACCATGCTGCTGGGCATCGCCGGGGCAATGGTCGCGGGGTACCTCGGGCGAATGCTGGGATGGTATGAACCGCAGCAGCCGGCCGGCCTGATCGCGTCCGTGCTGGGGGCGATGCTGGTGCTGTATATTTACCGCGTGGCGACCGGCCGCACCGGCGGGCAGACGCCGCTGCCGCGGTGACGCGAACAAAAACTCAGCGAGCGCGCGGCAACAAAGACGCGGACGGCGGATTGATCGCGGTTCCGCACTCGGGGCAGACGCCGGAGATGTTGCCGGTGAGGGAATAGGCCTACCGCCATCCCGGAGTCCCAAATGGGCTTTTACACTACAAAAGTAGGAAACTCTACACTACAATTGAGAAGCTGTGAGCGATGTTGAAGAACGGTTTCTTCAAAGCCACAGTGCGGCTCTTTGGAGTGTATCCGAGTGGCCCCTGCATTGAAAGTTCGAAAGAAGCGCGTCCCAAAGCTCACCTTCACCACCGTACAGAAAATCGGCTGGCATGTCTCGTATCGCGACCCCCAAACCGGCATGCCCAAAAAGCACCGGCTTGGCGTGAAGGACCGAACTGGCGAAAACCGTGCCCGTGCCCTCTATCACGCCTGGGTCGCAAAACACCTGGGCATCGACACAGGGCTTCCCACAAACGACCGAAAGCCTCCGGCATTGAATCCGAAAAACGTGAAAGTCCGCTCGGGAAGTCTTGTCGAGATTGGAAGCGCCCTCATTGATGCCGAACACGCTCGCGTCAGGAAAGAAGGCGACCCGCGAACACGCGGCACAATCGCCCCACGTGTCGTTCATGACCGGGAAATACACGTCAGAGACTTTCTTGTTTTTCTCAATTCCCGCCAGGGAGATGGCGCGGTGACAAAGATGCGTCTTGCAGACCTCAAAATGGAGGACGTTGAGGCATACAATCAGTTCATTGCGGGAAAAGGCTATTCCGTCTCAATGGTGTCCAAACGGATGCGCATCATTCGAGCCCTGATTGACCGTGCCGGCCGCCCCGAGCACGGGCTTCAGGTGCTTTCCTGGAATTGGAACTCGCGGGACCGAGCCCACGGTAAACCATCCAAAGAGCGAACGCTCCCGACAAAAAAGCAGCTTGTAAAACTTCTCAAGGTCGCAGACCCACGCGGGAAGACCATGATTTGGCTCGGAATTGGCCTTGGCTTTGGACCGCATGACCTGAGCTCAATCCGCGTCGGCCAAATATCAAAAGTCGCCTACGACCTTCGCCGCGGAAAGACCGGCATTGAACGCTACGGCACGACACCGCCCCTTGTCTGGGCTCTGCTCTCCGCCTACCAGAAATCCGAAAAACGAAAACCCGGCGAACTTCTCTTTCACACAAGAAACGGCGAACCCCTTGTTCATGGACTCGCCAACAACGTCATTCGATGGTGGGATGCACTGCGTGAAAGTATCGGTGAGGACCGAAAGAGCGTCTCTGGTTTCTACACCCTCCGACACCTTGGAGCGACCGAGTTTGGCTCAAGGCCACGAGCGTCAATAGGAGGGGTGAAGCGTTGGCTTGGGCACGCCGCCAGCTCGAACGTGGCTGACGTCTACATGCGCCCCGTCCGGCCCGAATACCACGAAGTTGTGCAGTGGGTGCGGACATCCCTCGCTCGAACGAAGCTTGTCCTCCCGAAATCATAATTTTTCCTAACTCGCCAGTTCGCAGCAGTCAGCTTGACAACACAAGAGCTTGGGCGACAGGCAGAAAACGTGACAGGCCGGTTTCAAAAGAACGCCCGCGGGCGAGGCCTGGCCGCGGCCGATGCGGGAGCAAAAGCGCCGTCAGCTAGCCGCGGAGACTTTCGATGTCGGGCCTCGTCGGTGGTCCGGGGGGTGGTTCCGGCCGGAACCCCAACTCATCCCAATCGGTTTTGTCATCCCAAGGCCGCAGAATCTGGTCGGTAGCATCTCTCTCTTGAACACGGTCTCCATTGTCCATGTTTTCGAATGGGTACCATGTGTCCTTCTCGCGTGCCGGATAGATGCACTTCATTTCAGAGACGATGTGCCACCCCTCGACGTAACCGCCAGGCTTTCCGTCAATGGCTTCCTTCTGGACAAGCGGCAGACCCGAGAGTTCCGATTCAAGCACGGCGTCGGTGAGATGCCTTCGACTGTGGATGCCGGAAGTATCCGAGGTGCTCGATGAGGTCCCGCGGCTCGATGAACTGCTCGTCGTGAAATCTTTGTCCCAATACTCGCAGCGTCCGAGCCGCTCTGCTGCCCATTTGGCGGTCGCTCCTCTGCAGCGGAGATAACTCATTGAGTCGATTTGATTGGAAATCTCCTCAGCTCCTCCGTCTGGGTATTCTTGCCGGAGTCCATCAATGTCTTGAAACGTGATGGCCGCTCTGGCACCCCTGGCTCGTCCCTCGGTTAGCAATTTATTGAGGCCCGGAAGCATGCCGATGTTTCGAAGCTCGTCGAGGAAAATCCAAGTCCGACCGCGGGCCTTGATGTGGTCCTTTGACATCGGGGCACGAATGAGCTGGCTCGCTCGTTTGATGAGTACCCGATTCAGGGCGAGAATTGTTTCTTCCAACTGTGTCGGTCGGCCAAATACCAATACGCCGCGAGTCTCCAACCACTTTTTGAGCGTGAACGGCTCGGTGCCTAGAACTGTTACGGAATGGTCCCAAAGGGCGGAGACGAGTTCCAGCATGTCCATGTACGTGCGAAGGTCGGCGAGCACGTTAAAAAGCGTCTTCTCTGTTGGCCTCAACAACGCAACAAGTCCCTGTGTTTGGTCGGTGGCCTTGAGAACCGTGGTCAGCCGCTGTTCATCAGTTACGATGTGAAACACATGTCGAAGTGTCCATCTTCCCTCCGCCTTTATGTGAAGGGCTTTCAGCGTGGCCGAGAGTATCCCCCGAGCCGCACGTTGAAAAAACGGCTGTGAGTCATTCTTGTTTTCGGGGACAAAAATGGACGCTAGCTCTTGAGCTGTGGCGAGGTCCCCAATGTCTTTTGACAGGTCCCAAGGTCGCGAGCGTGTGTCAAACGGATTTAGGATGTGGACGTTTTCTTCTCCGGCAAGTTCCTGAAGGAAGGGAACGAACTTACTCTCTGGGTCAAAGACGAGAGCCCGCTGAGCAGTGGCTCCGGGGTCCGTGTCTCGGATAGTGGGAATCACCGACCGCATAAGCGTCTGCAACGCGAGGGTCTTTCCGCTGCCGTTGATGCCCACGATGCCGAAGTGAGACTCGATGTCGCCGGGTAGGTCGATGCCGGCCCATCGAATCACGTAGCGTTTTTCGTTTGGCTTACTCAGTTTTTCCCACGCCAAGCGGACGAGCGACCGCATCGTGGCTTCCTTGAATGTGTTCAGGAGCGTTCCACGAATAACCGGAGGCGGTTCTTCCGACTGTGTCGTGATAGAGGGCTCAAAGTACGACTTAACGAAGAACCAAACGAACCCCACAAACAAACCGATTCCCCAGGGTATCCAAAAGCCCTCAGCGTGAAAGACCTTTTGCATGAATAGGACCATGACGTCCCCGACCGCCACGCACACGAGTCCTCTAAAGAAATTGGTGATTAAGAACGTCCTGAGTTGTGGACGTAAACGTTGATAGTTTGGTCCCGCTGCAACTAAAATGGTCTTTGTCAAGGAATAGCCTGTGGTGAGTTCATACAAGACTTCCAAGGGAAGACCGACGACGGGATAAGAGATAATCGTCGCGAAGACGAAGAGGTATAAGATGATGATGGCAATCGGTTGGTCATTGGGTGCGGCCTCCGCATTCGCGTTAAAGAAAGGTAGCGAGTAGTCATGCGAAAGAAGGAGCCTTGATGCCCACACTGTGGCGTTGAGAGTAATGATTACAAATAGGTAGAGTGCGATACCTCCGAAATAGGAACCCAGGCCTAGTTGACGGATATCTGCCAAATCGCGTTCGAACTTCTCTCTGTTCAATGTGGGCATAGATTCATCTCTCCAGTGTCTGCCGGAGTGTTCTCTCCTGGCGAAGTTGCTCGATGTTAGTGGCCTTGGCGTGGGCCAGCGTCTTTTCGTTCGATTTCTCCATCTGCTTCGCGAGGTTTTTGTTTTGCTCTCCCGCGTCGGCCTCGGTGGTGTAGAGCCGAGTCTCGCCTTTGGCCCGAGACACCTGGACGTAACTGATTTCCTTGTCCTGCATCGACCCACCGAGAAGAACGTATGCACGTTCGACGGTGCTCCCCTGGCCCTTGTGGGTCGTGACAGCGTACCCAAGTGAAATGTCCTTGTAATCTCGAAGGGGCACGACGACTTTCTGCCCGTCGTCCAGTTTTACCGTGAGCGTTTTTAGAATGGGGATGGGATTGATGGCGACTATGGTCCCGGTCTCACCGTTATTGACCCCGATGGCTCTGCTGATTTTGCGGAAGAGCACACGGTCGCCGCGGTAAAAGGTCTGGCCCCCGACAGAGGTCTTGGCGATGGCTCTCATCTCGCCGGCGTTGAGCCGGGCTCGCTGACATTCCCGATTGATGAAGTCGGCATCTTTGTTCGTGCCAACAAAAATAAGTGACTTGTCTTTCTTGTGGCCTGTTTCGATTGTCGTCCATTCGGTCACGAGCTTTGCGATGGCCTCGTGGCGGTCCTTTTCGACTGAGAGGAGGTCTCGCTCAGCGAAGCTCTTTAGCACTTTTTCCGCCTTGCCATCGTGCATGTCTTTTACGGCTTCGCGGTCGATGTCCTCCCTCTGCCGGACGATGTCAGTAAGCTGTTTGCTGCCGAATTGGTCGGCAATGTGTGAGAAGCTTCCTCCGCGGCCCACCGCTTGAATCTGGTCTCGGTCACCCACCAAGATGAGAAGTCCCCCGGCTTTCTGCACGCGCTCGGCTAGCATTGCCATCTGACGCGTCTCAACCATCGAGGCCTCGTCACAAATGACCACGGTCTTGTCGTCTAGCCGAAGCGGTTTAAATTTGAAGGTCGGTTTTCCGGTGGCTGCGCGAACCATCTGGCGGGCGTGGTGTTTCCACTGGGCCGCAAAGCTTGAATCTGTAATGATCTCCAAGAGCCGGAGCGTGAACGTCTGTTTAATCTCTCCACCATTATGGAGCTGCTTAACAGCTTTCCCCGCGACTGCGGTGCCGAGCACCTTATAGCCTTGTTTTTCGTAGAGGTCTTTCACCACGCTAAGCAGCGTGGTTTTCGCTGTGCCTGCCCATCCTTCAAGACAGCGAACGGAGCCGGCTTCGCGGTCCGTCAGATACTTGACGGCTGCTTCACGTTCCGGCCCCAACACCTCGTCGGGTTTCTTGCGATCGTGTTTTTGAATGGCCTTTTCGACCTTACCAAGGGCGACGCCGTGGCCACGGGAGGAGTTGAGCACCCCGACTGATTTCAGCATTTGCTCTTCAAGTTTTAACACCTCTTCGGTCGTGAGCAGGTGTTCGCCCGTCTTTGATTTATCGAGCCGAACGATGCTGGGGGAGTGCTCGATCGCGTCTGCGAATTTGGCGAGCAGCGTGCCGGCGTCGATGCCTTTTGCCTGGCAGTTCTCAGCGAGACGGCGAAGCAAGAGGGATTCGCTGAAGTGACTAAGTCCATAGGCCCGCTCGTCCTCGCGACTGAGAACGGCGTCAACCACCTTCATCACAAGCCTTCCGCCGATGGTCTTTGCCTCGATACGCGACTGGGGTGCGGCGGTGAGCTCGCGAAGCGTTTTGGCAAGTGCCACATCGAAAGCCGCATCCGGATCTCGGTCTGTCTTCCCGCGAAATGCCTTAAGGCGTGATGGATCGATACCGAGCGCTTTCGCCTCTTCCCTCCACCGCTCAAACAACTTGCCCCGTGGGGGGACGATTTCCTTTGCATCGCGTGTGGACTTTGCCGCAGCCGCGGCCGCTGCGGCAGACTCAACTCCCCATTCACCGAGTTCCTTCTCAATCGCGTCGCGTCTCTTGCTCCAAAAATCACAGAGGGCCTCCGAGATTCCGGCCACCTTGAACCCGAGACCACCCTTTTTGTAAGCGTGCGGGTCCTGCTCGATCTCAACCCCAAGCCGCATCTCAAGCTGTCTTGCGAGCTCGACCCGATACAGTGCTCCCGCCGTCATCTTTTTGGCGAAGAACTCGGTATGCATCAGTGCCCGAGTGCGGCCGTCCTCCATCAAGCCGAAATTCATGAGTAAGGCGTGGGTGTGGAGCTGAGGATCGAGAGCTCTACTCGTTCCGTGCTCGTAGAGTGCCACGAGGAAAACTGCCCGATGCAGCTCGGTGCCGCCCTTGCCGGTGCGAGTGAAGGTTGCACTCCTCTCCAGGTAAGTGAGTGCGGCTTTTACCGCAGCGTCCTGAGCGGCCTGAATCTCCCGCTGCACCTCGGGCGATGCGATTGCCCACAAAGCTGAGACGGTCTTGGGGGCGGAAAAAGTGAGATCGAATCCAGGCCGACGCTCCTGGTTCATTTTCCCGCCGGCATTTTGGACGAGCGGCTCTCCGTCAGGCGAGAAACCATCAAGGAATGACTCAAGGGCCTTGGCCGTCACCTTCTTGCCGGCCAGCCCGAAATGCTCTGCCGCTTTGCCGAACCACTTGCCGACAGGTTCACCCCCTTCGAGGTAATAATCCTCGCGGGCGAGCTGCTGGTAGTAGTGGCCTTGACCGCCGGCCATGACGCCGATGGAGAGCATCGTTTACACCTTCGGTTCCTTCCGGAAAATCTGCTCGGCGGTTCGCCGCGCGTCCTTGGCGTCCATCTTTCCCGTAACCTGCAGGGCGTAGGCGACTGCCGTTACGAGGTCGTCGCGGAGCGTGGAGACTTGCTCCTGGAGCGATTCGAGCTCCGGCCGAACGTCCCGTTCGGAGAGTGCATCAATGACGAACTGACGGGCGAGCTCATCGGGGCTGCCTGCCTTTCGCTCATCTGCAACGGCGGCGAGTTGCCGCATGAACGTCGGGGGCAGACGAAAAGAGACGGTTTCTTTTGCTCGAATGGGCTTGGCCATGGTGCCAAAAGATAACCGATGCGAGCTTCCGATTGTACAAGCACGCCTATCCCGCGACGCCCACAAGGCTTAAGGCCGCAAGTCATGCGTCACTGCATACGAAACGCAAGCACACGTAACTCTCGCATTTAGATGCGGTTGCCTTCCTCTTTGCTGCCCGTCCGTTTGCACACCCCAGGTGATCAGGTGTGGCGAAAAACACGTTCAGGGTTTTGAGCACCTTTTAGGCTCGGCCGACCAGGCCGAGTGACCGCCGCTCACGAGGAGCGGCCGGTCACCTTCGCGAACAGCGAAGGCCCCTCACGGCGCCGCCCGTTCAGGGCAAGCCGTGACGATTTGAAAGCTCCGGTCGCCCGAAAGGGCGAGCCCCCGAGCGAATGCGACCGGAGCCGCCGAAATAAGAAGGCCCTAGCATGGCTGGCAGGTCTATGGGGCGGGTTGGTGACGGAATGTTGAGAGTGATTGAAACGAGAGGAAAGGCAGAGGCCGCGTCGGTCAGGGGAGAGAGCCGACGCGGACCGGGGAAGAGCCCGCCGGGTTAAACGGCGGGCGGTATCGGTTAGATGTGATTTAAGAAAACGTGCTTCATGTGCCCGACTTCAACCACGAAGAAATCGCCGTTCAATTCCATGTCCTGGGCGATGCCCTCGTAATCGATTCGATGGCGGATGAAATCGGGAAGGAGCTTTAGGGTGTCGCCGTAACAATCTTTGATGAGCTCGATGGCGAAGTCTTCGAGATTGTCATACTCCCCCCAGTACCCTTCCTCGATGTACCGCTTTCCGAGCTCGGCGTCCTCGACCCCTCCCAGGTGTTTTAGGAGTGCCGCAAATACCTCGCCGTGCTTTGCGATTAAGTGCCCGGCGTGGGCGACCTGTTCGATGTCTTCAAACTCGGAAAGACTTAGCCCCGCAAAGTTTTCGTAATCGAGAATCGCCCACTCTTCAGCGACTGGTTCCCGCGATTCGGCAAGCAACGCCGCAATTACCTCGTGGATGGCTTCTGCGTCCTGGTTTGCGTCAATCCACCTGCCGTGGACTCGCCCGGCGTTATAGTCCGCCAGTGATGCGAGGTAAATGCGAGGGGTGTTGGCTGAGTCGATGGTGTCTGTCTGTCCTTTCTGTGTCATGTGTCTCCTCCGAAAAAAATAAACAGCAGCTTTCCCGGTTGGGGGGCCGCATTGGGGTTCACAGGGAACCGCCCCAATGCGGCCCGCTTATCCGGGACAAAAGCTGCCCGCGTCGTCCAGACGACGCGTCAACAGAATCAAGGGGCATGAGATCTCGCGGCGAAGCCGCTTCGACATGGGGATGGCGGCGTGAGCCGTGCTCACAAGCAAGGGGTGTGACAAGCCTGCTTGGCACAGGCGAAGCCGCTTTCCCCTTGCGGGCACAGGGGCTCACGTCATCGTGCTTTAGGTATTGGGCCCACTTGTGAGGCAAGCAGAAAAAAACCCGCGGGGTTTTAAGCCGCGGGTGGAAGTGACCGCTCACTCGGTCTTGTTGTCCTTTGCGTGTTCAAAAATCCAGGAGTGGGCCTGGTCTAGCACCTTGGAGAGAAGCGGGAGCTCATCCCGGCCGAAGCTTGAAGACTCCTTCCAGTTTTCTCCGTCCTTGTAGACCCGGCAAACGGTGACGTTATGCCGCGTGCCGTTTTTCTCTGTCTTGTTCGCCCAGATTGCGGCCTTCACGCGGCCGAGTCTTACGGTGTGGGCGGGTTTCGTTTTCGTTGTCATGAGGTGTTCCTCCTAAAGGCCGGGCCCTATTGCCCGGTGTCCCGTTTTGAGCCGTGCACGACGCGGCGGGCGGTCAAGGTGGAGGCGGCCGACAGGCGGGGACCCTCTGGGGCAGACCTTGACGGCACGCCAGTGCAAGGCATAAGGGACACGAAAGCGGGCAAAGGGAACGGACGATGGATGGGAACACCGGCAACAAGAAACGAAACGACCGCATTCTTGAGCGAGGCATGGGAAGGCGTTGCTTTGGGCGAAAGACAAGACGGAATCGGGCACGCGGGCGGTGCCGGGCAGAGAGGACAGGAGGCTCGTAAGAGGAGTCGAAAAGGTGTGAGGCTCGAAAGCATGGTGCTATTTCGCAGGCCCCTGATTGACTGCACGAAGCAAAGGACTAAGAGAGCGGTCTCGTCCGCGGCGAGACCTTGCGGGTGTCGATGCGGCTCTGGTATGGGACCACGGGGCGAAGCGAAGCTTCTGCCCCATGGAAGACTACTAATAGAATACGTGTACCCTACCGTCGTAACGACAGAATGAAAACGAATTTTCGAGTTTGTTAGCGATGGCTTCGTAATCGATGTGCGACCGGATAGAGTCGGGCAACTCGGCCAAGCGTACGCCGTAACGTTGGTCAATCAGTTCGTGGACGCAGTCCGCAACGGATTCATACTCTCCATTGTAACATTCATGTAGCGAGTGTTTGACATCAGATAGGTGCTTCAGTCCTCCAGCCTCACGCACGACTTCAGCCACAAAGGGACCATAGCTAACAATGAGCTCTGCAAGTCTAATGACCAGTTCGATGTGGTCGCTTTGAGACAGCTCAAGTGTGCCGAAGTTTTCGTAGGTCACAATCACGCACTCTCTTGCAGGTTGCCACTTTGATTCGGCAAGCATGGCATCTATCTCGCCCCAAATTGCCTTACGCTCTTGATTAAGGTCAATCCATTTGCCGGACTTTCCCCGTTCATATAAGTGGTCCAAACATGGCTGAACAAATATTCGCGGCGACTTCCGGTCTATGCTTTGGGGTTCACTGTTCGTTTGATTCTGTTCCATAAAGGCGTCCTCCAAGTGTTGTTTAAATACGCCGGGTTGAAATCACGCCCAGGAGCTGGCAGTCAAGGTGGAGAGGGCCGACAGGCGGGGACCCTCTGGGGCAGCACCTTGACGGCCGTAAGCTCCGGCGTGATTCAAAGAAGAGGCGTTTACAACACGAGAGGACGACGGAACGGAACAAACGCTAAGACCAGAAGCGAGGGGCCGACACGCAAGAGGAAGGTGCTTAAGGCCGGTCGTGGCGTAAAGGAAGAATCGAAGAACGAGGAGAACGGTTTCGTAAACGAGAGGCCCAGCAACTGCCGGTGCGGCCTAGCGGTTCCGTGCCAGGTACGAAAAGGCCCACGGACAGAGACATCCCGTGAGCCAGAGAATTCACGACACTCGTTTGAAGACGACACAGTACTCGTGCTTGATGGGCGGGTCTTCCATTCTCGCATACACCTTGCCGTCGGATTGGCAATTGTGCTGTGCCTTGATGATGACGGAACGCAAGGCTCCAATCTCGCCATCCATGTTGAGCACGTCTCGAACGATGGGGTAGTACATGCCTTTCCTTCGGACATCTCCAACGAGAACTGCAAGTCTTCCGCCCAAAGTGAGGGCGTCATGACAACGGCGAAGGCACACTTGAAGATTCGAAATGAACGCGTCGTATTCGGGGATGTTGCTCAAGTCTCCCGCGTCTTCACTGTACCGGATGATGTTCCAATAAGGCGGGTGAATCCAGATGAAGTCAAAGTGTCCGGGAGGGCTATCGCTTTGAAGATTGAATCCAGTTCTGAGGTCTCCGCCCCAGAATGCAATGCGGGTACCGTGTGTTTGGTTTAGCCATGCAACCACATCACGCGTCGTGCCCGAACCCAGCATCGGGTCGCCCACGCGTCTCGGTCCATACTGCAGGACCAGGTCGCGAAACAATGTGCCGTCGCAGTTGCCGCGATATCGGGAGTCACCCCAGAGATGGCAGCGTTTTGGGTAAGACACGAGTGAACTTAACGTGCCGGGCGGTAGTATCCTCTCTTCTGTTGTCACATCTGCTATTTGCTGTTTTCCCCTTTCCTGCTGTGTTTTCGTTTGTCTTCGTTCCATAAAGGCGTTCTCCTTGCGTTGTTTAAAAACGCCGGGTTGAACTCACGCCCAGGAGCTGGCAGTCAAGGTGGAGCGGCCGACAGGCGGGGACCCTCTGGGGCAGACCTTGACGGCCGAAAGCTCCGGCGTGATTCAAAGAGGAGGCGTTGACAACGCGAGAGGACGCTGGAACGGAACAAACAAACTGAGAGCGGGAAGAACAGGGCCGACAGCCGAGAGCAAGGTGCTCGATGCAGGCCCCTGGAGAAATGGGCGAAGCAAAGGACTGGGAGAGCGGTCTTGCCCGCGGCAAAGCTGCAACGTGGCCCGCTTCTCACTTTGCTTCATTGTCTGGCCATCCATTTCCGCAGTAGTCTTCGCCACCAGCAGTTGTTCCCGTCTTTTCGATGGGACCGCGGACAGACCTCCCCGGAAAGGTCGGAGTCAGTTGAGCTCTGCTCGGCACTTCCGAGCGGCCAGTGGAGTTGGCAAGTTTCGCAGTGCACAATGCTGTCCTCTTCGCCTTCTTCCCATGAGCATTGGGTGGAACTACCGCACCGGGTGCACTGAGCATGAAAGCGGGTGCAATTGGGGCACCTCCGCCGGGACAGGTCAGCGAGTACGCGAGTGAGGTCTCTCTCGATACCGGAAACGTCTATGAAAATGTATGGATGTCTGCATTCTCTTCCTGCTTTTTGGTCTTCGATGGCGTCTGCAAGGCGTCGCAGTGACGTAATGATTTGCAGTTCGCACATCTGCTTGAACATGTCCATGTTGATTTCTCCTCGATGTAATTCTGAGTCTGCGTGTGGCTGCACGGGTTCTCTTTCGTGCCCGTCGAGAACGGTTGTATCGAGCGGATTCTCGACCTGGATTTGTCCAGTTCCCCTTCCCTTTTCTGTCTTCGTCTTTTTCAGTTCCATAAAGCGTCCTCCTTGCGTTGTGTAAGAACGCCGCTCCGAGGTCACGCCCAGGAGCTGGCGGTCAAGGTGGAGGCGGCCGACAGGCGGGGACCCTCTGGGGCAGCACCTTGACGGCCGAAAGCTCCGGCGTGATTCGAGATAAAAAGGCGTTCACAACGCGAGGTGGTACGCGAAACGGAAGCGACGAAGCGAAGGAAAACCTGGAACCGAGAAAGACAGGGAGAGAAGACGCTACCGGACGGCTCGACGGGCACGAAAGAGATAGGACGTGAATTGCGATGACCCTCGGTCGCGGGCACCGGTGCAGATTTTCGCATCTTACCGCTACTCCATTTCTCGGTCGCAATCATCGCAGTAGATGAAAGGCTCGCCGACTTCATCGGGTGGGCAATGGGTAGGTTGACCGCATTTCTTGCATGGCGGATGAAGCGTTCCACACGTTTCGCAGAGTGATGAATGCTCTGTTTCACGGCTGGGCGGTGCCCAGAGCGGTTCGATTTCCCGGTACTCGGCGATGCGGGTCTGGTTGTGCTCCCAATCAGTCTCCGTCTCGTATCGCCAAGACGAAAAGAGATTCGCACCTCGAACCCACTTGACTCGGTGCGTGTGGCAAATAAACCAATGGTCCGTCCCGATGTTCAAGTACCCGTCATTGCGATGGCAGTGTGGACAGACGCCCCAGAAATAATCTTGCTCAACTGAATCTTCTTTCATAACTCTCCTATCAGGTTTAAATGCACTAGATGTCGGCGTCGAAGACGTGGACTTTGCCGTCGCATTCGATGGTGAAGATTTCGCCTGAGAGCTCCACGTCTGCGGCGATGCCTTCCGGGTTTCCCTTCCCTTTTGTGTGTTCGTTTGCTTCGTTCCATAAAGGCGTCCTCCTTGCGTTGTGTAATAACGCCGGGTTTGAAGTCACGCCCAGGAGCGGGCGGTCAAGGAGGAACGCGCAGCGGCAATTCCTTGACGGCCGAAAACTCCGGCGTGATTCAAGAGAAAGGCGTTCACAACGCGAGAGGACGCAGGAACGGAAGAACGAAGCCTGCCGCGTCCGCCGGCTGCGTGATGGCTCCTGCTGCTCTCCACGGCCCGCGATATCGGGCAACAACTTCTCGGATGTAACTCACCGGCCCGGCTCGCCGATGCGGGTGGTCTTCGACTTTAGAGAGCCACTGGCCGAGTAGCTCCAAGTCGCAAAAGATATGCCGCTCGCGTTCCTCGCTTGATGAAAGAGCTTCAAAACTCGCTCGCTCGTCATCCATTGAGTAATCCAAGACTCGCGTTAGCGAAGCGATGATTTCGTGGGGCAGGTGGTGGTGATGTAGATTCAATTTCGTTTTCATGATTTGGTTTTCCTAAAGGAGGCTCTGTATTTCGCGGGGACGTCTCGCCATCTGCAGTCGTCATCTAGCCAAGCTCGAATGACGAGCAGGTCAAGATAGACGTGTTCACTGTCTCTCTCGTCTGGCGGAACTCTTTGGTAGTCTTCGCGTGCATTGGAAAGAAAGTGCTCTATCACCTTGCGAAGACAGGGAACGGGAGGGTCGAATCGGTAAAAGAATTTGACGAGTATCCATTTGAGGTTCATGACTGGTGTCTCCTAATTTGCTAAATCTGCGAGGGCTGGGTGGATGGACCGCCGCGTGGGGGTTGACGGACGTGTCATTCGCCGCTCCTCCCAAACGAGAACGTCTGAGAGCCGGGCGTATCGAATGCGGCCACGTTGTTCGAAGGGAAGCTCGCCTGCTTCCATGGCTTCGATAACGGTCTCGCGACGCATCCGCTGCATCTTTCGAATCTCTTCGACGGAGAGCCAGTGAGAGAACTGGGAAGGCGGTGCGTGCGGCTGCACCGGTGCTCTTTCGTGCCCATCAAAGAAGGTCGTATCGAGTGGGTTCTCCGCTTGGGGCGGTACTTGTCGGTTCGGGCTTCCACTTCCCTTCTGTGTTTTCGTTTGTCTTCGTTCCATAAAGGCGTCCTCCTTGCGTTGTTTAAAAACGCCGGGTTGAACTCACGCCCAGGAGCTGGCAGTCAAGGTGGAGCGGCCGACAGGCGGGGACCCTCTGGGGCAGACCTTGACGGCCGAAAGCTCCGGCGTGATTCAAAGAGGAGGCGTTGACAACGCGAGAGGACGCTGGAACGGAACAAACGAACTCAAGACAACTCAGAGGGGAAGCACGGGGCCGACACCGCCCCGCGGAGAAAGGCGACCGTTTGATGGGCACGAAAGAGAGAACCTAGAGCTTGCGGCGGCCCTTCGCTGCTTTGAGCAGCTCGTCTTCGGAGTTGATTGGATTTGCCGGATGTCGGCGAGAAGTTATCGAGGAAACATTGAAGAGCCACCCGGATGACCGTATTCCGAGTGATACGAATCTTTCTGACGTATCGATTTCGGTTTGAGGAGCTTGGCGAGTTCCTCCGACCGGTCCCTTAAAGCGATGAGGAGAAGACGACTTCAGGGCACGACTGAGCGGTTATCGCATCGATGATTTCGGCGGCTGCCGACTGGACCAAGTGGAGCGACTCGGCAAGCGTGTCCTTGTCGCCGTCATAGAGCTGGATGTAGTCGGCCGCGGAACCGTTCGTGTCTAGCCCGATGGCCTGGCACACGACGAATGCGACCGCCTCGGCCTCCGTCTCGCGGACGGTCTTGGAGGTCTGCTTTCGACGCTCGCCTTTGTGAAGCATTTCATGTGCGAGCTCGTGGGCGAGTGTCGAGAACTCCTCGGCCGGCGAGAGGTCAGGGCGGAGCTTAATCTTTCCACCCTGTGACAGGCCCTCGGCGTTACCGATGTCGGCTGAATACTCAAGCTCTATGCCTTTCTCGGCGACAAGACCTTTGAGTCGCTCGGTATGTCCGTTGGGATTGCCGCCGACGCGGGCGAACTCAGGGAGCGATTCGCCATCGGTCTGCGATACATCGAAGACGTACACCGCTTTGAATCGCAGGATGGTCTGGTCCTTGTCGGTGCTGCCGGAAACGACAGCGTCCTTCGGCTTAAAGACCATCGGGGCGATGATGACGATGCCCTTCTCGCCCTTCTTGACGAAGCGACCGAAGTCTCTCCACGTGTTGAAGCCGGCGACGCGAGTGGCATCGGGCTTCTGCGAGACGATGAGGAGCACGTTGCCCCACGAGTAGTGATGAAACCGCCCCATTGCGGCCAGATATGCGGTGAGCGATTCGCTCTTTCCGTGCTGCAGGGCCGCTGTCAGATTTGCGAGTCCTTCTTCGGCGAGTTTCTTTGCCTCTTCTGCTTTCATGGTTCTGCTCCTTTTGGTTTTGTGAGAAGGGACCATCCCTTCAAAAGCGGAGCGGGGATGGTCACTGCGAACCAAAAGGAGCTAGCGACGGCCCCATTGAATAGAGGCGGGAAGCGACAAGCAGAGGAAGTGACAGGCCGGGTCTGACAGAACGCCCGCAGGGCGAGGCCTGGCCGCGGCCGATGCAGGAGCAAGATGGCCGTCAGTTGATTAAGTTCTTAGGGCCGGAGCACGAAGGGAGCAGAAGAGGCAACGAAGACCGGAAGAAGGTAGGAAGCTGCGGCCGAATGCGGGTGAAGAGCAACCTCGCCACGCCGTGGCGGCGGCGGGGGTTCGCGAAAGAGTGTCGCATTCCCTCGCACCGCGGGGGCATCCTGATTCGCTAAGGCGAGTTGCCGAGTGCGGCACACGCCCGCATGCCGCCAACAAAAGCCCGCGCGATGCTGCGCTCTAACTCTTCACGCTCCGCTTCCCTGCCCCGTTCGTTCTTCGGTCTCCTGAGTGGCCCGATCCCTTGAGCCTCCCGCACCAGCTCGGACATCGCGTGCTCGATAGCCACGAGAACGGCTCGAAGCAGTTCACTGTGCTTCAGGTCCAACCCCGTGGCCTCGCTGTAGGTGGCGATGAGCCGCTTGAGCGTTCTATCGGTCTTGGCCGTCAGTGTGAACTGTCGCGGGATATCCGGAACCTCACCGGATGGCGCATTGGAGGGCTGCATTTCGTTTCTGACTGGAGTTTCCGGCTGAGGGATAGTCAGGACTGGAACAGGGAAGATCGGCGGCTTTGCGGGCTGAGGGCGGGCTATAACCTGCGCTCCGACACCCGGCTCAAGCATACTCGCGACGGAACTGGTCGGCTGAGGCCTGGTCAATGGCTTTGGCATCGTTTACTCCTCCCTACTCATTGGCTACGTGGGGCAATGCACCGGGTTCTTCCGTGTCGGTCCCCTCTTCGGATTGACTTTTTCTTCCGACGAATTCCGATGCCGGCGGTATCCCCGCGATGAACGCTTCGCGATTGCTTGTACGCCAGACAATCTCGTCGGCCAGGTCGCGATATTGACCGGCGACCTCGTGCTTGATCCCGTATCGGGTCTGAAAAAGAGTCTTCCCCGCCCCCGCCACTTTGGCCACCTCGATGGCCTGCGAAATGATGGTCGCAAATCCTCTGCCCGGCACCGCCTGGTTGACGACTGCGGCCACCTCGCGCCACAGGTTCGTTCGTCTGTCCACAGAGGTCAGCACAACGCCCAGCACCTCAAGTGATGGGTTTTTTCTGGCACGCACGTCGGTAATGTCCTTGAATGCTTCGTTGAGTCCACCGACGGAGAGCGGATGCGGAAAGACGGAGAGTAAAAACCACTCAGCGGAGGAATAGGCTCCGATGGTGGTGGGCGCCGCTGGATTGGGCGGCGTATCCAGGAGCACAAAATCATACTCCATCCGTGCCAGCCGAAGCGCCCGGTCGAGGATCGATGTCTTGTCCACAAACTTGGAAAGCAGCTTGTCCAGCTCGGCGAGTTCCGTGCGCGCTGCAATCAAGTGAACGCCCTTGGGCATCCCTTCGCTGATGGCAAGCGTTCGGGTGGTCTCCTCGGTGGTCAGCAGCTCAAGCGTGCCGAGAAATCCATCCGGTGGGATGCCGAGGTGCTTGGTCGCTCCGGCTGAAGGGTCCAAGTCGATGACCAGAACCTTGTAACCCTTCTCACCCAGGGCGGCTGCGATGTGCACCGTGTTGGTGCTTTTCCCGACGCCGCCTTTTTGATTTCCCACACCGATTACGATTCCGTTCTGCCTCTCCTGCCCTTCCATCGCTCCCCCATGTAAAAACTTTCGACGCCCCATCAGGCGCTCATGGCTACATGCCCGCGTGGCGCCATGCACCCCTGCGTGCATGAGAGCATGGCTAACACTCAGCTCGCCGCCGCCGCAAGATGGAATCTTAAGAAGTTACATTTCATGGCCCCCTGACTCCATGCGGCCATGCGTTCCTGGAGCCGTGTTCGCATGGGCTCCTGGATTCATGGGCTCATGCGGCCATAAACGCTATCCCTCAAAAATAGGATTGTGCGAGTTCCCGCGATCGGTCATCAAAGAATCGAGGTCGTGGTTTGACCCGGCGAAACCAACCGGGGATCGCGACGGCTGGAACAAAGAAAAGGGGAGAATGACTATCGAGTAGGAAGACCGCACCAGAAATGAAAAAAGCGACCGTTCCAGGGTCGCCTTTTTCGTGGGCCATCGCTGAAGCTGCCGGTGGAAGTCCAGAGTACAACTCGGCCGAGAGCTAACACCGCCTCGACTGTACTCTGAAATATCTCCACGGCGCAAGGCTTTTGCGACGCGCTCAACAGAATTGTTTTGTCTTGTGATGGCGGCCACCTGCTCGGGGCCAGCGGATGCCTGCGTCTGTCCGCAACAGGGGAGGGGATCTGTGAGTATCGATTATCGCAAGGCAGGAACCATCGTGTGCGCCCGACCGGAGGGCGGCTACCGGCTGGTGAGTGTGATGCAACTGTTCGTGGCCTGGTGGGCGTACCGAAGGAAAGAGATTCAGTTTCGGGATCTGCGCGCCTACCTCGCATTGCACGAGATGGCAGCCCGCCGGTCTGCTGCGGGGCAAGGGAGAACACCACGATTCACGGTAACGGAAGTGGAGCGTTTGGTCGGTGGAGGCGGCAAGCATGTTGCCGGCTCCCTTCGACGCCTTGGCAAAAGTGGCCTCGCAGCATGGAGCGAGTCCGCAATTCGCTTTGCGGAGCGGCCTGAATCAGTGCGTTTCAACACCAATGGTTTTCAAGAGAACTTCGCCCGCATCGTCAATCGACGACGACGCGTACCCGTTCCACGACGCACGCTCCGATTGCTGGCTAGGGCGACTCGTCCGGTGCAGGTGGCCACGATCCTGGGTCATCTCTTCCGATGTGTCTACGCCAAGGGCTGTGTTGTCGCCGCTACGGGGTCGGTATCCGCATCCTGGATTGCGGAAGCCTTTGAGGTTGACCCTCGCAACGTCAAGCGGGCCAGAGCGCAATTGCGGGCTTGGGGATGGCTGTCGGTGCTGGAGAGCGACCACTGGCATCGGCAGCGCTACGGCGAGCGGATCATGTTGAATCTGTCGTGGGATGCAGACACCACGAAGTGGGGAAGCGAGTCCCCGAAAACGCCACCCCGATTACGACAAAACGTTCCCGAATCGCCACCCCCAAAGAAGAACAGAGAACTCCTAATGGAATATGAAAACCAGAAACCCGGCATCGCCGGACCCTCTGGTGTTTCTACGAAACGGGACCGGACCCCCACGCTTCAGAATGTTCAGGTCCAGGATCTCACCGACATCAGTCGGCTGCTCATGCTTTTCAAGGAGGTTCAAAGTCGGGGCCTCGTCCGGGCAAGCGAAAGTGATCGTCTTCGGTTCGTGAGTGCTGCCGTACGCACGTTGGACCGTGCGAAGTGGAACCCCGGCGGGTTCTTCGCCCGCCTTGTGAGGAACCGACTGTGGCACTATGCGACCGCAGCGCATGAAGCCAGAGCACAGGCGATGCTCAAGGAGCACATGTTCGGCTCACCACGTGACAACCCCGCGAAACCCGCCGCACGTCAGCAGTCAGGAGACATGTTGTTCGATATTCGGCTCGTCTCACAGACAACGCAGGTGGCATCGTCCCACAGCTATCGAGGCGACCCATTCGAGCTGGTCGCGAAACAGGATGCGCGATGGACGCGGGAACGATGGGATCGTGCCATGAGGGCATGGCTCACAAGGACCGCTGTGGCGCCGTGATCCAGCACTACCGTCTGCGTCAGGAGGGGAAGAAGGGGCGGGGAAGGCTTGGAAACCGGGTGTGGGGGTTTCCAAAGACAGCCGGCGGGCAAGCGAAGCCCAAGCGAGCGGCCGCCGGGA
>CAYLLT010000055.1:0-1850 GCA_964384465.1 uncultured Planctomycetales bacterium | reverse complement strand
GCGGAGCCAACTCTGGGGAGCGTGCATCCGGACGGAGCTTGTCTGGCATGGAATGACAGGACAAGAGAGTCACCCTCCAGCCCTTCGGCGATGTCCTCCTTAGCTCTGCTCGACGCACCAGCCCAAACGCCTGCAGGCTATCCAGAGCGATTCTTGCCGGTCATCGATCTCGCCTGGCGCTTCGCGGCTCTACTCGAAGCCGAGCCCACTACGGTGTTCGACAATTCTGCATTGGCTCAATTGTCGCGTGAGGTGCTGGGCGCGTCAGCGGGCCATGCCCGCGACATGTACGACGCCGTCGAAGCGGGCATGAATCTCTACCTCGATCGCGTTCGTCTTGACCTCAGCGACCTTCCTGGCCTGCTGGAACAACTGCTGGCGTTGGAAGCGCGACTGCCTCGACAGACTCGCCGTGACCAGGTGCAGATTGAGTTGCAGCAATTCAGCACGCCACCAGCAGAAGCCCTGTTAGTGGTGACAACGGCTGCGCTCACCAGTGGAATGCGGGTACTCGAACCGAGCGCGGGGACGGGCAACATCGCCGTCCTGGCCCGCCTCGCCGGCGCTGAAGTGGATACCAACGAGATCGACGAACGCCGTCGGAGCCTCTTGTCTCTCCAGGGATTCTCGCCCACCGCATTCGACGCGGAGCGGCTGGATAACCTGCTGCCCCCTGACCAATTCTATGATGCCATCGTGATGAATCCGCCGTTCTCCGCTACCGGTGGGCGAGTGCAGGGGCACCGCACGGAGTTCGGCGCACGGCACATCGAACAGGCGCTGCTCCGACTCAGACCCGGCGGGCGGCTCGTGGCCATCGTGGGGTGCGGCATGGCCTTGGACAGGCCGACGTTCCGCGATTGGTGGGCCGACATCGAGCAACGCTACCGTGTCCGCGCCAACCTCGGCATCGACGGGAGCGTCTATAGTAAATTCGGCACGTCGTTTGACAATCAGATTATCGTGATCGACAGGGATGGACCGACGCCCAGCGAGTCTGAGATTATCACCGACAGTGGTCTTTCCATTCAGGGTGCGTATGAGTTACTCAAAGACCTATCGCAGGAGGATATCTATGGGCGAATACGCAAATACGATCCAGCACCAGGCCGCGAAAGTATTGCGGACGATGATCCAACAGGAGCCGGTGGGTGGCACGGACGCGGTGCTCGAACTGATGGCGGCACTCTTGGAGGACGGGGCAGGGGGAATGCTGTCGGTCCCCGATGCTCCAGTCACGACGGAGCAGTGGCTGACCTGGAATCGTCTGGTGTTGAATTACGAGCGGGCCGTGGCACGAATGGTGACGCGCGAATTGGAACGAGAACAGCCAACGCTCCCGATGGACCCGGAAGCGATGCGCATCTGGGCGGCCCGGTTGCTTCTGAGCACGCTCGACCGGCTGGGGATGATGTAGGCCAGCTTGAAAGCGGTATTCAACCGCAGGCGCTACGGATTGAAGAGGGCACAGTATTTGCCGAGTACCGCGTGCAGAAGGCAATCGTGCGGGGAGCGCAGCCACACCCGGCGAACGTGGTCGAATCCACGGCGATGGCCTCGGTCGAGCCGCCGGATGTGACCCATTGGCACCATCTGCCCGCCGACGTGATCGCGGAAGGCCGTATTTCGGATTTGCAACTGGAAGATGTCATCTACGCCGGGCAAGCAACGGAGTTTCTGCTGCCCGACGGTTCACGCAAGGGCCATTGGAACGGCGACGGCACGGGTATTGGCAAGGGACGCGAGATCTACGCCTTCATGTACGATCAACTTCGGCAGGGACGGCCCAAACACATCCACGTCTCGGCCTCGCATCAACTGTGCACCGATGCCGAGCGCGACCGGGACGC
>CAYLLT010000054.1:0-39073 GCA_964384465.1 uncultured Planctomycetales bacterium | reverse complement strand
GTGCCGAGCATGATCAAGTCGCTGTTCGCGTCAACGGCGTCGAGGTCGAATTCGAAAGGCCGCTTGAGCTGGACGGCGTCCCAGTTGTATATCGCGGAGACCAAGTTGCCGTTGGGGCCTGTCCCGTTCGATGTCGGCGGCGGACGCCAGGCGACCAGGCGCGGTTGCTTGTAATTGCAGGTGATCTGGCTGACCACCGGGTTGTCACAGCCGTTAGCGTTGACGCCGTCGATCAGCCGTTTGAAAATGCCCGTCTGCACGTTGGTGGCGATGTTGCTGGGGAAACTACTCACGTTGCTCGCCAGCGGCCCGCCGCTCGCGCCGACGCCCGAGGTGTCAAAGGACACGAGATCCGAGCTGCCGAAATTGCCGGGGCTGTCCACGTCCATGGCCTCGCTGGTCATGTACATGATGCCGTTTTCGTCCACGTCCATGCCCACGCCCTGATACACTTGCGCCGGACTGTTCGGGTTCTTCGGCCCTTCATACAGTTCTCTCACTGCGGGTGTGCAGAAGGTGGCGCCGTCAGCATGTTGCGTGGCGGTGGTGGTCCACCGCGAAAACGTCTCGTTGTCCGCCACGGTCACCGGCCGGTCGAGAACCAGGATGCCGTTGCCCGGATAGGTATAGGGGGTGGTGTTCGCCTGGGTCACGATCTTGGTGATGATACGAACCTCGCCGCTCGAATCGAACCGGATCCGCTTGCCTGCACCGAGGTTGGCAACGCCGCCAAAGTTGGCCAGTCCCCCTGCGCCGTCGTCCATCCGGACCCGCCTGACGTTGGACTGAGCGCCGTCGACCACCACGGTCGTAACCGCCAGGTCAGGTGGGGCCAGCGGGCAGTTGGGCAGCTCGAACTCGACGGCATAGAATTGCTTTTCCGTATCCGCGGGGCGGTTCAGGTGACTCGCGTCGAGGATGGTCGCGTCGTTCATTCTTCCCGTAAAGGACAGAATGAGCGTGTCGTTGCTGGCGTTGTAACGCAGGCAGCCGACGTCCCCTTTATTCAGGAAGAGGTCGGCACCTCCCAGAACCTGTCCGATGGAAACGCGGCGAAGCTCGTAACCCGTGCCGCTTTCGTATTCGCTGACCGTAAAACCCTGGAGTGTTGTGCGGCCCCCCGTGGGATTGGCGCGCCACATCCGGGCGTCGTTGCTGCCGCGGCCCGAGAAACAAAGTGTCTGTGTCTGATGACCTGGGTCTGCGAAACCGGCTAGATAGACAGGGGGCACATGCGAACCGCTTTGCATGGGCGCCCAGCCGAAGTGCGCGTCCGCGGTCGCTTCACCGGGATAGAGGACCGATTTGGTCATGAGCACGTTCGCGGTGCTAATGACCCGGGAAATGCCCTGACCGGGGGACACGGTGACGGATGCAGTCAATACAATGACGCCGGTCGATGAACCGTTGCTGATCGCCTCTGCCGAACCCGGATCCAGCAGGGCCTTGATGGTTTTGGTCGTCCCCGTGCCGAACTTGATTGTGTCACCCTCGGCCATCCCGGCATAGGTGGCATTGCCCCCGGAACCATTGTTCACAAAGATGATGGTGCTGGTCTGATTGGCTGTCGTGGTTCCGCTGGTCGCAGGCAGCGGCGCGACATAGTCCGCCGTCGTGGCCGCGCCGCCGTCGCTGTTAGCCCCACCCGTGACAGCCGCCAAGCCGTACAACTGGTCGGTATCCCAACCGTTATTCAGGGCTGCCGCGGCGGGCAGAACGGACCAAACCATCGTTGTGAATACCGAGAGAATCAACGGGGTTCGCATTTTTCTTTCTCCTCGTGACCAACGGCCAAACACCAGATGCTCCGCCGGGGAGGCGGACGATCGCCCTACACGGGTAGCGCTCAGAGTCGTGGGATCCACGCAAGACCCCACACCCGACAAATCGACAAAACGGCTCAGAGTGACTGACCTTCTCCGCTTCAGCCCCGAAACGCGCCCAGCATCATGCCGGCGCGCCTCGCGACAACTCGTAAACAGAATTAGTGACAGGACATCACTAAAACGTTATCATAATCATCATAGAGCAAAATCGATCGCACTGTCAAGCATTGAGATAATAAGTGCGGCATGATTATATAACATTCGCGCGAATCCCGGCCGGCTGCACCCCGTCTTGTGGCAGCGGTCGCGCGTTCGTTACAATGGCCGGCAGAGGTGCATACACATCATGATGATCTGGCGCTCGCTCCAATCGGCGGAAAAAGGGGTCAGGAACCTTTTGTGCAAAGCACCCTTCGGGCCGTCCCGGCAAAAGGTTCCTGACCCCTTTTTCCGCCAGCGCGGCTTCACACTGATCGAGCTTCTCGTGGTGGTGGCGATCATCGCGTTGCTGATCGCCATTCTCATTCCCGCCCTCACGGAGGCCCGCGACCAGGCGCGCAGCGCCAAATGCCTGGCCAACACGCGCGACATGGGCACGGGTATGAACACGTTCGCGGCCGATCACCGCAACCGGTTCCAGGTCATCGGCAACGTCTCACCGACGAATGTGGACAATCCAACCACGCGCGCCTTCAGCCTGAAGACACTAGGCGACCCCAATCGTGAATACTATGCCTACGAGAGCGGCACGGGGGTTAGTACACCGAATCTGCTGGGCTGGCCGGTCGTTTTAGCGCGTGAAGCCGGTGCCCGTTCGCTCAAAAAAAACCTCAGTTGGGGCATCGTCGGGGGCCCGCTCGCGTCGAACATTGCTCCCAATAAAAATAAAATCCGCCGGTTCGAGGTCTTGTCCTGTCCGGCGGACAAGCAGCAGATCAACACCTTCGGTCTACCCTCCAGCACCGCCTTGGACAGCACCGCGGATTATGTCTTTGGATACCTCTCTTACGGGATCAACTGGGACATCGCCGGCGTCAGGAGAGCCGGATCGCCCGGCATCTGGAAAGAGGGCAACCACTCGTACACGGCGGGTTCGGGGGACCATCTGCGCGGCCGGCTCGATCAGGTGGTTCGACCGTCGGAAGTCATGATGTTCGTGGACGCGGGGATCGGCGAGGGAAAAGAAGCAAATCTGAGCAAGCCCGGTGCTCCGACCATTCTGACCACCTCGGGGCCAACCAATAACAACGCCCAGGTGCCTGCGGGCCCGCTCATTGAATACATCGATGCGGTTTACGGGTACAAGCTTCGCCACGAGCGTCACCGGCGGGCCTCGCTCAACCTCACCTACGCCGATGGTCACGGGGGTTACGTCAAGAGAACCAAGGGAAACCCGTATCGGCCCAGTGGTTACACGGGTTTTCAGATACCCGACTGGGTTTATCTGCCCAAGGTCCGCGTCTCCCCCTATGAGTGCGGTAACTTCCCATCATATCCATAGTTGCGCGATCTTGCGCCTCGCGCCCAAGCCTAAAAGTCCGGCTCTCAACCGAAAAAATTTGGTTGTTGATCGGGGGCTTGGCTGACGGATTAACGTTTTAGTTGCCGGTGTGTTCAGGTTCGGCTGGCCACGGGGGTATAGGGCAGTGCTAAAAATCAACCAAAATTAGATTAGATTTACGATTTAGTGCTTGTGTTGGGGGGCATGGCTTGGTAATATGAAGCTAAGTCGTCGGGTAGTTTCGCTACCCGGCGGTTTTCAGAAGGCGGAGGAAAAGCAAAAGCAGGCGGAGAAAAGCGTCAATTCTGTTCTGCTTACCGCTCTGAAAACATATCTGTAACGCTCAAGAGCGCTGTCGGTTTTGCCGCTGCGGCGCGATCGAAAAAGATGCAGTGCTCGCAAGATCGAGGAGGAGGACGAGTATGAACAGGTCAATCCGATTGTTCAGTCTGGCAGGCGCCGCCTTGGTGTTGTCCGTGCTCGCAGCGAACAACGTGGCTATGGCGATGCCGATCATTTCCACGACATGGTTCTCGGACAACTTCGACAGCTACACGAGCGGCATAAGGCTGCGGCTCCAAGACTCCTGGACCGGCACTGGCCCCGAGAACATTGTGCTGGTACCCACGGGAGGTACTACGCTGGCAGTGCGTATGAAAGGCAGCAGCGGCGCCGGCACCGCGAGCCTCACCAATCACACGGTCCCCGGCGTCGCGGGTCAGTTGTCGATCCTGACTTTCCAAGTAAAGCCCGAGGATGCTACCAACCCTTTTACTAACGACCACGCCGGCATTTGGATGTTCGATACCCTCGGTGCTGTGATAGCCGGCTGGACAGGTGGCGAGTTCCGCATGAAGACGAAGTGGACCTACCCCGCTGGGACCGAAGGCACGTCGGTCAACTTCCCCCCCCCGGATAACACTACCTGGCACGACTTCGCAATCGTTTACGACCCGGCCACCGGTACGACGGACTTTTACAAGGACACAGTCCTGATCACTACGCACGCCGGGCCCCTCAACAAAACGCTCGGCAGCGTCCAAGTCGATGACACTCCACCAGGCGCCGGAACGGCCAATAACATCCTCTGGCTCGACAATCTAGTAGTCGGCACCGTCCCCGAGCCGGCAAGCCTGATTCTGCTCGGCCTCGGCGGCCTGCTGCTCCGGCGGCGGCGGGTGGCGTAAACAAGTATTCTGCCCGGACGAAGAATAAGAAGAATAACCGGAGCAAACCCAAAGCCTGCGGCAGGCGTGCCGCGGGCTTTTTTAGTTGGTTGACGGGAATAGCGTGGAAGATGTTCACCATGCGAAAGAGTTACCCATTTCGCTGATCCCATGTAACGTTTGTCCTTGCCGGCCGGGAGGGGTGCATGTCCGCACCCGCGCGGGCTGCCTTTGTGGAGTGCGGCGGCCTCGACGCCGCTTTGGCTTCGCGCAGCGCGCTTTGCAACTCAGGACGCCGGAGAGTCTCTCATCGTCCGACGCGGCCTGCCCGCAAGCTAAAGCGCCGCCGCCGGCGACGCACTCCACATACACCCGGCCGGGAGATGCACATTGACCTCGCCAACAGCCCATTGAGATCATTACCCGTCTTCGAAGAGTTCTCCGAAAAGTTCCCGCACTTTGTCCTTGGCCATCGCCAGTGCCTTATGGCCGGCGCGGGTGGCCCGATAGAGCCGGCGGATCCTCTTGCCTTCGCGGTGCAGGGAAGATCGTAAATACCCCTTACGCTCCAGTCCATGCAGTATGGGGTAGGCGGTACCCGCACTCAAGCGATATCCGTGACGCGCCAGCTCCTCGATCATGCCCAGGCCGAAAATCGGCTCCTTGCACGCGTGGTACAGGATGTGCAGCCGAATGAGCCCGGAATACAGGTCCTTATCGTCCATATATAAGCACTCGATTTTCGCTATTGACTCTCGATATCGAATACAGATAATAACGGCCTCGGAAACCAGGTCAAGCCGTTTGGACCGGTTGGGTCGATGAGCTTCGGGCAAAATTCATCTTCGGGACGCTGACAGCATGACTCTTCCGCAAGCCGCGATGCGCCGGCCGGTGACGGTGATCGTGGTCATGATCAGTCTCGCCCTGGGCGCCGTGCTGGGGCTGCGCACGATGCGGGTGGACATCTTCCCGGACATGGGCGTCCCGGTTCTCTACGTCGCGCAGCCCTACGGCGGGATGGACCCCGCTCAAATGGAAGGGTTCATCACCAACTATTACGAGTACCATTTCCTCTACATCACGGGCATCGAGCACGTCGAGTCGAGAAACGTGCAGGGCACCGCATTGATGAAGCTGTTCTTCCACCCCGGCACGAACATGCCCCAGGCGATGGCCGAGACGATCGGTTATGTGAACCGGGCCCGCGCCTTCATGCCGCCGGGAACGGTGCCGCCCTTCGTCATGCGCTTCGACGCGGGAAGCGTGCCCGTCGGGTTCCTCGTGTTGTCCAGCGAGACCAAAAGCATCCGGGAAATCCAGGATCAGGCGCTCTTCAAGGTGCGGCCGATGTTCGCGACCCTGCCCGGCGTCTCGGCCCCGCCGCCCTTCGGAGGGAACCAGCGGACGATCGTGGTTTACCTCGATCCCGACAGGCTGCTGGCGTACCACATGGCTCCCGACGAGGTCGTCAGAGCGCTGAGCACGGGCAACGCGATCAGTCCGTCGGGCAATGCCTATATCGAAGACAAGATGCCGCTGGTTCGTATCAACTCGGTGGTGACGGACATCAAGGAGATCGAGAAGATCGCCGTTCGCGTCGGCGACCCGGCCGTATACATCCGCGATGTGGGCCATGTTGAAGATGCGACGGATATTCCGACCGGCTGCGCCCTGGTCGATGGCCGCCGAACCGTATACATCGCGGTGACCAAGCGGGCGGATGCTTCAACGCTCTCCGTCGTGGGGGAAGTGAAGAAAGCGCTGTCGGCCATGAAGGCGGTCCTGCCTGACGATATCAACGTCAGCTTCGAGTTCGACCAGTCGGGCTATGTTACCCGTGCCATGTGGAATCTGGTGATCGAAGGCGCCCTCGGAGCGGCGTTGACCGGGGTCATGGTCCTGCTGTTTCTTCGTGACTGGCGGACCGCGCTCATCGTCGTGCTCAATATTCCCCTGGCGGTGATGGCCGCTCTCTTCGCGCTCTGGATGAGCGGTCAAACCGTCAACATCATGACGCTCGGCGGGCTGGCGCTGGTGATCGGCATTCTGGTGGACGAGGCCACCGTGGATATCGAGAACATCCATACGCATCTGTCACGCGGCACTCCTCTGGCCCGCGCGGCGCTCGATGCCACCAACGAAACGCGCATCCCCAGGCTGCTGGCAACGCTGTGCATCCTGTCGGTTTTCATACCGTCACTGTTCATGGTCGGCGTGGGAAGGGCCATGTTCGTCCCGCTGTCGCTCGCCGTCGGCTTTGCCATGGTCGCCTCGTATTTCCTGTCGAGCACATTTGTGCCCGTCATGGCCGTCTGGCTGCTGCGGGCGAAAACGGGCGTCTCGCATGCCCCGGCGTCCGAAGCGCACGCGTCGCCTGAAACGCCCCAATCAACATCCGCCGCGCCGCACCAGAGCGCGTTCGACCGCTTCCGCCGGAGCTATGCCGCGGCGCTTGGTCGCCTGCTGCAACTTCGGCTGGCCCTGGTGCCCGCATATCTTGTGGTTGCAACAGGTATTGTCTGGTTCGTCGGCACGCGTCTGGGCACCGAGATTTTTCCCGCTGTTGACACCGGGCAGTTCCAGGTGCGAATCCGGGCGCCCGAAGGCACGCGCTTTGAAAAGAGTGAACAGATGGCCAATCAGGTGCTGCAAATTATTCGCGACGAGGTGGGCGGCGACAACGTCAGTCGCACGCTGGGTTACGTTGGCGCGATACCGTCCAGTTATCCCATCAACAACATCTTCCTCTGGATGAGCGGACCGCATGAGGCCGTCCTGCGCGTGGCGCTCAAACACGGCAGCGGCGTCCACATCGGCGAATTGAAGGAACGATTGCGCGACAAGCTGGCCAGGGCATTGCCGGGCGTGCAGTTCTCGTTCGAGGCCGGCGACATTGTCAGTGAGGTCATGAGCTTCGGGTCACCCACGCCGATCGAGGTGGCCGTGACGGGCGCAAACCTGGAAGCGAGCCGATCGTATGCCGCCAAACTTCGGAAGCAACTTGCGGGCATTGAAACCCTGCGCGACCTGCAATATGCCCAGTCGCTGAACTATCCGACGCTGAATGTGACCGTGGACCGCGAGTTGGCCGGGTTGAGCAGGGTGAGCGCGACCGACGTGGCTCGTTCGTTGATGGCCGCCACCTCATCCAGCCGCTATGTCGTTCCGAATTACTGGGCGGACTCCAAGACGGGCATCGGTTACCAGGTGCAGGTTGAAATCCCACAGCAGCACATCGACTCGATTCAGGCGGTTCAGAACATCCCGGTCAGAGACAATCTCGATGGCCAATTGCTGCTGCGCGCGGTCGCGGACGTTCAGCCTGGAACGGTGCCGGGGCAGTACGACCGCTACAACATGCAGCGAACGGTGTCCCTGACCGCGAACATCCACGGCGAGGATCTCGGGCATACTGCCCGCCGCATCGAGTCCGCCATCAAGCAGGCGGGCGATCCACCGACGGGCGTCACGGTGAAGGTGCGCGGTCAGATCCCTCCGATGCAGCAGACGCTCACCGGGCTGATGACCGGTCTCGCGCTCACCGTGATGGTCATCCTTTTGCTGCTCGCGGGGTATTTCCAGTCGGTCCGGCTCGCGATCGCGGTCATTTCCACCGTACCCGCGGTGATCGCCGGCGTGGTGCTCGCGCTTTTCCTCACGCGCACCACCCTGAACATTCAGTCGTTTATGGGTGCGATCATGGCGGTCGGTGTCGCGGTGGCGAACGCGATTCTGTTCGTCACGTTTGCGGAGCGGGCTCGGCGCGGCGGGCTGGCTGCGGATGCCGCGGCCGTCGAGGGCGCGCGGACGCGCGTGCGACCCATCCTGATGACCAGCCTGGCCATGATCGCAGGCATCCTGCCGACCGCCTTGGGATTGGGTGAATCCGGCGAGCAGATCGCACCACTTGGCCGCGCCGTGATCGGCGGGCTGATTGCTGCCACTCTGGCCACCCTGCTCATTCTGCCGTCCATGTTTGCGATGCTGGAGGGCCGCCGGTCGGCTCAGTCCGGTTCCCTTGATCCAGAGGACCCAGACAGCCTCAATTATGAACCGAAAACTGCCGGGAGCGTGATCTCATGAAATCATTCGTTGCGGAGCAGGCGCCGTGGATATGCGTGGTGCTCGTGAGCATGGGCTTGGGACTGCTCGCGGCAATGACCTATGCAGCCGGGCCTAATGCCAACCCGACTGTCCAGGCACAGAATCATGCCACTCAGGCGAGTCCTTCATCGCCTGCGAGTCAGCCGGTCGAGCTTGCGCTGCCGGCGATGATCATCCCAGATGAACAGGTCGAGCTGTATGCCAAGGCCAGCGGCTACATCTCGAAGATCACGGTGGACTACGGCAGCAAAGTGCACCGCGGCGACGTGCTCATCGAGCTGGACATCCCCGAGCTGCGGGACGAACTGAAGCAGGCCGAGGCAACGCTTCAAGCTCGCCGGGCGAAAGCCCAGTCTCTACAGGCCAAGGCCAGACAGGCGGAGCTCTTGATCCAGTCTGCCCGCGCGGAACAGGAACGGTACGCCGCCGAGCAGGATCTCGCGAAGATCACTTTTGTGCGGAAGTCCGAGCTTTACCAGGGAAAGGCGATTCCCGCTCAGGAATTCGACGTGGCGAAGAACGCGGTCGCATTGACCAGCGCACAGATGGCGGTTGGCCGGGCCAGGGTGGCTGCCGCCGGGGGCGACTTCGCCTCGGCCCAGGCGGAGGTGAAGGCGGTCGAAGCGGAAACGGCGATGGCCGAGGCCGACGTGGCCCGGGTCAACACCCTGCTCGGATATACCCGGATCACCGCGCCCTTCGACGGCGTCATTACGCAGCGCAACGTCGATCACGGCGCGTTTGTGCGTTCGGCCGCGCAGGCCGCCGGCGCTCCACTGCTCACCCTGGTCAAGATGGACCGCGTACGCCTGCTCATCGATGTGCCCGAGATGAGCGCCCCGCGCGTGCGGGTCGGCACGCCCGCGACCATCCAGCTTCGCTCCATCGGTGAAACCGATCTCCATGCCGCCGTGACGCGTACCGCTCTCGCGATTCAGCCGGGCACCCGCACGATGAAAGCCCAGATCGATCTCGACAATCACGACGGCCGCTTGATGCCCGGCATGTACGCACGGGTGCTGCTCGCCACAGGACCAGGTTAAGGAGAACGGTCCATGAAGTGCGTCGCTTCATTCTGCATCACCGCCATCGGCATGGTCGCCGCGCTGGGTTGCAGCGCCACGCGAACGGATTCCCTCGCGGCGGCGCCGAACGTCGCCCCGAGCAGTCAACCCAGCGATGTCGAGGCATTGCATCTGGAATCCTCACACATCAAACCCCTGCATCGCGAAGTGCTGGCCATCGATCTGACCGCAACGTTACGCGCGGCGGCGGCCGACAACCTTGAGATCCAGACGGCGCGCGTGCAGATTGAACAGTCTCGCGGCCAGTTGGAAAGCATCGCCGGCGGTGCATTTCCCGCGCTGGCGCCGACCGCGGTGTTCGAGCATGTCGAAGGATCCGTGCGCGCCGTCCGGGGTGATCTGGTCGAGGCGGGGTTCAACACGTTTCTGCCCAGCGTCGCCGTCCAGTGGGTCCTGAATCCCGGATCGGTCGTCTATCAGATCATCGCCGCCCAGAAGCGGCTCTACGCCGCCCGGCATCAAGAGCGGAGCGTCATGCAGGAGACGCTGCGACAAGCGGCGGTGCAGTATTACGACCTCGTCCTGGCTCAGAATCGCGTTTCGACCGCGAACGAAGCTGTTCAGGAGGCCCAGGAGCTGTGGCGCATCAATCGCCTGCGCACGCAGACCGGCACCGGCGTTCCCGCCGACGAGCTGCGCGCCGAGGCGCGACTCGCCGAGTTCCAGCAGAATCTGGTCTCAGCGATCAACGATTTCTACCAGGCGTCGGTGAACCTGACCGTCACGCTTCATCTCGATGCAGCCGTCACACTCATTCCGAAACCGGATCAGCTCCCGCCGGTGACCCTGGTGAAACCCGATCTTTCGCTCGACGAGTTGGTGGAACTTGCCGTGGTGTACCGGCCCGATCTGAAGAACGTCCGCGCACTCGTCGAAGCGGCCGCGGCGGCGCGCGCGGCGGCGTGGTTCGGAGCATTCGGTCCGCAATTCCAGCTTTCGTACCAGTACGGCGGGATCATGGGCCACGCCCGTGATGTCGTGACCGGACAGGGCATCCCCAACAATCTGATTGTGAACCCGGCCAATGCCAACGGGTCGTTCAGTTCCAACCCGCTGGCGAACGGAGCGATACGCGAAGGCGTCTCGCGTCTGAGCGCGGCCGCCGCGCATCGCCGCGACCAGAGCACGGGCATGCACGATCAGCAGCGGTGGGGGGCCGCGGCGGGATGGCGGTTCAGTCTTTCGGCCATTGGAGATCTGCGAACGGCGGGCGCCTTCAAAGAACAGACCATCATCGAAGCGGAGCGGGCGCTCGATCGCGTCAAAGCGCAGGTCGTCTCCGCGCGCGAGTCGAGCCGAACCAACCGCGAGCTGATGGTGCTGTCGCAGCGCCAGGTGGCGGCGGCCACCGAAACGCTGCGTCTCTCGCAGGCCAATCTCGAGGCGGGAACGATGACCACGCTCGACGTGCTTCAGGCCCAGGACGCGGCCAATCAAGCCCGCCTGCGCCACGCTGAAGCCATCGTGCGATATAACCAGTCACAGGTAAATCTGCTGGCCGCCCTCGGCGCGATGCAGCCGCCTCCTTCCCCTCCGGTCAGTGCGGCGGATTGACGGGCACTGCGAGATCAGCTCTTGCAGGGGCCGCACCTTGGGGTGATGCCGGCTCATCATGTGACTGGGTGATACTGGCCCGAACCAGTGGCCTCTTGCATGTCGAGCAAGCGCTCGAACCAACTGAGCTAATCGCCCCAAATGTCAACTCTGCCAAGCCCATGTATCGGGCATGGCTGAGAACTAATTATAGACAAGTCGCCCCGCGTGTGAATAAGGCCGTCGTGGAGCAGCCGCCGGAGGGCGCGTGACACTGCGGCGGGTCCGGGGAACTCCCTATTCGCACGATCGCGGTCCGCCGCAGGCGGATTATCACCAGCAACCTCGCGGCACGGGTGCGCGCGCAGGCCGAGGCGGCCAAACGGCGCGAGGATTGAGCGGCCGGCGATGTCGATCAGACGCACTATGTGCGCGTCTACGTGGGCCAGCTTCGTCACAAGATCGAACCGAATTCCTCTCAGCCCCAATATATCCTCACCGAGCCGGGCGTCGGTTATCGGCTCAGGGTCGAAAGCGGAGCGCAGTAGACGGGTCGCCTTTTGACACTTTCGTCGCGAGTTCGTACGCTCCCTCCCGCGCAAAGACATTCGGAATATGTGAACCGGGACAGCAAATGCTTCGGAGGCTTCGGATATGCGAAACGGCAGAGTGACTCAATCCTCGTGGCTCATGGGCTTGATGGCCATCGGCGCTATCCTCTCGCTGGCCGGGTGCAGCCAGATGACCAGCGATGCCGGCCATCCGCTGCCCGGCGGGGCGTTCGATGCGGCCCCGTTCGGATTTCCCCTTCAGAAGCGGGACGGCAAGGTGATCGGCGTGCAATGGGCCGAGCCGCGGAAGATTCGGCGCGTGGTCGTGGAGTTCGACAAAGATGCACAGTTGCCGCCGCCCGAAAAGGTCCGCCTCCAATACTGGCAGCGCATCTGGAACGGCAGGCCCGATCCGATTCTGGCCGAGGCGGGCGCGGGCCGTGTTGGCTGGGCGGAGATGGACGACTGGACCAACGGCGCGTGGAAGGATGCCGACACGCGCGTCCAGGCCGACGGCCAGCGCTGGCAATTCACATTCGCGCCGACCGGCGCGAAAGAGTTCCCCAAGCTCGGCCAGCCCGGCGTGAGCTATCGCAAGACGCTGAAGCTGCGGCTGCTGTCCGATGGACCATTGCCCCAACCGGTCAGGTTCGAAGCGTCCACCGACGCTGTCTACCGCCCGCTGCTGGTTCGCATTTCCTTCGGCCAGCCGGCGGCCGGGGGAATCTCCGTCTCGGGCGAGGACGAGGGCCGGGTCGAAATCTATAACGGGGCGTTGAGGAATGTCAGCCCACTGGGCAATAATGAAGCGCACAAAATGCCCGATGGGTCGCGCTTCCGGCTCACCCGCCCCAACGCCCTGTTCTCGGTTGAGCTTCTGATGGCCGTCGATCCGGTGGAGTCGCGGTACGACCACACCATCGTCACCGTCCGCACGAAACAGCGCCCGTTCTCGTTCGATGCCGAGGAAGTCGCGCGCGGCGGGCGAATCCTCATCGACGACCTGGGCGTGCTGGTGACGCGGAATGACGATGCGATCACGTTGGAAGGTTATCGTCAGGCCCGCAAGGAGTTCGCCGGCAAGACCATCCACCAGCGCGTCACGGGGGAGCCGGAACAGACTTGGAGCCGCGCGTGGAACGACATGCCGCTCAAGCGGCCGCTGTGGTTCGTTCACGGCCTGCCCGGCGATCGAAACGCGATCCGGCAGGTTCCCAACGGCGGGATCGAACTTTCTTCGCGGCAGCGCTGGTTCAAATTGCAGGCCAGTCCCCGCGACTCCCAGCGCAAAGGCTGGCCGGGAGGAGGACTTCGGCTCGAATTCGGCCAGCCGGGCGATGATCTGCGCGGCGGGCGCGAGCTTCGCGATGGCTACCTGCCGGAGCTGCGCACGTGGTGGCAGGATGGCCCGATCTATTATGAGCAGAGCGCGATTCTCGACGCGCTCGATGCGGACCTGGATAAGATCGAGCTTGACGATCCGACGCTGCTGCTCATGCGTTTCCGCGTGGTCAACACGTCGCCGTCACAAGCGGGCACCGCCCGGCTGCTGTTCACCTCGCGCCCGGAGCAGGAGAGCGAGAAGCTGGTCCTCGAAGGCGACCGCGTCATGGGCGTAGCCAAGGATGCGAAGCGGTTCCGGTATATCTTCGACCGCAGCGGCCAGGGCAGCACCGCAGCGGAGGCCGACGGCGTACGCTGGTCGCTCGACCTTCCGCCGGGACAGGCGCATGACGTTTACCTGCTCATTCCGACGATCACGCTCACCGAGGACGGCGAAATCGAATCGCTCCGCGGCCGCAAATACGACGCCGACAGCGAGCGCATCTGCCGCTTCTGGAAGCAGCAGACCGACCGCGGGGCGCAGATCGAGACGCCCGAACCGGTGCTGAACGGATTCTACAAGGCCCACATTCGCCACATGCTGGTCAACTGCTTCAAGGAACTCAAATCCGACCGCCTGCACGCTCACGTCGGCACGTTTGCGTACGGCGTTTATCCCGACGAGTCGGGCATGATGATCAGCGATCTCGACCGCCGCGGCTATCACGACGAAGCCGGCCGCTGCCTCGAATCATTCCTGCACTATCAGGGCACCGTTGAGATGCCGGGCAACTTCAAGAGCAAGGAGGGTCTCTTCTACGGCTCCGGCGGCCACGAGACCGGCGGCTACAACAAGAGCCACGGCTGGGTGATGTGGCTGATGGCCGAACACTGGTGGTTCACGCGCGATCGCGACTGGATGGAGAAGGCGGCACCGAAGCTCGTCGCCGCATGCGACTGGGTCAAGCGCGAGCGACAGGCGACCATGACCACGGCCGAGGATGGAAGCCGGCCGATCGACTACGGCTTCCTGCCGACCGGTTCGCTGGAGGATGTCACCGATTACTGGCATTGGCTGGTAACAAACGTCTGCACCGTCTGGGGCTGCCGCGCACTGTCCGCCGCGCTGGCCGACTTCGGCCATCCCGATGCCGCCCGCGTACAGTCCGATGCCGAGGCATTTCGCAGCGATGTCATGCGCGGGCTGACCGAGGCGCGCACGCTCGCGCCGGTGGTCAAGCTGCGCGACGGCACGTACGTTCCCAAGTATCCATCGCGGCTCTACGAGCGCGGCCGCTGCCACGGCTGGCTCCGCGAGACGCTCGAAGGCTCGATTCACCTGCTGATTACCGGGCTTCTTGAGCCTGATGCGCCCGAGGCCAAGTGGATACTCAATGATTTCGAGGACAACCTGTACGTCTCCAGCGATTACGGCTATGCGATCCCCTCGTTCGATTCGTTCTGGTTCTCGCGCGGCGGGTTTTCAATGCAGGCCAACCTTCTCGGCGGCCCGCTGCCCTATCTCTATCGCGACGAGATCAAGCACTTCCTGCGGGCGTACTTCAACAGTCTGGCATCCGCGTTCTATCCCGATATCAAAATGTGCAACGAGCATTCGCTGCCGGAGCTGGGCTATCCGGCCGGCGATCATTTCAAGACTTCCGACGAGTCCCAATCGACCTATTGGCTGCGGCTGATGTTCGTGAACGAGCGCGGCGGCGATCTATATCTCGGTCAGGCCATTCCGCGCTACTGGCTGACTCCCGGCCGGACGGTCGGCATCACCCATGCCGCCTCCTATTTCGGCCCGCTTTCCCTCAAGATCACCGCGCAGGAAGACGGCCGGATCAAAGCCGTCGTCACGCCGCCGCAGCGGAACCGCCCGCGAAACATTTACGTGCGTATCCGCCAGCCCGACAGCAAGCCCATCAAGAGCGTGAAACTCAACAATGCCGATTACGACAAGTTCGATGCCGCAAAGGAATGGATCATCCTGCCGGGCACCGTCGAGGGCACACAGGAGATCGTCGCGCGGTATGATTGAAAGATGTGGTGGTTGCAATCACCACCTCACGGATTCGGTACGCGTTCGGCGTGTCTGACGTACTCCGAGCCGCGACCGTGAGGGAGCGGTGTAGCAAAGACAACGGAGCATGTTATCCGCTCCCTCACGGTCGCGGCTCGGATTGAAGAAAACATGCTGAAATCATCGCTTCTCATCCTCTCTGTGATTGCTGCGGGCGCCGGCGGATGCAATCCCGCCGCGAAAATCCGTTTGATCCAGCCGAATCTCAAGGGCGCGCAGCGAGACCTTCTTTTGACCAGCGATCAGGTGTATTGGGCGGCGGAGGAGAAGTCCTCGACGCAGCGCCTGCTGGCCGAGTTCCCGCTGCCCGGGGCCGCGACCGGTCGATCGACGTACATTCTCTACCTGCGGATGACCCCCGCTCCTCCGCCTGACAAGAAAGCGGATAATCGTCCGGACACAACCCAGGGTTTCTTCATACAATCCCGCGGTGAGTTCGCGGGCTTGGCGGCAATTTCCGGCGGGCGGGCATCGGTCAAAGGCGCCTCGCGCTCAAAGACAGCGTCTCGAAAGGTCGAGCTCGACCTGACCTGTGAAGACGGCAGCAAAATCACCGGGCGACTGACCGCCAGACGCGACGAATACCAATTGAAAATCTTTGAGACGCAGCGCCGCCCCGCCGACGTGCGGAGAGTGATCGAAACCGCTCCGGCGGTCTCCGCGCCCCGGCCCTGAATGTCGAGACGGACTTGACCGTCAACTTGCAGGAGCATCCCATGTCCGACTGGATCGACATCACGCGCACGCTCACCAACGGGATGATTCATTGGCCGGGTGATGAGGGCTTCCACTGGGAGCGTACGCGGGACATCACCGGGCCGGGCACGGCCAACGTGAGCCGGATCACCACCGGCGTGCACATCGGAACGCACATCGACGCACCGCTCCATTTCATCACCGGGGGCCAGGACATCGTCGAGGTGCCGCTGGCCAAGTTGTGCGGCCCAGCGATCGTCGTCGATGTTCAAGCCGCGCGCGACGTATCCATCCAGGACTTTCAGGACGCCGGCATTCAGCGCGGCGAGCGCGTGCTGCTGCGTACGGCGAGCCAGACCCTGTGGGACAAGCCGGAATTCGATGAGAACTTCTTCGGCCTCAGCGGCGATGCCGCCATGTGGCTGGTGGACCTTGAGGTGCCCGCGGTCGGCATTGACTATCTGTCGATCGACAGCTATCAGAATCGCGATCAGCCTGCCCATTACGCCCTGCTGGGCAACGGCGTCATCATCATCGAGAGCCTGGACCTTGCGCACGTGCAACCTGGCCGCTACGAGATGGTGGCCCTGCCGCTCAAGATCGCCGGCAGTGAAGGTAGCCCCGCCCGCGTCATCATCCGCCCGCTGACGGAACGACCCTCCCGGCGGTCAAAACGAAAGACAAGTGCTGAGTGAGAATGTGGATGCTGGAAATCGGCACCTTTTTCATGCGAAGCGAATCAGAGCTGGTGCTCAAGAGCCGCCGCATCGTCCCCGGACGGCTGCTCCAGGATGGTTTCTCGTTCGAGTTCCCGACCTGGCCGCCGGCGGCTCAGGAACTTTGCGATCGATGGCGGCGGGTGGATTCACGGTAGATTTTGCTCTTCTGATTGCCCCGCGAGAAGCAACTACATCAAGGCGAAGGATTGTGATACAATTGATGGGTAAGACGAGGACGATATGGCTGGAACAGCAACAACGATTCAGGTATCCGGACTCCGCAAGGATAAGCTCGCCGCGCTTCGCAAGCAGGCCAAGGCGCTGGGCATGAGTGCCGAAGGATATGCGAAGCAGCTCATCGAAGAGGGGATCTCACTGGAACTCCGGGCGCGTACGGAGACGTTCGATGAACTGTTCGCACCGGTGCAGGCGAGGTTCCGCAAGAGCGGGATGACTGAACAAGCGTTGGACAAGCTCGTCGATGAGGCACGTACCCGTCATCACGAACGCACGTCGAGAAAGAAAAGCTGAGTGGCTGAGGCCTTCTTTCGCATCGTCCTGGACACGAACACACTGCTTCGAGGGCTGGTGTCAGGCTCATCGGCCGCAGCAAAGGTTCGGCGAGCCGCCGAACGACGTCTGGTTGTGCCGCTGGTGAGCAAGCCCGTACTTGACGAGTATCGGGCGGTCCTAAACGATGGTGCTCTGGCCGAACGGTTCCCTGAGATTACGCCCGAACTGGTCGAGATAACCATCCGACGACTGCGTTTTGTGAGCGACTATATTCGTGCTCCCCAGATTGTGTTTGAATACCGACGGGACGCGCGCGACCAGAAGTTCATCGAGCTGGCAATTGCTCTCAGAGCGACGCATATTATCAGCTTCGACAAGGATCTCCTCTCGATGCCCACAAGCCGGTCAGAAGCCGGGAAGCGTTTCCGGCAGCGCTTGCCCGGTGTCAAAGTGCTCACCGCGGCAGAGTTTCTCGAAAGGTACGCGCGTACGTTGCGGATTGAGTAACCGCGATGGAACCAGGGACGTGGAACCAGAGAGAGGCACCTATTTCCGCAATACTTGGCTCAAGCCCAGGGCGGCGAGCAGGTTCACCTCGGATTGATTGTAACGCACGACGGCTTCGGCATGCCGCAGGCTTACTCGGCCCGGTGTTGGAGTGACAGCAGCTTGGCTCGTCTATGAAGTACCGGAAATGCGGACGGAGGATGTGCGTCCATACAACAGGAACGCCGCGACCAGCAATCCGCCGGCCATCAGCAGAAGCAGTGAGCGGTTCGCCGAGCGGACGAACAGGTCCCGCCACGGCAACGCGGGCAGCCAGCGGACCAGCGCTTGCGCCCACGGCGGCTTTTCCACCGCCGGCTCTGTTTCGGTCGGTGACACCGCACCCGACGCGGGCAGCCGAAGAGCGGCCATTTCATCCGTGGACCAGCGGACCACCTGTTCCCCCTGCGGGCGGTAATTGAGTTCGCGCCGGGCGATCCGCTGATTCACCAGCGGGTCGGTGCGCAGCGCATCGATTCGCGCTTCGTTGCGATCGACGGCCGCCTGGAGGTCGGCCACCACCCCGCCCATCGCCCGCTCGTATTCCCGCACGCCCTCCACCTCCACCCAGATCGGCACCAGCACGCACGGCGCGAACACCGCCACCGCCATGCCTGACAGCACCCAGAACATGATCGTATGCGCGGCACTGCTGGTCGAGAGCGGGAGAGTGGGAGAGTGGGAGAGGGGGCGAGGGGGCGAAGAAGAAACGGCGGGAGAACGAATATCCTTGTGGTTGGTCATAGTACCCAATCCTTTGGGTTGTTGATCATGCGAACCAGCATCGCCTGGATCGCATCATATGTATCGTACAATTCACGTCCGATTTCGCGGGAAAGATATCCGCACTCGACGGAGAAATGTATGCACACCTGGGTCTCGGCCGCCTCGCCGTCGCTGTCACTCAGCTTGCTCACAAAAGCACGTTCATACCGTCGCTTCCGCCAGCCCTCGGCGATGTTGTAGCAGACCGACCGCGATGCGCGACGAAACTGGTCGGTGAGTGAATACTTCTCCTCGGCGGGGAAGCTCTTGGTGAGTTCAAAGACGCGCATCGCCGCTGTAAACGCACGGCGATAAACGTCCAAATCGGTGTGCCGCTTGATGCGTTTCTTCGCCCCCTCGCCCTCTCGCCCCCTCTCCCCCTCCGAGCCATCACCGGACGATCGTTTTGCCATATAGTTCCCTACTTGTTCCACAACACTCCACCAAACACCGCCTCATCCCCCAGATGCTCCTCGATCCGCAGCAACTGGTTGTACTTGGCGATGCGGTCGGTGCGGCTGGCGCTGCCGGTCTTGATCTGGCCGGCGTTGGTGGCCACGGCGATGTCGGCGATGGTCGTATCCTCAGTCTCGCCGCTGCGATGGCTGATGACCGCCGTGTAGCCGCTCCGCATGGCCAGCTCGATCGCATTGAACGTCTCGGTCAGCGTGCCGATCTGGTTCACCTTGACCAGGATGCTGTTGGCCACGTGCTCGCGCAGGCCGCGGCTCAGGCGCTCGACGTTGGTGACAAACAGATCGTCACCCACAAGCTGCACCTTGCCGCCGATCTTGGCCGTCAGCCGTCCCCAGCCGGCCCAGTCGTCCTCCGCCAGGCCGTCTTCGAGGCTGCGAATCGGCCATTTCCGGCACATCTCCACCCAGTAATCGGCCATTTCCTCCGAGCTCACGATCCGATCCGGCGCCGACTTGAAAAAGCAGTAGCCGGTCTTGCCCTTCTCGCGGGCCTCGTTATAGAGTTCGCTGGAGGCCGGATCGAGGGCGAAGAACACCTGCTCGCCGAGCTTGTAGCCGGCCTTCTCGACGGCCTGCGCGATCAGCTCGAACGCCTCCTCGTTGCTCCTCAGGTCCGGGGCAAAGCCACCCTCATCCCCGACGGCCGTGTTATATCGTTTGCTCTTGAGCACGTTCTTGAGGCTGTGGAAAATCTCCGTGCCCCAGCGCAGCGCCTCGCGGAAGTTCGGCGCCCCCCACGGCTGGACCATGAACTCCTGAAAATCGACCGTGTTATCCGCGTGCTTGCCGCCGTTGAGGATGTTCATCATCGGCACGGGCATGACGTGAGCGCCCGCCCCGCCCAGGTAGCGGAACAGCGGCAGGTTGCTGGACTGCGCCGCCGCCTTCGCCGCCGCCATGGAGACGGCCAGAATGGCGTTCGCGCCGAGCTTGCTCTTGTTCGGCGTGCCGTCGAGATTGAGCATCTCGCGGTCGATCGCCTCCTGGTCGGTGGCGTCGAGGCCGAGGACGGCTTCGGCAATGTCGATGTTGATATTCTGGATAGCCTTGAGGACGCCCTTGCCGCCATAGCGGCTCTTGTCGCCGTCGCGCAGCTCGACCGCCTCATGCTCGCCGGTGGACGCGCCGGACGGCACCGCCGCCTGACCGGCGCTTTCGTCCTCCAGCACGACGGTCGCCTCCACCGTCGGGTTCCCGCGTGAATCCAGAATCTCCCTGCCGCTGACGTGAATGATGGTGGTGGACATGTCTGTGACTTCCATAAAAGGTTATAAAACTTCACATACGCCAATCCGCGCAAACTATACGGAACGAAAGACTTGGGTCAAGAAATACCGAGCATCCGGGTGCATGTCCGTATTATGGAGTGCGGTCCGGGTGCATATGGAGTGCGTCGCCAGCGGCGGCGCTTTGGATTGCGGCGAAGCCGCGTCGGACGATGAGTAACAGTAGGGCGGGCATTGCCCGCCAAAGTCCGCCGCGGCGGACGCGCCCTCTTTCGCTCACCCGTGTTCACGGGAGGGGTGGCCCAGGTTTTCAAACCTGGGGGAGCGATTGCAAACGTGGAACAGGCATGACTCGGAAATGACAAGAACGCACGCGGTTCAATCGTGACCCCAGGTCCAAAGGACCTGGGCCACCCATCCTAAGTCCGCCGAACGTGTCATGCACCCCATATTTCCCGCGATTCCACAAGAAAGTTGACCACAAACTCCGCCGGCCTTACACTCGAAGAGAACTTCGACCTCCGGCCTCAAGTTTTGTCAAAATCCAGGCGCCTGCCGAATCGGCTGGCCGATGTTTTCAGGTGCCAGACAAGCTGCTGAGACCGATCGAAATGTAAATTGAGTTCCACGACCGTTGGCGGCCGTCCGATCTGCTGGAGAGGTGGCAGAGTGGCTGAATGCACCGGTTTGCTAAACCGGCATACGGGTTAATACCCGTATCGTGGGTTCGAATCCCACCCTCTCCGTTTCTCATGCCTTCGGCAATCGTAAATGATTGCCCAATAAGCATTAGCGATTTCAGGGGTCTCCCGTTTGTGGTTCTTCCGCAAAGTTGATGATGAGCGGAGATCTATTCCTCACCTTACGAGTTGTGCGTGACGCAAGCTGGGCGACCACGGCCCAACGAGTGAAGGCACCGCTGCCTCGCGTGCCCGTCGGGCACGATTCTTAATTCTCAGACATCATTCGCATGCAATTACATCCTATCGACGAGCACTCCCCTCGCCGTCAATGCGGCCACATCACCCATGATGCAGTACGCGCTGCCGCAGCAGATCGAATCCCGCTCGACCGTACATCTGCCGCTTGATCATTTTGAGTCGGTTCACCTGTCCCTCCACCTGACCATTGCTCCAATCGAGGCTCAGGGCCGCCCGCACGGCGGCATTGTCCGACATCAGACCATCCGCGTACGTCCGTAGTTCGGCGGGCACACCTTCCTGGCGCGCCTTCTCGAACCATTCATCCAGTTTGCCGACCGCGCGGACTCGCATCATGGCAGTGAACTGCCGAGCCAGATCGCCCGCGACTCGGAAGGCATCGCAACGAGCGTTCAGAGCCTCTACGAATGCAAGCTCCTCCTCCGTCAGATCACCGGTATCTGCTGGCTGTCCTTCCATCCGCCGCCGTGCAGGATGATTGGATTCCCCATGTACCTCTTCGCTGGAAACATCGTTTCCAATGTGCCCAATCGCTCACTTGTCTGGCTGCACGAGATGCCGCTGACAGCACACGCGACCGCCGATAGCACTGATAGGTGTAATTAAAAAGTATTAGAATCCATTTACTACTTTCATCATATCCCGCAGGCGCCCCGGCGCCCTGACATCGACCGGCTGATTCATCGCCCCCCATCCGCGCGGGCGGTTTACCGGGTTAATGGCTTCTGACCTTTTTGTCCATCTGGTGCCGCCACCCAAGCCGGCATGATCTTCACTATCAGCTACCCCTTGCACCGCAACGGCCAACGCTGACCCACGTTTTACGCCCGAGGTACGACCGGGTCGAATCCGTAACCTCAACCTAAGCCCTGTCGAAACAGGGCCTTGCGCATCGATGGCAAGTGACCCGATCCCTGTCGGAAACTTAATTGTCACATTGTGCCCAAACAGGTCTTACATCCACCTGGTCTTTGCGGTAAAATAGCGCATTCAGACCTGCACATTCGCGGAAGACATGGACAGTTTCGCGGCGTCATTGGCGCTGGGAGACTTTATGAACGATTCAGCGTGGCGGTTACCCTTGTCGACCCTGGTGGTAATGGCATGTTGTACGGCTCCGGGCCTGGCACTGACCATTACGTCCGTGTCGCCCGGCAGTTATCAGGTGGCCGATCTGGCCGGGGGAACCCCCTATTTCATCGACAATTCGTACACGGTCAATGCTATCCCGCTCGCTCTGGCGGGCGGGAAACTGGTCCGCACCGCCGCCGCCGATGCCTCGGGAGTCTCGGTGAGCTTCCAGGTGGACCGCCGCGCCGAGGTGTACGTCTGCACTGATCCGCGCGCGACCGTACCCGCCTGGCTCTCGTCCTGGGTGGCGACGGACATGACCGTGGGCGTGACGGATACTGACGCCGGCGCGTACAAGGTCTACGCCAAGCGCTTCCAGGCCGGGACGGTCAGCCTGCCGGCCAGCGATACCGGCCGGATGTACTTCGTCGTGGTCAAGGAGTCCGAGGCGATTCTTCCGCGCTGCGGGTGGGTTCTGCTGTCCTATGACATGCCCTACCTGCGCGAGGTCATCCGCCAGGCCCCGCTCTACCACGTCAACCACATCCAGCTCTCCCACGACATCATGATGTACGTCTATCAGCCGGTGGAGAATACCACCCTGCGAGCCAACCTGAACGAGTTGATCGACCTGGCCCATGCCTACGGGATCACCGATGTGACCGTATGGACGCATGAGTTCGGCACGCACAACTTGCCCGCCAACTGCCGCTGGACCGACGGCCGGGTCGACGGCGACAACTCGGACACGTGGGTCTGGACGCAGAGCAATTATGACCAACTCTTTTCCACGGCTTGTCCGGAGTTGGACGGCGTGGTGGTAACCTTTTCCGAAAACGAAGGGTGCGATGTCTGGGACTCGGCGTGTTTCAAATTCACGGGAACGACGCCTCAGACCAGAGGGGCCGAGGCCGTCCAGAAGGTGATTGAGACCGTCCAGGCCTCCTGCCACACGAATGTCAAGACGTGCTATGCCCGCACCTGGGCCGGCGCCAACCAGTGGGACGTCAGTAACGGGATCGTGTTAACCGGCGATAAGACCACCTGGATGATGAGCAAGAACGTCGGCGGTGCCGGAGGCACGGACTGGTGGGACATGGACAGCCACCTCGATTGCATCGGCAGCGTGGCGGACGACGGATACAACGAGATGATTGAGTTCGACCTCTGCGGCGAGTACCTGGGCCGGGGCCACTACACCTTCGTCACGACCTCTTACCTCAAAGACCATTATTGGAACTGGGCGTATACCCATGGCGTTCGAGGGGGCATGGTGGCCCGCATCGACCGGGAGGGCTCACTGACCTATTTCACCGCCAACCGCATCGGCCTCTATGCCTTGGACCAGATCATGGCCGGCGGTGTGCCCGGCAACGTCCCCGTTCCCGCGGCGGTCAACCTGGCCTGGGCCCAGCAATACTTCCCCCCGGACGCCGCCCAGGACATCGCCGATCACTACGACGCGCCCGGCACGCCCTGGAACGACGACACCCGGTACTTGACCTGGGAGGCGTTCTATGGGGGGGTGTGCCCGGTCAGCCCAACCGATGCACAGGGCATCGCTCTCGCCGCCATCCAACGCCTCGACAAGCACCGGGCCCAACTGGAGATCCAAAACACTCTTAATACCCGTGACGGGGTGAACGACTACCTGACGCTGCGAAGCGGCATCGAGCTGCCGCTGCTCCTGTTGGGCGGAACCTTGCCGCAGGCGTATGGCTTCTCCAATTTCCAGCCGGCCAATGCGGACCGCTTCAACCCGGACTGCTCAATCAATATCCAACTGGCCCCCACGGGCTTGAACCCGGCTTTGGCCACCTGCGAATATTCCATAGATGGCGGCGCCAATTGGACCCCTTGGACGGTGACCTGCAGTGGGACGAGTGGCACTACGGCCAAGCAGACCATTACCGCCCTGGCCGTCCCGTTCAATCAGGCCAGCGAGACCCAGAACTTCATCCGCTTCCATGCGGTCAACACCAGCGGCGTCGTTTACGACAGCGGCATGCTGAAAGTACGCACGAATGTGACCATCACCTGGTCGGACTTCAAACCGGTGGTCACCGGGTTGCTCGCCCCGAACTGCTCAATCGATATGACCACCAACGGTCCCCAGCTTAATACTGCAACCGCCCAATATCAGTACAGCAAGGACGGCGGTGCGACCTGGGTCGCGGCCGTGGTCAACTGGGGCACCAATAAATACGAGTGCAACAATCTGCCGACTCAGGCCGGGTGGACTAAGGTGGAAGGAAACAGTACCTACAACCCGGCTTCGATCGTGAACGCGCCCCCCCCAGACCCGAACAAGTATCTCCGGATCAACGACACCAGCACCGCCAGCGGCGACAAGATCAAGTACGCCAAATCCTGGACCGTGAGTCCGTCGGTAGGCGCCACCGTCGTGGCCCGAATGCGATGCGCCTCCGGCGGACATCTCTACGGCACCAATATCGGCGTGGGGGATACATCCAATTACGAGTCGTTGTACCTCCTGGCCAGCGGCAGTATCGCCCTGGAGGTGTCGAGCAAAGCGGCCGCCGTCACGACCCAGGACTGGCACCTCTATCGTGTGACCATCCGCAACAACGACATCAACGTCTATTTGGACGAAAATCCGGTGCCGATCATCCCCGGAAACGGCAACTTCATCCACGGTTGTCCGGCCGCAAACATCCAGCAACTGAGGATCGGTTCGGGTGCCAGCGCAGGTACGCAGGACATCTATTACGACTACGTCTACTGGACGACCGCAGGGGCCTTCGCACCGCAGGAGTGGTGGCCCGCCGCCTGGACCGGCGACGAATACGACGGAACCATCACCGCGACGGCCGTGCCGTTCAACCAGCTAACCAACACGCTGAACAAGATCCGCTTCAGCATTGATGACCTCACCGGCCGGACCTTCAAGAGCCCGGTTTATAACCTGCGGATTACCAACGCGAGCCTCTGGGCCGACTTTGATCATGATAACGACGCAGACCAGTCCGATTTCGGTGCGTTCCAAGTCTGCCTGGCCGGTTCCAACAATCCTCTCCCCAGCGGCTGCAACTGGGCCGATGCCGACCTGGACAATGATGTGGACGAGGTGGATTTGGGTGCATTTCTCAACTGCACGGCCGGGCCGGGTAATCCGCCGTCATGTCCGTGACGCGAGCGGCGAATCCGCCCCAGTCGATCGCGCGGTATGCGTTGACATCATCCAAGGAGGAGCACATGCTCCACCACCATACCCCGTCCTGCGTGCATCCGGCGATCGGTTTCGTATTGGCGATTGTGACGGCGGCCGCGTCCCATGCCGAACCATCGCAGGTGATGATCGAGAACGAGGTGTACCGGCTGGGGCTCGATCCGGCCACCGGCGCAATCACCTCCTTCTTCATCAAGCCCCTGAGCTGCGAGATGATCGGGGAGCCGCGCCTGGCCGCGAATTTCCGCGTCTGCCTGCCCCTGGAACACTACCAGGCCAACTACATCGACGGCATGGCCCAGAAGATCGCCCGAATAGAACAGAACGGCAACAGCGTCACCGTCCGGTTCTCGGGCATGACCTCCGACAAGGGCCAGTACAAGATCGACCTGGCCTACACCATTACGCTCGACGGCGACCAGGCGCGCTTCCGCGCGAAACTGACCAATCACGATTCCCACGCGCTGTCCGAGTTCTGGTTTCCTCGTTTTGGAGGTTGGACACAGTTCGGCCCCGACCGCATGGCCCGCGTGGCCGTGCCTGGGTACACGGGCTGCGGGCACCACGTGTCGATGTTCAAGCACTTCCCTGGCGGTATGGGCCTGGGTGCCGAGGCGGCCGAGTGGGCCGTCAACTACCCTGGCATGGTCATGCCCTTCTGGAGCATCAAGGAGGACAGCAAGAACAAGGCCTTATACCTGGGCTATCATGATCCCACTCTCCGCCTGAGCACCTGGCACACTTACCTGTGCCCCACCAACTCGGGCAACTCCGCCGATGCGTTTCTCACGCCCGAGCAGGCCAAGGGCCAACCCGTCGGCCTGATCTTCTCGCACGTCCGCTACCCGTTCATCCATTCGGGCGAGAGCTTCGATAGCGGCGAATTCATCGTCCGCCTGCATGACGGCGACTGGCACCAGGCGGCCAAGTTCTACCGCCAATGGTTCACCGACCACTGGCCGATCGACAACAGTCAGCACTGGCTCCGCAAACAGAGTGCGTGGTTCACGTCCATCATCTACCAGCCCGAGGACCGCATCGTCGCCGACTTTAAGACCTACGACCGCTGGACCGCCGAAGCTCGGCAATTCGGCGTGAACACGTTCGAGCTGATCGGCTGGCACAAGGGCGGGCTGGAACGCGGCTACCCCGAATACGTCCCCGAGGAGAAGCTCGGCGGAGCGGCCGGCTTCCAGCGCGTCATCGATTCCATCCATGCCCGCGGCGGCCGCGTCCTGCCGTTCGTCAACTACAACATCCTCGATTCCGCCACCGACCTCTACAAGACCAAGCTGCGACCGTATACGCACCAGGATCAATTTGGCTCGACCCCCAACTGGATGGCCTGGGGGGAAAGCACGCTGATCGCGCGCCTGGGTCTTAGCGTGCGCCGGCACCTGCTCGGCTCCATTGTGCCGCCGCTCGAGGAGATGCTCGACAACTACTTCCTGGAGGTGGCCAAGGCTGGGGCAGACGGCCTGCAGATCGACAAGACCGTCGTCTCTACCGCCCTCGATTTTAACCCGCTCAACACCCGCAAGCCCGACGAGGCCCTCAACCAGGGCCTGGTCGATGCGATTGAGCGCCTGTACAAGAAATGCCGGGCCGTCAATCCCGACTTCTGCCTGGCCAGTGAGGCCCTCCAGGACCGGCTCATCCCGTACGTCGACGTCTACTACCGCGCTGCCGGCGGCGGAGACATCGCCCCGCTGCGCTACGCGTTTCCCGAATGGACCGCCTGCATCCACGTTGGCACCCCGCGTGATTTCAATGAAGTCAACACCGCCGTCATGCTCGGGGCCGTCCTCTGCATCGAGCCCATGACCTACCAAACATCCATGGCCCACCCGCTCTATGCGGATCTCTCCCGCTACATCGGCGAGACCGAGCGCATCCGCCGGGAATGGCGCGACACGATCTTCACCGCCGATTATCTGGACATGACCGAGGGTACGGTGATGGAAGTGAGCGTGACACCCAAACCTTCCAGCCGGCCCGCCGAGCAACCAGCGGCTTCGGCCAACGCGATAACGGTTTCTCCCGAGAGCGCGATTTTGCAGGGGATCAATTCGGGAACGATGTTCTGGCGCACTCACGCCAACCGAGCCAACGGCCGGCGTGCCATCGTGATCATCAACAAGTCCGCCCAGGAGCGGTATTACACGTGGAAATTCACCCATCGCGAGGTGACCTCAGCCCGACTTGTGGAGCCGTTCAAGCCTGTCCGCGATTTGGACCATCCTTCCCACGCCGTCAAAATCGCACCGGAACGATTCCATATCATTCTGGAAAAATGAACGGACTTTCAGTCGATCCGTAAATGGGTAGAGCCCCGGTTCACCCACAGATTCTGCTGAAGAACCCCTTATTTGAACGGGGCGGATACGCCGACCCGGTTCGGTTTGGATTGGGGGCTGCCGGGTTCAACCCGTTCTCCCGGCGCGCCGGGAACGTCGGCCTGCGCGGGCAACGGCTTGCCTGCGGCTCGTGCTTGGCGGGCATTGGCCAGTTTGTCGGCCACGATCTCGTACCTGGCCACCACCGCCTGATATTGTTTCATCGGCACCTCGGCCAGACTGTACGGTCGATTCTCCCTCATGGATGGCGTGCACAAGTATCGCGTAGGATACGGGTGAATGATGGGGCCATGCGGCAAATGCTTCCTTGCTCTATTCTGTTTTGTATGGACAATTGCTGTCCGGACAGTCGAGGACCCGTTATGAAGAATCCCGAGCGTCTTGTATGGGCCGGTACCGGTCGCATCTATCCACTGGTGCTTATGATTCTCGTGTCGCTTGCCGTCGCCGCCGGCCCCGAGTCTGATCGCGGCAAATACTTTGCCAAGAAGGCGTATGTCCCCAAGCCGCTGCCGACATTCGCGGAAACGAAGAGCAAACTCCCCAGCCCCATCTATGACGAAGACCCGGCTTGCATTGACATGTACTGGAAAGCCTGGGAGCTGGCCTTCCGCAACTTTCACGAGCCCGCCAAAGACAGCGGCTATGTCTCGCAGTTCATCGACGCCGCCTTCAACGAGAACATCTTCCAGTGGGACACCTGTTTCATGACCATGTTCTGCAACTACGCGCACCCCTACGTGCCGGGCATCGGCTCGCTGGACAACTTCTATTGCAAGCAATTCGAGAATGGCGAAATCTGCCGCGAGATCGTCCGCGCGACGGGCAAGGAATATGAACCCTGGGTGAACCGCGAGGGCCGGGGGCTGCGCAGCCGCACGCAGGGCTTCGAGGTGAGCTACGTGGGCCGCGAGCCGCCGCAACCGCCGCCACACCTGATGCTCGACGCGGTGAACCACCCAATCTTTGCCTGGGCTGAGATGGAGAGCTTCCGAATCACCGCCGACCGCGAGCGGCTCGCGCTCGTGTACCCACCGCTGGTGAAATATTACCGCGCGCTGCAGATGTACATCCGCCAGGGCAACGGGCTGTACATGACCGACTGGGCCAGCATGGACAATTCGCCGCGCAACGACGCTCTTAAACGCGGCGGCACGGCCGTGGACACGTCCGCTCAGATGGCGCTCTTCGCCCGCAACCTGGCGGAGATGGCCGACCTGTTGGAGAAGAAAGACGAAGCCAAGGCGTTTCGCGCCGAAGCGGAAAAGCTCGCCCGACTGATCAACGAGAAAATGTGGGATCCGGACCGCAAGTTCTACTTCGACCTCACTGTCGACGGAAAGCGATCGCCGGTCAAGACCATCGCGGCCTTCTGGACGCTTCTGGCGGGCGTGGCCGGGCCGGAGCCAATCGCGGCCCTTTCAGCGGAGCTGCGCAACCCCAAGACCTTCGGGCGAATGCATCGCGTCCCCACCACCCCGGCCGATGAGCCGGCCTTCAAGCCGGCCGGAGGGTATTGGCAGGGGTCCGTCTGGGCACCCACCAACATGATGGTGATTCGCGGCCTGGAAAAAAGCGGCCAGCGCGAGTTGGCCGACCAGATCGCGAGAGAGCATCTCAGAATCGTGAGGGAGGTCTTCCAGAAAACGGGCACGATCTGGGAAAACTACGCCCCGGACGCAGCCAAGCAGGGCGATTCCGCCTCGCGCGACTTCGTCGGCTGGAGCGGTATCGGGCCGATTCTCTGCTTGATCGAATACGGCATCGGCATCCGCGCGGATGCCCACACCAACACGATCACCTGGACCCTCCGCAGCCCGCGTAGCGTGGGCATCGAGCACCTCTGGTTCGCCGGCAAAACCGTCTCGCTCATCTGCGACGAGCCCGACGCCCGGGGCCGGCGGATCGTCCGGGTTCGTAGCAACGCCGGATTTCACCTCAAGTTGATCTGCGGTGAAGTCACGCGCGACGCGGATGTCGTCGCGGCTCAGACGCTGGAAATGGAGGTAAAGCCTGCGGACCAGGCGGACCGGCCTCGGCCCTGAGCGCGTGGGGCACGTCCCTGCTGCAAGATCGTTTGGCGGGCACGTGATCACCGGTTAGCATTGGGCGATGAACAACCCCATGCATCGCAGAGAGTTTCTCAAAGCCGGCACGTTGGCCGGCGCCGGCCTGGCGTTGGGCAGGTCGGCATTCGGGCAGAGCGCTCCGGCGGACGGGCGGCCGGTGCGGGTGGGGGTGATCGGCATCGGCAGGCGCGGAGGCGCGCTGCTGGGGATCCTGCTGAGCATCAAGGACGCTCACGTGCAGGCCCTTTGCGACGTGGATACGAGCAAGCTGCAGGCCGCGCAGGATGCGGTGGCCAAGGCCGGACAGCCCCGCCCGGAGGGCTACTCGGACGGCGAGCACGCCTATCGCAAGCTGCTGGCCCGCGAGGACATCGACGCCGTGGTGATCGCCACGCCGTGGGAGTTGCACACGCTCATGGCCGTCGAGGCCATGAAGGCCGGCAAGTACGCGGCCTCCGAGGTGCCCTGCGCCCTCACCATGGAAGAGTGCTGGGAACTGGTCGACACGCACGAGGCCACCGGCGTCCCCTGCATGATGCTGGAGAACTGGAGCTTCCGGCGGGACAACCTCGCCGTGCTCAAAATGATCCGCCAGGGGCTGTTCGGGCAGATGGTGCACTGCCACTGCGCCCACTCGCACAACTGCGTCGATCACTTCTACTGGGGGTTAAAAGGTGAACGGCAATGGGCGGCGAAATACCTTGAGAACCACAACCGAGACCAGTACCCCACGCACGCGCTGGGGCCGGTACTGAGCTGGATGGACATCGGCTGCGGTGATTACTTCGACTACGCGACCGCCACCGCGACGGCCTCGCTGGGCATCAACGCCCACTTCGCCCGGCTTCTGGGGCCGGAGCATCCGATGGCCAAGAAGCAGTATGCCCAGGGTGATATCGTGACCACGGTGGTCAAGACCCACAAAGGCCGCACCATCGTGATCAACCACGACATGCAACTCCCCCGCCCGTACGACAACCGCTGGCTCATCCAGGGCACGTTGGGTGTGTATGATGAGGAGCGAACCTCCATCTACATCCACGGCAAGAGCCCGGAGTTTCAGATCTATGAGTCGTTCGGGCCCTACCAGGAGAAGTACGAGCACGCGTGGTGGAAGCAGATCAAGGACCAGGATCCCAGCATCGGCCACGGCGGGACGGACTACCTCGAACTGTACGAGTTTCTGCGAGCGGTGCGGAACCGGACCCAGACGCCGCTGGACGTCTACGACTCGGTCCTGATGAGCGCGATCATCCCGTTATCGGAGCAGTCCATCGCCAAGGGCAGCGCACCGGTGAAATGCCCGGACTTCACGCGCGGCAAGTGGAAGACGCGGAAGCCAACGTTTGCGCTGGAAACGTAACCGCGTTTTTCCTGCGCGGGAATGGGGTGACCGGCGGGCAGGCGGCGGGAAGGCGGTCAACTCCTGACCCTTGACGCATCGAGCTTCGCGGAGCGGGTGACCGGTGTCTTGTCTTGCCGCCTGATCGCGGCGGCCTTGCCGTCCGGTGTCGCGCGAGCGGAAGAACGAGACTCCGCCAACCCGATGCCGACCGCTGGCGCGGAAAGGCCCGATGCCGTGAGCGCGGCGACCCAACCATCGAACCCGGCCGGTTATCGCCGCTCGGCGGACTTGCCCGCGTGATACACGAGCGGGCCATCCGGTGTAGAGATGGTAGCCTCCGCGAGATCGGAAGCCAGGTCGATCCGGGGTTGAACGGTGACGCCGTGGGATGTGAACCGCGCTCCCCAAAGCTGATCGCGCAATGCGGACAGATTAGTGATGATCTTGTTCGCTCCGTGGTCCCACAGATAGGGCTTCATGTCCACCGTGTGACGGTAACTCTGCCACCACGCCGAATAAAACTCAGGGTCGTTTGTGCGTATCGCCGCCCAGCCCAGGATTTTGGCCAGGTATTCCGTATGGAAAGGGTTCGTCAACAGGGGGATGACGGTGCCGTCCAGCCGATAGGTGACGCCGACGCCCGCGTGGCTGACCTGATAGGGCCAGTGCACACCCTGCTCGTCGCGCACCCGGCAGGTCAGCAACCAGCGGCTGAACGACAGGACCGCCCGCTCGATTTCCTCGTCGGGGGCACAGGCCAGATAATCGACCATGGCCTCGGTGGCGATGCAGCCCATCCAGGGTTTGACGATCAGGTTCATCACCGCGTGAATCCCCACGGTGCCGCCCTGATCGGCGAACGAGCCGTCGGGAAGCTGTGTACTGACCACGCGGTGGAGAGCTTCGCGGGCCCGGGCCAGATCGCCGGGGTCGCCGAGATACCGGTACAGGTAGATCAGCCCGCGAATGTAGGCCGCGTCGCGTCCGAAACTTCGCCGCGGCCAATTGGCCCGGTCCCACGCATAGGCCGATTCCGCGACCGAGCGCGCCGTATCCAGCAGGTACGGATCGCCCGTCTCCAGGTATGCGGCGACCATGCCGGACACCCGCTGCATGGGCAGCGATTGGGCGGGCGGATCATAACCGTGCATGCGGATGGCGAAGAGGGTTTTATCGACGACCACGTCGGCGATATGGTAGGCGCTGCGCAGGGCGAGGTCATAATCTTGAGCTTCTCCGTTCCAATAGGCGGCAGCGAACTGCGCTTGCGGCGTCTCACCCTCCCACCCCGGTTCCGGGGGCGAAGGCCAGCGCAGGACGGCGCCGTCGTCGAAGCAGCCGGCGAGATGGTTGCTGCGGTAGTAATCGATGGCTTTTGAGAGGGTCGCCGTCGTCTGATCGCGGACGGGCAGCAGTGGCGTTTCACAGAGGTCTTCCGCCAGAGCATACCACCAGTCGGGCAGGAGATAGACGGCCACGTCCGGCTCCACCGGTCCCAGCGAAGCAATCATGCGGACGGTGCGGCCCATGCCCTTGGGTATACGCCGATCTGAGGCTCGGCTCAGGTAAGGGCTGCCCGAGCGTAACCGGGCGTGTTCGCCGGCGAGGGCTTCCACACCCTCGTAAGGCTGATAGATGCAGATATCGCCGTCTCGCCAGGCTCGCCCTGGATGCGGCTTACTCACCAGATCGCCCGCTGCCCATGAGTCCACCGAGACCCGATCCCAATGCCATCGCCGCTGTTCGGTGACCGTCTCGGCCTCCGTCGGCCAGTCACCGCCCTGGCTGCGGAAACCGATGACCGGTGTGACCCCTTCCACGACGCCGCCTTCGGTAAAGAATCTTCCGTTCACATGGCGCATGGTCAATTCGATGACCCCATTGGCGTAACAGCGCGCCAGGATCTCGCCGCGGATATGGTTGTGTTTGTGGAGCCAGGGATAGCCGGCCGCGCTATCGGTCGCGCGCTTCGCTTCCTGGGACTCGTGACGTTCCCAGTAAATCGGGATCGTCCCGGCGGCGCGAATCGTGCGGCACACGGGGCCATCGTCGAGCACTTCCATCGTGACCCATTGCCACCAGTGGCAGGAGCCGTTCACCATCAACCCCATCCGCAGGCCCAAGGTCGCATCGCCTTGGCTCAAGACCAGCTCGCCGACTTCCCAGGGCAGCAATGTTTCGTAGCGTTTGTCCAGCACAGTCAGCGCCGCCTTCGGACCTTGAAACACTCCGATGGAAGGTTTTCCTCTCTTGAAGGCGAGCTGCTCGGATGACGTTCCGCACGCGAACAGCAAAACCCGCCGCGGGTCCCGGCGACCATTCACTTCCGGCCAATAGCCGACGGGCTGGACCTGCGTGGGCAGATCCGCGTAGACCGGGGCGTCGTGGGTCATGCCGCGAAGTAAGGGTAACGACAGGCGCCGGGTTTGAGCGTTGGCCGACCCCATGATCCGATGGGCATGGAGCTTGTTGATCAGGACGTCGTCTTCAGACATCGACCGCGGGGCATCTTTTCTGCCGAGCGCACACCCCATCATGCAGCAAGGACAAGCCGCCAGGATCGCAAAACGTACCCAGCGATGCATCGTCCGCGCCCTCATGGAGATGGTTGATCTGCGGTACCGTCGGCAGCGCCAGCACATTTCGAGGCGAAACAACCGTTCGTTTGGGGCTCTCGCCAGGCCGAGATTCCCCAGATATCCTCACTGGGCTGCGCCGCCAAGCCTTGGTCGGCCAAGGTACAACGGCCGCAAGCGTCCGGTCAATGCCCGCCGCTTGGCGGTGTGGTGTTTCGAGGTGCACTGGCCCACAATCAAGAGAGGAGCCGACTGTGAGAGAACGATGCCGCTGTCTTCCTGCAAGCATCATGAGCAACGTCGAGGAGGTCCTGGCATTGAGCCGTACAGGATACAGGTAAACAAGTCCAAAGGCTTTTGACCTCTTTCTCGGGACCGGCTGGCACTTGCCGCGTCGGCCAAGTGGAGTTAGAAACGCTCCCCGAGGACCTGATCGCTCTCGGCACGCGTCCCTCAAGGCTGGTCCCGCGAATGAAATCGAAGCGGCGTTCGCTGATGGCGTTTTGGACGGTCTCTCGTGCCGTTGAAAGGACAACACATGCTTTGCTTCAAGAATCCACTTCTGTCCTCACTGATTCTGGTCCTGGCTGCCTGGAGTGCGGGGGGTTGTGCCGCCCGGCGATCAGATTCCGCCGCGGCCAGACAAGCATTTCTTGCTCCAACGCGAGAGTACAGTTCCTCGCCGCTGTGGGTCTGGAACGACGACCTCACGGAACAGGAAGTCCTCGACACCCTGCGCGACCTGGCAGGCCAGCACGTCCGCCAGGTCTTTGTCCACCCTCGGCCAGGGCTGATGACACCCTATCTTTCCGAGAAATGGATGCAGCTCTGGAAAGCCACTCTGCGCGAGGCGGAGCGGCTGGACATGAACGTCTGGATCTACGACGAGAACTCCTACCCATCGGGCTTTGCCGGCGGCCATGTGCCGGAGCTGATGCCCGAGGCCTGCGGCAAGGGGTTGTTCTTCCACGCGAGTGATTCAGTGCCGGCCTGGAAGAAAGAGACCGTGGCGGTCTATCGGATCACGGGTGAGACCTACGGGAATGTCAGCGAAAAAGCATCTCGATCCGAAAAGCTGCCCGCCGGCAAGTATGTGGCCGCGGAAATCCAGATTGCCCCGCGACAACCCTGGCACGGCGGGCGCTCGTACGTCGATCTACTGCATCCGGGGGTCACGCAGAAATTCCTTGAGGTCACACACGATGCGTACAAGCATGCATTTGGCGAGCAGTTCGGCAAACGGGTGCCCGGCTCGTTCACCGATGAGCCGCATATCCTGCCGGCTGGCGGTCTGCCGTGGACGCCCGACCTGCCTGCCCAGTTCAAGAAGAGATGGGGTTATGAGTTGACCGATCACCTGATCTGCCTGAGCCGACCGGTCGGCGACTACCGCAAGGTCCGGCATCACTACTTCGAGACGCTCAGAGACCTCTTCGTCGAACGGTGGGCGAAACCCTACGGCGACTACTGCGAGAAGAACCACCTCGAACTGACCGGCCATTACTGGGAGCACGACTGGCCCATCGGCCTGCGCGTCCCGGACAACATGGCCATGTACGGCTGGCACCAAAGGCCGGCGATCGACATTCTTATGAATCAGTACAACGAGGACGTACACGCCCAGTTCGGCAACGTACGCAGCGTCAAGGAACTCGCCAGCGTGGCAAATCAGCTCGGCAAACAGCGCACGCTCTGCGAGGCCTACGGCGCCGGCGGCTGGGACATGCGCTTCGAGGACATGAAGCGGATCGGCGACTGGCTCTACGTTCTGGGCGTCAACACGCTCGATCAACACCTGTCGTACATCACTATTCGAGGCGCCCGAAAACACGATCATCCCCAAAGCTTCTCCTACCACGAACCATGGTGGAACGAATACCACGTGCTCGCTGACTATTTCACGCGCCTTTCCGCGGCTATGTCACAAGGCCGGGAAATCAATCGTATCCTGCTGATCGAGCCGACCACCACCGCCTGGATGTACAACACCGAAGCGTGCGACGACTCCAAGCTAAAGCAATTGGGGGACACATTTCAGAAAGTCGTCACTGATCTGGCCAAGCACCAAGTGGAATTCGACATCGGAAGCGAAGATCTCATTGCCCGCTACGGATCGGTTCGCGGCGGCTTGCTGGTCGTTGGCCAGCGCGAATACGAGATGGTTATCGTGCCGCCCATGACCGAGAACCTGGATAGCAAGACGCTGGACCTGCTCGAATCATTCTCCAGGACCACCTCGGGAACGTTGATCTGCTCCGGTGGTGTTCCGAATCGTGTTGACGGCATCGTCTCCGATCGGCCCAAGACGATTGCTCGAGAAGCATCATGGCGCATCGTCGAGCCTTCCACATTTATCGAGACGGTGTGGCGAGCAAGTCATGAATTGCCGCTCGAAAAGAACTTCAGCGATCGTCGGGCTGATGTGGAAATGGCCTCGGATTCCAAAGGCATACTCTTTCATCAGCGGCGCCAACTGGCTGACGGTCAACTGCTCCTGCTGGTCAATACGAGCATCGATGCCCAGGCCCTCGGTACTGTGACCACGCGCACAGATGCAATCGAACAGTGGGATCCGCAAACCGGGCACATCTGGTCTTATCCGAGCGAAGAAAAGGGGTCAGGTACCTTTTCCCGGAACGGCCCGGAGGGTGCTTCGCAGAAAAGGTACCTGACCCCTTTTCTTCGCTTGCACAACGTGACATTTCGGCTGCCGCCCTGCGGTAGCTTGTTGCTGCATATAGCCGATGCTGGGGGCAAGTCGACGGCTCCCCCTGCCCCTCCCACTTGGCATACCGGCGAGCAAGTGGCTCCGTCGGCCCCACTGAAGGTACGACGCGCGGCTGCGAACGTGCTGACACTCGATTATGTCGATATCACCGCGGGCGGCGAGACGCGCAAGGATGTGTACGTACTCAAGGCCGCTGAATTCGCATTCAAGAAAAACGGCGTGGACCGCAACCCGTGGGACCGGGCCGTGCAATACAAGGACGAACTGCTATCGCGGACATTCGACAGGAACAGCGGGTTCGAAGCGACGTATCATTTCAAGATCGAAGGCGGCGTGCCCGCGGATTTGGCGATCGTGATTGAGCGACCGGACCTGTACATGGTCAGTTGCAATGGCCAGGAGGTCAAAGCTGACAAAAATTGGTGGCTGGACAGATCATTTGGCAAGCTCGACATTCATTCGACGGCCAAGCCTGGCGAGAATTTCGTGACCATCAAAGCCTCGCCGATGACCATGTTCCACGAACTGGAAGCGGCGTACGTCGTCGGCGGCTTCAGCCTCAAACCCGTGGACAAGGGCTTCCTCATCATCGGCGAAGAAAAGGGGTCAGGTTCATTTTCCCGGAATGGCCCGGAGGGTGCTTCGCAGAAAATGAACCTGACCCCTTTTCTTCGCCCGTGGAACGAACAGGGCCTGCCACTGTACGCGGCGGGAGTCAGCTATCAGCAGGCGTACAGACTCGAAAAGTTTGGTGGCCGCTACGCTGTCTCGCTGCCCGACTGGCGCGGCAGTATCGCTCGTGTCATTGTGAACGGCCAGGAAGCCGGGTCGATCTGGCGCCAGCCGTGGGAGTGCGACGTGACTGATCGGCTGAAGGTCGGCGACAACACGATTGAAGTGATCGTCATCGGAACATTGAAGAATACGCTCGGGCCGCACCACGGCAAGCCGCCGCTGGGGATGGCCTGGCCCGGCATGTGGGACAATGCTCCCGAGCACGGCCCGCCGGCGGGCAAGGAGTATTCGACCGTCGGCTACGGTTTGTTTGAGCCGTTCGTGCTGAGCCGGTTGCCGTAACGCGCCGGCTGCCGAGAGCGGTTGCGGCGGGATTCTGTCGGACATGAAACGAGACCATGCTCAGCTTACGCATTTGAACTCAGCGGCTCGCCGCCGTCGCGATCAAGACCGGCGTTCTCCAGGTTTTGTTCATGGATCGTATGCAACCCGGGGATTCATTCTCCCGTGGCCTTGACTTGTGCCACCCCCTACCACGCGAAGCTCTTGTCCGCGTTCTGATCGATCAACTCGATGTGTACCGACTTGCCTGCCCACCCGCGGGCGGGAATACGTGCCCACCTGAGCGTATGGTCGGCTTGAATCTTGAGCCGATGCAGCCGTTGGCCGGTGACGGAGTCAACCAGATCGATCGCCAGCAGCCCGGCCCCGTCATCGGATTTCGAGCGGCCACCATGGTATTGAATGAGCAGGACATCGTCGCCGCGCATCAACTGGAAGTCCGGCGAGATGGCCTTGCCGATCGCCGCCTCACCCTTTTGGGCGAGCGAGTTCAGCGTGGGGGTCATAAAAAGCGAAGGAATCGTTGCCACGCTGAATGCATCGCCCTCGATGCGCCAGCCGTTCAGACTGGGATTATGCTCGAAGCTGAAGATCGTCCGTGGGGGATGGAATCGCGCGGGCGGATTCCAGGGCGTGTTCTGCAGCGCATCCAGCCCCTCCGGCGTCAGCCCTGTGACCGCCACAATCCCGAACGACGGATCAACCCCAATCGCTTCGAGCGTGAGGGACTCAAGTTCCACCGGCCGGCCGAGGTCCACCTCGATGACGTTCATGACCGATGAGGGAGTGACCACAGCCAGGCTCGAACTCCAGAAGCGCGGCTGAGGGATGGCCGGGGGCAGTCCTTCGTTCCAGTCCGCCCGCTCCGGCGGCAGCAACGGCAGCAGGCCGAACCGATCCGAACGCCCTTCGCTGACCGTGGCGAACTCCCGCACGACGGTCGGCGGAAACCACCAGTCCAGATCGCCTGGAAAACGCAGCGTTCGTGAATAGACCACGTCTTCGGTGCTACGGACCGTGACGCGGCCGACCGTACAGAACATGTCGTGATTGTCCAGGAAGGGGATCAGCAGCACATAAAGTTTGCGAAACACGCGTCCCTTCAAATCGAGGACGTGGACCGGCCGGCCGACCTTGAACGAGACGGGAATGAACTTGCGCTTCGGCAGGGCAAAGTCAATGTGCGGAAGATCCGGGCATGCGATTGTGTTCTGCATTTCCACACCCTCAAGTGGCGGACGCGAGCCGTTCCATGGCATGTGCGGATACGCCGGGAAAACACGAAGTGTAACCCAGTCGATGTCGGGGATCATGGCCTTTTCGTCGAGCGCTATCAGCCCGCTTATACTCGGCCCGAAAATCGGCGAGTTGCAGCTTCGCGGACGGCCAGCGCGTCGGGAACGACGGCGAGACGACCAGAACACCAGCCGGTACATCCGCCTGCAGGCCGAACAATGCTTCAACCACCGAGGCGACGAACAGGCTGGCGGGCGGGCTGAAATATGCAGGGGCAGGTTCGACGGAGACTTCCGGCCACGAACCGCGGGGTCCGTGACAGTTTAGGCGGGCCTTCGCCACGCCGTAGCGGTTTCGGCCGCTC
>CAYLLT010000053.1:29968-39368 GCA_964384465.1 uncultured Planctomycetales bacterium | reverse complement strand
GACCGTGAGGGAGCGGTTCTCTGCGGCCCGCTTCCTTACGGGCGCGGCTCTGAAAGGCCTTCTCACACACCCTCTCAAACCCTTTCGGCGCTGAGCTTGCGCAGGAATTGGTCGGCGGCGGCGTATTGTGCGAAGCTCGCCTCTTCGGCGCGGAACGCCGCCGTGTGTACGCACTGGCGGCCGCTGCGCCAGCGGAAGCCGTGCTTTTTGTGCAGCAGCTCGTGATGCATCACGTGATCGACGACGAAGGCGGGCACATCCGCGCGGTCCAGCGTGCAACTGACCATCACCGTGTCCTGCACGTAGTCGTAGTGGCCGAACTTAAAACCGGTGATGCGGCGGTTCCAGGTCAATTTCGGCCGGGACGATTGGCCGCCGAAATATTGCGCGTTCACCCGCGCGAATGATTCGCCCAGATCGTGGGCGATGCCGCGGGTCCGCTCGACAATACCTCCGGATGACTCCAATTCGAGGACCACGGTTTGATAGGCGTCGCTCAGCATGGCGGCGGTGACCGTCGGCGGCGAGTGGCGCCGGCCCAGCATCTGCTGCATCAGCTCTTCCAGTATATGCTCATCAAACGTGATCATTGGTGTCGATAGCGTGATTCGCGTCGCGTCGCTCAGAATTTTCCAGCGGTAGAGATGCTGCGACGGCCGAAAGTGCACCAGCAGCGGCAGCTTCCATCGGAGCGGAGCGAAGTCGGACCCGGCGAACGTTTTCTGCGCGCGTCCTACCGCATCCGCGTACGTCCCGATCGCCTCTTCACGGGCGAAGTAACGGAACCAGGCCAGCAGATCGCGCGATTCGGGTTTGATCTGTTTCGGCTGGAGATGGTCGCGGTCGATCACATGGTTGAGCCGCTCGGCGGTACCGCCAACGATACAATGAAACGCCGCGGCACTGAACCGCTGGGCGGCGATAGCGGATGCGGCATCATCCAGAATCTGGTCGAAGAAAACCCGCAGACCGGTGAAGCGGATCGATTCATCAGCGATGCGAACGGATGAATCCGGCGGAGCGCTGATACATGGCGGCCCCAGATCATCGACGAGTTTGATCCCGTCGAGGTCGAGACGTTTGAGGAACAGGTACGCCCGATGGGAAGGTCCGGGCAGATGGGCCGGTGAACCGCCGTGACGACGCAGGAGATCATCGACCTGCGCCACGAACCGGTGGCGCTGTCGCGCCAGCGCGTCGCGGCGTGCGAAGGTCATGGGCAGCGTCAGCGCCTGCCGAAACCGGTTGGCTTCACGCACGATGCCATTGACGTGCAACCGAGGCATTTCCTCTGCTCCCCTCAGTGACTCGGCAGCGGCGGCGGCGCGGGGCCGGCCATCGTCGCCGACATCTCCGCACCCGGCTTGACGAAGATGTAGTAGAGCTGGCCCTCGGAGAATGTTCGGCCGGCCATCTCGCCCACCTCGGGGCCGGTGCCCATGAACACGTCACATCGGCCCGCCGCACGGATCGCCCCGCCGGTGTCCTGATCCATCGCGAAGCCGGAATAACTATGGTTGCGGATCACGCCGTCGGCGCGGGCCGGCAGTTGCGTATGCAGGAAGCCCACGGAGGCACGCGGGTAAACCTCCTTGTCCGTCGCGATCGATCGGAACGGCGTCACCGGCACGTTGAGGCTCCCGTACGGCCCGCCGCTTCGCGGTGTGAAGAATACGTAGCGGCTGTTGACCGCGAGGGCCTCATCGAGCTTGTCGGGATGCTGATGGAAGAATCTGATAAGCCCCTGCAGAGAAAGTTCGTCCGGCGGGATAGCTCCCGTTTCCACCAGCGTCTGACCGACCGATTTGTACTCGTGGCCGTTGTCGCCGCTGTAGCCGATGTCGAAGTATTGGCCGTTCTCCAGCCGCAGCCGGCCGGAACCCTGAACGGTCACGATATACGCCTCGAACCGGTCGCGCAGATAGCACAGCTCAAGTCCCTTGCCGTTCAGTGCGCCGCGTTCGATTTCGCCTCGCGTCAGGTACGGTCCGCCGCCCTTGCCGCTGTATTTGAACGTGACCGGATCCTGGGCCAGGTCGGGCGGCTTCTTATAGAGAGGAAAGCGGAACTCGCTGTCCGGCCGCAGGCGGGCGTCGAAGATCGGCCGGTAGTAGCCGGTGTAGAGCACCGTGCCGCGGTCGTCACAGCCGCGCGACTTGTAAATCTCGAAACGCGCTTTGATCTGGGTGTCGAATTCCTCCGGCGAGCGTGCGGTCCGTAATACCTCCAGGAACGCCCGCACGCTGGCGACGGCCCGCTCATGCGAAACGTCCAGATAAGGGAAGAAGTGCTGCGACGATTTGCGGCTCAGGTAGTCGAGGCTGTATTGAGCGGCCTCTTCGAGCCCGGCCCGGCGCTCGAACCCTTCGCTGAAGTCGGGGAAGTCGGCCGGGTCGGTCAGCTTGACCAGCGCCTTCTCGCCCGGCGGCAACTGCTTGTTGTAATCCTTCTTGGGCCCAACGGTGATGGGTTCGTCCGGATGCTTACAACCAACCGCAACCAGCAGACCGAGAAGTCCGAGACTGAGATAGAAACGTGTGGAATGCACCGCGTGTCCTCCATGACAATATGTGCCCGACCGATGGAAATGTGTGGCCGCTCCCGGCGACCGCGCCGCCGATGGTGAGGGACGACGGCGGGATTGTACAAAAAATTGAGCCGCCTGTCCTGCCGTATTTCAGATATTTTCTGGCCGTCATGCCAACAGCGCGCGGTTATGGAAAATATCGGTGTCGAACGGCTTCGTTCGCGAGCCTCTTTTCGATGGAATACGCGCGGAACCCAAAAGCGCAATCGAATATCAATCAATCCCAACTAGGTTGATCGACTCCGCCAACTGGAGCCATTGCTCGACCGTCAACTGCTCCGGCCGAAGCGAAAGGTCCCAGCGTCCGTCGAGTTCCACACGCGAGATCTCCTGTTGATTCAACAACGTGCGCAGGTTGGATCGCATGGTTTTGCGTCGATGACCGAAGCAGCCGTGAACGAGCCGGATGAGCGTCTGCACCACATCCTCCGGCGGTCGGTCGGTTCGACGGTCGAGCCGGAGCATCGTCGAATGCACTTTGGGCTCCGGCCAGAAGGCTTGGGGCGGGACGCGGGCGATCCGCCGAACCTGGCCAAGGGCCTGCGCGATGACGCTGATCGGGCCGTATTCCTTGCCGCCCGGCCGCGCGGTGATCCGGTCGGCGACCTCAGCCTGAATCGTAAAGCACATCGGCGAGACCGGCAGATCGCCGAGCAGCAGGTTTATAACCACAGGCGCGGACACCTGATACGGCAGATTTGACAACAGCAGAATACGTCCGCCGAGTTCGCGCTGCTGTTCCCGAAGCTCGTTCAGCACCTGCGGGGCGATCGCGGATTTGCGGTCCAGAATATCTCGCCCGATCAATGTGAATTGGCTGGACCCATCAAACCGCGACCGGCAGATGGACTGAAGGCCGCGGTCGATCTCCACCGCGACGACATGAGCCGACACCTCTAATAACTTCTCAGTTAAAGACCCCGTCCCAGGCCCCACTTCCAGCAAGGTGTCGCTAGGGCCGATTTCGGCCGCTGCTACCAGCTTGTTCATCAGGTTGTGGTCGATCAGAAAGTTCTGGCCGAACCGCTTGAGCGGGCGAATGCCGGCGGCGGTCAACAACTCCTCAATTTCGCGCCGCGTCTGCATACCGGTTAACCAGTATTAAGATTATATCTGACAATAATTTACGGTGCATTGGGCCATGTAAGGGGCCGAAGGCTGCTCAGTCGATAGGGTTTTAAGTGGCAGGTTTTACTGTTGATCGACACCCAGCTTCTCGCTGATGCGATCGAAATCGTCGAGGCTGTAATAGTGGATCACGATCTTGCCCGCCCCCTTACGACGGGATTCATGTATCTCGACCTTGGTACCGAGCGACTGGACGAAGGCCTGCTCCACGCTGCGGATCTGTGCCCGTTTAGCATCACCACTCTCGGCGGCGGGTTGACTGGCTGATACCCGGACACTTACCCGCTCTCGGACCAGCTTTTCCACCGCCCGGACGGAAAGGCCCTGGTCAATCGCCTGCTTCGCTGTTCGCACGAGTTCACTCGGCGAGCGCAAGGCCAGCAGGCAACGGGCATGCCCCATCGAGAGCTGGCCCCCCGCCACCCAGTCTTTCACTTCCGACGGTAAATCCAGTAACCGCAGGTAGTTCGTAACGGTTGTGCGGTCTTCGCCCAGCCTGCCGGCGACATCTTCTGCGGTGAGATGAAACTCCTCACAGTAGCGGCGATAGGCTTGCGCGCGGTCGATAGCATTGAGATCTTCCCGGAAGATATTCTCGACCAGGGCGATCTCGAGCATTTCCTCGTCGTCGGCCTCACGAACGACGGCAGGAATATGCGGGCAGCCGGCCATCTGGCTGGCCCGCCATCTTCGTTCGCCGGCTACCAGCTCATAGAGCGAATCAACCTGCCGACGCACCACAATGGGTTGGAGGACGCCGGATTTGCGGATCGACTCGGCCAAGGACTGAAGCTGGGCGGGAGCGATGTCCTTACGCGGCTGAAACGGATTAGGGCGGATCTGGCCGACATCGATAAGAATGGCGACGGGTTGGCCGGCGGCGTCTGCCGGCGGGCCGGTTTCCTCAGAGATGGACATCTCCTCCGGAAGGGGGATAAGTGAGCTGAGGCCTCGTCCGAGGCGTTTGACGGCTTTTTGCATAGCGTTGCCCTCCATGGCAAAGGAACCACGAATCAGCGGTTGAGAATAACATGACGAGCGGGAGAGGACAAGTCCTCTGACCCCATTTTTGTGTGATACGGCGATGTTTCACGTGGAACACGAAAAGCTCATCAGTTGGTCTTGGCAAACTTTATCCGTTGGGATTGCGTAACGGGCTTGTTCCACGTGAAACAATTTGACCGTGTTTCGGAGAGGGTGCGTGAGAAAACCTTTCAGAGCCGCGCCCGTAAGGAAGCGGACCGCAGAGGACCGCTCCCTCACGGTCGCGGCTCGGATCGTTTGACCGCTTCTCGCGCACCCTCTGAGTCCGTTGAGCCTGAATACCGCACTGAAAGGGCCTTACCCCTCCGAATCGAGCAGCGAGTGTATGCCCGTTAATAGTTCTTATATACTCTATATAGAATATAAGTCCCCCATCGCCATCGATTACGCCAAGGTGCTCACTTATACCGTCAGCTAAAGCTTACCAGGCCATTTGGCTGAATCCTGGCGGTTAAAACTCCTTGTTGCATGCAGATGTCCTGAACGTCGGTTATGATGCCCGCCGAGCGGTCCATCGATTCTTTCACGAGACCCTTTTCATGCTCCGCGTACGTTTCAGTCTGAGTACGTTCCTGATCTGTAGTGTGGGTGCCGTGCTGTTGTGCGGCTGTGAGGGTGTGGAGTTTAATTGGCCGGATCTCCAGGCCCGTCCGGTTCGCCCGGCGGGGAAACCGGCGGCGCCGTCGCGGACGGTTGCGGCCGGTACGGGGCAGCCGCGGCCGGGCGAGGTCCCGCCGGCCAAGGAGCCGCAACCGACCTCGACGTATTATCAGTTGGTGCTGCTGAGCACGCCCGCGCCGGCGGACGCGCCGCCGGGCATGACCCACATCCGGCTACAACACGCATCGGCACGCAGCGCGGGCGAACTGCTCTCGATTCTGTACGTTCCCTCCGGGCCGACAGGCACATCCGATCGTTACACATTGATCTATCCGGTACAGTTGGAATTGGCGGCGGCGGCGAAGGCGGCTCGCGCGCTGGATGTCGTGGCCGTCACCGAATCCACAACGTCGATGCCCGCCGCCGCAAGCGATCCGTTCGCAGTTGGAGTCGGCGTGTTGTACGGAACGAAGCCTGGCGGCAGTCCGGACAAACAGCGGCTTCGTTCGGCGGTGACGGCACTTCAACGTGCCGGGGGCGGGGCCGATCAGTCCGCGTGGCGGCGATGGGCGGCGAACATGATCGCCGGCGCGGCGCTCGCCGATCGGCTTTACGACTATGCCGGCGCCGATCGGGAATTTGCCGCCGCGGAGATGAACACCGAGCCGGGCTCGCTCGAACAGATGACCACGCTGTACATGCGCGCGCGGGCGCTGGTCCAGGACGGCAAACCCGATGCGGCGCGGGAGCTGCTCACCCGGGTGGTCGGCCTGTTCGACCGGATGCGCAGCACGGAGGCGTTCGACCGCAGCCACAAATTGCTGGGCGAGATCAACCAGAGAGCCAGTAAATAGAGTGTTCGGCGGCGATCCATCGCCGCGGTGCGTCAACAAGTTGACGCGGTCCTTGTTCTGCCGAAGTTCAATGGAGGTAGCATGCTCGCTGATTTGAACGTTCTATTCATCGTCAACCGCTGGATACACATTTTCTCTGTGATCGTCGCCGTCGGCGGCACATTCTTCCTTCGGGTGGTATTGCACCCCACCGCCAAGGCAAACATTCCGCCGGAAGTCGGCAGTCAGTTCAGCCCCGCGCTGATTCGCCGGTGGGCCCGCGTGGTGCACACCTGTATTCTCTTAATCATTCTGAGCGGCACCTACAACAGCATCATTCAGTTCCCCCTGCATAAGGGCCAGCCGCTCTATCATGCGATCTGGGGCGTGAAGGTGCTGCTCGCGCTGGGGTTGTTCTTCATCGCCATCGCGGTCACCGGTCGAAGCCCGGCGTTCGAGGGCATGCGCAAAAAGCGGCCCATGTGGATGGGGATCATTGTCGCGCTGGGCGCGGTCATCGTGCTGCTGTCGAGCATCCTGAAAAACCTGTGATGCTGGGCTGCGCTCAGATGAGAGGTGAGAAGTGAGAAAACCTGATCTCAGGCGTTTTGCGCTGCTGGGCGTTTTCTCGCTTCTCACTTCGCACTTCTCACTTTCCGCCGCGATGGCAGCGGACAAGCGGCCCAACGTGCTCCTGATCGTCGGTGACGACCATCGCGCCGATGTGATCGGGTCGTATGGCAGCAAACTGGCGAAGACGCCGAATCTCGACCGCCTGGCGGCGCAGGGCATGCGGTTCGATCGGGCATACGTCAACGCGCCGATCTGCGACCCTTCGCGACAGTCGTTCCTCACCGGCCGTTATCCGCACTGCACCGGCGTCAGTTTGCACACGCAGCCGTTGGGAAAAGATGCTTACACATTGGCCCATCGCCTGCGCGAGGCGGGCTACCACACCGGCGCATTCGGCAAGATGAACTTCAACGCACCCGGATCGTTCGGGTTCGAGGTTGATATCGACGAGAAGTCGTATCGGCAGGCGGATGCGAAGCGCGAGCACCGACCACTCCCTGAAGGAATGGAAGTCCTGCCGCAGTGGAAGCCGTTCCACGATCCCGCGCGCATCTGGCTCAACGGCTTTTACCGCCCCTTCGGTCGTTTCGCCGACGAGATGGCGGCCACGTTCTACGCCGACCGGGCCATCGATTTCATGACCGAGCACAAGGAGGAGCCCTGGTTCGTCGAGATCGGTTTTCACGAGCCGCACTCGCCCTTCCAGTTCCCGGTGGGATTCGCTCATTTGTATCGTCCTCAAGACATGCCGGTCCCGGAGCAAGGCCCGGAGGACGCCGGCGGGATTCCCAAGGTATTTGTGGACCTCACGCGCGCTGACAAGCAGGGCATCATCGCCAGCTATTACACCTCCGTCGCCTGGCTGGATACGCGGGTTGGCCGCGTGCTCGACGCGCTCGAGCGGCTGCATCTGGCCGGCGACACGCTGGTCATTTACATCGCCGACAACGGTTATCACCTCGGCGAGCACGGCCGGTTCGAGAAGCACACGTTATTCGAGCGATGCGTGCGCGTGCCGTTCATTGTGCGATTCCCCGGCCGCATCCGTACCGGTGCATCGACCGGCGCCTTCGTCGAATTGGTCGATCTCGCGCCCACCGTGCTGGATTATCTCCAGGTGCCCCATCGCGCGGATGCCCCACCGCCACGCGATCTGCACGGCCAATCGCTCAAACCCCTGATCGAGGGCCAGACCGCGAGCGTCCGCGACGCCGTATTCAGTGAATACCAGCAAACTCAGGAAGCCATGGTGCGGACGGATCAATACAAACTGATCTACCAGACCAGCAAAGCCCCGGACCTGATCTGGATCGGGTATGAGCCGGTGGTGCCGCCGAAGGGCCGGAGCGTGCGCCTGTACGACGAACTGAAGGACCCGCAGGAGTTTCACAACATCGCCCGCGAGCCCGGCCGCGAGAAAGTCGTTTCCGAACTGCTCGACCGGTTGGCGGACTGGTATAAACGCTATCCACCCGTCGGCGACCCACCCCCGCCGGACCTTTCCCGCGAAGATTTCCTCGACTGGGCCATCGCGCCTAGAAATCCGAGGTGACTCGCCTGGAGCGACACTCGGATTTGAGCAGCTCGCCCGCATCGACGAGTGCTTTGAGCCGGCTCGGCCGCCCGGAGGCTCCGGTGGTACTGCCGATTCGGACCATTCGATTGGGTTCAAATCCATGCCAGGAATAAAGTAATGATGTTTCCATGCCGCGATGTTATCATGCATGTCAAGGATAAATTCCCAGCCTCAGAGCGGACCCTACGAGCTCGCATGCCCACGCGATCAGCCGTGGGCACACCACCCTCGAAACCCCCACGGGCGAGACGCCCGTGCCACACCCAGCGGCGGAAAGGCGTCACGGGCTTATTTTAACACTGAAAAAGTCACCGATGCCGCCCCGGACGTTCATCGGGGACTGGCCGAAACACCCCATTTCGCGTTTAATAACATAGCCTGTGCGGCGGTTTGCCGATGCTACAATGCGAGAGAGAGCCTGGCCCATCGGCAGGCCGGGCGAAAAGCTGGGTGAGATTCCGCCGCTGGATTCGTGTTATGGAGTCGGAATGCTTACATGAACCGAGCCGCGACCGTGAGGGAGCGAAACAGATGGAACCGACCGCTCCCTCACGGTCGCGGCTCTGATAGATCCGGTACTTCCACCTGAGGCTCCTCAAGCGATCAATCGGTGGTTGAGTCATGAATCAAGTTCGCAGTTTCGTCGTTTTGCCCGCGTTACCGGAACCGCTCCAGCCGCTGCGTGAGCTGGCGTACAACCTGTGGTGGACGTGGAACCCGGACGCGATCGAATTGTTCCGCCGGCTGGATATCGACCTGTGGCGGGAACTCAGACACAACCCGGTGATGATGCTGGCCCGGTTGCGGCAGGAGCGGCTGGATCGGCTGGCCCGCGACCCGGCGTATATTGCCGCGCTGTCGCGCGTCCTCGAGGCACTCGACGGCTATCTCAAGCACCCGACCTGGTTCGAAGATAACTACGGCAAAGAGACGGTCGGAACCATCGCCTACTTCTCGGCGGAGTTCGGCCTGCACGAATGCCTGCCGATTTACTCGGGCGGCCTCGGCGTCCTGGCCGGCGATCATCTCAAGAGCGCGACCGATCTGGGCCTGCCGCTG
>CAYLLT010000053.1:20048-29958 GCA_964384465.1 uncultured Planctomycetales bacterium | reverse complement strand
ATCTGACGAATGACGGATATCAGTTTGAGGACTACCCGGACCTGGATTTCTCCATGCTCCCGGTGAGCCAGGTTCGCGACAGCAAGGGACAGCCGCTGCTCATCAGCGTGGACATCGGCGGCCACCCGGTCGATTTCTACGTGTGGAAAACGCTGGTCGGGCGGGTGGTGCTCTATCTGCTCGACACCAATACGCCCAGCAACCAGCCCGAAGACCGCGAGATCACCGGCCGGCTCTACGGCGGCGATCAGGAGACGCGCATCCGCCAGGAGATCGTGCTCGGCATCGGCGGACTGCGGGCGCTGGCGGCGATGGGCATCGAGCCCTCCGTCTGCCACATGAACGAGGGGCACTCCGCGTTCCTGGCCATCGAGCGGATCCAGCAGCGCATGCGGAAGGACGGGCTGAATTTGGAGGAAGCCCGCGAGGTGGTCGCCACCGGGGCAGTCTTTACTACGCACACGCCCGTCCCGGCCGGCATCGACACCTTCCCGCCCGCCCTGGTCACCAAGTACATGAGCAGTTATTGCCACGCGCTGGGCATCAGCGATGAGACGCTGCTGGAACTGGGGCGGATGAACAGCGCGGATAACCGCGAGCCGTTCTGTATGGCCGTGCTGGCCCTGCGGCTTTCGCACCTGAGCAACGGGGTGAGCAAGGTACACGGGGAAGTTTCGCGCAAGATGTTCAGCGGCGTTTATCCGGGCGTGCCGGTCAATGAAGTCCCGATCACGTCGGTGACCAACGGCATTCACATTCGGAGCTGGCTTTCGCGCGACGTGGCCCATCTGTTCGATCAGTATCTGGGGCCGCAGTGGTCGGACGATCCACTGAACACGTCGATCTGGCAGCGGATCGATCTGATCCCCGATGCGGAACTGTGGCGTTCGCACGAGCGGCTGCGGGAGATGCTGGTGGCGTTCGCCCGGCGGCGCATGCGCATCCAGATGATCGCCCGCGGGGCGCCGCCCGCCGAGGTGCATGGGGCCGAGGAGGTGCTCGACCCCGAGGCGCTCACGCTCGGATTCGCCCGGCGGTTCGCCACATATAAGCGGGCGGTGCTGATGATGCGGGATCCGGACCGGCTCAAGCGCATCCTGACCGACCCGAAGAAGCCGGTGCAGCTCGTGCTTTCGGGCAAGGCCCATCCCAAGGATGAAGCCGGCAAGGAGATGATTAAGCGGGTCGTGCAGTTCGCCAAGGAAGCCGACGTGCGTAACCGCATCGTGTTCCTAGAAGATTACGACATGACCATCGCCCGCGCGCTGATTTGGGGCGTGGACGTGTGGATCAACACGCCGACCAAGCTGCACGAAGCCAGCGGCACCAGCGGCATGAAGGTGACGCCGAACGGCGGGATCAACATGTCCGTGCTCGACGGGTGGTGGCCGGAGGCGTTCGACGGCACCAACGGCTGGGCGATCGGCGATCGGCGCATTTACGGCAATCAGGAATATCAGGACTACATGGAGGCCGAATCCTTTTACGAGCTGCTGGAAAAGGAGATCGTGCCCATGTTCTACGACCGCGGCTCGGACGGGCTGCCCCGCCGCTGGATCAAGACGATGAAGGCGTCGATGCGAAGCTGCTGCCCGGTGTTCAACACCAACCGCATGGTGAGCGAGTACACGGAGCAGTTCTATCTGCCAGCCGCTCGCCGATGGCACCGCTTTCGGCAGGAGGGCTACAAGATCACGAAGGAAGTCGCCGCCTGGCGCAGCAAGCTCCAGAGCAAGTGGAACGAGGTCAATATCGAATCGGTCGAAGCGAAAATTCCCGACGAAGCGACCGTCGGCAACGAGCTGCCGGTGTCGGCGTCGATTCGGCTGGGCTCGATCCTACCGGATGAAGTTTCGGTGGAGCTCTATTTCGGGCCGCTGGATTCGCGCGGCAGCATCACCACCGGCAACGCCGCGCCGCTGAGTTGCGAGGGTACCAACGGCAACGCTGAAGTCTATCGTTATTCAGGCGCGATTCCCTGCGAATACAGCGGCCGCTACGGCTACGCGCTACGGATCGTGCCCAATCACCCGGAGATGGCGGCCAGGTACCACATCGGGCTGGTACGGTGGGGATGACGTTCTGCGGGTGGCCTTTTTCGCGAAGACTGGGTAAACTCACTCGTTATGGGTGGTGAATCCATCACAGTCACGCTCCCGGCCAGCGTTGCCCATGATCTACCGATTATGGCCGAGCGCTTGGTCGAACGCATGCACGTTCTGCTCGAACGTAACACGGAAGGGCAGCTTAGCGAACTCGAGCGCGAAGAGTTGGAGGCCCTCGTCGAGATGGCCGAGTTCGCCCAGGTCTTCGCGACCGCTGTCCATCGGACGCCTTCGTGAGTTCTTCTTCGATCCCCGCATCGCTTCGTACCGGTATCCTCCAACGGGATAACGGCCGCTGCATGTACTGCGGTGTCCTGCAAGTCGGCCAATCGGCCATTTTTCACATTGACCATATCGTTCCCCGATCGAAGGGAGGACCGACAGCGCTGGACAACCTATGCCTGCAATGCCCACACTGTAGCCTGAGGAAGTCCAATAAGACGCAAGCTGTAGATCCGGAATCAGGCCAAGAGGCCTCTCTCTTTCATCCTCTACGAGACCAGTGGGAGGAGCACTTTTCTCTCGGCGAGGAAGGCACAATCTCAGGAAAATCGGATGTCGGTCGAGCGACGGTGCAGGCGCTGGCTATGAATGATGCGTGGCCACGATCTGCTCGCGCGCTCCAGATCGCAATGGGCTGGTTCAATAGTTCATGAAGTGGCGCGCTTTTTTGTTTCCGCTCCTTTGTTTTTTTCGCTGAGCAGCTCGATGAGCAGCCGGATCGTGCCCTGGACGAACTCCAGGTTGGTGTGACTTGGTATGTTCAGCGGCCGGATCATGGCGAATCCGACGGCGGCGTGGATGATCTGCCAGGTCAGCCATTCGGCGGGCACGTCGCTGCGGATCTGGCCGGCTTCCTGGGCCTCCTTCATGACCGACGCCAGCGAGCGGACGTAGCGTTCGTAGTGGTCGCGGATGGCCTGCTGGATCTTCGGGTCGGACATTTCGGTGGAGGCGTGGAAGAGGAGCTGATACACGCCGCGGGTCGAAGGGTCGGAAGTGGCCGGGTTGCGGTACAGCAGGATCTGGAGTTTCTCCAGCGGCGTGCGGGCGTTGCGCGTGGCTTCTTTCCAATTCTGAAATACCTCATCAGCCACTTTTTCGATGAGGGCGACGAACAGGTCGTGCTTGTTTTTGAAATGGCGGTAGATGATCGGTTGCGAAACGCCGGCTTCGGCGGCGATCTTGGCGGTGGTGGTCCCGCGGTAGCCGTCCTTGGCGAAACACCTGGCCGCCGATGACAGCAGTTGTTTGCGGCGCTCGTCGGATTTCAGCCGGCTCATGGAACCATTGTAACGGTCGATTGAAGTCAGACAACGGGGTCAGTGCGGCAATAAATTGCCGCGGTCCTCTGAAGACCATCAATTGTCGTTTTGGTACACGAACTGCTCGTAGAGCCGGGCGTATTTGCCGCCCAGTTGCACGAGTTGCGCGTGCGTGCCCTGCTCGATGATGCGGCCCTGATCGATGACCAGGATGCAGTCCGCCCGCATGACTGTGCTGAGGCGGTGGGCGACGATAAACGTCGTGCGGCCTTCGAGCAGGCGCTCCAGCGAGCGCTGGACGATGGTCTCGGTGGCGGTGTCGATCGAGCTGGTGGCTTCATCGAGCATGAAGATGCGCGGGTTGGCCAGGAAGGCCCGCGTAAAGCAGATCAGTTGCCGCTGGCCGAGCGACATGTTCGCGCCGCGCTCGCCGACCTCGGTCTGGAAGCCGCCCTGGAGGACCATGATGGTGTCAAAGCAGCCGATGGCTTTCGCGGCCGCGATGACTTCCGCATCGGAGGCTTCCGGACGGGCGTAACGGATATTATCCATGACCGTGCCGCTGAACAGGTAATTGACCTGGAGCACGAGCCCCATCTGCTTGTGCAGCGAGTGACCGGTGACGTGGCGGATGTCGCAGCCGTCCACAAGGATGCGGCCCTTCTGCGGCTGATAGAAGCGGGCGATGAGCGAGATGATGCTGCTCTTGCCGCTGCCGGTCGCGCCGACCAGTGCGACAGTCTGGCCGGGCTGGGCCTCGAAGCAGATGTCGTGCAGCACGGGCCGGTCGGCGTGATAACCGAACGTGACGTGGTCGAACGTGACGCGGCCGACCACGCGCGGCAGCGGCCGTGCGTCCGTTACGTCTTGAACATCCGGCCGCATGTCCAGCAGATTGAACAGGCGTTCGCCGCCAGCCATGGCCATCATGAGCTGGTTATAGAAGTTGCCGAAGTTCAGGATAGGATTCATGAACCAGTCCCAGTACAGGAAGGCCGCCACGACCGAGCCCACGCCGCGAATGCCGCCGCTGGCCACCAGGTATCCGCCGTAGAGCAGGATGATCATCTTGCCGACGAAGCCCATGAACTGGAGCATGGGCAGGTAAACGCCGTTGATGCGGGCGGCGCGCACGTTGTTGGCGGTGTTGCGGTCCTGTAGGAAATTGAACACGCCGAGGTTCTCGAACTGCCGGTTGAACGCGGTGACCACACGCACGCCGGTGATGTTCTCGGCCAGATTCGACGAGACGCGGGTGAACCCCTCGCGGACCTGCTGCCAGACCAGCCCGGCCCGGGTGCGGTAAATCCGGTTGCAGACAAACAGGATCGGCCCCAGCCAGGCGACGGCCAGGAACAACCGCGGTTCGGTCCGCAGCAGCATGGCGGCCGCGATGGTCATCATCAGCATGTTCTTGATGATGGTGTCGATGCCCCAGACGTTGATCTCGCGGAGGCTGTTCACGTCACTGGTGCAGCGGCTGATGATGCGCCCGAGCTTGGTGCGGTCGTAATAACTCATCGATAGCTTCTGAAGCTGGTCGAACAGCTTGCGGCGGATGTCGAATTGCACGCGCTCGCCGGCGTCCACCATGATGAGGATGGTGGCCCGCTGAAGGATCACCGCGATGCTCAGCGTGAGCGCCCACAGCCCGACGATAACGAACACGCGTTTGATCGCCTGTGACTCGGTGGGCATCGGCTCCAGGCTGTGGCCGACGTAGCCGGTGGTCCAGTTGATGATCCAGCCCATGAACCGCGGCCCCTGCATTTCGAGGCAGACCATGATCATGCCGAGGGCGATGCCGAGGGCATATCGCCGCTTGTACGGGGCCAGCAGCCTGAAAAGCCGTTTGATGAGCGGCCAGTCGATCGGGCGATACCGCGGTTCATCGTCATCGACGGGGATCTCGCGCGCGGTCCGCGGGCGGGCGGGACGGACCGCATCGCGCTTGGGACGAACTGACCGCAATATCGACATCAGAGCAGAGACCTCAATTCATATAAGGAAACCAGGAATGAAGGGAATCCATGAAGGAAAGTAAGGGAATTCCTGTTTTCCTTTTTTCCTGGGTTCCTTATAGAATATTTTTCGTTTGAATTCATCCTCTCGACCCTCATTCTTCTCCGTGCTCTCCGTGCCTCGGTGGTGCGTACTCTTCAACACGGGCGGCCACCAGCTCGCTCAGCCGGCGCGGGTCGCTCACGCGGTCCATGTGCGAGAGAACGTCGCCGTCGGCATCGCGGTCGATGATGTCGCCGTAAAGCTGTACGGCGGCGATCTCACGATAGTGGCCCTCCTCCTTGAGCAACTGCTCGTGCCTGCCGATCTGCGTGATGCGGCCGTTCTCCAGCACGATGACGACGTCGGCCCGCTTGACCGTACTGAGCCGATGCGCGATGACGAAGGTGGTGCGGTCGGTCATGACGTGACGCATCGCTCTGGCGATCAGCTCCTCCGTCTCGGGGTCCACGGCGGCGGTGGCATCATCGAGGATGAGAATCCGCGGGTTGGTCACCACGGCCCGCGCGATGGCCAGCCGCTGACGCTGCCCGCCGGACAGCGACGAGCCGCGCTCGGTCAGAATGGCCGAGTATCTGCCCGGCAGCTCCTCGATGAATTCGTGGGCCTGGGCGAGCCGCGAAGCCGCCTCGATCTGGCCGCCGTCAATGCCGGGCCGGCCGTAAGCAATGTTCGCTTCAACGCTGTCGCTGAACAGGTACGTCTCCTGAAAAACGTAGGACACCTGGCTGCGAAGGCTGGCCGGATCGGCGTCGCGAGTGTCCATACCGTCGATGAGAATCCGCCCCCGCTGCGGGTCGTAGAAACGTCCGATGAGCGTAGCCAGCGTGCTCTTGCCGGCGCCGGTCGGGCCGACGATGGCCACCACGCTGCCGCCCGCGACCTCGAAGTTGATATCGCGCAGTACCGGTTTGTCCGGATTGTAGCCGAAGGTCACGTTTTCGAACTTGAGATGACCAGGCCCCGGCGGCAGCGGGCGCGCGTCGAGCCGGACCGCCACGGTCGGCGGGGCCATCAGCACTTCGTGCAGCCGGCGGGCCGAGACGATCGCATTCTGGTATTGCTCATTGATTACCGCCACCTGCTGCAATCGGCCGAGAATCGCGCCCATGGCCGAGCCGAGCATCAGGATGTCGCCCGCTTCGAGCCGGCCCTTGATGATGAGGATCCCCGCCGCCAGGAAGAGCGTCAGGTGCGAGCCCATGGCGATGCTGCGGATGATCGGCGTGAAGTTGGCGAACAGCCGGACGCGCCTCATGACCCGTGAGAAAAACTCGTCGCAACTGTGGCCGTATTTGGCGATCTCCTGCTCCTGCGTGGCGAATGCCTTCACGACGTGAACGCCGGCGATGTTCTCGGTGATGACGGAGACGTTACGATCGCCCGCCTCCATGACCGCCTGAAGTGCCGGCTGAATCCGCCGGCTGAACTTCATCACGTAGATGATCCAGAACGGTAGCGGCAGCAGCGCCAGCAGGGCCACACCCAGCGAGCGCGTCATCAACAGGGCGATGTAACCGCCGACGATCAGCACGATCTCCAGCGTGATCAGCACGGCCGAATTGATAAAGGAGCGAACGTTCTGAAGGTCGCTGAGCGAACGATTAATCAGCTCGCCGGTGGAGATGGCGTCGTGGAACGCGAAGCCCACCCGCTGAAGTTTGTCGTAGACGGCCTCGCGGATATAGAAGACCATGTGCATGCTCAACTTCATGTTGGCCACTTCGCGGAGATAGATGAGCACGCCCATCAGCAGGATGAAGCCGCCGAGGATGAACACGGTCCGCCGCAAGCCCTCGGCCGCCGGACCGCCGTGCGTAAGCCAGTTGAAGAATCCCGCCGGGGCGGATTGGGGATTGAGCGCGACAAGTTTGATCTGATTGATGGCCTGGGCGGTCTGCCACACGGCCAGAATCTCGAGCGCGATCCACAGCGACAGCCACAGGCAGGCCAGGAAAATGCGCGGCTTCACCGGCCGGAGGAACCCGAACATCCATTTCAGCAGTTTTCGATTGGTGACTTCTGACGGATCAGTGCGCACGAGGAAACAACCGGATATTTATCAGCGAGAGAGTGAGCCCCAGGGTCCATTCGAGAGGCGGTGCCGTGCTTCCCGCCGGCCAGCACCGAGGGATAAGATACGACAACCGCGGCCGATTTTCCAGTTGGGTCAAATGGTTGTGTCAAGTATGAGCGGCAAATCTCACTTTCCTTGCATCCGCATTCCCCGAGGCTTAGCATGGAGCTGGTCTGATGCGAAAGCAAGATCATGAAGAGACGCCGTCCCCCGCGTCGGATCCGGGGCATTATTTACCTGCCGGAGTATCGGGAGAAAAATTGGCGCAAGCATCATGTAGCTGAAGAGGAAATCGTGGAGTTGTTGACCGGTACTGTTTTATTTCGATTTCAGAAGAAAGGTCTGCGTCGTGGGGAGGATATATACTCGGCATGGGGGCAGACAGGTTCTGGGCGATACTTGATCGTGTTTTTCATTCACAAGACCGGTGGGCAGGCGCTGATCTTGAGCGCTCGTGACATGACCGCATCAGAAAGACGGAATTATGAGAGGCACAAAACGCACCGGATATAGTCGGGCGGAACTGGACAGGCTTTACGAATTGACCGACTCCTGGACCGACGTCAGCGATTCGCTGTCGTCGGGAAAGGGTGAGCGCTTCATCATTGAAGATAGGCGGGTGTTCTATTCGTTGCCTGCGCAGACGGCCGCAGCGCTGGGTCGTTTGGCGCGTCGGCGAAGAACAACTCCGGAACGGCTTATCGAACGCTGGGTCAATGAAAAGCTGATTGAATCCCGCCGCGGCGGTCCGACCCGGCCGCTGGCCTCCTTCGTACGCGACATGAAAAAGCAAGGCCGTCTGCGGTGAGCTGGCGCGTGGAAATCGCGCGATGTGGTACCGCTGATTCCCCCACCATACCAAGACGCGATCGGTTGAAGCCCTGCCGCTGCGGGACTACGATGAATCTACAGCTCAGGGGGCTTCGATGTCCGGATTCAAACTCAGCAGTTCATTCCAGCCGGCGGGCGATCAGCCGGCGGCTATCGAAAAGCTGACCCGCGCGTTCGAGGGCGGGCAGAATCATCAATGTCTGCTCGGCGTGACCGGGTCCGGCAAGACATTCACCATGGCCCACGTGATCCAGAACCTGAACCGGCCGGCGCTGGTCATCAGCCATAACAAGACGCTGGCCGCCCAGCTTTACGAGGAGTTCGTCGAGCTGTTTCCCGAGAACGCCGTCGAATACTTCGTCAGCTATTACGATTACTATCAGCCCGAAGCGTACATCCCGCAGCGCGACATCTACATCGAGAAAGACGCCTCGCGCAACGACGATCTCGATCGCCTGCGGCTGAGCGCGACGAGTTCGCTGGTCTCGCGGCGCGATGTCATTATTGTCGCGAGCGTGTCGTGCATCTTCGGGCTGGGTTCGCCGGAGGACTTCAAGCGGAGCGTCATTACATTGCGCGTCGGCGAGACCGTCGAGCGCGACGAGCTGCTGCGGCGGCTGATCGATCTGCAATATTCGCGCAACGATATCGACTTTCGCCGGGGGATGTTTCGCGTGCGCGGCGACGTGGTCGAGCTGCACCCGGCCAACGAGGAGTTCGCCTATCGCATCGAGTTCTTCGGCGACGCCGTCGATCGCATCGACATCATCGACCCGCTCACCAGCGGGACGATCACGTCACAGGAGAGCATCTTCATCTTCCCTGCCGTTCATTACGTCATGCCGGAGGATCGCGTGGCTGCGGCGGCCGCGAGTATTCAGGAGGAGCTGGACCTGCGGCTGATGGAGCTGCGGCGGCTGGGCAAGCTGCTCGAAGCCCAGCGGCTGGCGGCCCGGACCAAGTACGATCTGGAGATGATCCGGGAGGTGGGCTATTGTAGTGGTATTGAGAACTATTCGCGGCACCTGAACGGCTCGCCGCCGGGGTCGCGGCCGTTCACGCTGATCGACTACTTCCCGAAGGATTTTCTGCTGTTCCTCGATGAGTCGCACGCGACGGTGCCGCAGATTCACGCCATGTACGGCGGCGACCGCAGCCGCAAGGAGGTGCTGGTCGAGCACGGCTTCCGGCTGCCGTCGTGCCTGGACAACCGGCCGCTGAAATTCGCCGAGTTCGAGACGATTTGGAACCAGGTGTTGTTCGTGAGCGCGACGCCGGGGCCGTACGAATTGAAGAAAACCGGCGGCGAAGTCGTGGAGCAGATCATCCGGCCGACCGGCCTGGTCGATCCGCAGATCCAGGTTCAGCCGGCCCGCGGGCAGGTGCCGGACCTGCTCCAGCGGATCAGCGAGCGGGCGGCGGTCAGCGAACGCGTGCTGGTCACGACGCTGACCAAGCGGCTGGCAGAGGACCTGGCCGCGTATATCGAGCAGCAGGGGCTGCGCGGGCGCTATCTGCACAGCGAGATCGAAACGCTGGAGCGGGTCGAGATTCTCAACGAGTTGCGACGGGGCGCGTTTGACGTGCTGGTCGGCGTGAACCTGCTGCGC
>CAYLLT010000053.1:0-20038 GCA_964384465.1 uncultured Planctomycetales bacterium | reverse complement strand
TGCCGGAAGTGTCGCTGGTGGCGATCATGGACGCCGACAAGGAGGGGTTCCTGCGCAGCGAGACCTCGCTGGTGCAGATGATCGGGCGGACCGCCCGCAACCTGCGAGCGGAGGTCATCCTGTACGCGGACAAGATCACGCCCAGCATGCAGCGCGCGATGGATGAGACCAACCGCCGCCGCGAGATCCAGTTGAAATATAACGCCGAGCACGGCATCACGCCCGAGAGCGTCAAGAAGGCGATCCGCAATACGCTGGAGCAGCAGGTTTCGGCACGGCGGGTCGCCCGGCAGGCCGTCCACGTCAGCGAGCAGGAGTACGATCGCGGCGAGATCATTACCATGCTGGAGAAGGAAATGCTGGAAGCTGCCGAGCAGCTCGACTTCGAGCGGGCGGCCACGCTACGCGACCGGCTTCGCGAGTTGCAGGACGCGCCCACGCTGGAGAAGGCCGGCAGCGATGCCAGTCTTTTCGACGATAAAGGTGGCCGTGCCAAACGGCCCGTGCCCTGGCAGCCGCGGTCGAAGCAGTCCCGGAAGTAGCACAACCATCTGGCGAGCGAATCATGGCTCAGCACCTTGATCGTGTTCAACTTCGCAGGCTTTGGGAGCAGGCGCTGGCCGAAGATGGGGCCGATCGCGACTGGACGTCGCAACTGACGGTGGATGAACGCGCGTCCGGCACGGCGAGGTTGCAAGCGCGGGCGGCGGGCGTGTTCGCCGGTGAGGTGATGTTCGAGCTGCTCCGCGAGGCGTATGCCGGCCGGATCACGGTCATCAGCACGATGAAAGATGGTCAGAGCTTCATGCCCGAGACGATCATCGCTTCGCTGGAAGGGCCGATGCGGACACTGCTGGGGGTCGAGCGGACGCTGCTCAATTTTCTCCAGCGGCTGTGCGGTGTGGCGACGTTGACGCGGCGGTACGTGGATGCGATCGCTGGGACCGAGGCAAGGATTTACGACACGCGCAAGACCATTCCCGGCTGGCGGCAACTCGACAAATACGCCGTCCGCTGCGGCGGCGGCTTCAACCATCGCATGGGGCTGCACGATGCGATCCTGGTGAAGGACAATCATCTAGCCGGTGTGACCCCGCAGCGATTGGCGGGGCGGATATCCGATTTGATCGTCGCGGCCGGTGCCATCGATCCGCCGCCCCTGTTCATCGAGGTCGAGGTGGACAGCCTCGAACAGCTCGACGAGCTGCTCAAAGTATCCGGCTTCGACATTATCCTGCTGGACAACTTCTCGCCCGGCGAGCTGCGCGAAGCGGTCGCCCGCCGGGAAGCGGCCGGCGCGGCCGGCAAGGTGCTGCTGGAGGCGTCAGGGGGCATCAGCCTGCAAAGCGTACGCCAGGCGGCCGAGACGGGAGTTGACCGCATCTCCGTGGGCGACATCACGCATTCGGCCCCCGCCCTCGACATCAGCATGGAGATCGTCCCTATTCCTTCCCGGTAGGCCTCCCGTGCGCTTTCGCACTGGATGCGGCTCGCCCAAACTCCTCAGTCTCAACTGAACAATTTGCATTGACGGACACGCGGCGAAACGTGTACAATCCAGTACAGAGTCGCACACAGCTTGCCTGATTCGAGCGGACCTTGAACGGCAAATGGATGCGGTAGGGGGCTCAGCGCCGGTAGTGTTGTTTCATCCGGGAGGGTGTCTTGTCCATTCGCATGGTATTGATTGCGGCCCTGGTCATCCCGGCGACCCATGGGTTCGGATACCTGAAAAAACATCCTTCAAACCCTCATTACCTTCAGGAGACGACAACCGGGCAGGCGGTGATGATCACCTCGTTTACCGCCATTGTCCCGGCGGATTCGACCTTCGATTACGTCACCCGCCTGCGGGTAGACACGCAGTCGCGCCGGCTGGATTACGCGCGTGTCTGGGAATTCACACCGTGGTCGCTGAACACCGCCATCTGGCCCTGGGCGGCCAGCGGCACCGGCGGCGGCTACTGGGGCGGGCTGGGCGGCAACAAGCTGAACATGAATACGTGGAACACGACGTTCTGGACGCGCATGAACGATGCGATGAGCCGCGCCGCCAATGCCGGCGTGTACGCCGAGATCATGTTGTTCGACGGCGTCGGGCTCGAAGCGGATGACGGCCGTTGGGGCAACAACCCGTGGGCGGCGAACAACAATATCAACAGCCTGGAGGTGCCCAACGCCCAGCCCCCGAACGCCGGCACGACCGATTTTTATGTGTGGAGCAGCCCGAACCTGCGCAACCAGCAGGAACGGTGGGTGAGGAAGATGATCGATGAGACCATCGCCTACCCGAACATCATCTACGAAGTGGAGAACGAGCATCGCAGCCCCAGCTCGAGTTTCGGCAGTCACTATGCCCAGTTCATCCAGGATTACATCGCGGCCACCTACCCGTCATCCCCGCGGCTGGTTTCCTACAGCACCATCAGTACGGACCTCGAGGATTTCTACACCATCCCGGCCGTCGATATCGTGAACAGACACTTCGGCAACTCGGCGGAGAACGATCCGACGACGATGAATACCTACCTGGAGCCGCGGTGGAGCTTCAACAAGCCGATCAACGTGGACGAATTCGCCAACGGTGTCGGCGATGCGACCCTGATGCGGCAAATGTGCTGGATCATCATCACCAGCGGCGCGCACTTTCACGTTGAGGACGCCGACCCGGCCGTCGTTTACAACGCGGTGGAAAACATCCGCTCGTTCAAGGCCCTGGCCAACTGGAACTTTGTCGAGGCCGCTCCGAACAAGGGGCTCATCACCGCCGGCGGCGGGTACTGTCTGGCCAAGGTGGGCGAGGAATACGTCTGCTACTTCACCACCTCCGGCAGCAAGACGCTGAATCTCGCCGCGGCCACCTATCGGTCCGAGTGGTGGAACCCGCGGACCGGCGGATTTTACAATGTCGCCACGTTTTCACACGGCGGCGGCAATCTCATCTTCACCCCGCCCGATGCCAACGACTGGGTCCTTCACGTCACCACCCGGCCCGCGCTCACCACGGTGCTCGATTCCAAGCTCGCCGGCGCGATCACCATCGACGGCAGCTCCGCCGACTGGAACCTGTCGCAGTACACGACCAAAATGTTCGCCGGTAATGCCGGGCAGGGCGACACCGCCATCGTCGGCTACAACGGTTTTGAGAACTGGACATGCTATGCGGGCGGGCACTCCAGCAGCCTGCAATTCCCGCCGACCGATGCCGCCGACCATGCGGCCCGAATCTATTCACGACACGACGCCAGCTTCCTCTATTTCCTGGCACGGGTGGACGACAGCAGCCGCCAGACCTCCAACCCCGTCGCGTCGAATTCGTCCAACGACTGCGTCGAAATCTATCTGGACCCCGGCCACGACCACGGCGCTTCGGCCATGAGCAATTCAAATTCCGACGTCCGGCTGGTCATCGACGCCGTCAATCAGAAGAACGTCTACAACGCCACCGCCTCCTACGCGACGCAAGTTTTGAGCGGCGTCACGTCGGCGGTCACGACGGACAGCGCGGGCTGGTGGATGGAAGTGCGGATCGCCAAGAATGCCCTGTCGCCGGCGATCCCGGCCGGCGGGACCATCGGCGTGGAGTTCGCACTGCGCGATAACGACTCCAACAACAACGCCGCGCTCACCACGCTCTATTCGTGGCACGATCCGGAAATCTCAGCCAGTTTCCCCACGAGGATTCCGGACCGATGGGGCGATCTCAATATGGTGGCCGTCGGCCAGCCCGGCCTGGCATCCAACCCCAACCCGCCGCATCAGGCGACCAACCAGAGCGCGAACCTCACCCTGAGCTGGTCACCGGGCAGCGGGGCCACGTCTCACGACGTCTATCTCGGCACAACCAGCCCCGGCACCTTCGTCGGCAACCAGGCGGGGACCACCTATGGCACCGGTCCGCTCGCACAGTCCACCACCTATTTCTGGCGTATCGACGAGGTCAACGCCGGCGGCGTCACCACCGGCCCCGTCTGGAGCTTCACCACGGGCGCATTCTCCTTGGCCGATCTTGACACCGACAACGACGTCGATTCGAGCGATTTCGCCATCATGCAAGGCTGCTTTACACCGGTCAGCAGCATCGTCTCCGGGCCGTGTACGATCGCCGATCTCAACCACGATTTCGCCGTGGATGGTAATGATGTAGTCATATTTCTCCCGTGCATGACCGGAGCCAATCTGCCGCCGGGGTGTTGAGAGCTTTCGCACCGGACCGAAAGGAGCCTCAGGTGAATACGAAAATCACGTCCCTCTGTGGAGTGGTTTTAGCAGGTATGGCCCCGGCTTACGGTGCCGCCACGCTGAACGGATGGGATACGGACAACATCTATATCATTCGCACGCACATCTACACTTTCGGCGAGCCGGAGGTGCCGGGCAACTCCATACAGATCGTCACCGAGTCGAACCTGATTCCGGACAAGCCTCTGACCCGCTTCGGGACTTTCCTGACCTATAGCGACGCCCATCCCAAAACGTTCACATTTTCGAACTCGCCGCTGGCGGGCACGAATACCCCGGCGGGCGCCCGCATGTTTCTGGCCGAGGCCGCGCCGGGAAACTCCCGCAAGCTCGACATCGAGATCTACGAGTTCAACTCGGCCGGCCAGGTGCTTCGCAAGTCTTCCCTCGGATCGACCTTTGGCCCCGGAACCGGGCAACTCGTCCTGGCCTCGCAGTCCAACAATTCCGTCGCTATCGGCTGTATCCGTTATAACCCTAAAAAGAATACGCTGGCGGTCAGCGCGACGCTCAACACCGACGACGGCGGCACCACCCGGGGCAAAGCCTTCGAGTTCGCCCTTCCGGACTGGCCGGCCAACGGCGGCGCCGGCTTCGTGGCGGTCACGCCCGTCCAGGTGTACGAGGCCCCCACGGGTCACTCGATCTACAGCGGCGATTACTTCAACATCGATTTCGACGACGACGGCAACATGTACATGGCCGGCAAGAGCTTCAACGCGAATACCACCGGCGACAACTTCAAGGGTGATGTGATCAGGGTCAACACGATCGGCCGCAACGGCGGGACATCCACCTACGTCGTCCCCATCACCGGCGCGAACTCGGACAACCTGCTGATCGAGGGCGCCATAGAGCCGGAGCCGGATTACGACAACATTCAGAGCCTGGCCGTGCGCACCGTTAACCATTCGGTCATACTGCTGACAAAGACTGATGATGTCGTGGGGGAACCCGATTTGGAATACGACCTGACCACCCGGGCGCCCAACGGCAACCTGGTCCTGGTTCATAACTGGTATTCTTATCCGAACGAGTTCGGGCTCAACTCGGAGGTCTATCATGGCCAGCGCGATTACGACAGCGGCGGCGTTTTCATCTCCTGCGGCCGGGGGGAGCCGGGCGGCGGCCCAAAGGTGATCTACGCATCGGGGAGCATCGGAGTGATCGGCTACCGCAACTGGGATTCGACCAGCCCGCCCCCGATCCCGCTGGTGCCCTTCTCGGCCGACAACGACAACGACGGCGACGTGGACCAGGTAGACTTCTCCGCGTTCCAACTGTGCTACGCCCCTGCGTTGACCGTGGCGACTTTCAACTGCCGCCGCTTCGATTCCGATCAGGACAATGATGTGGACACGGTCGATTTTGCCGTCTATCTGCCCTGCATGAGCGGCCCGAACCACGCCAAACCGCCGGGGTGTTAGTTGACCCGTCCGCGAGAAATGTTGTAGAATTAGAGTCAGCGGGACATCGAGTTGAGTTGACGCGTATAGCCTGGCTTGACGGGCCGAAATCGGGTTATTCGCCTGTTTCGGAGTTGGGCTTTGGTTATGCGCAGGTTCCTGCGAATCGCTGCTCGCCTCGGGCGGTTGGGCTCGGCAGTCGTCGTCGCCCTCAGCCTGATCAGCCCGATTCATGCCGCACCGCCGCCCATCGGCACCTCCGCAAAAATCCTCTCGCCGAAGTTCTTCCCCGGCTGGCAGAACCGCAACGTCTGTTATCCCTTCGTCGTGAATGACACCGCCGCCGGCGTCTACCGGCTGTACTACTCCGGCTCCGGCACCGAGTACGTCAACGATTCGGTGTGGGACCAGTGGATGACCGGCATGGCCACCTCCACCGATACCACCACCTGGAAGCGGCCGGACAACTACGAGCAGACCCTGTTCGCCCGGCGGCACTATGAAGGCGATCTGCTCGACCCCGATGAGGAGGCGGGCATTTTCGATTCCGTTTTTGCGACCGGGGCCTGCGTCATCAAGGACGGCTCCACCTGGAAGACGTGGTACACCGGCTGGAACGGGCAGATCGAACATCTCGGCGGCGGGATCTCGAACAAGATCAACTTCCGCATCGGCTACGCCACCTCGCCGGACGGTACGAAGTGGACGAAAATTTCCGGATCGGCCGGAGCCGGCGCGGTGCTGGGAATGGGCGCTTCGGGTCAGCCGGATGCGAAGGGTGCGGCACACCCGCACGTGCTCAAAGTGAGCGGCACGTTTCGCTGTTGGTACGAGGGTTACGACGGCACCACCTGGCGCATTCTGTATGCGACCTCGCCGGACGGTCTGAACTGGACGAAGCAGGGGACGGCGCTCAACCCCGGCGGCAGCGGCGCGCTCGATCAGCTCGGACTGCGAAACCCGATGGTGATCAACCGTAGCGGGCTTTACGAACTCTGGTACCAGGGACAGAGCAGCGCGACACCGAACTATCACGTTCTGCGCGCGACGAGTATCGACGGGCTGGCTTGGACGAAAATCTCCGGCGAGATCACGCTTCATCCCGATGTGGCGGTGTCCGGCAGCGAGAGCATCCTGGTGGACAGCGCGATCGTCCAAGCCGACAACTCGGTGCAGGTGTTCTTCGCCAAGCAGATCACCACAAACCGCACGGCGACCTACGGGACCATCCAGGAAAGAAGCTTTTACATCTACACCGAGGTGGTGAACCCGTGAGCCGGCGGCCGACTTCATGCCGTTTCCTGAAGAGCGCGGCCGTGGCCGCCGCGGCGATCCTGCTGGCAGCCACTGGAGTCGCCTCGGCCGTCACACTCTCCTGGGATTCACCGGATCACTACCGGATTCTGCTGAACGTGGACCCGAATGGCGTGATCCGATCGAATTCGCCCGCCTCGGTGGACCTGGATTTTACGGCCGCATTGCTCGCCGGCGGGAATATCGGCGCGTTCGATGAGCACACCGTGGAGGTGATCGCCTACGACGCGACCGGCAATCCCCGGATATTCGACGCCACGCGCGAGGGATATGAGCAATACCTGCTCCCGCGCCGCATCCAGAAATACTTTGCGATCCACAATACCACGCTCAGCTTCGTGTTGCCCGATGATCTCTCCACGCAGTACGCGGTTTACTTCGACACGGTGCAGTCGGGGCTGGGCCAGCCGCAGCGCTATCCCGGCATGGTCGGCGACGGCGACTGGTTCACCGAGGGTTTTAAGCGGCGGGAGGTCAACGCCTCCGGCTACGATACCTTCTGCGATTTCGACGGCGACGGCGACCTCGATCTCTTCAAGGGCGGCACCGAACCGTACGTGTACTGTTACGAAAACGTCGGCGGGGGCCGCTTCGTCGATCGCGGCCGGCTTACCAATGGCGGCAGCCTGATGACGTTCCCCATGGATGGCGTCAACCGGAGCTGGAACTCCATCGAGTTCTGCGATTGGGACGGCGACGGCGATCAGGACCTGTTCGTGCATTCTCCGACCGGCCCCTACGCGGCACACGTCGTGCGATTTGAAAACACCGGCAGCCCGGGCGGCCCGCCTTTTTTCGCCAACCGCGGCATTCTGCTCACGCAATCGGGTCAGGGACTCGGCACCATCGTCTCCTTCGTGGACTGGGACGGTGACGGCAAGAAGGACGTGATGGGTGGGCGCGACTGGATGGTTGTCTTCTACAGGAACATCGGTTCCGACAGCAGCATCCAGAATATGACGCTCGCCGACGGCGTGTATATTCAGGCCAACGGCATGGAGATCACGCTGGGCTCCCCGCGGATGGACTTCCCGGACATCGATGGCGACGGCGACCTGGACCTGTTCGTGGGCACCGAAGAGGGGCGCATCTATTTCTTCGAGAACGTCGGCACGCGCACGGAGCCGGTCTTCACCATGGGCCGGATCATCGCGTTTTATGAATTCATGGATGCGCGGGCGGGCGTGAGGGTCGCGGATTTCGACGGCGACGGGCTGCTCGATTTCGTGCCCGGCCGCTACTGGGAGCGGACGCAATGGGGCGAGCAGCCGAGGGTTTTCGGGCGGATGTATAAGAATATCGGGTCGCCGACGGCGCCGAAGTTCGAGGCGCGGGACGCCGATGGCGGCGCACCGTATACCGAGCAGTTTCAGATCGCCGATGCGGTGCGCCAGAACGGCGTGCGGGCGGCGGATTGGAACAGCGACGGCCGGATCGATCTCATCGCCGGTGATACCGACGGCTTCGTCTGGTATTTCCAGAACCTGACGAATCAAAAGTTCCCGGTCTTCGCCGCCGGTGTGAAGATCAACGCGGCCGGCCTGCCGCTGCGGGTCTACGGCGAGGAGAAGGAATGCCGCGCCGCCGGTTACGCCCGCGTCGATGTGGCCGACTGGAACAATGACGGAAAGAAGGATTTGCTGGTCGCCGACGGCCGGGGCTGGCTGACGCTGTACCTCAACATGGGGACCGACGCCGACCCGGTGCTGGACGCCGGCACGCGCGTGCAGGCCAACGGCAAACCCATCGACGGCACCGCCCGCGGCAGCGTGCTGGTCTGCGACTGGAACCGGGACGGAAAAAAGGACGTCATCTTCGGCATGGTCGGCGAGGGCGAGATCAGCGCCTACTACGACTGGCCGCACCTGAACGCCGATCCGTCGCAGGATCGCGGGTTCCTCTTCTACAAAAACACCGGCAGCGACGCGAACCCCGTGCTGGCCGTCCCCAAATGGATCAAGGCTGGGTCAGGCTCCGGCACCGTGATTTCCTATTCCCGGCCGAATCTGGGCGACTACGTGGACTGGGACGGCGACGGGAAGAAGGATTTCATCGGCTGCTCATTCGAGAACGATATCCGCTTCTACCGGAATACCGGCTCCGGCGGGGTCAACGTCGAACCGCAGTTCACCTCCTCGTCGAGCGGCGTCAACATTGTGCAGCCGTTCACCGCGCAGATGATCTCCGGCGCGGACGCGATCGACTGGAACGGGGACGGCGACATCGACATCATCACCGGCCAGGGCCACGGCGGCAGCGGTCTGCGGTTTTACGAGCGCGACTATATCAATGACGTCTTGAACAACACGTTCCCCACGGTGACGGCTGATGGCGCCGAGACCATCGTGCTGCGCGCCGATTTCGACGGCGACAACGATGTGGATCAGGAGGATTTCGCCCACATGCAGGGATGTTTCCAGCAGCCGGTGGAATCACTGCCCCTGGAATGCGTTGATGCCGATCTGAACAATGACGACCGTGTGGACGGCGGCGATTTTGATTTATTCGTACAGTGCATGGCGGGGGCAAACAATCCGCCGGGGTGCTAAGGTGTCCCGGAGGGACAACTGAAAATAGCCCAGCCTTTCAAGGCTGGGAAATTGGAAACGAAGGAAAACGAAGTCCCGTCAAGGACGATTGAACGGAGCCTTTCAATCGTCCCTACGGGACTATATCTATTGTGATTTTGACCAACCCCAGCACTGAAGTGCTGGGCTATTCTCATCATGTGCCTCCGGCACGTGAAACAGCGGCCGTAGAGCGCCGAGGTCCACGTTCCCAATCGTCGGGTGAAATCAGCGTACCGATTTGTCCATCTCTTCAAAGCGCTTGAACAGCTCCGGCGCGCGCTGCTTGAACTCGTCCTTCGATTTGAAAGTCATGTTGAGTTCGGCGTCCGCCTGCCGTTTGTGGACCGTGACCTGACCGTCGGGCTGCACGTCGAAGCGGACATCGGGCGCCTCATCGCCGCCACGCTCCCGCATCGGCCCGCCCAGAAAACCTTCGGCCCACTCCCGCCAGCGCGGCTCCAGCCGTTCGACATCGGGACCGCCGGGCCGCGTCAGCTTCTGCTCCCAACGCCGGTTGCCCCTCGATTGGAGCAGATCGGCCGCTTCGGCGTCGGCTTTCCGGAGTTCTTCCATGTTGGCGTACGTCTTGGGCTCGGCTTTCTCCTTGTCCTCAGTGGCTTTGTAACGGCGGACTTCGATGCGGCCGTCCTTCAATTGGCGGACATGCAGGACTTCGCCCTTTTTGTCCACCCGTCGTGCCTCGTTCACTTCAGATTCCGGCGGAAATCGCTTTTCGACCCACTTGGGCCCGAATCGCTGTATCAGTTGGTCGAAATCGGGCAACTCACCCAGATCTTCCAGCGCCCAGCCTTCCGGCCCCGGCCGCAGAATTTTGCCGCGCAGGCCGAAGTTCCGCCGATACAGCACGTCCGGGTCTTCGGGGTATTTCAGCTCCATCCGCTCGGCAGCCGCCGGCACTTCCTCCAGCTTCAACGTGAGCGTCGTCTCCTTGCCCTTGCGGAAGATCTTCAAGGCCAGCGGCTCGCCCGGTTTCTTGTGGCGAATGTTCTGCGAGAAATCTTTCACTTCACCCGCGACTTTCTTGCCGTCCGCCTCGACGATGACGTCATATCGTTCGAGTCCGGCCCGATCGGCCGGGCTGTCCTTGTAAACATTGCGGACGATCAGGCCCTCCTCACCCAACCCCAGGTGCGATGCCAGAGCCGCCGGCACCGGAGCCAGTTGCACGCCCAGCCAACTACCCGTCCGCTCCTGCGGTTCATCGGCGACGTACGACGGGACGACGTTGCCTTCGTTGATCAGCGGCGACCGCGGAGGCCGCGGGATTCGAGTGGGTTGACCGCTCGCGCTCGAATGCGCGAGTCCGCACGAAAGAGCTGCTGCTAATACGGCTGAATTGATGCGAAACATGAGGGTTCTCCTCGCTCTGGTATTGACACCCGACGGGTCACCGAAGAAGCGCCAGGCAGGCATACCCAGGCTTTCTCTTCGGGTCTGAGACTCCCATGAAGCTCAATAACTCATGCTCACGGGAACGACCGTGGTCTGCTGCTGATCCATCTCCAGGAGATACACGCTCCGCGTCGTTTCATCGAAAACGCCGAAAACATTCCGGTGAATCTGCTCTTTCTGCCGGCGCGGGCCGTCGATCCGCGGCGGCGCGGATTCGCCGGCGAATGGATTCATTCCCGCCATGACCGGCTGGGCGTTTCCCGCTACGGGTGGTGCGACAACCGACGTTTGGCGGGCCAAGGGAAGCCCGCCGAGCACCGCCAGTAAAATGCACGCGGCCGCCAATCGGGGAACGCTGCGCCAGGGATTTGACTTGACCAGCGACTCGGTCATTCCCGCCGCCGCGCTCTGGCGAGCGACGACCGCATCCAGCGCTTCCACCGCCAGTCGGTCGTGCCGCTGATAATCCTCCAGCAGCGCGCGTGCCTGCGGGCAGCGGATCAGGAGCTTGTCCAGTTCGAGCAGCTCGCCCTCGGCCAGCTCGCCGTCGAGTTTGCGGTTGATCAGTTGTTCCGTTCGTGCGTCGATCATCTTCAGCTCCAACTCGGCATCAGAGCCGCGCCCGTGAGGAAGCGGTCATCCTGTATCAAGTCCTCGCTCCCTGACGGTCGCGGCTCGGTATCTGTTTCACACCTTCCCCGCCAGTTGCTCCCGCAGGAGCCGCCGGGCACGCACCAGCCGCGTCTCGACCGTATCGGTCGGCAGCCCGAGCGCTTCACCGATCCGGGCGTAGCTCCAGTCGTCCATGTGCTTGAGCACGAACGGCTCGCGATAGAGCGGCGGCAACGCCGCGATGGCGTCGAGCATGACCTGCTGCCGCTCGTTGCTGAGTACCGCTTGATCGGCGGGCGCCGCCCGGCAAGTCTCGAAGCGCTGACGGTCGAGCACCCGGTCCAGCAGTCGCCGCCGCCGCTGCTTCGAGCGGCCGAAATCCCGGGCGGCATTGTGCGCGACGCGGTACAGCCAAACCCGCCAGCGGGCGGTATCCGCCAGCTTGCCGCCCTCCCGCCAAACCTGCATCCACACCTTCTGAGCGACATCGTCAAGCTCGTCCGCCCGGCCGAGCACCGCAAAAATCACCCCGCGCACCCACGGACCCTGCCGATGCATCAACTCGGCCAGCGCGTGCGGATCCCCCTGCTGGATGGCCTCAAACACCGGACGCTCCGGGTCGTGCTCGACTGCCTCAGGCTTCATCGGCGCTCCTACACATAAAGACGCTCCGGCTCCCGACTTCCTGTCAGCGAAATACCCTGCCGGCTGCCAACGGATGGGCCGGCCCCACTGGGATAGTACGTTCACCGGCTCTGACTGGATTTCCCCTGGCCGGGTGGGGCGGACCGTCAGAGGGTGTGTGAGAAGGCCTTTCAGAGCCGCGCCCGTAAGGAAGCGGGCCGCAGAGGACCGCTCCCTCACGGTCGCGGCTCGGATAGTTCGACCGCTTCTCACACACCCTCTCAGACATTGTAGTGCCTGGATAAAATTCGGACGTACGATCAGAACCCCCGACGCAAGTCGGGGGCCGAGCGGGCACAACCGAGGGAGGCCCCTCACTGGCGTGAGGGGTTCGGACATCAATTCACGAACATGAATTCGTTGCAGTTAAGGATCAACCGGCAGGCGTTGGGCAGGCCGTGCCGGTCGGCGTACGCGGCCAGGGCCTCTGCTTCGGCCGGGGTCGGTGCTCGCCCCAGGGCCAACTCATAGGCCGCTGCGATCTGCATTTTGGGATCGCACCCGGTCTTCCATAGCCGCTCGGCGAAATGCTCGCTTTGCCGCACGATGAAGGGATCGTTCAGCATGGCCATCGCCTGAAGGGCGGTCACCGAGATGCTGCGGACCGGCGCGAGCAGACCGGCGTCGGGGCAGTCGAGCGACTCCATGTAGGGATCGGGCAGCGTGCGGTAGATGTAGCGGTAGATGCTGCGGCGAAAGCTCTGCGGGCTGTCCACGTCGAAGCGGGCGTAGTCCACGATGGGCGTGCGGCCCGGATCGGGGTCTTCGTAGTGGAACTGCATCACCGGCGGCCCGCCCATGGTCAGGTCGAGCCTGCCGGTGATCTGAAGCACGCTGTCGCGGATACATTCGGCGTCGAGACGGCTGCGGTTCATCCGCCAGAGGTAACGGTTGTCCGCGTCGATGCGGGCGAAGTCCGGATTGTATTCGCAGGATTGCTGGTAGACGGCGCTGGTGAGGATCAAGCGGTGCAATTGTTTCAGCGAGCCGCCGCTTTCGAGAAACGAACCGGCGAGCCAGTCGAGCAGCTCCGGATGGCTCGGCAGCGAGCCCATGTGTCCGAGATCGTTGGGCGTGTCCACCAGGCCGCGGCCGAAATGATAATGCCAGACGCGGTTCACGATCGAGCGCCAGGTCAGCACGTTCCTGGGATCGGTGATCCATTTGGCCAGTGCGGCGCGGCGGGCGCCCTCGTCGTTGGCGTCGGCGACTTGAAACTCGTGCGGCAAACCCGGCACGCAGGACAGCGCGCCGGGTGAGACCAGCTCCTCGGCTCTGGTGATCTCGCCGCGCCGCAGCACGTGAATCGGCCGAGGAACCTTCGCCGGTTTGAAGTTGCCCTGCGGTTTGAAGTCGCTGGCGGCCGCATAGACCATCCGCGGAGGCGGCAGCGCGGCCAGTTCCTTCTCGATCTTTTCCTTCTGGCAGAAGATCGCGAGATCGATCCGCTGTTCGTCACTGCGCGCGCCAGCGGCCACCGCCAATATTTTCAGAATCTCGTCGGGCAATGGGTTCGCCTTCACCGGCCGCGGCGCGGTGGTGACGGATAGTCTTGGCCGGCCGATCAGGTGGTTTGTACCGTGCCGCTGCTCGATGACGAAAGTCAGCGTCGTGCCGCCGTCAAAGCCGACGTTCTCCTTGGTCTCGAACACCGCCCGATGCGGTTTGCCGATGTCCGGGTAGATGCCCCAGGCGGTCGTGAGGTCGCCGTCGATCGCCCGGGCGATGCCCCAGTCCGTCTGGTTGAAGTCGGCCGTCGGGTTCTGCAATTCCACGCTCTGAATGTCAGACGGATTCGTCGCCGGGTTTTTTACGGTTGCCGGTTGGGAACCCGTGGCGGGCACGCCCCGGCTCGCTTTGACCAGGAACTCCGACAGATGAAGATTGCCGTTGTTCTGGCGTCCCGGTCCGTGCAGCGGCAGGCTGTCGTCGGTCAGCACTTCGAGCCGCACGGCGGTGATGCCCTTCAGCCCGGTGCGGGCCACGATGGTGTAGGTGTCCGTATCCGGCGTGGTGCCGCCGGAGAGCACGGACATATCCGGTTGTTTCGTCAGCGTCGCTCCTTTGGCGGATGTGTAGCTCACCGGATCGAGCACCGTCCACTGGGTGTGCCGCTCCGGGAGCGATTTTTCCCACGCGGCCACCTCGTTCTGAAGGACGGGCTCGAACAGTGTACGGACCGATGGATCCTCCCTGCTCTCCAGTGCTTTCAGTTTCTTGAGCAGCGACTGCCGCCACGCGAGCGTCTGCTGATCGTGATCGTATGGGCGCTCGGCCCGATCCACGCCCGCGAAAACGGCTTGCAGACGGTAGTATTCGACCTGCGAAATCGGATCGAACTTGTGGTTGTGACAGCGGGCACAGTGCGGCGTCGTGCTGACGAACGTGGACATGGCGGTCATGACCATGTCGTCGCGGTCGAGGTTCTGGGCGATCTTTTTGTCGATGGTGTCGCCCATGATGTGCATCTGCGAGCTTTCGTCCCACGGGCCCGCGGCGATGAAACCGGTCGCGACGATGCCCTGCGGGTCCTGCGGAAACAACACGTCGCCGGCCAGTTGTTCCTGCACGAATTGAGCGTATGGTTTGTCCTCATTCAGCGATCGGATGACATAGTCTCGATACGGCCAGGCGTTGGGTCGCGGGCGGTCCTGATCGTGTCCGTGCGTATCGGCGTAGTGCGCCACGTCCAGCCAGTGCCGCGCCCAGCGTTCGCCGTACCGCGGGCCGGCCAGCAGTCGATCGATCATGCGGGCATAAGCGTCCGGCGATTCGTCGGCCAGAAATTGCCGCATCTCCTCCGGCGTCGGCGGCAATCCGGTCAGGTCGAAACTCACCCGCCGCAGCAGCGTGCGCCGGTCCGCCGGCGGCGAAGGTTTGAAACCTTTCTCTTCGAGCTTCACGAGAATGAATTTGTCGATCGGCGTGCGCGCCCAGTCTTTATTCTTCGGCTCCGGCGGCTCAGGCTTTATCAGCGGGCGCAGCGACCACCACAGCTCTTCTTTCGTTGCAATTCGCTCGACGCCGCCGTCAGACGCGGGACTTGTTGCGGGCGGTAACGGTTTTCGAGAATCCGCCGCCTGAAGCGTTGAGATCAAGACGGCCACCGCCGCCATCGTCAGCAGACGGAAAGGCGAAGACAGGATTCGCGATTGCAACGCCACGCATTCACCCGGTTTAGCTATTCAGGGGCGATGCCCTTGAGGGCCGCGCCGGTCCCGATCGCATAAAAGACAAACAGAACCAGCAGGAAGCTGCCCACGAACGCCCGGTCGACCGACCGCAGACGCCGTTGGTATTTTATGTTGGGGTGCTGCCGAGTCGCAAGCGAAATGTGCATGGTCACAAGCGTTCGTTGGACATGTCAGCAAGACGATTGAAGTGGTCGGCAAGGGGATGCCTGGGGTGGGTTGGGTCTGCTTCAGTCTCCCGGATGCATCAGCACATCCGCGATGGTCAGCACCGCCAGCAGGACGCTGATGGTGCCGTTCACGGTGAAAAACGCCACGTTGACCCGCGAAAAATCGTTCGGCCGGACCATCGCGTTCTCGACGAGCAGCAGCAGGGCCACGATCGCAACGCCCGCACCGTACAGCCAGCCCAGATGCGCGAGCGGCATCAGCGCGGCCAGCAGGACGATCGTGCCGGCATGCGCGAAACGAGCGATCCAGAGCGCTCCGCCCGGACCGATGCGTGCCGGCAGGCTGAACAGGCCGGTGCTCCGATCGAAATCGATGTCCTGGCACGCATAGATGATGTCGAACCCGGCGATCCACAGCGTCACCGCGGCCATGAGCACGACCGCCGGCCAGCCGACCGATGCCGGATGGATCGCCAGCCACGCCGCCACCGGTGAGAACGCGATCACGCTGCCCAGGACAAAGTGCGACCAGCGCGTGAACCGCTTGGTGTACGAATAAAAACACAGGTACGCCAAAACCGGCAGCGACAGCATCAGCGGCATCGGATTGCCGTCCCGCCACCAAAAACCCGCACACGCGAGGACGAACCCCGCAACGGCCGCGATCAGAAACGCGACCGCCTGCCGCGAGCTGATCGTGCCGGCGGGGATCGGCCGAGCCGCCGTGCGCGGGTTTCGCGCGTCGATCCCGGCGTCCACGATCCGGTTGAACGTCATCGCCACCGACCGGGCCGTCACCATGCACGCGACGATCAAGGCGATCTGCGCCGCCGACGGATAGCTGTGAGCGGACGCTCCCGCCGTAAAAGCCGCCCGCGACGCCAGGAACGTCGCCATCAGCGCGAACGGCAGCGCGAAGATCGAGTGCGAGAACTTGATCATCTCGCCCCACCGGCGGATGGTTATAAAGGCGCTCATGGGCCTTGGCCTCACACGTTCGATACGAGCATAACCCAGACCCGCTCCATTCGATAACTGCGTAATGTTTGATCCGAACAGTGAAAAGTCTATTTGACTTGCGCTCGCTCAAGCCTAGAGTTTGGATAGAGGTGTGACGGGATAATCATTCGTCATCATCCATATATTCACCGTTTGATCATCCCTGAACCGCCACACCTGGTTCGTTTGACATCCCGACAGTAGCGGAGCCGCGAGCGATCGCTCAATCGAATGGGCGTTCGACGGTGGTCGATTGCGGCTTTACCGCCGCTGTCGCCAGCGAATGTTGAAACGCGCGCCAGCTTGCGGAGAGGGTGCGCCTGGAACCAACCGTCCTTGATGGAGGCATGGCCATGGCCGACTTCAGATGGCAGCGGTGCGCGCGGACTTTCGAATGGTTCGTCTATCGCAACCCCATGTATCTGCTGAGCGCGGCCTGCATGGCGGCCGGCTCGTGGATGTTGCTCGAATCCAGATCGGGCCGCGCGGGCGACCTCGCTCGGATTATTCTCACACTCGGCGTCCTCGAACTGTATGAGGCCCTGGTCGCGACGATCCTGATCGTTCTGCACCGCAGCCGTCGTTCGCCCGAGGACGAACCTTCCCTGCTGCTCGTGGCGGCGCTGTTCTGGACGGGTCCGCTGGCGGCGATCGCCGAGATGACCGCCCGCAGCCGCGAGCTGAGCTGGCCTTTTGCCGTCGTCGCCTGCCTGATTGCCCTGACCGAAATGGCCATCGTCCGCCGGCAACTCGGTCTGAAGTTGAGCGTATGGACCCAATCGGCTGCTTCGGCGTGCATCGTCCTCCTGGCGGCCGCGCCGACGCTGTTAAAGATTCCCGCGGACATCAGCGGCACAAATGAGTTATTCCTTTATTTATGTTGGTGGGTGCTCGCAGTCGTGGCGTTGTTGGGTATCGGAGCGGTCCGCCGCCAAAGCAACTCGCGGCCGAACACTCATCCACATGCGGTCTGCGTTTCTGAGCTGGTATTCTTCTGTATCCTCCTCTCCGCCTCTGCTGTGCAGTTCTACGCCATGAACTACGCGTTCTTCGGCCACGCCAGGGCTTTCTATGCCTCCCCGCTGCTCATCTCGCTGGTTACGGTCGCATTCGCGGCGCTCTCACCGGGTTCCGCGTCGGCTTTCATTCGGACGATGGCCGCGGGACTGCCGGCGGTGGCCATCGTTCTGGCGCTCTCCCGATTCGACCCGCGGTTCCCATTACGCCTCCTGCCGTTCTGGCTTCGCGATCCCGCCGTGCCGGTGCTCCTCGCGGCAGCCGCCGCCTGGTGGTACGGCTACGCACGCCGGCACGGCACGATCCTGATGCACGCCGGCAATGCCGCGCTGGGCTGGGCCGTACTGCGGATTATCCATCTCGTCCCGGCGACGCCAGGAAGCGTTGCCGTTCCGCTCCACGGACCCGAGCCGCTCCGCAGCTGGCTGGTCATCGCACTCTACATCATCACCGCGTATCTGCTGCTGATAGCGGCGCTGCGGCGTTCCAGGTTCGAGCTGATTGCGGCACTGATGGTGCATCAGGTGGCGGTAGTGACCTGGATCTGGGGGCACACACCGGCCGATGTGCTCCTCATTCTGTTGGCGTTGGGATGGCACTGGCTCATCGCGATGCACATCCTCACGCGCCGACCTCCGATCGGCGCACTGCTCGGACCATTCATAGTCCTCGTTGTCGTGAGCTGGGTATACGACTTCGGTCCTGAAACCGTATCGATCGCGCGGCTCAGCGCTGCTGCACTTCTAACGGTCCTGCTGGCAGCCGACCTGGTGGGAGCAGGAACGCATTATCGATGGATAGGGCTCTCTGCCGGCGGGGCCGACGCCGTCTTCTACACGGCACGCTGGATCTCACAGCAGCCGCGTCCAGCCGAGGCCGCCATCGTGATCGGCGCGTTTGCGCTGTTGGCCGCTGGTGTCATCATCAGTTGGCACAAACGCTCCTTGCTGCGCCTGACCCAAACAGCGGAGAGCGATGTCACCATTGATTCCGAACCGGCATGAAACGTGATCGGTAAGAAATCGCGGCCGACTCATGGCTTGTGGGTAGCCTGCGAACTTTTGATCGCGCGAAGGCGGTTAATGACTGGAGCGGGATTCTGCTCACTTCGTTTTCGCCAGTACTCCCACACCTCTTCCTGGCTCTTGAGGTACTGGTGGATCTCGTCCATGTGGCCAAGGTAATAAGCAATCGCGCCGTATACCTGCCCGAGTGTCAGTGCGGGATACTGTTGCTGGATCGACTCCGCGCTGTCCCCATACTGGAATGGGAACACGACAGACTCCAGCGAGACGCGGGTGTTGCCCACGCGGTACACGCCGTGCTCATCCTGCCGGACATAGCCATTTACGTCTGACATCATCGTTTACCAGAGAACCACATGGCGATGAACTACAAAACATCTGGTGGCGCATGTCCAAGCGCCCCCCCCTGTTTTTTGAACAGATTTTGACAATCGCTGATACCCGCTTCTTCGTCTGCTTTTAAATATCGTTTCCGCAGCGCATCGATAATCAAGTCTATTCGCGGTTCACCTGTACTACTGCGACGTCGAATAGGCACCGCGCCGAGATCCAAAAGTCGCTGATTTCCTCCCGCACTAGGTGGCGCCTCACCGTATTCGATTACGAACAAGGGAAGACCATGATGAAGAGCGGATTCACCAGCAGCAAGCGTGCCCCCACGTTCGTTCGCTTCAATCACGACTACAGCATCAGCAAGACCGCAGATTGTTGCATTTCTGGCCATTGCCTGCCATGCTGCCCAGGGAAGTTGAGGCGAAAACTGGGACACAATCAGTGTTCGTTCATAATCGAGAACGTCGGACAAGGCCCGCTTGCTTGAGAACCCCATGATTCCTTGTGGAAGCACGATTGTTGTCGTCGATCCAACTGATAATGCGGCGCGGTGAACGGCAGTGTCAACCCCCTTCGCATATCCGCTGATTACGTTGAATCCCAACCATGCCAGCATCCGAGCGCATTTCTCAGCGATCTGTAACCCATAGTGTGACGCATTTCGTGCTCCGCAAAACCCAACACCCGGCAGATTCAGCAGCTCCAGATTGCCCAGAGCAAAGAGTGCCTCGGGAGCGTCATTCTCCAGCGTGGCCGAGAGGAATGAAGGATAGTGTTGATCCCCCCAAGGAAGGATCATGACTCCCCGGTCGGTCAACTGCTCCACGATAGTGGCAATTCTGTCCGACTGCGCAGCGATTTCCTTAGCAATCAGTTCATCCAAACCAAACCTCTCAACAAGTACACTCGCTGCTGGGGCATCTTCGTATCCAGGCGTGGCAAATTCGGCGAGAATCTGTTTGCGGGTCTTCTTTCTCACGCCTGCGGTTGATAGAACCCGCAAAACAAAGGTCGCGCTCAAAAATAACTTGAACAATTCTATATAGTAATCGAGATGCGAGC
>CAYLLT010000052.1:0-39618 GCA_964384465.1 uncultured Planctomycetales bacterium | reverse complement strand
TAAAATCGAATTGTGTATCGATGTCAACGAATACCCGGCGGATAGATGACATGTTTGACCTCTGGCGTAGCCCTATTTTAATCGAATTGCAAACCACGGACCAGTTGCCATCTCCATTGGTTACGGCGACAATGCCGCGTCGAAATTGATCCTGTGTTATGAGGTTTTAGTGCAATGAAAATCCATGAATTTCAATCCCGTAAACTACTCGCCGACGCCGGTGTGCCTGTGCCGCCTGCTGAAGTGGTTCAAACCGTCGAAGATGCACTCAATGCGTACGGCAAGATCGGAGGGCAAGTCGTCGTTAAAGCCCAGGTCTTCGCCGGCGGACGCGGCAAGGCCGGTTTCGTCAAACTCTGCTCGAACGCTGAGCAAGTTCGCGACGCCGCGCAGTTCATGCTCAGCAACCGCATGGTCAGCAAGCAGACCGGCCCGCAGGGTATTGCTGTGAACAAGCTGCTCATCGCCGCGGCCGTCGATATCGGCAAAGAGTATTACGTGGGCATGACCATCGACCGCGCCCGGCGCGCCCCGGTGATCATGGTCAGCCGCGAAGGCGGCGTGGAGATCGAGGAAGTCGCCGCCCGCAATCCGGATGCGATCGTCAAGGAATGGCTGCACCCGCACCTGGGATTGCAGGCGTATCAAATCGGCAATCTGACCCGTGCCCTGGGCTTCACCGAGAAGGAGCATGTGAAAGCCGCCGGGATGATCTTCCGTGCACTCGCCGGCGCGTTCCAGAAATACGATGCGTCACTAGTCGAGATCAATCCGCTGGTGCTGACCAAAGACAACCGCCTGCTGGCGATCGATGCCAAGATCAACTTCGACGACAACGCTCTTTTCCGACACCCGGAGATCAAGGCCCAGCACGATTTGAGTGAAGAGAATCCCAACGAGCTGCGGGCCAAAGCGGTCAATCTGTCGTACGTTGCGCTCGACGGCAACATCGGCTGCCTGGTTAACGGGGCGGGCCTGGCCATGGCGACGATGGACCTGATCAAGCTGCACGGCGGCGATCCCGCCAATTTCCTCGACGTGGGCGGCAGCGTGACCAATGAGGGCGCGATCGAGGCCTTCCGCATCATCCTCGGCGACAGGAAAGTCAAAGGCGTGCTGGTGAACATCTTCGGCGGGATCGCCAAGTGTGATACCATTGCCGAGGCGTTGATTGCGGCCGCGAAGGAAGTAGGCTTCAACGTACCGGTTGTCGTGCGTTTGGAGGGCACCAATGTCGAACGCGCCCGGATGCTGTTGAAAGAGGCGAGTGTGCCCCGTCTCATTGCGGCCGAGGATTTGACCGACGCGGCCAAGAAAGTTTGCGCCGCAGTTTGATGATCGAGGGATACATTCTTGTCACAACGGAGAGTCGAGGTTTAACGTGCGAATCGGATTCTTAAGCAGATTTGATCGGAAGCGCATCGCGTTCATGAAGCAGCACGGCTTTGGCAGCGTGGAGCTGCTGGTGAAGCCGGACGATATCTTTCTGCCCGGCCGGGAAGGCTGGAAGGAGAAAGCGGCGGAAGTCGCGGCCGCATATCGCGAGGCCGGTATACGCATCAGTTGCATCGGCGGGTTCTATGCGAACCACATGGACGCCGACGCGGCGGCGGCGCAGCGGCACCGCGAGCAGGTTCGCAACTGCATCACGCTGGCGCAGGAGATCGGCGTGCCGCTGGTGGCGGGTTTTGCCGGGCGGGTGATGGGCGAGGAGCTTGAGAAGTCTTTGCCTCTGTTCAAGCAGCTCTGGGGCGAGCACGCCCGGTTCGCCGCGGACCACGGGGTCAGGATCGCGTTCGAGCATTGCCCGATGGGCGGGTTCTGGAGCCCCTTCGGCGGCATCAACTGCATCTGCACACCGGCCATGTGGGACAAGTGTTTCGATGCGGTGCCGTCCGAGGCCATCGGCATCGAATGGGATGCATCCCATCTACTCTGCCACTTCATCGACCCCGTGCTCAATATTCGCCAATACGGCCGGAAGATTTTTCACATCCACGCCAAGGACGCGAAGCTCTATCGTGACGTGGTGGACCGCTACGGCATCTATCATCCCGGCGCGGTCGAGCACTGCTTCGTGGGGCTGGGCGATGCGGACTGGGCGGCGATCATGAAGGAACTCGTTCGGGCCGGTTACAGCAGCGATCTGAACATCGAGGGCTGGCACGACGTGGTGTATCGCGATCACGAAAAGGGGCCGAAGCTGGAAGACCTTGGGTTGCTGATCGCCAAGCGGCACCTGGCGCAGTTCGTTGAAGAAAGCTAGCCACAGAGGTCACAGAGGGCACAGAGAAGGTAAAACCGCCAAGACGCTGAGACGCCAAGAAAAACAAACCACACATTCTCGCTTCTCTATTTGGATTCCTCGTTTCTGAAACTCTTTCTCGGTGACCTCTGTGACCTCTGTGGCTTGCTCAATGTGAGCACGAGGTTCTGCCCATCTTTTCCAGATATTGCTGGTGGTAGTCCTCGGCCCGGTAGAAGGTCGAAGCCGGCGTGATTTCGGTGACGATGGGGCGGGTAAAGCGGCCGGAGCGCTCCAGTTTCTCCTTGGAGTCGCGGGCGGCGGCTTCCTGATCGGCGTCGTGAAAGAATACGGCGGAACGATATTGCTCGCCGACATCGGGGCCTTGGCGGTTCAATGTGGTGGGATTGTGGCAGCTCCAGAAGACGTCGAGTAGTTGCTCGAACGTTGTCTTCGCCGGATCGTACGTCACCTCGACCACTTCGGCATGTCCAGTGCGGCCGGTGCAAACGTCTTGATACGTGGGGTTCTCGAGCGCGCCGCCCAGATAACCCACGGCGGTTGAGATCACACCGTCGATGCGCCGGAACGTCGCCTCCACGCCCCAGAAGCAGCCGGCGCCGAATGTGGCCTTTTTCGTGTTCATCTGCACCTCCTTGCGGAAGGAACGGCTTGCCCCCCAATACTACGGCGACATTGAGCGTGCTTCCAGCGAGATTTCCCAGATGGTCCTTGCCCGGTTTCCTCGCCGAGCGGTGCTCAGCCGTTGTACAGTGCCCCCTCGTTGCGCCTGGACCAGACCGCCGGGAGCGCTCCTTGGTCCTTGAGGCATGGTTTTAAATGACCCCTGCCAGCCCGGCCGTCAAATTGAATCGCGGCCCGTTTTCTGGTTCTATCCCCCGTCCAACCATCGCACCCGTCAATCTGTGATGATTTTGTTTCCGAACATCTGCTTGGTCAGGTCGCTAAGAGAAAACTTATTTCGGTCCCTGATGCTCTCCTCAGGGTCAAGAGCCATCCTGTCAAGCAAGACCAGCGTGCGATCGGCTCAGGCGGCGATCTCGATGCCTTCGCGGTGGGCGATCTCGATGATGGCCCGAGCGGTGATTGGCGCGGCCCACTCGGCCTCGCCGCAGGGGACCGGCTCGATGCGATGGTCGGTGCGGGCACGCAATTGCCAGAGGCGTTCCACCAAGGCTCGGTCGGGAGCACAGTCGAACTCGGGAGCAATGACAATCAGGTCGATGTCGCTGTCGGCGCCGGCCGTCCCGCGAGCACGCGAGCCGTAGAGAACCGCGCGTGTTGCGTGGATGCCTGTCTGGCGGACCGCGTGCAGATATCGCTTCACGGACTGTTCAATCGATTGGTCAACCATCGGATGATCTCCGCGGCCTGTTGCAGGTCTTGGGCAACCGCCTCCGCGGCGGGTTGTGGAGGCAATTCGGTCGGATAGCGCCCTTCCAGGCAATACACCTGCACACGCCCCATGAAGTCGCGCTGCGGCTCGGTCAGCGCAATGCCTGTCCGCTGGACAAGGAAAAGCAGATCGTGGCTGCGGGGCGGCAGATCGCGCGTCGCCGCGACGGCACACGCCTTAACGGCCTTCTCGATCGCCAAGTGCACGAAAAAACCCGCCTGACGGATCTTGCCGGCGTCCAGCAGAGTTTGGGCGGCTTCCAGGTCATCGGCCGAGCCGTTGCGCCAATAATGAATCTGTGCCGCCACGTCGATTGCCACACCCCAATCATATCGCCGGCGCCCCTGCGGCAAAAGGCCGTTGATCAATCTCGCCGTATCAGCCGCAGGACCAGAAACCGAGACACGATTAGGTTCTCACCGGTTCTTCTGTTCCGGCCATTGCATTGACGTTCTTTGGTAGTCGTCCTTGGCGATGAAGGGTTGCGCGCCTCACCCATTGGATTCTCCAGATTTCAGCGGCTTGAGGTTCACTTTCAATTGTATTCATCTGGGAAATCGTCACCCCATTGCATTCCGCCGCAAGTGTCATCTGGCAAATCATGGTTCCAGCACCAGTATCCAGTCGTGTGTGCGGATCGGCGGTGGGGGAGCTGTCCAGGTTTGATGCTCGTCGGCAGTCACTGGACCAACGGCGCTCTCTCTTCCCGTTGCGGGATCGACGTATTTCGCCGCGTACTCGATGCCGTGTTCAATCTTGTGAACCGCGACAGTCGAGGCCGCCGGGACGTAAACGACGCGGACTTGTTGCGGAATTCCGGCGGCGGAAGTCACATTCAGTGCGTCGTCCGTCTTGACTTTTCCCCAAGGGCCGTCGCCGTATTTGGCAATGACTACCGCGTTCGGCCACTGCTGATCGTCGAATCGGGTTTCGCGCCAGTCCACTTGTTCTTCGAGCGTGCACTTCCAGGTTGAGTCGGAGCGGATGTTCGTCGTGGCGCCGGCCTGGGTGAGCTCCAGGCTGCACAGCAGCCCGGCCGGATTCTGCGGCACGGGTGCGGGCGCATTCTCTCCTTCAACGCACAGCACGTTTCGGCCCGCTATCAGCCATGGCCGCAGATCGATCGCCCGTTCGTACTGCCAGCCCTGACCGCCGCCGACGCGTTTGCCGTTGACGAATACAGTGAATCGATCGTCACCAGCGATGTGCAGCGTGGCGGCTGTCAGATCAGCGCTGATTCGACCCGTATCCTTAATCTCAACTGACTTGCGAAAGTAGCAGCGGCCGACCGGCGCATCTTTGGCGGGTTCGCCTTTGGGATACCAGATCCAGTCGCCCCATTGCGGACCGGATGCCGGAGCGTCCACTCGACTGACCCATTCGGGATGAGGTTCGAATTCCCACCAGTGGTATTTCTCCAGCAGTTGCTTCGCGAGCCCGACCTGGCGTGAGCCGGGTAGGTGCATGGCCTCATCCCACGGTGTGTTGCCCCAATTGCCGCCGTGGGGGGACTTGCCGTAAGGCTCATCGCTGCGGTTGACCTGCCAGATGCCGTTCGCCCCGTAAGTATGACCAGCGGTGCCGGAGAGCAGGCTGGTCCAGACGGTGAAGCGCTGGATTTCCTCGTAGCAGGTGTCGAGTATGCCCTCGTACGTCACTTCGGAGTTCACGGACGGCAGAGGCGGCTTGGCGGCGACGGATTGGCGCACGATGCGGATCATGCCCGGCATGCTGGCACGGTCGCCGTGGCCGGTCTGGAGCATGTCGAAATCGAGCACGCTCAGATCGTTGACGCTCGATCGCGCGGATTCAGACGGGTGTATGGAAATCAGTCTGTGGAAGGGATCGGTTTTGCGCACATACCGGCCAATGTCGGTCCAGCCCTCCAACTGGACGGCGCCATCCTGTTTCTTGTTCTTTGAAAGGTAGTAAGGCATCGTGCCCTCGCCGGCGAGGCACCAAAAGACCGGCCAGGCCCCGTATCGGGCGATCAAATAGCGCCAGTGTTTCTTCATCCGCTCGACGCCGAGCCAGGGCAGGTGGTATCCCCATGCCCCGACGATGCAGGGCGACAGGCCGGAATCGACGAGCCACGCGAGTCTGACATCCGCGTCGTCGAAATATTCGGGATTGATCCGGCTATAGTCGCGCGTCCAGGGGAAGCCGGCGTTGTTGGCGCCGCGTTCGTCGAAGGCGGGCATGTCGGGGTATAGGCCGGCGACGATCTGAATGACGTTGAAGCCCTTTTCGACGCGGTCGGCGGCCAGTGTTTTAAACTCATCGGGCCAGTGCAGCCGCCTGGTCAGACCCATCCACCAGGTATCGGCCAGCCAGAGAAATGGGGTGCCGTCCGTGTGCTCGAAATGGCGGTGGTCACGGACGACGCGGATGGGCCCGTGCAGGTAAAACGGGTTCTCTCCCGTATAGGGTCCCATCTCGATCTCGCCGGTGCGCTGGTGGAGGCCGGTATCGGATCCGTCACTGCATTCGGTTTCAAATCTATGGCGGCCCAGTTGCGCCGACGCATAACGGACCTTCCACGTGCGGCCTCCGGCCCAGAAAGCGGGCACGCGAAGTCGCGATCCGTCCGGGGCCGTGAAATTGACGTTGAGTTCGACTTCGTTGAACGGGTCGTTCGAGTTCTTTTCAGAGGTGAAGGTCCATTCGGCCATCTGGTTGGCAGTGCCGCGCCGTGGAGAAACATCGCTCGCGCTGGAGTCGGTGGCGGCGATGGCGATGCCCAGCGTGATGAATGCGCGGATCATGGGTTATCCTCCGACTGGATTCGGAACGCGGAACCTGGAACATGGGAGCGTATTCCGCCGCGAATGGCAACACGCGGGAGTGCGAGTCGGGTTGGCGCGTAAAAAGCAGTTTCACGCGGACTTGCGTTGTCCTCGCCGGCGCGTAGGATATCCCCTCTTGCGCGGCGTCCGGAGGCGGAAGCGCAATCGTCCCGCGAACCCCGTGTTATCGAGTGAATATGCGAAAAGGAGATGATGCCATGTCCAGCCGATCGACTCGTCGCCGGTTCCTGAAGACATCCGCCGTGGCCAGCGCCGGCTATCTGGCGGCGAGCGGCCCCAAGGTTTGGGCGGCCAAGTCGAGCGACGGCAAGCTGCGGATCGCCAAGATCGGGGCGGGGGGCATGGGCAGCTCCGATCTGGATGCGCTGTCCAAGTGCGGCTGCAACATCGTTGCTCTGTGCGACGTGGACGAAGAGAACTCAGCGGGATCGCGCAAGAGGTTTTCGGATGCGAAGTTCTTTCACGATTTCCGCGAGATGTTCGACAAGATGGCCAACGAGTTTGACGCGGTGTGCGTCAGCACGCCGGACCACACGCACGCCGTCGCGACGATGATGGCGATGAAGCACAGCAAGCACGTTTATACGCAGAAGCCGCTGACGCACGACGTGTACGAGGCCCGCAAGCTGACCGAGGCCGCCCGCGAAACGAAGCTGGTCACGCAGATGGGCAACCAGGGGACGGCGCACAACGGCCTGAGAGAAGCCGTCGAAGTAATTCAATCAGGCGCGATCGGACACGTGAAGGAAGTGCACGTGTGGACGAACCGGCCGATCTGGCCGCAGGGACTGCCCGCCCTGTTTTCTCATGGCGGCACCCGGCAGTGGCGACTCAGCACCGACTCCCACATTTGGGGTAAGCGCGGCTGGGGCAATCACAGTAACAGCGTCGAGATTATCACCCGGTCCAAAGGCGAACTTGTCAAACCGCCATCCACGCTGAAGTGGGATCTGTGGCTCGGCACGGCACCCGAGCGCCCCTACGACCCCATGTATCTTCCGTTCAAGTGGCGCGGCTGGTGGGACTACGGCACGGGCGCCTTGGGCGACATGGCGTGCCATACCGCGAACATGGCCTTCATGGCGTGCAAGCTCGGCTATCCGACCAGCGTCGAGGCCGAGATGTCCGAGTACAACAATCAGTCGTTCCCACTCTGGAGCGTGATCAAATATGAATTCCCAGCGCGCGAAGGGCTGCCGCCGCTGAAGTGGACGTGGTACGACGGCGGGAGTGACAAGCCGACCTGGGTGAATGAGCAGCTTAAGAAGCTCGCGCATGGTAATGACATTCCTGGCAGTGGATCACTGCTGATTGGCGAAAAGGGCACGCTGTTTTCGCCGAACGACTACGGTTCGAGTTACAAGCTGCTTCCGGAAAAAGATTTTGCCGATTACAAGCCTCCGACACCGAGGCTGCCGCGGTTCCCCGGCGGGCAGAAGGACCACCCGTGGCACTGGCAGGAGTGGGTGGACGCATGCCTGGCGAACAAGCCGGAGATGTGCATGTCGAACTTCGGCTACGCCGGCCCGCTGACAGAGACGGTTGTGCTGGGTTGCGTGGCGATGCGGGCGGGCAAGAAGATCGCGTGGGACGGGCCGAATATGAAGGTCACGAACGACAAGGATGCGAACAGGTATCTGCGGCGCCAGTATCGGAAGGGTTGGACGCTGTAGGAAACGCGGAACGCGGAACTTGGAACGCAGAAATGGGGAACCGGCAGCCAGCACGTGGGGCATGGGTGCTCCTTTTGACTTGTCTCTTCGCCCGGAGTGGTGTTGGCGCTGAACGTGCCGCCACGCGGCCGATGGATGATTATCACCTCGGGCCGGACTCGATGCGGCACGAGGGTGTGCCGCGCGGGAAAGTCACCAAGCATGGCTGGACGAGCCGCGTGTTCGCCGGCACGGTGCGCGATTACTGGGTGTATGTCCCCGCACAGTACGATCCGCAACGGCCCGCGGCCGTCATGGTCTTTCAGGACGGCCAGACGTATGTGAACGAGGATGGCCCGCTGCGCGTGCCGGTCGTGTTCGATAATCTCATCGCCCGCAAAGAAATCCCGGTCATCATCGGCATCTTCATCAACCCCGGCGCGATTCCGGCGGTCAAACAGGATGAGAAACCGCAGTCCAACCGCAGCTTTGAGTATGACACGCTGAGCGATCAGTATGCGCGGTTCCTTCTGGAGGAGATTTTACCCGAGGTCGGCAAGACGCATCGTTTGACGGTTGACCCGGAGCAGCGGGCCATCTGCGGGCTTAGCTCGGGCGGGATCTGTGCGTTCACCGTGGCGTGGGAGCGGCCGGAGGCTTTTCGGAAAGTGCTCAGCCAGATCGGCAGCTTCACGAATATCCGCGGCGGGCACGTTTATCCGGCGATGATCCGCAAGACGCCCCGCAAGCCGATTCGCGTGTACCTTCAGGACGGCTCGAACGATCTGGACAGCCAGCATGGGAGCTGGCCGCTGGCCAATCAGGAGATGGCGGCCGCGCTGAAGTTCGCCGGTTATGATTACAAATTTGTGTTCGGCGACGGCGGACACACGCCGAAGCACGGCGGGGCGATCCTGCCGGAGACGCTGCGGTGGTTGTGGCGAACGGAATCGGCCGGTCGCAAAGAATAAGCTCACGCAGAGGCGCGGAGACGCAGAGAAAACAATCGAGGGAACTTGTCATGTTCAGAACCACATATTTGATGGCGGCGGTTTTGATCTGTGGGGCGGTTACGTTATTCGCTGATGCGGCGGAGCCGGGCGGCAAGACGAAGATCGTCCTGATCGGCCACGCGCCCGATCATCCGCACGGGACGCACGCGTATCTGCCCGATTGCAAGCTGCTGGCCAAATGTTTGCAGCAGACGCCGGGGGTCGAGGCGATCGTCTCCGACGGCTGGCCGAAAGATCCGGCCGTCCTGAAGGATGTGAAGGCCATCGTGCTCCACGTTCGCCTGGGCGGCGACCTGCTCTTCGCGGAAGATCATCGCGATCAGGCCGCGGAACTGATGAAGAAAGGCGTCGGACTCACCGCCATCCACTGGGGCACCGGTGCGAGCGAAGGCGAGAACGGCGAGCGATGGCTGAAAACGCTCGGCGGCTGGTTCAACACGAAGTTCTGCAAGATACCCGTGGAGACCGCCACGATCCGCCGCGCGGATGAGAAGCATCCGGTGTGCGCGGGATGGAAAGATATCGAGATCAAGGACGAATATTACATCAAGCTGCGTTTCGATCCGGCGGCCAAGCCGGTGGTCAAGGCGAAAGTCTCCGGCGAGGATTATGACATCGGGTGGGTGTTCGAGCGGCCCGACTCCAGGGGCGGCCGGTCGTTCGGCTTTGTCGGCGGGCATTTTCACGACAATTTCGGAAATGATCACTTCCGGCGGGCGCTGGTCAACGGCATCCTGTGGACGGCCCACGTCGAAGTGCCCGATAAGGGAGCACCCTGCAAGATCGAGAAGGCTGACATGGAGCTGCCGCCGCCGGCCGAGGCCGCCGCTGGAGAAAAAAAGATGCAGAGCGTACACGAATTCGTGATGAAGGACATCGATGGACAGGACAAACCGCTCAAGGAATACAGGGGCAAAGTCGTCCTGATGGTCAACGTCGCTTCGAAGTGCGGATACACGCCGCAGTACACCGGCCTTCAGGAGCTGTACACGAAGTTTAAGGACAAGGGGCTGGTGGTGCTCGGCGTGCCGTCCAACGATTTCGGCAAGCAGGAACCCGGCAGCGAGAAGGAGATCAAGGAGTTCTGCTCGACCAAGTTCCACGTCACGTTCCCGATGCTGGCCAAGGTTTCGGTGAAGAACGGTCCGGAGCAGTGCAGCCTGTATCAGTATTTGACCAGCAAAGCGAAGAACGGCGTGCTGGACGCCACGGTTGGGTGGAACTTCAACAAGTTCCTCATCGGCAAGGACGGCAAGCCGATCAAGTATTACGATTCAAAGGTCAAGCCCGAGAGCGAACAACTCGCCAAAGATATCGAGGGAGCGCTGGCCGCCAAGTGATGTTAATTCGTAAGTTCATCTCGCAGTAGGCGTGCGGCGGCGGCTTCGTTGCACAGTTTTTGATAGGCTTCGTCCAGACTGACTTGCGCGCCGGAGCCGGGGGCGAAGCCGCAGTCCGGGTTGAGCGTGATGCGCTCGGCCGGCAGAAAGCGCAGGGCTTGCCGGACGCGGGCGGCGATCGTTTCGGGTGAGTCTATCTGACCGGGTGTGACGCTGACGCAACCGAGGCCGATCTCGAAGTCCTCGCGCAACTGCCGGAGCACGGCCAGATCGCCGGCCTGCGGTGCGGTGAACTCCATCGTCAAGTGGTGAACCTTCAGGCGGTTGAGCTGCTCGATGATCGGCTCGTAACCGCCGGCGTGCCGCACTTCGCCGCGCGCCCGGCCGCCGGCGCGGCGGCAGAGATGGACGGCGAACTTCACACCGGCGATTCCATTTACGATCTCGTTCACGGTTTCGACCGCGAAGTTCGACGCGGCATCAGGATCGCGATATTGTGACCGCACCTGCGGGTCAACGAACAGGCAGAGATGCGGGTCGTCGACTTGGATGATGTCGGCACCGGCCTCGCGAAGCAGCTCGATCTCGCGGCGAAGGATCGGGACACAGGCGCGGACGAATTCCTCGCGCGTTGGATAAGCTTTTGACGATTTTTCGGAGTCCCACAAACGCTCGCCCAGCAGGGCAGGGGCGGGCACGGTGGCTTTGATCGTCTTGCGCGTGATTTTCTTCAGGAATGCGATTTCGCCGGCGATAGTGCCGGGGTGTTTGGACGAGAGCTTGTCCACGACGACGGTCATCGGCCGGCCGTCCCGCGGATGGCGGCTCAACTCGAATCCGTTGGCGAGGTCGGCGATGACGCCGATGTAGGATTTCCGCCGCCATTCGCCGTCAGTGATCACGTCGATGCCGGCCTGCTCCTGAAGCGCGACCACGTAGCGGATGGCAGTGTCCAGTTGCTCGCGCGCTGTCGCCGAAGTGACATCATCGGCGATGAGATCGCGCACGAACTGCGGCCGCGGCATCGAGCCGACGACCGAAGCTGGGAACAGCGGACCTGCGGTCATGGCGACTCCCGCCAATGCTGCCGGGCGAGATCGAAATCCTGCTGGGTATCAATCTCCATGTATCCGCCGGCAGTATCGACGTGAGACATCTTGATGCCGGACTCGATCATCTCCTGGAGGAGGTGGATCAGGTATACCTTCTCGAATACTTTCGCTTCGCGGAACGGCTTGCCCGCATGAACGCGGCGGCAACGATGATAGTGATCCCGCAGAAGCTGCGCGCCGGCCGGCGTAAACCTGGCTACGCCGATGAATTCGCCGTGCGTGTCGGCGGGCTCGATGCGGCGATCGATCCGCGTGACCAGGCCGTTGCGAGCCGCGACCTTCTCGGCGTCGTCGGCCGGGTGATCCGTGCGGTGACGGTATCGGTCGAGCCAGGCGGTATCCACCGCGAGCGCAATATCCGCGTTGCCGGCCAGCAGCTTTCGGACAACCTCCGGGGTGAACAGGATGTCCGAATAGCAGCAGATGAACGCGTCATCCATCAGGTCTTCGGCGTGCATCAGCGAGGCGAGGATGTTGTTGTTCTCCCAGCCGGCGTTATGACGGAACGTGAGGCGAGGATAGGCTTCGCGGACCTTTTCGATGCAATAACCGCCGATAAAGCAGATGTCGCGGATTCCGTTCGCCGCGAAGCTGTGCAGCGTCCAGTCGAGAATTCGGCGAGGCCCCACCTCGGCAAAACACTTGGGCGTATCGGCGGTGGTGGGCATCAGCCGGCTTCCGCGGCCGGCGCCGATGATGATCGCTCTCATGTCAGGTTCTCGTCGGATGCGTGAATCACTTCGATATGGTGAGGGTTCGTCGGCGGTTTCCACATCCGCCACAGATAGAAGATCGGCGCGCCAGCGACCAGAATCCCGATCCACGGCAGCGTTTTCCACGGCGATTCCCAGATAGTGAGGGCGGTCACGAAGCCTGCGCAGAGGATAAAGATCGCGGGAATCCACGGATAACCCCAACATCGGTAGGGGCGGTGCAGATCGGGCCGGAGGATACGCAGCCGGATCAGGGCCACGCCCGCGGCACCGTAGAAAATCCACATGATGAACACGAACCCGTCGATCAGGTTCCCGAAGCTTTTTAGCACCAGGACGGCTGTACAGGAGAGAGAGACCTGCACCCACAGCGATATGTCCGGCGTCTTGTACGTGGGATGGATGCGGCCGAGGAACCGGAAGAGCAGGCCGTCGCGGGCCTGGGCGAACGTGACGCGGGCGCCGGTGATGATCGAGCCGTGCGTGGCGCCGAGCGTCGAGACCAGGATCATGAGCGTGACTACCTTCTCTCCCCACTGGCCCAGCAGGCGGTGCATCACGACCGGCGCGACGGTCTCGACGTGCCGCATGTCTTCCAGGCCGAGCATCGAGATGTAGACGGCGTTTACGGCCAGGTAAAGCCCGATCGTGGCCGCCGTGCCGACCAGAAAGATTCGCGGCAGGAGCCGCTGCGGCTCCTTGACCTCGCCGGCGACGGAGGCGACGTCGCTCCAGCCGTCGTATGTCCAGAGGATGGCGGCCAGCACCGGGGCGAGTGCGGCCAGGAGCGGCTTGGGCGCGGGGACGGCGGTAAAGTTTTCGGCGTGTCCCTGCATGAGCGCGAGCGCGGCAAACACAATGGCGATGAGTGCGCCCACCTTGAGGCCGGTGAGCACGATCGCCAGGTTGGCCCCCAGCCGCACGCCGACGGTGTTGACGGCGGTGAGCGCGATCAGGATCGTGCAGGTGACCGCGCGTTTGTCCCAGTTCAGGTGGAGCAGAGGGATGAAGTGCTCGGCGAAGACGGTGGAGATCGCGGCGGCGGCCAGCGGTTTGCCCATCAGCATGTACGTCCAGCCGAAGACGAACGCCAGCATCTCGCCAAAGCCCTCGTATATGAAAACGTAGATTCCGCCGGAGCGGGGGAACATCGTGCCGAGCTCGGCGTGGACAAACGCTCCGAACAGCGACAGCACCCCTCCGACGAGCCACAGCAGGAGGATCAGGGTGGGGCTGCCCAGCTCGTTGGCGATAGAGGCGGGCGTGCGGAAAATGCCGCTGCCGATGATGATGCCGACCATGATGGCCGAGCCGCCCCAGAAGCCGATTTCGCGCGGCAGATCGCGGGCCTCGGCGGAGTCGGCGGATGCGAGCCGATTCGGGTCATGGACAACAGGTGCCGGCATGGCCGGTAGTGTAACGGAGCGTGCCGTTGAAAAGTATCCCGGACCGGCTATACTGATTTGTTTGCCGCCACGACCGAAAACGGCGCGCGGATCAGCTTGACAAGGAATCGAAAAATGAAGAAAGACATTCATCCGAATTACGTCGATTGCACGGTGACGTGTGGTTGCGGGAACACTTTTAAGACCCGCTCCACCAAGCCGGAGCTGAAGGTGGAAATCTGCTCCGCCTGTCATCCGTTTTTCACCGGGCAGCAGAAGTACGTGGACAGCGCGGGCCGGGTGGAGAAGTTCACCAAGAAGTTCGGCGGCGAATACTTCAAGACGGCCAAGAAAGCGGCGGGCGCCAAGACTTAGCTCTGCCCGCCCGGCGGTATTTGGCCGGGCGAAAAGAGCGACCGGGATCAACGATCCCGGGCTTGGCGCTGCGATCGAATGTGTACTCACGCCGGATCGGCAGCGACTATCAAGCCGCTCTCGATCCGGCGTGGTGTTTTTACCAGGATAAAGCCCTTCCGAGCCGCGCCCGTAAGGAAGCGGAATTGCGAGGTAAAGCTGACCGCTCCCTCACGGTCGCGGCTCGGATTGTGTGCCGCATACGAAACCTTGTGAGCGCCGATGGCCAATGATAATGTCAATGAACCCGTCCTTCGCAAGCTGGAGGAACTCCGCGCGCGATATGAGATCATCGAGGGAGAGATGAATCGGCCGGAGGTGGCCGGCGATGCGGGCCGGATGGTCAGCCTGGCCAAGGAGTACGGGCAGCTCCGGCGGATGATGGAGCCGTATGGTGAATATCGCAAACTGATGGCCGCTGTTGCGGAGAGCGAGTCCATCCTGGCCGATGCGAGTGCGGACGCCGAGTTCAAGGCGCTCGCGCAGGAGGACTTGAACCACAGCCGGCAGCGTGCGGGCGAGCTGATGGACCGCATGCAGAAGGCGCTGGTGACCAGCGAAGATGCCGCGATCGACTCGGTGATTATGGAAATTCGCGCGGGCACCGGCGGCGAGGAGGCGGCGCTGTTCGCCGGCGACCTGTACACGATGTACCTGCGGTATGCTGAGCGGCAGCGGTTCGCCGTTGAAGTGATGGATGCCTCGCCGTCGGATCTGGGCGGTTTCAAGGAAATCATCCTGAATATGAAAGGCCCCAGCGTATACCAGCATTTAGCATATGAAGGCGGCGGCCATCGCGTGCAGCGCGTGCCGGAAACAGAGGCTCAAGGCCGGATTCATACGTCGGCGGCGACGGTGGCGGTGCTGCCCGAGCCGGAGGAAATCGACGTGCAGATCGACTGGGAGAAGGACGTGATCGAGCACGTCAGCCGGGCGGGCGGCCCCGGCGGGCAGAATGTGAACAAGGTGTCGTCGGCCATCAAGCTCGAACACATCCCCACCGGCATCACCGTCTCCATGCGGGAGGAGAAGAGCCAACACAAGAATCGGGCCAAGGCCCGCCGCGTGCTGATGACGCGAATTTACGATCAGAGGATGCAGGCCAGCCGCACCGCCCGCGATGCCAGCCGAAAGAGTATGATCGGCTCCGGCGACCGCAGCCAGCGCATTCGGACCTATAACTTCCCGCAGAACCGCTGCACGGATCATCGCATCGGCCTGGACCTGTATACCCTCGAACAGATCATGCAGGGCAACCTCGACGGGCTGGTGGCGGCACTCCAGGCGTATGACATGCAGGAACGACTGAAGGCTTTGTGATACGGTCTTTTTTCTCCATCCGGGCTTGACCGCGGCCTATCCTTGATGAGAATCAGCGGGTCTAAATGTCAGGTTATCGTCGCCGCAATACCGGAGCATTTTATGAGGCGTACAACTCGACCGGCCCTATTGATCCTGATGCTGGCTGCACCATTTGTCCGCGCTGAGAAGGAGGCCGGGCCATCAGCGGAATCTCCAGCCCCGTCGCCGCCGGCTGTTCCAGCCGCGGCAGCCCCTGCCAAGACGGATGAAGACGGTGTGGCGGTGGTCGAGGCCGAGGGTGAGGGCACGTCCAAAGAGGAAGCGACAAAGATTGCGCTGCGGGCGGCCCTGGAGAAGGGCGGCAGTAACGAGATCTTTTCCGACACCAAGGTGGAAAACTTTCAGCTCATGCACGACACGATCATCTCGCGGGCGGAAGGCATCGTTACGAAATTCGAGGTGCTCGGCGAGAAAGAGATCGCCGGCGGCACGGTGAAGGTGCGGATCAAGGCGTGGGTGTCGAGAAAGACGCTGGTGGATTCATGGGGGGCGATCCAGAACGTGCTGAACCAGATCGGGCGGCCGAAGATCATGGTGTACATCGTGGAAAAGATCGACGGCCGCTCCGAGCAGCAGAGCATCCTGGAGACCGAAATCGAGAAGCGTCTGCTCAAGAGCGGATTCGATCTCGTGGAGAAATCGGCCGCGGCGGAGATTCGCAAGAAGGAACTCGCGGATGCTGCCGGCGAAAAGAACGTCGCGAAGATGCAGGCGATCGCCAAGGACTTTGACGCGCACATTTTCATCACCGGCACCGCCAATGCCAACCCGGCTGGCATGGAGGACCTCTACGGGGCGCCCGCGGCTTTTTACAACTGCGATGTTCAGCTCAAGGCTTACTACACGGACAGTGGCAAACTCCTCGTCAGTACGGGAATTCCCGCGACGCGCGGCGGGGCTCGCGGCAAGAACGAGTTCAGCCCGCAGGCGGGGAAGATGGCCCTGTCAATCGCCGGGCGGAAGGTCGTTGAAGATATTTACCAGCAGGTCATGTCCCAATGGGCCACGCAGATCAGCGCCGGCGGCGAGCTGATTCTCGAAGTGCAGGGCGCGACATTCAAGAACGCCAACAGCCTGAGGAAGGCGCTTCAGGAGATCGAGGGCGTGAGCAGCGTGAGCTTCAGGTTCAGTAAGAATATCGCCACCTACCATATCAACTCGAAGCTGGGGGCGCAGGCACTGGCCGAGAAGCTGAGCGAGGGGCCGTTTGAGAAGATGCTCGAAATCGGCGATCTGAAGCTGAATCGGATCCAGGCGAAAGTCGTTGAGTCAAAATAGACCGGCCAGAGCGCCGGCTTGACCCGCCAGGAATCTCACGCAGAGACACAGCGCGGGCATAGCCCGCGCTGTGTCTCTGCGTGAGCTTTTTGAGTTATGCGAAGCGGGCTATCACTGTCTTGGAATAATCGGGGTCGTCCGGGAAATCGATGGGGAGTTCGGGGCGCTCTATGATTTGCCCTGACTTGTCGTCGCCGGCGTTGAGGAGTTCATCTTCCAGTTGATGCCGTTCGATTCGGCGATCGTTGGTGGCCAGCAGGATGATGCCGCCGGGATCGAGGCGCTCGACGGCGGCGCGGCACAGTTCACCGAGCTGCTCCTGGAGAAGGAACGTGCGGGCGGGTCGGCGGGTTCGCGAGAACGTCGGCGGGTCGAGGATGATCAGGTCGAATCGGCGGTGCTGGCGGACGGCGCGTTTGAAGAAATCGAAGATGTCCGAGCAGAAGAACCAGTGGCCGGCGGTGTCGATACCGCTCGCGGCGAAGTTCTTTTTGCCCCATTCCAGGTAGCGCCGGTGCATATCCACGCTGGTGACGCTCGCCGCTCCGCCGGCCGCGGCCGCCACCGAGAACGCGCAGGTGTAGCTGAAAGCGTTCAGCACGCGCCGGCCCGCGGCCCATTCGCGGATGCGCCGGCGGTTCTCACGATGTTCGAGGAACAGGCCGACGGAGAAGCCGTCATAGGGTCGGATGATGCAGCGAAGCCCGTCTTCTGCGATCACCTGCTCAGGCTCGACTGTCTCACCGATCCACGGCGCAGAGTCGTGGTGCACTGATTCAATTTCCGAACTCGCTCGAGCACGATCACGCGGGAACACCTTGCGATAGACCGCTCTGGTATGCAGGCGGCGGTGCAAATCCTCTGCCAGACGCCTTACCTCATCCATCGCGAGTTCCAGCCGATCCTCGTGCAACTGCACGATCAGCACATCACCAAACCGCTCGATGACCAGCCCGTCGATGCCGTCCGCTTGGCCGTGGAAGAGGCGATAGGCGGTAATGTCAGGATTGTTCAGAAGAGGTTGTCTTCTGGATAGGGCGATTTCAAAGATTGTGGCCACGAGTGTGTATCCGGTTACTGACCTGCGTTCTGCGTTTCGCTTGACGGCCGCACGACCGCCTCGAAAATAGCGGCGTGCACGGGTGGCATCAACTTCTGAGGCTCAGCGGCGAACTGATTTTTCCGCCGGCGTGCCCGGCGTGCGAGCGCACACTGTCGCTCGACGATGGCGACTGGTGCGGCGACTGTGCGGCGGAACTTCTGGCGGTGAGCACGCCCGATTACTGCCCGCGCTGCGGTGTGCCGGTGGGGCCGCATCTGGTGAATCCGGCCGGCTGCGGCGTCTGCCGGGATCGGCTGCCGAAATACGATGAAATCGTGCGGGTGGGGGCCTATCACGGGTTGGTGGGCGAGCTGGTAAAGAAATTCAAGTTCGGCCGGCAGCATCGGCTCGATCGCGTGCTGGGCCGGCTGCTCTCATCCGCGATCAGCCCCCGGAGCTGGGCGGATCAGATCGATGCGCTCGTGCCGGTGCCGACGAATTGGCACGGACGATGGCGGTATCGCTGTTTCCCGGTGGGCATGATTGCCGCGCGGGTGGGGCGGGAGCTGAAGTTGCCCGTGCTGCCCATGCTGCAGGTGCGCGGCAAGAAGCGGCGGCAAACCGAGCTTTCAACGACGGAGCGGCCGGGGAACGTACGCGGCGTGTTTCATCTCGATCGGTCGGCACGGATCAGCGGGGCAAGCTTTTGCGTGATCGACGACGTCTCCACGTCCGGCGCAACGTTGCAGGAAGTTGCCAATGTGCTGAAGAAGGGCGGGGCGGCACACGTTTATGCGGCGGTTCTAGCCAAAACGGAACCGGGGAAGAGCGACGCGTGAACGCGGAACACGGAACGCGGAACAAGAAGTCGAATAAGGAAACCATGAAGACAGGAAAGAATTCGTTGTCTATTCCTGTTTTCCTGGCCACTTTATTTCAAAAGCTCAGATTACCGAGTTCGTTCATATCGGATGTGACGCCGGTTGAGCGGGCCGTCAGCCGAGGGCAGCATGATATCGATCGGCTCCAGTTCGCGGAACCGAAGTCTGGCGGCGGTTATTGATGACGTGCGTGTTTCGTCGGCTTGGATGCGCGCGGTCTTGTAGAAGACTACGCACCCGCCGGCGCGGACCAGCGAATGAGTTTCGCTCAAGCCCTCCGGAATTTTTCCGACGGCGCGCATGAGCACCAGATCGAACGTCCGTTCACCCTGCCGGGCGAGGTCCGCCGCGCGTGCGTGTTCGACTTGCACGTTGGCCAGCCCAAGAGCCGCGGCGGCATCGGCCACAAACCGCGCCTTTTTGCCCGTGGCATCGATGGCCACGATGCGCCAGGCCGGGCAGATGATCGCCAGTGGAATCGCGGGAAAGCCGGCGCCGGTGCCGACGTCGAGCACATCCAGCGGCTGCCGGCTGTCGATCTGCGGCACCTTCAGAGGGGTCAGCGAATCAATGTAATGTTTAACGGCGGCATCCTGCGGCGACGTGATGCGCGTCAGGTTGAACTGCCGATTCGCCTGCAACACAAGCTGGAAATGGGCGAACATCCGCTCGATCTGAGCAGGATTGACGGATAACTCAATCGCCGCCGCCGTCTTGCGCAGGGTGGTCGTAAAGATCATTCGAGCGTCCGCATCCTCATTTTGCATGACAGTATCATAACGCTCGGGCTCCTTGATCGCCGGCCACACCGCCATTAGGTTGTATTCGCATTGCTGCCCACGCTTTTTCCCTGGGGGTTTTGCTGTGCCTGAGATTTCCGCATTCCGTGCCCTGCGATTTAACCCGCGGCGATTCGGGCGTGACTGGTCGAAACTGATCGCGCCGCCATACGACGTGCTGGGTGCGGAGGATAAGGCGGCGCTGCTGCGGCGGGATGCGTGGAACATTGTGGCTGTCGATCTGCCGCATGTGCCGCCGAAGTCCGCCGGGCCTGATGAGGTTTATGCGCGGGCGGCGTCGTCGCTGCGTCAATGGCGGGAAGATGGCACGCTGGCGCGCGAGGAGCAGCCCGCGTTATATGCCTACGAACAGATCTACACGCACGCCGGCAGGCGGTACACGCGCCGCATGTTCTTCGCCCGGATGCGCCTCGAAGCGTTCGGGGCCGGGACCGTATTCCCGCATGAGCAGACCTTCGGCGGGCCGAAGGAGGATCGGCTGAAGCTGATGCAGGCGACGCGGTGCCAGCTCTCGGCGGTCTTCGGCCTCTACAACGATCCGTACAACACGGTCAGCGGTCTGCTGGATACCGCGGATGAGCCGGATGTTACTGCGGAGATGGAAGGCGTGATCAACCGGCTGTGGCTGGTACACGATTCGGATCGGATCGAACAGGTCTGCGAGGCGCTGCTCCGGCGGCCGGTCTACATCGCCGACGGACACCATCGCTACGGCACAGCCCTGATCTATCGCGAGTGGCTGTCAGTGACGACCGGCCCGCTGGCGCTGGATCATCCGGCCCAGTTCGTGCTGGTCGGGTTCTGCGCGATGGAGGATCCCGGCTGCCTGATCCTGCCGACGCACCGCGTGCTGAGCGGCTTCGGTCAGGCGACGACGGAGCAGGTGTTCGCCGCCATTCAGCAGGGCGTGCAGTTGTCAGCGCCGCTGCCGCCGTCAACTGATCCCGACACATTGCTCGGACCTGGTGCGCCGCACGATGTTGTAGTCTACGCCGCGGACGGCGACCGGATGTACGCCGGCCAGTTCTCCCGCCGCGACATCCTCAACTCGCTCGCACCGGAACGAAGCCTCGCGTGGCGGCAGCTTGATCTGGCGTATCTTCACCGCTATCTGATCGACGAATTGGTCACGAAACACACGCTCAACGGCACACCGCCGACGATTCATTACATCAAATCGGGCACGGACGCGATACAGGATGCTCGTAGTTCGCGCGGCATCGTTGTACTCTGCAAACCGTGTACGATGGCCGAGCTCCGCGCGGTCAGCGAAGCCGGCGATCTCATGCCCCAGAAGAGCACGTACTTCTACCCCAAGCTGGCGACCGGGCTGGTGCTCAACCCGCTGGAATGAGTTTCCACAAGCAGGCGGGCTTGCGTATGGCTTGACTCGCCGGAAGGCTTAGCTTACCGTTCTGAAGGGATGGTTCCGACAATGTTTTCGGCCGATAGCCCGGGCAAACCAACCAGAAGGAGATCACCATGGCCTACACACTTCCTGACCTGCCGTACGATTTCAACGCTCTGGAACCGCACATCGATGAGCAGACGATGCGCATCCATCACGGCAAGCACCATAACGCTTATGTCACCAACGTGAACAAGGCGCTGGAGAACCAGCCCGACCTTGCCAAAATGAGCATCGAGGACCTGCTGAAGGGAATCGACAAGGTGCCGGCCGACATCAAAGGAGCGGTGAACAACAACGGCGGCGGGCACTCGAACCACTCGATCTTCTGGACGATCATGGCACCGGCCAGCAAGGGCGGCGGCGGAGAGCCTGCGGGCGAACTGGCCTCGGCCATCAACAGCACCTTCGGCGGCTTCGCCAAGTTCAAAGAACTGGTCAACGACAGCGGCGTCAAACGGTTCGGGTCGGGTTGGGCGTGGCTCTGCTTCGATGGCGGTAAGAAACTGGTCGTGGAATCGTTCGCCAACCAGGACAGCCCGTTCTGCAAGCGCTACTATCCGATCCTCGGCGTCGACGTGTGGGAGCACGCTTACTATCTCAAGTACCAGAACCGGCGGCCCGATTACCTGGCCGCCTGGTGGAACGTGGTCAACTGGGGCGAGGTGGCCAAGCGCTTCGCTGAGGGAAAGACGAAGTAAGTTAAACCGGCCACCAGAACTACGCACATCGCATGATCGATGCAGTTTGTGCGGTCTGGGTTGTGAGTCATGTTTGTGCGCCCAACGGGTGGATTTCTACTCGACCGCCGTCGATCACTTCCACGCCGAGATGGAACCCGCGAAGCATCGCCATGCCCAACAGTGGGTCGCCATTCATCTCGACGACCAGGATCCGACGCCATCGGCCGAACCATTCAGTCTCGGCTGTGGAAAAGTCGCGTTACGGTCTGCGAGCCGTCTGCGAGACTGTATTGGCCCTCCTCGCGGAAGGGCAGCGCTAACGCATGGCTCACCCTCGGAGACAGCGTGAGCCAGTCGTTGAACCCTGTATCCACAATTGTTTGAAATTCGGCGGGCACGCCGTTCGGCCCGCGCACTTTGAGGGCGACGATGGCGTCCCCTCCGGGATGGACCGACCCGACGATCATCGTCCAGCCGCCGTCATTCGTCCACCGATGCGGCCAAGCCACGGCGAACCGACGCGGGTCGCATAGAGCTGCGCGCCAGGCCGCTTGGAGTCGGCGCGATCCGAGGCGGCGAGATGATCCGTATCGAGCTCGTACTCGCCGGTCTCGACGTCAATGACGACATACTTGCCGTTGTGCTGGGGCTCCAGGAGTGAGCGCAAGCGCTCTTCGTAAATCCGCGTGCCGCGTTCGACGATCTCGCCCCTAGCAGGACGTCTGGTATCCATTCATAACATTATCATACTCGTTGCCGGACGAAGCAAGTCGCGCAGGGTGGGTCTTGGCCCACCTTCGACAAATCACGCATTGCTGGTGGGTCAAGACCCACCCTGCTTGTCGCGATTCCCGTCGTCACCCCGTCGCCCAAACCCCCACTTGACGCCGTGTCGCCTCCCGTACATTCTGAACGCGGGTCTCTGACCATCTCTCACCTTTTGGAGATCAACTCATGCGCAAGCCGCTCGCCGTCCTCGCCATCGTCACCGCATTCGTGCTCGCCGTCACCGTCTCCGCCCTCAGCCAGAATCAAGGCCGTCCTCCCGAGGCGAACCGCTGCACAGGCATCGCCGTGGAGAACGATGAAGGCACGCACGTCGTCTATCGCGCCTTTGAAGACGGGAGAGTTGAATTCCTCCGCAAGGGAACGCAGAATGCAAAATGGCAGCCAGTGAAATAGCAACACGCCCGCTTACCGGCTCGCGGGGTATTCGTTTAACAGGTAGCAGATGGGGACGTTTAGGCTGTCAAAATGCGTCCCCTTTTCTGGTCGGGGCTAATGGCAGATTTCGCCCGCTGCCTGCGCTGCGGCGATGATGTTTTCGATCACCTCCGTCTTGGCCTTCGCGTATGCGTTCATGTCGGACCACGCTTTCGTGGCCAGCTCTCGCTTCGTCTTCTCGTAGCGGCTTCTGTCGTCGACGTTTCTGCGTAGGCGGTCCCGGAAAGTCAGGTTTCGCTCGATCTCCTGACAGCCGGCCGAGTAGATGTGGACATGCACGTTTTTTTCAGAAGTGCGGAACATCCGATGCTCATTCCAATCCGGCTCCCGCACCCGTAGGACATACCCCGCGGATTGCAATTGGGCTAGATAGGCGGATTCATCCGCTGAATCGGTAACGACGACAAGAATGTCGATAATGGGCTTGGCGGCCAGTTCAGGCACGGACGTCGACCCAATATGCTCGATTCGCAGGGCGGCGCCGCCTATCGCGTCGGCGATGATCTTGGCGTGCGTCTTAAACTTCTTCGGCCAATTCGTGTCGTAGTCGACAATCTTGATCTCGCGTATTTCGACGCCTCCGATCAGCCCTGTTTCCAATGATTCATCTGCCATAACAGTCCTTCGCAACCCGCTGGAAGTGATGTCACTTCAACGAGCCATTCAGGGAGCCCGCTCAAGATCGAACGACGATTCTCGCGAAAAGACGGTGCGAAGACAACCGGAGTCGGCGTTCAACTAGGCCACGGGTGCGGGCCAGGTTCGGCGCGGTGGCTTCGGCTTCAATGGACGGAAAAAGAGGACGCAACTCGTTTTCTGTGCGCGTCAGCGCGGATGATAGCGATTTGCGTCCGGTCCCCGATTCAGCCATCAGCGCGGGGTGTGGGACGGATGCAACTGTTCGAGAACGACGGGTGATCGGGAAAGTTGTCAGGGAGATCAGGAAGAATTATTTGGCGAACTGGGCCTCCGCTCGTTTTGGCGTTTGCGTCGATCCGCGTGCCGCGCTCGATGATTTCGCCCGTGGATGGGCGTGTGGAATTCATGTCCTGATGGCCGCACACCGCTCGGCCCGCCTCGGGTGCATCCTAAAACTGGTGGCGGGACAGGGTGGCATGGGTAAGCGGAGCGGTACTCCGCGCAGCTTACCCGTGGCGAACGTCCAGGACTTTCCACCACGGGCAAGCGAGTACGCTTGCCCATGCCACCCGACACGGTGCCACCAAATGTAGGATGCACCCGCCCGCCTCGACGAAACCCGTCGGCGGTTGACAGTCCGATGAAGCGGACGTACACTTCGATTCACTCCGCGGGCCCGCGTCCGCTGTCGGTCCAGCCGCCGTGGGCCGCCGGGGTGGGTTCGGAGCTTCAATCACACCGGTGATCATAAGCCCCCGAGCTTTACGCGAATAACCATCAAACCAGCGCGGGCATTGGCCCGCAGGAACAGGGAGCAACATGGCAACCAGGTGGGTTTATTCATTCGGAAATGGCAGGGCGGAGGGAAAGGCTAATCAAAAGGAGCTGCTGGGCGGCAAGGGCGCGGGCCTGGCGGAGATGACCAACATCGATTTGCCGGTCCCCGCCGGCTTCACCATCAGCACCGAAGCGTGCACCACATTCTATGCCAAAGGCCGGAAACTCTGGCCCGATCTGACCCGGCAGGTCAATGACGCCATGGTCAAGGTCGAGCGGAGCATGGGCAAAAAGTTCGGTGACCCGGACAACCCGTTGCTCGTCTCGTGCCGTTCGGGCGCGCGGCAGTCGATGCCCGGCATGATGGAGACCGTGCTCAACATCGGCCTGACCACCAAAACGATTCCCGGCCTCATTGCCAAAAGCAACAACGCGCGGTTCGTGTGGGAGTCGTACCGCCGCCTGATGGGGATGTACGCCGACGTGGTGATGGAGAAGGCGGAGGGCATCGAGCCGGCTGAGGACATGGGCGTTCGGCGACAGCTCGAGCGCGAACTCGAACGCGTCAAGCACGAGAAGGGCTACAAGCTCGATACCGACCTGGGCGTTCAGGACCTTCAGATACTCTGCGGGCGTTACAAGGCGATCATCCAAGACGTCCTGGGCAAACCGTTCCCGGATGACCCGATGGAGCAGCTTCTCGGCGGCATCCGCGCGGTGTTCCAGAGCTGGTACGGCCGCCGGGCCATTTCCTATCGCCGCATCGAGGGCATCCCCGACCAGTGGGGCACGGCGGTCAACGTACAGGCGATGGTCTTCGGAAACATGGGCGAGAGCAGCGCCACCGGCGTGGCGTTCACAAGAAACCCGGCCACGGGTGAGAACAAGTTCTATGGCGAATGGCTGGTCAACGCGCAAGGCGAGGACGTGGTGGCCGGGACGCGTACGCCCAGCCCGCTCAACGAAGCGACGCGCCCCGAAGGCAACAAGGAGCCCAGCCTGGAAGTGGCCTTTCCGAAGACATACCGGCAGCTCGAAGGCATCCGCAACAAGCTTGAGCACACTTTCCGCGACATGCAGGACATCGAGTTCACCATCGAAAACGGCACCGTGTACATGCTCCAGACCCGCACGGGCAAGCGTACCGGCCCCGCGGCGGTACGCATCGCGGTGGACATGGTGAAAGAAAAGATGATCCGACCGGAGCAGGCGGTCATGCGCGTCAGTGCCGCGCAGATGGACGAGATGCTGCACCCGGTGCTCGACCCCAAGGCGGAGAGCGTGGCCAAAAAACTGTGCAGCGGGCTGCCCGCCGGCCCGGGCGGCGCCTGCGGTCAGGTCGTCTTCACCGCCGCCGATGCCGTGGAGTGGGCCGCGCAGGGCAAACAGGTGATCCTGCTTCGCGAAGAAACCAACCCGGAAGACGTGGAAGGAATGCGAGCGGCGGTCGGCATCCTGACCGCCCGGGGCGGCATGACCAGCCACGCCGCGCTCGTCGCCCGCGGATGGGGCAAGTGCTGTGTGGTCGGCGCGGCCGATCTGCACGTCGACGCGCGGGGCCGCACCGTGCAGGTGAACGGCGACACGCTCAACGAGGGTGATTGGGTCAGCCTCAACGGCACACGCGGCAACGTGTACCGGGACCGTCTGCCTATGGTCGAGGGCGGTGAGAACGTCTACCTCACGCAGTTCATGAAGATGTGCGACAAGATCCGCCGGCTGGGCGTGCGGGCGAATGCGGACACGCCGGAGGACGCCGCCAAGGCACGCGAGTTCGGCGCCGGCGGCATCGGGCTGTTCCGCACCGAGCACATGTTCTACGGCAAAGGCGCCGAAGAGCCTCTCTTCAAACTGCGCAAGATGATCCACTCCAGCTCGGCCGAAGAGCGGAAGGCCGCCCTCGATGAACTCTTCCCGCATGTCAAGAACGACATCAAGGCGACGATGGCGGCGATGGACGGGTTGCCGGTCACCATCCGTCTGCTCGACCCGCCGCTGCACGAGTTCGTGCCGCACGATCCGGAGGAACGCGCGCGATTGGCGGAGAATCTTGGAATTTCGCTTGATGAGCTCGCCAGGCGGGCCGACGGGCTGGAGGAAGTCAACCCGATGATGGGCCACCGCGGCGTGCGGCTCGGCATCACCTATCCCGAAGTCAGCGAGATGCAGATCCGGGCGGTCCTCGAAGCCGCCGCGGAACTCATCAAAGAAGGCAAGAAGGCCCAGCCCGAACTCATGATCCCCGTGACCTGCGATGTGACCGAACTCGAAAATCAGAAGAAGATCTTCGAGCGCATCCGCGGCGAAGTCATGCAGAAATTCGGGCTGAAGACGCTGCGTTGCCTCTACGGGACAATGATCGAGATCCCGCGGGCCGCTCTGACCGCCGGGCAAATGGCCCAGACCGCGGAGTTCTTCTCCTTCGGGACTAACGATCTGACGCAGATGACCTTCGGTTTCTCGCGCGACGACGTCGGTTCGTTCATGCCCGACTACCTGAAGTCCGCCATCCTGCCCGCCGATCCGTTCCAGGTGCTCGATCAGCGCGGCGTCGGCGAATTGATCAACTTCGCCATGCAGCGCGGTCGCGCGGTCCGCCGTGACTTGAAGGTCGGCATCTGCGGCGAACACGGCGGCGAAGAGGAATCGGTGAAATTCTGCCACCGGGCGGGGATGGATTACGTCAGTTGCTCGCCGTTCCGCGTGCCGATCGCGCGACTCGCGGCAGCGAAGGCAGGGATCGAGGAGGGTTCCGAGAGTGTGAGGCGTTCGGCGGGCAAACACACCGCTCGAAAGGTCGGACGAAAACCGGCCTCTAAAATGAAAAAGCTGTCATTTATGAAGAAGCCGGGCAAAAAGTCGCGGAAATCCCGCCACCGCTGACCCATTCTCTCGTATGATGAGCGGGCGCGAGGCAGACGAATCGCTCAGTAGTCCAGGCGCCTCGGCTCCGACTTTCGAGGTGTCCTGACCGCATCACTTATTCTCGAAAAGAAGGTCCCAATGACGCGACGCACAAGGATGCGGCTGGCTGTAACGGCTATTGTGGCGGCGGGGGTGGCATCGGTGCTGCTTTGGCCGAAGAGCGACAAGGCTCTGAGCGCGGCCCTGGTCGGACATTGGCGGGCGGTTGATCCCGGCAATCCGACCCTCCATAAGCATGAAGAAGGCGTTGAAAAGGAAGAGATTACCATCAAAGCGGATGGTCGTTTGTCATACAGTATAGTCCTGAAACCCGGCTCCTCCTCGAAACCGGTCTCGTCGCAGCATATTTCCCCCGCGGGCGACCTGTGGGGCTGGAAAGTGGTGAAGGGCCGACTGGCGATCAGAGACCTCGGCCCGGGCAGCACGCAGGAATGGCTGCCGTCCCTGAAATTCTCCGTCAGCCGCAACCGATTATCGATCAGCCGAAGACAGTTTGCGGCCAAAGAGTTTATTCGTGTCGAATAACGCGCGTAAAGAATGCACCCAGAGGATTTCCCGATGAGCGATGTGCAGGCGGGACGACATCGTTTGTTGGAAACGCGCGGCAGGGCGCCATCGATTCATACGAGTGCGGAAGTGCCGCTCATCACGTCATGCGCGCGGGCGAATGCCCACGTGCTCTGGCAATACGCGCTGCTCACTTACGTTGTCCTTCTGATCAACGGCTGCGGATACCTGCGGGAGATCGAGTATTCCGGGATGATTACCCGGCTCTTCGCCGGCGCCGTTTATCTGACGTATTTTTTCGTTTTTCTCCTGCCGCCGACGGTGATCCTCCTGGTGCTGAATAGAATACTCTTCGCCGGGCTTTTGCGGCGTTGGTTCGAGCGGATACCGGCATTTCGGTCAACCATCGTTTATGGCTGCGCTGTTTTACTGTTCACGTTGCTTCAGATTGCCGCCTTTGCTGATCGATTTGTCTACCATCTGTACGGATTCCATCTCAACGGTTTTGTCTGGAACCTGGTTTTCACGCGCGGCGGTATGGAATCGCTCGGCGGCGGGACCTCGACAACTTTATCATTCATGTTGATTATCCTCGGTTTCCTGGTGGTGCAAACTGCGCTGCTGATCCTTCTGTTGACCGTGCAGCGAATCAGGACATTGATGGGCCCGTTTTGTCGCGGACGCGCGCTCATCGTCGGCTTTGCCTTCGTTGCCGGCGCGGGCATGTTTGAACGACTCACCTATGGCATCAGCAACTTCAGGGGCTACACGCCGGTGCTGCTCGCATCGAACGCCTTTCCGTTGTACATGCCGATCACCTTCAACAGCCTCGCGCAAAAAATGGGCTTCAAAGTCAGCCGCGAACCCTCGATGAGGGTGAACGTCGATGCGACGCGCCTTCAATATCCCCTTCAGCCGATCCGCCGGCAGCCGGTCCCGGTTCGCTACAACATCGTCTGGCTCGTGTCGGAGTCGCTGCGGCAGGACATGGTCGATCCGGAGGTCATGCCGCGCACGTGGGCGTTCGCGCATCAGTCGAGCTGGTTCAGGCAGCACTACAGCGGCGGGAACGGCACGCGGATGGGCATGTTTTCCATGTTCTACGGGCTGTATGGCAGCTACTGGTTTCCGTTTCTGGCCCAGAAGCGCGGGCCGGTGCTGATGGACGTCCTGATCGACGCCGGCTATCAGATGAAATTGTTTACCAGCGCCAAGTTCACGTACCCCGAATTCAACCAGACGATCTTCGCCCGGCTCAGCGCCGACCAATTGCACGAGGGCGAATCGCAGCCGAAATGGCGCCGCGACCGTGAGAACGTCGCCAACCTTCTCGATTTCATCGAGCACCGCGACCGGGCCGCGCCGTTCATGACGTTCATGTTCTTCGACTGCCCGCACGCCAACTATTACTTCCCCCAGGAGACGGTCATCCGCAGGCCCTATGCCGAGGACCTGAACTATGCGACGATGGATTTGCACAAGGACATCGGGCTGATCAAGAACCGGTACATCAACGCCGGCAACCACCTCGCCACCCAGATCGATCGCATCCTGAAATACCTCGAAGAGCAACAGTTGCTCAATTCAACGATTGTCCTCATCACCGGCGATCACGGCGAGGAGTTCATGGAGAAGGGCCGCTGGGGGCATAACTCGGAATTCACCGAGGAGCAGACGCGACCGCCGCTGGTGATCTGGGTGCCCGGCCGGGCGCCGCGCGAGGTGACGCGGATGACCAGCCACTTGGATATACCGGCCACGCTCATGCCGCTGCTCGGCGTGACCAATCCGCCCCGGGATTATTCTTTGGGGTACGATCTGTTTGGAGACGTGGTTCGCGATTTCGTTGTGATCAGCGACTGGAGCAATATCGCCTACGTGGATCAGCGGTTCAAAGCCGTTTTTCCGATGCGCAGTTATGGCTTTGCCCGGCAGAAAATCACCACCAGGGATGACGGGCCGGTGAAAGACCGCGCTGAGTTTTATACCGCCAACAAGGCCCGAATCGTCGATTTGATGAAGCAGCTCACCGTGTTCAGCAGGTAAACTATTTCTCGTCCGGCTTGGTGACCCACGCGGCGTCCACCATCGTGTGATCCAGAATTTCCTTCGATTCGAAGTAGAGGCCGATTTCCGTGGCGGCGGATTCGGGTGAGTCGCTGCCGTGGATCAGGTTGTAGGTCTTGCTGGAGCCGAAGTCGCCGCGGATGGTGCCCGGCTCGGCGTCGAAGCCGAACGTTTTGCCCATCAACTTGCGGGAGATCGCGATCGCTCCCGGCCCGGCGACGACCATCACCACCACCGGCCCCGAGGTGATGTAGTCGATCAGTCCGGGGTAGAACGGCTTGCCCTTGTGTGGCGCATAGTGCTGTTCGGCCAGCGGCCGCGAAATCTGCATCATCTTCATCGCCGCAATGGTCAGCCCCTTGTCTTCTAATCGCCGAAGGATTTGGCCGACCAGTCGCCGTTGCACACAATCGGGTTTGAGAATAATCAGCGTGCGTTCCACATCTATCTCCGTATAAATTGAGACGGCCGGTCATTTCGCAATCTGTTTCTTGGCGTTGGCGGCGGACTCTTTGCTCCTCAGCTCCCGCCAGGGTAATGCACCAACCTTCCCGGCCCATCCGTCATAGAGTGCCGATAGCTCCTTCACCTTGTCCGGATGCTCTATGGCCGTATCGTGCAACTCCGTACGATCGGCCTCCAGGTCATAGAGTTCCCAGCCGCCGGGAAATCGCGATACGAGCTTCCATTTGCCCTGCCGTACGGCCCGGTTGCCCTCATGCTCCCAGAAAATGGCCTCGTGCTCTTCGCGCGTCTTGCCCTCAAAGATCGGCAGGAGGCTTTTGCCTTCCAACGGCGTAACCGCATGCCCGTTGAACTCGCGCGGATACCCGGCCTTGGCTACGTCGAGGCACGTCGCCATCAGATCGATCAGGTGCCCCGGCTGCTCGGTCAACGCTCCCTTCTTCTTGATTACCGCGGGCCAGTTGGCGATCAGCGGTGTCGAGATGCCGCCCTCGTGTACCCAGTGCTTGTACAGTCGGAAGGGCGTGTTGCTTGCGTGTGCCCACGGCAGGCCGTAGCTCAGGAATGAATCGGCGACGCCCGGCGGCGCGCCTTTCGCGCCGCGGTTGACTTCTTCCGCGCAGCCGCCGTTGTCCTGTAGGAACAGTACGAGCGTGTTCTCTTCGACCCCAAGCTCGCGCAGCTTTGCGAGCAGCCGGCCGATGTTCTGGTCCATGCGATCGATCTGGGCGGCATAAACCGCCATCTTCAGATCGAAGAGATCCTTCTTCTCCGGCGAGAGCGAGTCCCACGCCGGCTCCTGCGGGTCCGGCGGCGAAAGTTTCCACTGCGGTTTGATGGTGCCCAGCTCGATCATGCGACGATATCGCCGCTCGCGCAGCGCTTCCCAGCCGTCCATGTACTTGCCTTTGTACCTGGCGATGTCATCCGGCAGGGCGTGCAGAGGCCAATGCGCTGCGCTGTACGCCAGATAGAGGAAGAACGGTTTCGATCGATCGCCGGTCTCGATCGAGCGGATGGCGTTGTCGGTAAAGACGTCGGTAAGATAACTCTCCTGCTCCTGTTCGGGCACGCGCTGATCGTTCCGATAGAAAATCTCCTTGCTCCAGCGGAAGTAGTTCCACGCGCCCCATACGCCGCAGAACGACTCGTCGAAACCGCGTTCCACCGGCAGGTTGGGTTTGTCGCCGACGTGCCATTTGCCGGACATCAGCGTGCGATAACCCGCGGGCCGCAGTGCTTCGGCGATGGTCACGCAGCGGTCATTCAAATGACCTTGATAGCCCGGCACCTGGTGATCGTCGGTCATGTGGCCGACGCCGGCCTGATGCGAGTAGAGCCCGGTCAGCAATGCGGCTCGCGTCGGGCAGCAGCGAGCGGTGTTATAGAACTGCGTGAACCGCAGCCCGCCCGCCGCGAGACGGTCCAGGTTGGGCGTGGCGATTTCCGAACCATAGCAGCCCAGGTCGGAGAAGCCCATGTCGTCCGAGAGAATGATGATGATGTTCGGCCGTTGTGCCTCCGCCGCGCGTAAGCCGCCGGTCATCACGGACCACGTGAGGATGGTCAGTCGAAGAATCAAGCTCATGGATGGGGTTCCTTTTCGTGCAGAGGCGCTCAGCTCTTCGCCCGAAGGGCAAAAACCGCTAAGTCTGCCGCGCCGCCGCGACCATGGCCTCAAGGTTTTCGGGCGGCACCGCCGCGGGATCGTACGTGCATCCCGGCGTGATCATGATCGTACGGTCCCTGGCTTGACGAAGCGCGTCGCGGACTTCATCGGCGACATCCTGCGGCGTGCCCTGCGGCAGCGTCTTGAGATTATCGACGCCCCCAGCTATGGCCGGCTTCACGCGATCGCGGGCATAGGCAATGCTCGGGCCGGCTGCCCGGTCCGCCCAGTTGATCACCGCGCATGGGTACTCCGCAAACGATTTAAAGTTCTGCGGCCGGCCACAGACATGCACCATGTTGAACGGGGCACCAGAGACAGCCGCCAGGATTTGCAAATCGCCCGGCCGGACCATCTCATCGTAAGTGCCGGGGCCATTCGCCGGCGTGTTCACCCAGTCGTCGCGCACGGAGAGGAAGATACCGGTGGCCCCTGCGTCAACGCATGCTCTCGCAAACACCGCGAGCGAAGCGGAGATACGCTCCAGCGCGGCCCTGACCGCGGAACGATCCTCGTTCAGGAGCGCCGCGACCGCCTGATCGCGGGCGTCTTCCGCGCTATTCAGTTTCGGCGGGCCGTGCGTGTCATCCGGCGTCGCCACCAGCTTCCGTAGCACCGCCCAGGAATTAAAAATCGTCGTGCATGTCAGTACATCGTCGCCCAGCCGCTGGCGCAACTGCCGCAACACCTGCAATTGGCCGGCGAATTCATCCGCATCACCCGGCAGAATCGGGATCTTTTTCAAATCGGCTGCTGAGCGCACCACGTTGAGGCCGCGCCGCGGATACTGGTGATCGTTCATCACCTTGAGAAAATCGAGATCGTACCGCTGAAGATGAGCGAGATGGGCATCCACGGCGGCCTGGCCGGTGGCCGCTCTGGGCGGGAAGTGATGCCAGAAGCTGACCGGCGGATGATCCGGCTGCTGCCCGCGGATCACCGACTCGACGCGCTGGCGTTTGGTCATCATCCCCGCAATCTAGGCCACGCGCGTTTGCGGGTCAAGCGACCGAAACCACCATCGCACCGCGCGCCGAAGATACGTTCACCAGCTCGATCGCAGCTCTCGTTGAGGAGCGGTACAATACCGTCATGCAATCCGACGGCACGCCGCTATACGCCTTCAAGAGCGCACTTGGCTTCGCCCAGCGGCAGGTGCGAAGGCTCATTGAGAAGTATCCTGACTACTTTCCGATGTACACCGTCGGCGGCCGCTGGGCACACAGCGGCGAAAAATGGACGAATTGGTGTGAAGGTTTCCTGCCGGGCATGATGTGGATCTTCCACGAAGAGACCGGCGAGCCGTACTGGCGCGAGCGGGCCGAGCATTACAGCCGGTTGATCGAGCCGCGAAAAGACGACCGCAACGTGCACGATCTGGGGTTCCTGTTCTATCACGGCACCTACCGGCGATGGTTTGAGGCCACCGCCCGGGAAAAAACCGCGAACCGCGCCTTGCAGGAGGTCGTATTTCATGCGGGCAGGACGCTGGCCCTGCGGTTTAAGGAGAAGGGCGCTTACCTGCGGTCGTTCGTCGCGGATGATTCCCTGTTCATCGACATCATGATGAACGTGCCGATCATCCTGTACACCGGGCTGGCCACGGGCGATGAACGCCTGCTCGAAGTGGGCCGCCGTCACTGTGAAACATCGCGGCGCTGTCTGGTGCGCGGCGACGGCTCAACCGCCCACGAGGCGCTGTTCGATACCGCGACCGGAGAATGTCTCCGGCAGAGCACGCACCAGGGCTATCGCGGCGACTCCTGCTGGTCGCGCGGGCTGGCGTGGGCGATTTACGGCTTCGCCACCAGCGGCCGGCTGACCGGCGAACGGACTTGGCTGGACACGTCGGCCCGGTGCGCCGACTATCTGTTCCAGCAAATCGCGGATGACCCGGTACCGGCCTGGGATTTCGACGCCCCCGCCGAATCGCAGCGGCAGAAGGACAGCTCCGCGGGGGCCATTGCGGCGGCCGGATTATTCGAGCTGGCGGACGCGCTGCCGGCGGGCGGTGACGCGGAGCGGCAGCGAAATCGCCTGCACAACGCGGCCCTGAGGATTATGACCGCCCTCTGCCGGCCCGACTATCTGGCGGTGGACGACCCGGAATGGGAAGGCATCCTCAAACACGGGGTTTATCACATCCATAAGCAACTCGGTGTGGACGAGTCGGTCATGTGGGGCGAATTCTTCTTCGTGGATGCTTTGCAGCGGGCGATCCGCCACTTGGAGTCCGCCGGGGTGTAAAAGTCTTCAGCGGTCGGGCCGGGGAAAATTTTCACGATCGGGATTGGCCGGCGTGCCCGCGCCGAATTGACGACGCGCCTGTTGAGACTGCGGGCGGTGCGAATACAATGATGGTAAGAGCACCGCTCGAAACTCATGCTTTGTGCCCGCCACGCTGAACCGTCCATCCGTGGGAGCAAGCGCTGGGACGCTAAAGGGCAGTCGAAGCAGACAGGGAAGGCCGCTGACATGCTCAAACTGCGGTGTTTATTGCTCGCGATCCTGGTGGCGGTTGTTGCGTTTCCCGCCGCCGCTTTCGGCGTGCATCTCCGCGCCAAGATCATTCGAGTCGGTTTTCCGGGCAGCAGTCAGGACCAGTACACGCAGGGCGCGGATTTCTATCGGCCCGGGCACTGGACGCCCATCCTCGTCGAATTGACCAACGAGGACAGCGACCTGTTCGAAGGGTCCATCCACGCCCGTCAGCTCGACCGCGACGGCGATGAAGCCGTCTCGCGGACGATGGTGGCCGTGCGCGGGACGAAATATCAGTACCTCTACGTTCCCGCCGGCACATCGACGCCCCAGCCGCCGTCCTTTGCCGTCCGCGTGTCAGGCCCCGGCGGAGCGCCCGTTGCCCTGTTCAACGATCAGAATCAGCCGGTGAACGAAGTCGGACCGACGCAGGAACCCCGGCCCGTCGCCTCCGACGCCCAGATGATCCTCGATATCTCCGAGGGCGGGCTGCCGCAGTTGAGGTCGCTGGTCTCGGAACCGTTGCTGGTGCATCGGCTGGTCGTGACGCGGGTCGCTCCTGCACAACTGCCGGACCAAGCGCCGGGTCTGGACATGGCCGACATGATCGTATGGGACGCCGCCGATCCGACGGCCATCGACCTCCCGCAGCGCGAAGCATTGCTCCAATGGACGCAGCGCGGCGGCACGCTGGTTATGGGAGTCGGAAAGAACTGGGATCTGATCGCCAGGAGCCAGTTTGGCTCGTTGCTTCCGGGCCGATTGACAGGTGTAAGCAGCGCGAGCCTATTGCCCGGGCTGGGCGAAGTTCTATTCGGATCGTTGCCGAACACGGAGCTGGAGCGCCCGTTGACCTATTGCCCCGTGAAGCAGGATGCGCTGGCCGCGGATGCGACGATGATGGTGCCCTCGAAGCCCGCGTCGGACGGCCTGGTTTTCGTCGCGTCACGCCCCTGCGGTCGCGGACGGATCGTTCTGGTGACGGCGCAGATCGCCGATCTCATCTCGCGAGCCAACAGCGGCAACATTACCCCGTTCCTGCGGGAGATCCTCGGCTTGCGCAAATATGCCGAAGAGCAAAAGGAACCCCCGAATTTCCACACGGATTTGTTCGGCTATATCGAGCAGATGACCGGATTCCGAACGACTACGGGGATGTATTTTCTTGTCGCCTTTCTGTTCGTCGTTGTGTATATCGGCATCTCCACGTTGGGGAGTTGGAACTGGCTGAAGCGGCGAAAGCGCGTTCAATATGCCTGGCCCGCATTTGCGGCTGTGGCCGTGCTGGCCAGCGGGACGAGCCTGGCCGCCGTACAGTTCATTCGTGGCATCGGCCAGCAATTGCAGCAGTTGACCATCGTCGATGCGCGAGCCGGCTCGCCGGAAGCGACCGCCACTTGCTATTTCGGGCTTAAGACCGCCTCGCACATGCTGCTCGACCTCACCTTGCCGGCCAATTGGCAGACCCCCGACGAATCGCAACAGATCGCCGGCGCGCTGCTCCCGCTGCCGCCCGACCCGGAGGGATTCGATCGCAGCGTCTATTCCGCCGGGCAGCAGTACGACGTGCTCGCTCCCATCGGGCAACTTTGGGCGGTGCCCATGAGAGCCACCTTGAAGCAGTTTCAGGGCACCTGGAAGGGCGACATGAAAGGGGAGCTGGATGCCGCGCTGCACCGGCGCGACCCCACGTCCCATCGATTTACGGCCGGCAGTTGGATCGAAAACAAGTTACAGACCGATCTGAACGACTGCTACTTATTTGTAACCAGCCAGAATATCTCCGGCGAACGAACCTACCGGTCCATGCTGATCAGCGTATATCCTGTCGGCCGACTGCCCGCCGGCAAACGGACCTCCTGGGGCGATCTGATACAGACAAAGATCAAAGCAGCGGAAAAACAAAAAGGCGAGAAGGCGAATACGGCGGCCGAATCAGCGGATCTCGCGCCGCAAGATTGGGTTCCCCTCCCTCTCAGCGATCTCCAGAGCGCCTGGTTAACTAATGATCTGAAAATCACCACCACCGATTATCAACCATACCGCGGAGAGGAAGAGCGGATTAAACCGAACCCCGAGCAGTTTAAGAGTGCACTGCTGCTGCTAACCACGTATGATGAGATTGATACGCGGCAATTCGCTCAGAACATGCGCGGGATCCAACGGACGCGCGGAGCGCAACTGGACCGCTCGGCGCACGTGACGCGGGAGACGGCGCTGCTGGTCGGGTTCACCAGCATCGATGCCGGCCCGGCCCGCCTTTGCTGGCGCACCGCCCGAACCAGCAGCGGCGGCTGGAAGCCTATTCAACCGACGGAGAGCAACGTGATGTACCGGTTCCTGATTCCCCTCGGCAGGTGATTGGAGCGCTCGGCAGAAGAGTAGGAGTAGGATTAAGATGAAGATTAGGATTAGGAACAGGATTAAGAGCAGGATTAAGATTAAGAGTAGGAGCCCAGATCTTAATCTTACTCTTAATCTTTCTCCTAATCTTCTTCCTAATCCTCATCTTAATCTTAATCCTCTCCTGCATCCGTGGTGAGCTGACGTGATCATTGAGACGATCAATCTGACCAAGCGCTACGGCGAACTCGTCGCCCTCAACAACCTTCACCTTAATATCGAGGAAGGCGAGTGTTTCGGCTACATCGGGCCCAACGGTGCGGGCAAGACGACCACCATAAAGATTCTCGCGACGCTGCTTCAGCCCACGTGGGGAGAGGCCCGGGTGTGCGGTCACGTCATCGGTTATCAGTCCCGCAAGATTCGCCCGCTCATCGGTTACGTGCCGGACTTCTTCGGCGCATACCAGGACATGGTGGTGTCCGAGTATCTGGAGTTCTTCGCCTCGGCATACGGGATTACGGGACATCACCGGACCAAGATCGTCGGCGACATCCTCGATCTGACCGACCTGAGCTTCAAGCGCGACGCACTGGTCGATTCGCTCTCGCGCGGCATGAAGCAGCGGCTCAGCATCGCCCGCGTGCTGCTGCACGATCCCAAGGTGCTGCTGCTCGACGAGCCGGCCAGCGGCCTCGACCCGCGGGCACGCATCGAGATTCGCGAGCTGCTCAAAGAGCTGCACCGCATGGGCAAAACCATCGTCATCAGCTCGCACATTCTCCCCGAGCTGGCGGAATTGTGCTCCACCGTCGGCATCATCGAGCGCGGCGAGCTGCTCTTCCACGGGTCGGTCAACGACATTACCCGCCGTGCGCGCATGGGCACGCGCGTGCAGGTTCGCGTGGCGGAGAAGGCCGAGCAGGCCGCCAAAATGCTCGAACAGCTTGCCACCGTCAAAACCGTCCAGCAGAATGACGGCCAGCTCACGCTCGAACTCGACACCGATACGCACGACCTGACCTTCATCGCCCGGGCGCTGATCGAGAACCGTTTCGCCCTGCTTGAACTTCGGGAGGAAGACGTGAATCTGGAGACCGCATTTATGCGCTTGACGAAGGGGATAGTGCAGTGATCCATCAAGCGGAGGAATTGCGGATTGCGAATTGCGGATTGCGGATTTCAATTCGCAATTCGCAATTCGCAATCCGCAATATGCTCGTTCTCTTGTTTTCGTTCCCCGTGCTGGCTCAGAGCAACATTCCTCAGCCGCCGCCGTCAACGGAGTCGCCAAACGATGCCGGCGTCCGTCTCACGCCCGGCATGGCCCGCGCCGTCGCACAGCTTTACACGAAAGAAGTCCTGATGCGAAGGTACCAGCTCGATGAAGCCAAGTCGAAGGACGCGAGCGAAGCCATCGCCCGGCGCCTGATGGCCACCGCCCACACCATCGACGCCCAGGGAGCGGATTTTCTACAGTATGTGATCGGCCAGTCGATTCAATCACGCGTCGAGAACCGCTCCGGTCCACCGATCACCCCCGAGATGGGCAAGGGCATCGGCGAGCGCCTTCTGCCCATGCTCCCCGCCGTCAGGGACCTGGTGAGCAATGTCGGCCAGGACATCCGGCCGATGCTGTCGTTGAAGGAGCAGTTGCGGCTCACCGGGGACATGATGCTGGCCGGTACGGCCCTGAACGCGCTCGAGCAGAACATGCAGCTCTGGTCGCGGGGCGAGGTCGATCCGCTCGGGAATCCCTTTGAATCGAAGGACAACACGGTGGAGAAGGAACCCGACGGCAAATCCAGAGTTTTGAAGAATGCGCGCGGCCAGGCCCAGCGCGGCATCGATTCAGGCAAGTGGGATACATGGAAGAATTACGTCGAAGAGGCCAAAAAATTCTACGGCTTCGACGCCTCTCAAACGGCCACAGCCGAGAGCCTGATGCGCGAATTCACCGAGCGGGCCAAGGCCGTCACGCAGGACCCGCAATGGCGCGACCGCAAGTACCGCGGCGGGCTTTGGTCGGGGATGTTGTGGGGTCTGAACGAGGCCAGGAACGGGCCTCTGCCCTACCTTCTCGAAGCGCAGACCTGGGAATCGAACCTGCCGATCGACGCTCTGGATCAGGAATTCAAACACCGGATCGATGAAATCCCAACCGCCGCGCAGCGCACCGCCGCCGAAGAGCGGATCACCGCCCTCCTGGCCGAGCAGGGCCTGTCGGGCACAACGGAGCCGGCACCATGAGAGCTACGGCGCGCCAGCAGTTTGGGCACTTGCTTCTAGCGACCGTACTGTCCGCCGGTGCGGCCTTCGGGGAGAACGTGCCGGCTCCCGGCGCCCCCGGCGAGGACGTGATGCGGCCCACGCAGCACGGGCTACAGATGACACCCGATTTGGGCCGTGCGTTTGCCTTGGCCTGGTTGAACAGGAATGCGGATCGGGTGGACATGTCACCCGAGCAGGTCAAGGGACTCAGTCAGGTCATGGGCGATCGGTTCGACAAACTGTCACGCGAGAACACTCAGACGCTACAGCAGTTTTTCGAGCAGTTCATTGAGACCGCGCTCACGACCGGAGGCAGCGGAGGGAAACTGACACCGGAATCCGCCCAGAAGATTGCCGATCGCGCCTTGCCCATCGTGCCGCTCTGGCATCGCTTGCTGGACGGCATCGCCGAGGACGGGCGTTCCGTGCTGGATGATCGGCAGCAAAAGCAGCTCCAGGAGATTGTCCAGCGCCGGCACGGCAAAGTCACTCAGATCGAGGAGACGTTCCAGCGCTGGTCGCGGGGCGAGTACAGCGACAAGGATCAAAATCGTATCGATCGCCTGATGAGCGAGATGGACGAGGACAGCGATCCGAGTGCAACGCCGGTGAATCCAATGGTGCGGCAGGCGGAGCGGCGGGCTCGGACGGATATATCGCGGCTCGGCCCGGGAGAGAGGAAACGATTTCTGGCCGGG
>CAYLLT010000051.1:0-40584 GCA_964384465.1 uncultured Planctomycetales bacterium | reverse complement strand
CCACCTGCCGCAGGACATCGACCGCCAGGTTCCACGCCTCCCGGCCGCGCAGATGCTGGTGCAGCTCGATGGCTTCGACGATCTGATTGCCGATGGTGTAGACCGGGTTGAGCGAGGTCATCGGCTCCTGGAAGATCATGGCGATTTCATTGCCGCGGATTTTGCGCAGGTGTTTTTCGTCGGCGGTGGCCAGGTTTCGGCCCTGGAAAAGGATTTCGCCCTCGACGATGCGGCCGGGCGGGCTGGGGATCAGGCGCATGATGGACAGTGCGGTGACGCTCTTGCCGCACCCGCTCTCGCCGACGAGCGCCAGTGTCTTGCCGCGGTCGAGCGACCAGGACACGCCGTCCACGGCCTTGACCACGCCTTCTTCGGTGAAGAAGTACGTGCGCAGGTTGCGAACGTCGATCATGGTTCCATTGGAGGCCATCAAAACCCCATCATTTCAAGTCTTCAACCGCGGATCGATCGCGTCGCGCAAGGCATCTCCAACCAGGTTGTACCCCAGTACGGCCAGGAAGATGGCCACGCAAGGAGGATAAACCAGATAGGGCGCGACCCGCAACGAATCATACGCGGTTCGCAGGATATTACCCCAGGATGGGGCCGGCGCCTGCACGCCGAAGCCAAGCCAGCTCAGGCCCGCCTCGAGGAGGATCGCGCTGGCGATGCCGAAGGTGATGGTCACCAGCACGGGAGCCAGCGAATTGGGGAGGATGTGACGAAACATGATCCGCATGTGCCCGACGCCGAGTGCCCTGGCCGCGGTCGCGTAATCCAACCCGCGGATGCGGATGAATTCGCCGCGGGCGTAGCGAGCGATGGAGGTCCAGCGGGTCAGGCCGATGACGATCATGACGTTGGTGATACTCGGCTCCAGCCACACCATGATCGACAGGATCAGAAAGAAGACCGGGAAACAGATGACCACTTCGATGATCCGGCTGACGATCATGTCCACCCATCCGCCCCAGTAACCGGCCACGCTGCCCAGGATGATGCCCACGACGGAGGCGATGGCCATCGAGATGAAGCCGACTTTCACCGAGACCGTGGCCCCGTGAATCATCCGCGCGGCCACGTCGCGTCCGAGATCGTCCGTCCCCAGCCAGTGCTGCGACGACGGCGGCGAGTAGAAATCGAGCGTCTGCTCGCGCTCATGGTAGGGAATCATCGGCCAGATCGCGAGTTCGCGGGGGTCGAGCTGCTCCTTGGCATCGAACTGCGGCAGATTGAAGGGCGGCGACTTGTCGATCCAGTGGTCTCCGGCTGCCCGTGACTGGAACAGCTCGATCACCGCCGGGAAGTACAGTTTCCCCTGGTAACGGCACACGACCGGCTGATTCGATGCCAACAGCGGGCTGAAGAAGGCGATCAGGATCAGGATGACGACGAACATCAGCCCGACCACACCGCGCCGGTTTCGGCGGACGCGCCGCCAAACCGTCCGCCAGTAGGATTGGGACAGCGGCTTGCTTTCGAGGGTCTCCGCGCCGGCTGGAGGGATAGCAGGACCCAGCACGTCGGGCTCAATCATAGCTCACCCGGGGATCAACCAATGCGTAACTCAAGTCCGCCAGCAGCGTGCCCAGCAGGACCAAAACAGCACTGACGAACGACAAAGCCATGATCGTCGGATAGTCGCGGGCCAGCATGCTCTCGTAGAACAGCCGGCCCAGACCCGGCCAGTTGAACATCACCTCCAGAATGACGGAGCCGCCGATGATCTCCGGCAGCAGCAGCCCCAGCAGCGTCACCAGTGGAATCAGCGAGTTGCGGAACGCGTGGCGGATGATCACGCCATACTCCGACACGCCCTTGGCCCGCGCGGTGCGGACGTAATCCTGCCGGATGTTCTCCAGCATGGTCTGGCGCACAAAGCGCGAGTCGTACGCGAGGCCGCCGTACGTGAAGCAGAACGTGATCAGGGCGTAATGTTTGGCCAGGTCGACGACTTTTTCCCACGCTCCGAGCATCTCATAGTTGTCGGAGGTCATGCCCCGGAAAGGCAGCAGATCCCACTTGACGCCGACCAGCAGGATGAGCGGCACGGCCATGACGTAGCTGGGCACGGCATAGAGCGCGTAGAGGATGGTGCTGGAGACGGTGTCGAACAACTTGTCCTGTCGTGCGGCCGAGTAAATCCCGATGGGAATGGCCAGCATCAGGCCGCCGATGATCGAGATCAGGGCCAGGGACATGGTCGGCCAGAGCCGTTCCTTGATCTTGTCGGTCACCGGCCGGCCATCCGAGGACATTGAATTGCCGAAATCGAGACGCACCAGCCGACCCATCCACTGGACGTAGCGCACGTGGATGGGTTTATCCAGCCCGTAATACTTTCTGAGGTCTTCGTAGACCCGTGCGGAGACTTTGGGGTCCACGACGCCCACCGCCTGGAACTTGGCCGGATCGCCCGGCGCCAGGCTGATGATGACGAACGTGACCACGGTGATGCCCAGCAGGGTGGGAACGGCGAGCAGAATGCGTCGGATGGTATAGCGGAACATGGGGCTCGGTCAGCACTCCTGTGACCGGTCAGGGCTTCATGGCCGCATATTTGGCCTGCCCGGCGGGGACCCACCAGCCGCTGTAGCTCGGATCGAACGTAAAGATACCGCGCGGGCTGAACTGCAGGCCGCGAATCCGTTTGTTCAACGCCGCCAGGGTCGGCGCGTTGTAAATCCATATATACGGTTGATCGTCAAAGACGAGCTTGTGAATCTCCTGATAGATCTTTTTGCGGGCTTCGGGGTCAAACTCCTTTCGGCCCTTCTCGAACAACTCGTCCACCCGCTTGTTGGAATAGCCGCCGTAGTTGCGGCCCTTCGCGTATTCTTCCGTGCGCCAGAGGTTCCAATTGGTGTCCGGATCGGTCCCCGTGCCCCACGCGGCGGTTTCCGCCTGGAACTCGTGCTTTTGAATCTTCTCGTGGAAGGTGGCCCATTCCAGTTCACGCGTGCTCATGGACACGCCAAGCTTTTTGAGGTCTTCCTGGAAGATGGCGGCGATCTTGGGAGCGCTCGGGGAGCCCTGCGGCATCAGCAACGTAAAATCGAATTTTACGCGGTTGCCGTTGATTTCCTTGTAGCGCCACCCGTCCTTCGGCTCGACCTTCCAGCCGGCTTCATCGAGCAGCTCCGCGGCGCGCTTGATATCGTAGGGAATCGCCTTGACCTCGGGGTTGAACATCCAGGAATCCGGATGGAAGATGCCCAGACACTGCGTCGCCAGGTTGTAATAGATCTTGTCGATGATCAGCGGAACGTTCAGCGTATGCGACATCGCGTAGCGCACGCGGCGGTCCTGGAAAAACGGGTTGGTGCCGTCCATGTTCCAGCCGATATAGCCGAAAGTCCACTGGGTGCCCCAGGCCTTGTAGCCGACCTTCTTAAATGTGTCGGTGTTGGTTTCACGGGCGAACTGTTGAGCGCTGAGCCGCTCGAGGGCGTCGATGTCCTCCTTCTCGAACGACAGCAACGACACATTGTGATCCGGGATGATGCGGAACACGATGCGCTTGAAATAGGGCTTGCGACCGCGGTAATCTTCCCACCGTTCGACGACGATCTTGTCGTTTTCCTTCCACTCGACTAAGCGGTAGGGACCGTTGCCCACCGGCTGACGGCCCTGCTTCGTGTAATACTCACCGGTTTTCAAGTCGGGATGCTGCGTCTTCTCCTTCTCGAAGATGTGCTTGGGGATGAACGAGAACAGCACGTTCCAGCGGGCGGTCGCCAGCGGCGTGGGCTGCACGAACTTTACCGTGAGATCGTCCAGGGCCACGCATTCCTTGATTTCCTCGGTGCCGGGTTTCGCGGCCGGGCAGGGCACTTGCGGGTCGAGGATCTCCCGCCAGGAATAGACCACGTCGTGGGCGTTGAACGGCTGCCCGTCGTGCCAGGTCAGGCCGGGTTTCATTTTGGCGGTGATCGTCGTGTGGTCATCCGATTCCTGATAAGACTCAACCACGTCGGGGTTGATGATCCACTTCATGTCCTTGTCGAAGGAGAACAAGCCGGTGAACAGCGCCTCCGCGACCGTAAACTCGTAGTGCGTCGAGATAAAGATGGGGTTGAGCGTGTTGGGGCTGCCGTCGAGCTGGAGGAACAGCGTCTCGTCGCCGGCGATCCGTGAGGCGTCGTCCGGGGGCGCCTCAAACAGCGACGCCGGGTTGACGAGCGGATCCTTCTCCGGATCGTAGCTGATCCCCGCGGGCTGGCTCGACGGTACCGGTTTATCACAACCGGTGAAAGCGACCAAAGCGGCCGCCAGCATGCAACCGACAGCGGTGGTGAGCTTGTTTTGTAACCTCATCATCACACTCCGTGGGTCGCCCGCGGATCGAACGCGTCGCGGAGGCCGTCGCCGACAAAATTCAAGGCCAGCAGCGTAACACCCAAAAAGAGGGACGGATACAGCAGCATCCACCAGAAGCTGACCACGGTATTGATCGCCGCCACGCCTTCGGCCGAGAGCGAGCCCCAAGTCGGAATCGGCTGGGCCACGCCGATCCCCAGGAAGCTCAGGAACGACTCCTGAAGGATGGCCTGCGGGATGGTCAGCGTCGCATAGACGATGATCGGGCCGATCAGGTTCGGCAGCAGGTGCCGGCGAAGGATGCCCATCGGCCCGACGCCCGCGCCTCTGGCCGCTTCCACGAACGGCATCTCACGCAATGAAAGCACCTGCCCGCGAATCACCCGCGCCATGGTCAACCAGCTCACCGATCCGATGGCCACGAACAGGATGACGATATTGGCCGCCTGCTTGTCGCCGATCCATCGCTCCAGCGGCCGCTCGAACGCCACCTTCATCAGGATCACCAGCAGAATATAGGGAAGCCCGTAAAGTATGTCCACCACGCGCATCATGGCGTTATCGACGCGGCCGCCGGCCAAGGCGGCGATGGCCCCCCACAGCACGCCGACGGTCACGCTGATGAGGGCGGCCCCCAGGCCGATGCTGATGCTGATGGCCCCGCCGAAGAGGCACCGCTGGAACATGTCGCGCCCGAGAACATCCGTACCCAGCGGATGCGACCGCGTCGGCGGCCGGCGATTGAGTGACAATTGCTGATTGTCGTAGTTGCGATGCGTAATCGGAAGGGTCGCCAGGATGGTGATGAGCAGCAGGATGAGGAAGATTCCGCTGCCGACGGCCAGCCGGTTGCGCAGGAACCGTCGCCAGCTCCGCGCGGTGAGCGATTGCGACGGTGCTTCGCGTGTCGAACCAGGGGGATTCAGTATCGCGGTGCTCATACGGTTTTTCACCCCAACCGCACGCGCGGATCGACCACCGTGTAAAGCATGTCCACGATCAGGTTCATGAAAATCAATAGTGCTGAGTAGACCAGCACGGTGCTCATAATCAATCCGCGATCCAGGTTAAGTATGCTGTTGACGAAGTGCTGGCCCAGCCCCGGCACGTTGAACACTTTCTCGACCACGAACGAGCCGGTCATCGCATACGCCAGCGCGGGGCCCAGATAGCTCAGTACCGGCAAGAACGCGTTCTTGAGCGCGTGCTTCCAGATGACTTCGCGCCGGCCGACGCCCTTTGCGAACGCCGTGCGGATGTAGTCGCTTCCGAGGACATCGAGCATGCCCAGCCGCGTGAGCCGGGCGATGTATGCCATGAACGTCAGCGAGAGCGCGAGGGCAGGCATCGGGATCTGCGAGAGCCGCCCCCAGCCCGCGACCGGGAACCAGTGAAGATATACGCCGAAAATCAGCAGCATCGCCGTGCCGGTCACGAACGAAGGCAGCGACACGCCGATGAGGACGAGGGCCAGCGAGCCGATATCGAACCACGAGTTGCGGCGGACCGCGCTCATCACGCCGACGGGAACGCCGACCAGCACCGCGATAAGAACCGCCATCAGCCCGAGCGAAAACGAAACCGGCAGCGCCTGCGCGATGATCTCGGTACACGTCCAGTCGCGGTATTGAAAGCTCGGACCAAAATCGAAGCGCAGCGCCCCCGCCAGAAACTCCCAATAGTAGCTCCAGTTATTATCGATGTGATAGCGCGCTTCGAGTGCCCGTTGAATCGCCTCGGGCATCTGCCGATCCGCCTGCTGAAATGGATTACCGGGCGCGATCACCACCATCAGGAAGGTGACGGTGTAGATCACCCAGAGGATGGGTATCGCCAGAAATAATCGCCAGAGAAGGTGTTTCATCTTCTTTCCACATGAACGTACTGCAACGGAAACTGGAGCCGCGGGTTTGGGTGCAGGCCGGTGACGTTCGGCGGCCACGACTAGACCATCACATATTGATACCGCGGGATGATCGCCATTCCCTCTTCCATTAAGATGCGCTCGGCCTCCGAGAGCAGATCGAGCCGGCGTTGTGGATCGAGCTCCTTGCCCGCCCTGGCCAGCAGCTCGTCGTAACGCGAATCCGAATATTTGCCCACGTTGTGTCCGTTACTGCTCTCATACAGGTCGAGAAACGTGGTCGGATCGTTGTAATCACCGAACCATCCGCCGCGGGCGACGGCGAAGCGACCGCCGACCTTGTCCTCCGCGAAGATTTTGGTTTCTTTCCCAATCAGGTTGACACTGATCCCGAGTTCCCGCTCCCACATGCGCTTGATGGCCTGGGCGCCGACTTCATGCTGGAAGCCGGTGTTGTAGAGCAGCGGCAGGACGGGGAACCCCTTGCCGCCGGGATAGCCAGCGGCCGCCAACTCGGCTCTCGCTCGTTCGGGATCAAAAAGCAAACCCTTGGGACTCTTGTAGCCCGGAATTGATCCGGGCGGTACGAACGTGGTGGCCACCGGGTTATCCAGTCGCGGGAAGGCATTATCGATCATATCGCGCTTGTCGATGGCCATCGCGAGCGCCCGCCGCACGCGGGCGTCGGCCAGCGGGTTGGGTGCGGCATCGCCGATCACCCCGGCGGGTAGCTCCGGCCGGCAGTTGATCGTGTATTCATACGTCCCGAACGAAGGGATCGCGTGCATGTCATTCCGTTTGCCCTCGCGCGTGAGCTTCACCAGGTTGGGCGTGTAGTCCATCGTCAGGTCGCTCATCATGTCCACCAGGCCCTGCTCGTAGATCATGAAGGCGGTGTTGCTGTACTCGATGTCCACCGTCTCGATGGACTTGGAACGAACCGCCGCCGCGTTCCAGTACATGGGGTTGGCTTCGAACCGCATCCGCGTCTTGAATTGCCACTCTTTGAGGATGTACGGCCCATTGCAGACTACACCAGGGTAGCCGTTACGGTGGTAATCGGGCTTGGTCCATTCCTGGTCGTACGAGCACAGCCCCGTATTCGTCAGCGGCAGGTCGCCGTATCGGTCGCGCAGGATTTCGATGCTCTTGTGCACGGGCAGATAGGTGGAGAACGCGGTGAGATCGAGGAAATATGCCGTCGGCCGGGACAGGCGAACCTCTAAATAGTGGTCATCGATGGCCCTCATTCCAACCTGCTCGAATCGCTCCTTCATCTCATGCCAGTGTGCCTTGAGGAGATCGTCGCCGATGCGTTTCCAGTCGTCACGGGATATGCTCTGAACTGATGAGAGCGCGGCTTCCTCCGGTGCGCCTGGCTGCGTCGTAGCCGCCGCCACTTCCGGCGTAAGCCCCACTTGTCCGGCGATCTCCCGGCCAAATGGTCCGGTGAACAGCTTGCGGGCTTCATCGGGACTGATCTTCGAGCCTCGCTGAAGTTGCCGCACGAGCGAGAGCGCCTCGATGCAGCCGAGACGCCAGGAGACGTAAGCCCGCGCGCCGGCCAGATGATCGGCGATCAACTCGGCATACACGTCGGCGGTGCCAGGCTCGATCGCCCGCCGCCACGCGCGGATGTAGTCGTGGGCCGTCACCGGATCGCCGTTGGACCACCGCGCCTCCGGCCGCAGCGTGAACACGTAACGCTTCTTGTCCGGGCTGACCTCCGGCGGCAGGTACGCCACGCCGGCGATCGCGTCGGTGGTCTCGGGATGAAGCGCGGTCAGGCCCTCCCACATGGCCTGGGCGATGCGGATGTCCTGCATGTAGCTCATCTGGGCCGGGTCGAGGATGTTGATGCTGCCGCGGTTGATGAACGTGAATTCGGCTCGCGGCTCAGAGGTGCTGGTGCCGATCGTGACGACGCCGAGAAGGCAGACGACGAGGATGACTGTGACGAGGAGAATACGCATGCGCGAAATATCTTATGGCCGGACCGTCGTCGATGCGAGATGTCGCGTTTGCGGCGCCGACGCGCTCGCCTGCGGCTCGCGGCTGAACATTGTTTCCGTCAGAGTGTCACCGGCTTGCCGGTCCTGGCGGATTCGTAGATGGCCAGGATGATCTGCACCGCCTTGCGGGCTTCGTGGCCGTCGATGGTGGGGGTGCGGTCTTCGTCGAGTGCCTGTAGGAACTCCGCGAAGTTTTCGCGATGGCCGTCGGAGGTCAGGCCGGCGGAAGGATTGGCCGCACCGACCGAAACCACCGGGAACTCGAGATACTCGCGGCGAAGCTCATCGTCGGCGGGCGTTTCTTCGCGGAACTGCCAGAAGAAGAACTTCTGATCGGCCATCGCCACCGTGCCGCCGGTGCCGGAGATTTCGACGATGCGAAAGTGCCCGGGCCACATGCTCGTGGTGCAGGCGATGGTGCCCAGGGCGCCGTTCTCAAATTCGATCGCCGCGGCGCCGGTGTCTTCGACCTCGATGCGTTCGTGGGCGAGCGTGCCGGTCACCGCCGTGACGCGTTTGACTTTGCCCATCAGCCATTGAAGCATGTCGATGGTGTGGATGCCCTGGTTCATCAGCGCCCCGCCGCCGTCCATGTCCCAGGTGCCTCGCCAGCCGCCTTTGTCGTAGTATTCCTGTTCGCGCCACCACGGTCCATAAGCCATGCCGAACGTCAGTCTGCCGAATCGGCCCTGGCTCACCGCCCGCTTGAACGCCTTGGCCGTGGGCAGGTACCGCATGTTGAAGATGCCGCCGAGCCGCGTGCCTGCCTTCTCATGTGCCCGGATCGCGCGGTCGATGCGTTCGAGCGTGATCTCGACCGGCTTTTCCACGATGCAATGCGTCTCATGCTCGGCCGCCGCCACCGCGACGTCGCCGTGCAAGCCGCTCGGCGTGGCGATGGTGATGACGTCGATCCGCTCGTCGCTGAGGAACTTATTCAAATCAGTGAAGCATTCGCACCCGTTTTTCTCCGCGAAGCGTTTGCCGGCCTCAGGGATCGTATCGCACACGGCAATCAGCCTGGCGTTGGGCAGCGCCTTAATCGCCTCGGCATGAAAGTTGCCGATCATCCCCGCACCGACCACGCCGAAACCATATCGATTTTTCATGATATCTCCTGCAACGGATGGTGTGCCTCGATCATTTCAGTACCTGCAACCGTACGAACTTGCGTTTGCCGCGTTGAAGGACGTCACCGGTTTTGACCACGATGCCGCCATGAGGATCCGTGATCACTTCGCCATTTAAACGAATGCCTCGCTCCGCAATCAAACGACGAGCCTCATTGTTGCTGGCAGCGAAGTTGCATGCGACGATTAGACGTAATTTGTCGAATTCGTAGATATGGGTGCCGTCCTGATTGATTCTGACGATTTTGGTTGAGACGGGGACTGTCGGCGTATCTTCCGGGACTACGAAACCCCTGGCTTCGTCGGATAAGCCTACCTCTGACGATGCAGATGCTTTCTTCTGATGAATCTTCTCCCATTCCTGCCGCGCGCGGTTCGCTGACGCCTCGTCGTGAAACGCGCTGGTGATCTCGATCGCGAGCCGCTTCTTGGCTTCCATCGGATGTGTCTGAGCCGCGGAGGTCAGCTCCGCGATCTCCCCCTGCGGCACCGACGTCAGCAGCGTGAAGTAGTTGGCCATCAGCTCGTCCGGGATGCTCATCAACTTGCCGAACATGTCGTGGGCCGGCTCGGTCACGCCGATAAAATTGCCCAGCGACTTGCTCATCTTCTCGTGGCCGTCGCGGCCGACGAGGATGGGCAGGATCATCACGATCTGCGGCTCCTGACCGGCGTTCCGCTGAAGATCGCGACCCACAAGGTTGTTGAACGTCTGGTCGCTGCCGCCCAGCTCGACGTCAGACTGGATGCACACGCTGTCCCAACCCTGCATCAGCGGGTAGAGGAACTCATGCACGCCGATCGGCACCTCCGCCTCAAAGCGCTTGCGGAAGTCCTCGCGTTTGAGCATCTGCCCGACGGTCATCTGCCCGGCCAGTCGGAGCACATCGGCGAACTGCATCGGCGACAGCCATTCGCTGTTGTAACGGATCTCCAGCTTATCCGGCGACGTATCCAGCACGCGCCCAGCCTGCTCGAAATAGGTTTGTGCGTTGGCCTTGATGGTCGCGTCGTCCAGCAACGGGCGCGTCTTGCTGCGGCCGGACGGGTCGCCGATCTTGGCGGTGTAATCCCCGATAATGAGCACCGCCCGATGGCCGAGGTCCTGGAACTGCCGCATTTTCCGCAGCACGACGGTATGCCCGAGGTGAATATCCGGCGCGGAGGGATCGAGCCCCAGCTTGACTCGCAGCGGCCGACCGGAGTCGCGCGACGCCGCCAGCTTCCGCCGCAATTCGTCCAGCGTCTCAATCCGCTCGCATCCGCGGGTGAGGATCGACAGTTGCTCATTGACGGCCAGCATCACCACCGAACCCTTACTCCGGGATACGCACTGATTAAACGATCCGGCGTGAGAATATCGAGTCCGCGCGATTGCGCAGTTGCGATAAGAATTCTGTCAGCCGGGTCTTTGTGCAGCGGTGGCAACTGCGTGGCACGAATGGCGATTTCCGACGTAACCGGCAGTTCGGACAAGCCGTGCACCTGAACCGCCCGCAAAAACCAGACTTCCGGCACCGATGGGAGCCTCAGCCTGCCCGCCATGTGCTTCTGGCTGATTTCAAAAGCCGAAATGGCTAATACATAAAGGTCGCCCGCATTTTGTCGCAGCAGAAGAACGGCCGTCGAAGAGAGCCGGGTTTGCTGATCAACGAGCCAGAGCAAGGTACAACTGTCGAGAAGCAGCATGATTCAGCGGGCATCCTCTGGCCAGTCGTCATCGGTAAGCGGAAGCATGGGATCTTCAAAGTACTGAATGCCCATCAGCTACGGATCCTGCTGCAATGGATCCTTGGGCGAAGGAATCGGTCGAAGTTCCGCGATCGGCTTGCCGTTGCGACAAATACGCACACACTCTCCTCGCTCTTCGACAGCGGCCAGGAGAGCAGACAGTTGCGATTTGGCCTCATGCGTATTGACCTTAATCATGATGGACTTAGTTTAGCTAAGCCCATAATGACCGTCAAGAGCCGCAATCAGTATCCGTTAGTCGTTGTGGTTTCGGGTTGCAGGATCGCGTGGATCGTCTCGATCAGCTTTTGCGAATTGCACGGCTTGGTGATGAACGCGCGGCCCCCTTGGCGGATGGCGACGAACCGGTTGGCCGGGCTGTCGCGGCCGCTGAGATAAATGACCGGGATGTTCCGGCTGCGGTTCGAGATCCCCAGGCATTCGTGGAACTCCAACCCGGAGTAGGAGGGCAGGTCCATATCCAGCACGATCAGGCTGGGTCGATCATGCAGCACGAGCCGGGCGGCCGACTCGGCGCTGTTGGCGGTCACGACCTCGAACCCCGCCGTCCGCAAACGCAGCGACAGCGCCAGCGTCAACGCTTCATCGTCGTCCACCACCAGGATCCGCGGGCTGCGATTCGATCCGTCTGTCACAATAACCACCTCCATCGCGCAAATGGAGTTTATGATTCAAACCGCCGGCGGGGATTGACGAATAGGCGAAGGAGCGGGCTGAGCGAACAAAGGTCCACCGTTATCGGGCATTGTTCCGCCCCGCGTGTTTATCGTACGTTCCACTGGGTCATTCGTTGAAGACCGGGGGGCGTCCATGTCGCAAGCATTCCTGCCGATGGGCAGCATTCACATCATCGATGACAACACCACCCATCGCTCGCTGCTCCGCCGGCTCCTCCAGAGTGCGGAAGGGCTCGATCTGCCCATATTCGAGCATTCCTCCGGCGTCGATCTGTTCGAGCATCTCGATTCAGCCAGGCAGGGGTGCATCGTCCTGCTGGACGAGTTTCTGGTCGGCGAGCGCGGCCACGACCTTCTGCCGCGCGTCGTCGCCCGCAACATGGGGCCGGTGATCCTGCTGACCGCCGACGGCAACGAGGAGATCGCCACACAGAGCATGCGGGCCGGCGCGTCGGACTATCTGGTGAAAGAGCGCATCCTCGATGATCCCGAGCTGCTGCATCAGTCGATCCGCAGCGGCGTGGAACGGTTCAAGCTCCGCGAAAAGAACCTGGCCTACGAGCACGAGCTGGTCGCCAAAAATCGGCGGCTGGCGGAACTCTACGAAATGGCCAACGCCTTCGTGGATAACGTCACGCACGAGTTCCGCACGCCGCTGGCGGTGTTGCAGGAGTTCCTGTCGCTGTTCCTCGACGGGCTGGCCGGCCCCATCGATGCTACTCAGAGAAGCTATTTGAAACTGATGGCCGGCAAAGTGAGCGATCTGACCCTGATGGTGGACGATCTGCTCGATGCCGGCCGGCTGGAGTCGGGTCTGCTGAGCCCGTCGCGGATACCGTGCACGATCTACGGCATTCTTGATTCGGTGCGCAGCGAGTTAAGCAAGCGCGCGATCGCCGGCAACGTGAAGCTGGTTGTTGAGTGCCCGGCGGGTCTGCCCGATGTCTACTGCGCGCCTGACCTCATCGGGCGCGTCCTCAACAAACTGGTCATGAACGCGATCAATTTCTCACCCCAAGATGGCGAAGTGGCGGTCAAGGTGACGGCGAGCGGGAGCGACAAGAACCAGCTCGAGATTCTTGTCGTTGACGAGGGGCCGGGCATTCCCGAAGACAGCGTGGATGGGATCTTTGAGATGTTCAAGCAGGCGGGGAACTGCCGCGCCTCCGGTACGGGCCTCGGGCTGGGGCTGACGATTGCCCGGGATCTGATGCGGCTGAATCTGGGCACGCTCGCGGTCCGTAGTTCCGCCGGATCGGGCAGCACATTCGCTTTTACCGTACCGAAGTATGATCCGCGGTACCTTATCCGCACCTTCCTGGCGAAGCTCGGTCAGCTCGGCTCCGAGTCGCGGGCGGTCTCATTGATTTCCGTGCTGATCGAACATCCCGACACCGCGCGACGACAGGAGGCCGCTGACCTGGTGAACCGCACGCTGCGGCCGTACGACCTGTTCCTGCCAACCGCGGACACATGCCACTGGCTGATCCTGGCCGCTACGCACGAAGCCCAGCAGATGATGGAACGTCTCCGCCGCGAATCGGGTGCGTTATACTCCGAGAAGACCAGCGTGCAGATACCGCGGATCGGATTCCACGCGCTCGGCGACTGGCTCGCCGACGCGAAAGGGCAGCCGCTGATCATCGAGCGGTGCCTGCGGGAACTCGAATGTGCCGCCCCGGTGGAAGCCGCGACGGTCGACGCAGCGTAAGACACGCGGATCACCGACCTGCCGTGTGGACCGCGCGTCGCGTCAAGCTTTCGATGCGTAATCGATTTTTTTGATGTCGATCTGTCCGGACTTCACCTCGACGAACGGCTTGCCGCCTTTGACCCCCACCGTCGCGAATCCGGTTGAAGTCGCCAGAAAGCTCCGGAAATCGCCTTTGATCCGCGGGTGAACGTAAAGCTTCTTTTCGATCGCATCGTAGCGCACGCCGGTCATCCCCTGTAGCATCGCGTAAGACGACATCGCCCGCGCGTACCAGTGCCCGCATTCATATTCGTTAAACGGGTTACGCACGCGGCCGTCATACCGGTCGCGCGCGGTCCGCACGATGTCCAACCCCTCCTCGATCATGCCGGCGTACATGAGATGCGAAGCGACCTGGTACTCGATGCCGGTCCATACCTCGTTGCTGTATACGAACGGCAGCGCCAGATCGCCGCCCCTGGGCCACGTGCACAGCAGCAGCCCGCCCTCCGAGCCGAGAGCATACGACGGCCGCTGGGGATTGGCGTGCGTGGAAAGATCGTGCTTGAGATTGTACTTGTGCACCGACTTGAGATGACCGGCCACCTTGGACGGCTTCAATACCGGCCCGACGCCGCACACCACCGCCATCCACTCGCCCAGCACGCCGTCCGACAGGCAGCCGTTGCCGTACTGGTATTTCGGCCCCTCCTGCTTCATCAGCTCCAGCGCTTCGGGCGAATACTGCCCGCCGAAACTCTTGACCTCCAGCGGGTCCTTGGCGCGGAGGTTCTGCCACTGCACCTTCTGATAGAAGTAATCGCCGTTATACAGCTCGTGTTCCACGTAGCGGACGCCGTTTTCGAGCAAGCCGTCATAAACCGATACGTCGTCCTTGAGCGCCCGCCCCATCGCGACCGCCGCGGCCAGCGCGCCGAGATAAAAGCTGCTGCACATGCCGTCGGGGCCCCAGAACTCGATGTCATAGGTGTTGTGGTGCGGCTCCTCGCAGATGCCCTTGCGGCCCGGATCCCACGTGTCGATGCAGTAGTTCAGACTCGCTTTGACCTTCGGCCACAGCCCGCGCAGCCAGTCGGTGTCGCCGCTGATCCGCCATTCGCGGTACACCTTCATGATGCCGCCGAGCTGTCCATCGGCGGCGGCGTGAAAATCGTGCGGCGGCGGCCGGATCGGCAGCAGCGCCCGGAACGTCTGATGCCCCTTCTCGTCCTGCGAGACGCTGAACTCGGTCTCGCGCAGCGTCCGTTCCAGCGCGGGGAACAGATGCGGCAGCGCCTGCGCGTAATTCCACACGTGCGTACACGTGCCGTTACAACAGCCTTTGTTATCACTGCACCCTTCGAATGCCCACAGTCGGCCGTCGCTTTGCCGCAGCACGGTCGGCGATTTGAGGATGGTCAGATTTGCGGCGACGGCTTCGACCACCTCGGGCGGCAATGTGGTGTCGTAGAAACACTCCGTGAATTGCATCGTCGCGCTGCGCAGTTTGTGATAATTCTCGCGCCAGTAGGCGGCGACCTCGGCCACATCCTTGAACCGCCCGGCATACCAGGGCTGGTACGTGGATGGCCCGTCGGTCTGCCCGACAGGCTTCGGTCCGGCATGAAAATCCGTCTGCCCCACATACCAGGCCAATCGAACGATGATCGTCTTGTCTCCGCCGGGCTGCAATTGCAGCGGTACGAAAATCGTCCCGCCCGGCGATGGGTCGACTTCAGCGGGCGGGGGACGGTCGTAACACGCCCCCTGTTCAACGTCGCGCCAGGTCATCGTCAACGCATCAAACCAGCCGCCGCGAAACCACGCGTGGTTCACCCGCACGTTTTCCTGAGTCACGGCGACGGAAAACGCGCCGGCCTCCCAGGGCTTCTCCTGATTGCCCTCCTCAAAGAGGGTAAAGCCCCCGGCCGCGGGTTTGACCGCCTGCCGCTTGCTGATGGCCATGAAGTTCCGGCTGTGGAAGGAGAAGACCGCCTCGACCGGCTTGGACGAGCGATTCACGAATCGGTATTCCAGCGCGGCCACGGGCAAACTGGCACTGTCCGCATCGCCGGGCACGAACGGGCTCCAGCCGGTGATCTCGATCGCGATTGGGCATCCCACCTTGTTGCGGGAGGCAGCGGCCTTCGCATCGGCGTTCTGCCCGCTGAGTTGAGTCTCCGGTTCGTCGGACAGCACAACCCGCGCGAACGGAAACCGCGCCTGGAACCGCGCGTTTCTGAAGCGCGGCAGACCATAGTGCTTGCCGTGTGCCCCATTACCGGTCCCGTCGGCCCCGAACGCCTTCCAGCGCGGCACCGGACCCTCCAGCACGCGGGCGAAGTTCTGCTTCCCTTTGATACAGATCGCGCCAAATATGACCGGTTCGTTGAAGACCTCCGGCCGATGCCGCAACGACACGTGTGAAATGGTCCCCGTTCCCTCCAGGCAGATCATGCCCGCGCCCATGCCGCCCAGTGGAAAGGCGATGCGGTTCAGCGACTCGCCGGCGTACCAGCCGTTGTACGAATGATCTTGTGTCACCGCCGGCCGGCTCAATCTGCCGCCCTTGCTCGGCGCCCGGCCCGAAGCATCGGCACCGCGATCGACGCCCGCCTGGCCTCCGCCGCTCTCACACCCCGCGATGCCCGCGGCCCCGATCGCCCCGGCCGCCACGGACTGCTTGAGAAAATCCCGCCTCGGAATGTTGGTATCGCTTCCTTCGTTTTCCATAGCCCAAACCTCCACTCACATTGACCCGATCCACGGAAACAAGTTACAACAGACGGGGGAAAAGGCAAAATCAATGAGGAAATCAGGAAAGCAGGAAGAATGAGTCGCCGTTCTTGGCTTCCTCGTTTCCTGGAGTCCTCATTCTTCGCAGCAGGAGGTATATGATGCTCAAAAGCAGGCGATTCCTTTGCGCGTTCTTTGTTTCATTGTTCAGCCCATGCCTGTCTGTCGCGGCCGAGAGAGTGGAAAAGCATCTGCTCTACGTCGCGGTGCCGGGCATCCGCAATGATCTGTCCTATGGCGGCGAAGGAATTCTCGTCTTCGACATCGATCGCGACCACAAATGGGTGAGGCGCATCCCCACCCGCGGCACAAAGGGAATGCAGCCGCCTGAAGCCATGAAGGGAATTTGCGCGAGCGCCCGGACGAAACGCCTCTATTTCAGTTGCCCCTCGCGGCTGGCCTGCATCGATCTGGCCACGGACAAAATCATCTGGGAACGATCGTACGAATCCGGCTGCGATCGCATGTCCATGACCCCCGACGGCAAAAGAATCTATTTGCCATCCGGCGAATGGAACCCCACTGATTACTGGTACGTGATTGACGGCGGGAGCGGCGACGTGATCGAGCGGATCCACCACAAGGTCGGCACGCACAACACGGTCTGCTCGCTCGACGGCGCGCACGCTTACCTGGCCTCGCTCAAGTGCAACGAACTGGCGGTCGTGGATACGAAAACGAACACGATTTCGAGCCGCGTCGGCCCGTTCGGCAATTCCATCCGGCCGTTCACCGTGAACGGCAGCGGCACGCGCTGTTACGTCACCGTCAACGAACTGCTCGGCTTCGAGATCGGCGACCTTCGCACCGGCAAGATGCTCGCGAGTGTGGAGGTGCCCGGCTACAAGAAAGGCCCGACGAAGCGCCACGGCTGCCCGAGTCACGGCGTCGGCCTTACGCCGAACGAGAAAGAGATATGGGTCACTGACGCGACCAACACGCGCCTTCACCTCTATGATGCGACCGCCATGCCCCCCCGCTATATCACCAGCATCAAGCTGAGCGACGAGCCCGGCTGGGTGACCTTCACCATCGACGGGCGCTATGCGTATCCCTCGACGGGGGACATCATCGACGTGAAGACCCGCCGCATCATCGGTCATCTCAAAGATGAAGCCGGTCGGGCGGTGCAGAGCGAAAAAATGCTGGAGATCGATTTCGACGGCGAGGTACCGGTGCGGGCCGGCGATCAGTTCGGGCTCGGACAAGTCACGGGGATTACTGCGACAGGGCCCGCAGGTGTATCGGAAGCACGGTGACGTGGAATGGTGCCCATCCGAAGAGTGGGGAACACGAAGAGCGAACGTTTTGAGGCGCTGCCGGTGCTCAGTAGTGATTCCATGGTGTCAGCGCGTCATTCTTCGCGTCTCCACCCCGGCTTCGCGGAGATGGGGCCACACAACAATGGAACCAGTCCTGTTTTCTTCGCTCTTCGCCCCGAACCCGCCCTGCCAACATGACTCCGCAAGCGAGAAGGAGCAGTGTCGCCGGTTCCGGTGTGGCGTCGATGCTGAACTTGTGAGTTCCACCGCTCACTGACCAGGAACTCCCGCTGTTGAAACTGACGGCCATGTTATCCGGAAAAGTCCATCCCTGAAGGGTCGTCACCGTTCCTGGGCCGCGCAGAGCCCATACCCCTGAGTTGTCTTGTGAAGCCATGACCAGCCAGTATGTCGTCAAAGGAGAGAGCGTGACACCGCTCGACGGGATCGTCACCTGTTGGAACGGCGATGTCGTGGGATTGCCGGTAAAAATCGTAGAGATCGTCGGGTGACCCGCAAAATGCTCCACAACAGCCCCCGGCTTGCCTGCTGCGTCTGTGTAGACACTCGCATTCACATGGAACGGGAATTGCTGGCCAGCCAATACGAAGGTGACGCTGTTCAAGCTGCTGACGAGGTTTCCCGTCTTGAACGTGGACGCTACCCAGCCTGTAGTGGTGAAGCCTCCTGTACCCGGTGTCGGTGTGTCAAGATTGCTGAGTACGACGGCGCCGCGTGCATCCGAGGTTACAGCTAGGCAACTGACTGCAAGAGCAATGCCCGCAAGCGCGCTCAACCCCCTTGCTTTTCCTCGCCTTTGTCGCTGCATGACCCACTCCTGAAACTGAAGCGTCATAACGGGAGGCTCAGCCAAGGAAAAGGAGAGCTCGCTCCCTGGAGACGCTTTTTCTATTCCTGTCCCGTTTTCTATTCGCGCCCGTATCGTTCCACGCAACCCTGTTTCGACGCCGCAGCATCAGTACAGCGCCCGCAACAAGCAGCCCCAGCGATGCCGGTTCGGGCACCGGCTCATAGGTGTAGAGGACGTGAGCCGATCCGCCCCAATCGAAAGTACCAATCGCCGGCGTGCTGATGGTCGAAGTGCCTGAATAGAGCCACGTCAACGTCTCACTGCCCACCCCCGTGAGCGAGTTAAAGAACGCGCCCGAGGTGAACGTCGCGTTCACGAAACCGACGCCGCCGTAGGGAATGGGCGTCTGATCGTTGATCGGCCCCGACGTGCCGGAGGTGAGGGTTCCCATCGGCTGCCCGCCCACGTCCGCCGGTCCGGACAGATTGATGCTGACGGTTCCCGTGCCGCTATTGGCTTGCCATGCGGAGTTCGTGTTGGCCGCATATTCAAAATCGGCCTGAATCAGCGTCCCCAGGCCGCCGTTAAAGCGAGGCACCGTGGTGGTCATGGTGCCCGATATGGCGTTGGTTGGCGCATAGATGGTTTGCTGGCCGGTGCCGAGTGTGAATGCCGAATAATGAAGGTCCGTGGCGGCTTGCACGATTGCCGCGGCAGACAGGCCGAGAACGGTCGTCGCCAGCGCGGTGAATGTCGCTGATCTCATGTTTCCCCTCCTCTGGTTTGGGCTTAAAATAGCATCATACCAGCGCCGCCCGCTCGCGCCAACTGATATCGGCGCTCTGTATCCGAGCCTCCGAGCCGCGACCGTAAGGGAGCGGACAGTCTGAATTCCGCTCCCTCACGGTCGCGGCTCGGATTCAAATAGACCCACTACCACACGGGCCATTGGAGTTCGCAAAGCCGCCCCATCATGTTGTATCGCGTGAGATCGAGATGCAGCGGCGTGACAGCCACGTATCGTTCGACGAGGGCGTCCAGATCGCTGTCGGCCGGTTCGGCGTGGCGGAAATTGAAGTCACCGCCGGTGAGCCAGTAGTAATCCCGGCCGTCGGGGCCGGTGTGACGGGCGTACTTGTCCTCGATCGTCCGGACGGCCTGCGGCGCGACGCGAACGCCCAGCGGCGGCCCCGGCGTCAGATCGGGGATGTTGATATTGATCAGGTCGCCGCCCGCGATCCCGCCCTTGTAAAGGGTCTCGATGAGCGGCAGGGCAATCCGGGCGGCTCGTTTGAAATCGCGTTCGACGCCCTGTTGAAGCGAGACGGCGATGGCCGGCAGGCCGAGCAGTGCCCCCTCCGCCGCCGCCGCCACCGTCCCGGAGTACAGCACGTTGATGCCGACATTGGCCCCGTCGTTGATCCCGCTGACGACCAGGTCCGGCCGCTCGGCCAGCAGCTCGCTCACCGCCAGCTTCACGCAATCAGCCGGCCGGCCCTCCACGCTATGACCGTAAAACGCACCCTGAACGTGCACCCGGCGGGCCGATATCGGGCCGGGTATGGTGATGCCGTGGGCGGCCGCCGACTGCGGCAATTCCGGCGCCACCACCGTGACCGTTCCGAGTGCGATCAATTCGTCCCGCATGGCGGCCAGGCCCGGCGACAGAATGCCATCATCGTTGCTGAGTAAAATGTGCATGAGAGCGGATTCTACGGCAGAATGTATATCGTGAGAAGCGATTGGCTTCCGAGCCGCGAGCGCAAGCGAGCGGTCCAAGGCCGTGCGAGATGAAGCTTTTGGCGATGACAAAAATGCGGACGATCGGCTGCTGGTTCGCGATACTACCGCTCGCCTGCACTGCGCCTCCGAAGCGAGATTTCGCACCTCCCCCACTGCCGGCCCAACCGACCGTGCTCATCATCGGGGATTCCATCTCGATGGAGAAGAGCGGGTACTTCGAAGGCCTCGTGCAGCGGCTCGGCCCGCGCTATCGCGTGGTTCACAATCCCGCCAACGGCGGCGACAGCGCGAACGTGCTCGCTCATATTCAGGAGTGGGTGACGGCCGCAAAGCCGGACATCATTCAATTCAACAGCGGCCTGCACGATATCAGGACCGGCTCCGGCGGGACCCGTCAGAACCGGCCGCCGGACGTTTACGAGCGGAACCTGCGCGAAATCGTGAGCTACCTCAAGACGAACACGCACGCCCGGCTGATCTATGCTTTGACGACACCGGTCAATGATGTGTGGCATCATCGGGCGAGAGGCTTCGACCGCCACGAAGCGGACGTACAGCTCTATAATCAGATCGCCGGGCGGATCATGAAGGAGAATGATATCGCCATCAATGATCTGCACGAGAAGATCGTCTCCGCCGGCGCCGACAGTTGCTTCATCAACGACGGCGTACACATGAACGACCGCGGCAAGGCCATCTGCGCCGAGGCGGTAGCCGCGGCCATCGAACGCATCGCGCGTAGTAATCGCTGATCGACTTTTTGGTATGCCTATTTTACGTTTCGACTTTTGACTTTCGACTTTCGACTTTTTAATGATGTCTTCCGCCACACGTTATCTCCGTCCCGAAGTCATCGCCCAGGTGCAGCGGCTCGACCTGCGGGCGCGGTTCATCGTCGAGGGTTTCATGAGCGGCCTGCACGGCTCGCCATACCACGGCTTCTCCGTCGAGTTTTCCGAGCATCGCAAGTACGTGCCGGGCGATGATCTGCGACTCATCGACTGGTCCTTGCTGGCCAGGACGGACCGCTACTACGTCAAAAAATACGAAGCGGAGACAAACCTCGAATGCCACCTGCTGGTGGACAGCTCGGCCAGCATGGCCTATCCCGATGCCGCGGTGACGCAAGAGAGCGGCCGGATGAGCAAGCTCGATTACGCCATCTGCCTAGCGGCTTCGCTGGGCTATCTCATGATCCACCAGCAGGATGCCGTCGGCCTGGCCGTGTGCGACAGCGAGCTGCGTTCGTTCCTGCCCGCCCGCAGCAAACGCTCGCACCTGATGCGGCTCATCGGCGAGCTGGCCGGCGTCAAACCCGCCCGCGATACGACGCAGCGCGGCCTCGCCGAAGCCATGCACGCCATCGCCCTGCGCGTGCGCAAGCGCGGCCTCATCATCGTGCTCAGCGATTTTCTCGCCGACGTGGACGAGGTGATCCGCGCCCTGCACCACCTGCGCTTCCGCGGGCACGATGTCATCCTGTTCCAGGTACTGGACTGGACGGAGGTGGCGTTCCCGTTCGAGCATCTCAGCCGCTTTGAAGACCCCGAGAGCCGCCAGCGTCTGACCGCCCAACCGCAGGCCGTCCGCAGTGCCTATCTCGAAGCGCTTCGCCAGTTCACGCAGCGTTACCGCGACGAAACCGCCGCTCTCCGCGCGGACTTCATCCAGATCGATACGTCGATGACGTTCGACCGCGCGTTGATTCAGTTCCTCATCGACCGGCAGAAACGGTTCTAAGCTTGCGTCAAGAACTCGAAAGTTTTTCGGGCGGTTTCAACGGCATTATGACTGTGACGGGATAATTCGACGTTGACGCTGTAGTCGTAATTGATTCGTTTGAGTGCGGCCAGCACCGCGGCAATATCCATCTCGCCCTCGCCGAACATCAGGTGCTCGTGTACGCCACGTTTCATGTCTTCGAGGTGGACGTTAAACAGACGGTCGCGCCAGGCAGTCACGTGCTCTTCGATCAAGCCGTCGCCCATGCAATGCACGTGGCCCACATCGAGCGTGAGGCCGAACAGCGGATGGTTCACGCGCCGGTGCAGCTCGGCAAACCGGGCCATCGTGTCGATGAACATACCCGGCTCCGGCTCGAACGCGAGGCGAACGCCACAGCTCTCCGCATGCTTCACGATCCGCCCGCACTCCTCCGTCAGACGGTTCATCGCTTCACTCTCGGACGTGTTCGCGGGTGCGGCACCCGACCAGAATGAGACGGCATCCGCCTCCAGCGCAGCCGCCACATCGATCGCCCGCATCACGAAATCCCGCCGCCGGCCACGATCCGCCTCGGATGGATCGAGCAGCGTCGGCCAATGCTTGCGCCTTGGATCGAGCAGAAACCGGCTGCCGGTTTCGATCACGGATCGCAGATTGTATTGCCGAAGCAACCGCCGGACACTCTCAGTCTGCTCATTCAGATCACTCGCGAATGGATTGAGAGCGTAATGGTCAAGCGTGATGGCGACGCTGCGGTAACCGATCTCCGCCAAAATCGCGATGGCATCTTCGAGCCGGTGGTGTGCGAAGCCGTTGGTGTTGTAACCCAGAAACATACGCTAAGGAACCCAGGAAAGCATGAAGAATCACGTCGAGTATAACCACTTGCCGAACCAGACGGCGGGGATCAGTAGGACCAGGACTGGAACACTCAACCCCGGCCCGCGGGCGGATGCCACGAGGGCCGCATCGAACACAATCACGCCGATAATGGCCGTTTTCACCGCGAGCTGCACTGATTCCGGCCGGGGAGCTGCGATGGCCCGCATCATGCGATAACCGACAACGCCGAGCAGAATGCCGGCCAAGATGCCGCCGCTCGCATGCAATGCTTCCGCAGGTGAAAAAAGCCGCAGCAGAGCGACGACGATGACGGCTCCGCAAGTCAGCGCAGCGCCCAGAACCAGCAAATCCCGATGATCCGGCCGGGCTTCCCGGCGGGCGAAGAGCGTCGCACCCAGGATGTACACCCCCATCGCGACAACCATGACCACCAGCACGGGCCGACCGAGCGCCGCATCGGAAACCACCATCATGCCCATGAGCAGATTCAGCGACCGGCAAAGCCCCATCACCGCCGGCGCGATCGGCAGGCTCTTCACCAGGATATCGTACGTCACGATGACCAGCGCCAGCACGATCGCGATATTACTCGCACTCTGGCCGGCGATCATGCTCACGCTGGCTCCAAGCAGGAGCAGGCCGATGGATAGAAAGAGCGCGTAGATCCGCCGGATTTTTTCCGATGGGAGCGGCCGCGAAGGCCGTTCGTGCAGGTCTTTCTTGAAGTCATTCCAGTCGTTGAGCGCGACGCCCCCCGCATACAGACACGCGGAAGCGAGCATCACTGCTGCAATACTCAGACCCTGTCTCCAGCCGGCCCCGACAATGAGTGCTCCGGCCAGCGGATCGGCCATGGCCGTAAACAGGTTCGGCAGACGCACAAGCTGCAACCAATCCCGAAGCAAACTCATCCGCGCACCGCAGTGATCGCGAGCAGATGTTCGCAAGCCCGCCGCCCGGCGGTGTCGGGATCATCGACAAACGGATACAGCTCGACCGTGATCCATCCCGCGTACCCGATCTCTCGGAATGCGTCGAAAACTTCCGCAAAATCGATGGCCCCGTCACCCGGCACCAGGTGGTGGTGCACGCGCGTCGCGGCGATGTCCTCGACGTGAACGTGATCGATGTGCGGGGCGAGCGTACGGATCGTCTCGCCCAGCGGCTCGCGCACGCAATAGAAATGCCCCACGTCGTAGTTCAGCCCCATCATGGATGAATCGATGCGGCCGCGAAGATCAAGGAACTGCTCCATGTTTTCGATCAGCAAGCCCGGCTCAGGCTCGATGAGCAGCTTTACGTTCTCGCGGGCGGCGTGTTCGAGCACCGGCTTGAGCATTTCAACGAACGTCCGCGTCGCCGATTCGCGCTCGGCCTCGCTCCCGATTGGTCCGCCCGGCTCCGTGGTGATATGCGGCGCGCCGAGCTCCCTCGCCAGCGTGAGGCTGCGAATGGTATGATCGATGCGGATTTGTCGGTAGGAGCGGTCCGGCTCGATCCACGACGGGTGCCAGTATCGCTGGCGCGGATCGTTGATCTTGTTCATCATGAACGCATTGACGTTCGAAATCACCAGGCCGCGATCATCGAGCAATCGTCGCACCGCGTCGATCTGCCTGGGCGTCACATCCTCCGGCCACAAATGCGGCACATCCGCCATCAACTCGATGCCGCCATAGCCGAGATCGGCAATCCGCCGGATCGCCTCATCAACCGGGAACCGCATGTAAGCATTAGCGCTGTACGCGAGCTTTCTCACTTCTCACTTTCCAACGTTTTCACTTTCTCACTTCTCACCCGCTTTCCTGCACCCGCTGCATACGCCAACAACGAATCAAACTGTCGAGCGAAAGCCTGTTCCTTCACATCCATCGGGCTTTTGAAGAACGACGCCAGGTGCGTCAGCGGCCCGGCATGCCCGTCGCGGGCGGCGCGCTCGGCGAAGCGGGCCAGCTCAATCACCAGCGGCGCGGCCAGTATCGAATCGCATCCCTGCCAGATGAACTGCAGTGACATCTTCGTGCCGAGGAAGCCCGCGAAGTGAATATGGTCCCACGCCGTCTTCCAGTCGTGCATCGATTCGATAAACTCGATCGACACCAGCGTTTTCGGCGAATAGTCAAGTATCTCGGCGACGAGATGATCTTTGGAATGAATCTTGGCGGCCTTGTTCCGCGGATTGTCCAGTACCTGGCCATCGCGGTTACCGAAGATGTTGTGGCCGACCCAGCTCAGCACGCGCAGATTGCGAGCGGCGAACATCGGAGCCAGCACCGATTTCATCAGCGTCTCGCCGGTCTTGCCGTCGGAGCCCATATAGGCGATGCCACGCTCATCGGCGTGCCGGCGGATCGCGGGGACATCGATGCCGATGGACGGTGTGAAGTTGATGTAGCTGGCGCCCGCCTCGATCGCGGCGATCGCATAGAGCGAGCTGGCCGGTAAAGGCAACTCCCCTTTGCGATTCAAGGCTTTCAACAGCGAAGGCCAATCTCTATGCACGCCGGTCAACCGCGGCCGCGGCTCCGTCGATGCGACATTGACCACCACGACGTGCCGCAGTCGATTGCGCCGCGTGAACGAGCGAATGTCGTCAGAAATCTGCTCGACCCATGCCGCCGCGGATCGCCGACGGCGCGATCCGGATCGATCGACCAGTTCGGCGATGGTCGGCCCGCAATTGATCGCAGTCCCGTCGCGGATATTGCGGTCGCATTCGCGCAGCCACGTCCGGCAGACCGCGATCAGCTCGGGGTTGAAAACGTTCGATTTCTCATAGATTTCGCGGGCTTCCTTCTCGAACGTCGTCCGGCGGATCTCATGCCCGCCGATCACCCAGCGGTCCAGCGGCGCCAGCCTGAGATCGCGGAACGGCGGCAGATGCCCGATCAGCCCGACCGGTTCCGCCAAACCCCGGCGAATGGCCTCGATGCCCAGCGCAACCGTCGTCCCGACGCCGCCCCACGCCCCCACCATCCAGAGTCCGCACCTCTCATTTCGCTTGGACATATATGCCATTACGCTCGTCGTCTGTCCGAACCCCTCACGCCAGTGAGGGGCTGAAAGGGTGCCACTTGCCTTAGGCCCCCGACTGGCGTCGGGGGTTCGGATCGCCAAGAGCAACAGGGGCAGCGGGCGCTGTGCCCGCCGTCAGCCGGAATGATCCGGCGGGCCGCAGTGTACACGATGCGACTGCCCAGCGGGAGCGGGCGACAGGCATACCTTCAGAAGGGGCGAAATGCTAGAATCAGTCGTAACCGGGCCGACCGCTGTAACATTTTCTTCGAATCTGCGCCCATCTGCGTCATCTGTGGATGGGTGTTTGACGGCCCCGTGGAGATGCCCATGCCGCTCGACCGCTTCGGCAGGCAGATCAATTACCTGCGGATCTCGCTGACCGACCACTGCAATCTGCGGTGCGTGTACTGCATGCCGGTCAAGGGGCTGCATTTCGCGCCGGTGGAGGAATTGCTCACAGCGGAAGAGATCGCACTGGTCGCGCGGGCCGCGGTGCAGGTCGGGTTCCACAAATTCCGCCTCACCGGCGGCGAGCCGACGCTGCGGGCCGACCTGATCGAAATCGTCGAACGTCTGACTGCTATTGACGGTGTGGACGATCTGTCCATGACCACCAATGGCATTTCGCTCCCCCGGCTGGCTTGCCCTCTTCGCGAGGCCGGTTTGAATCGCGTCAACATCCACATCGACACGCTCCACCCGGAGCGTCTCAAGCGGATCATGCGATTCGGTTCGTTCGAATCCATCTGGGCCGGGATCGAGGCCGCAGCAGCCGCCGGTTTCTCGCCGCTCAAGATCAATTGCGTGGTGACCCGCGACTACAACGATCACGACGTGGCCGACCTGGCCCGCCTGACGCTGGATCGCGACTGGCACGTCCGCTTCATCGAGCTGATGCCGCTGGGCGGCGGCGAATGCGCCAGCCTGTCACTCAGCCAGTATGTGCCCACCGCCGAAACGCGCGAGCGGATCGAAGCCGAACTCGGCGAGTTGACGCCGGTGCCGTCAAACAACCCCGCCGACGAATCGCGCAACTACCACCTGCCCGGCGGCCGCGGCATCATCGGCTTCATCAGCCCCGTCAGCGAGCCCTACTGCGGCAGTTGCAATCGCATGCGACTGACCGCCGACGGCAAGTTCCACCTCTGCCTGCTGAACGATGACGAATTGGACGTGAAATCGGCCATCCGAAATGGCGGCGGACTCCCGGCCGTCGAAGCGATCCTCCGCCGAGCCGTCGCCGCCAAACCCACCGGCCACCGCCTCGAAGAAGGCGTCTCCGCCCAGGTCCGCGAAATGTTCCAAATCGGCGGATGAACTTGCGGTTTTTTCAATACGCGAACACCGGCACATTGAGGCGGGAATCGGGTACCTTGCTGTTGCGCTGTCCGATGATCTCCTCCAAACGTTTGATGACGTCCCAGCGAAGGATTTGCTCCCCGCAACGCGTGCAGACACCCGTGGGCACATTCCGTATGAGAACCCACTCCCCGGCGTCGCAAAGCGTGTGGTCAACGAGCCTCTCTTCGATCGTCGCTCCACAAACGTGACAATTACCGTAAGAGTAGCTCATTGACACCTCAGAGTCGCCGGTCCAGGCGGCGGTACATGATTGCTTCGCTGACGTGGTCGGAATGGATGCGCTCCTCACCGGCCAGGTCGGCGATGGTGCGGGCCACGCGGAGGATCTTGTCGTGGGCGCGGGCGGAGAGGCCCAGCTCGGTCAGTGCTTGCTTGAGCAGTTGTTCGCCGGCGCTGTCCAGCGAGCAGAACTTGCGGAGCTGCCGCGTGCCCACGCGGCCGTTGAGCAGCATGCTCTGCTCGCCGTACCGCTCCTGCTGGATGCGGCGGGCGCGGATCACCTGGTCGCGCATGCCGGCGCTGTCGCTGCCGTCCTGCTGGCTGCGCAGCTCGCGGTACGGTACCGGCGGCACTTCGATGTGGATGTCGATGCGGTCGATGAGCGGGCCGCTGATGCGCGAGAGGTACTTTTCGATCTGCGGCGGCGAACATTTGCATGTCCGTCGAGGGTCGGTGAAGTAGCCGCACGGGCACGGGTTCATCGCGGCGACCAGCATGAACCGGGCCGGGAAGGCGATGGACGAATGCGCGCGGGCGATGGTGACCACGCCGTCCTCCAGCGGTTGGCGGAGCGTCTCCAGGATCGCGCGCGGGAACTCCGGAAACTCGTCGAGGAACAGCAGTCCGTGATGCGCGAGTGAGACCTCCCCCGCCTGGGGAATGGAACCCCCGCCGACCAGTGCCGGCCCGCTGGCCGAGTGATGCGGCGAACGCACCGGCCGGCGTGCCAGCAGCGGCTGACCCGGCTGGAGCTTCCCCGACGCCGAATAGATCCGCGTCGTCTCCAGCGATTCGGCCAGCGTCAGCGGCGGGAGGATCGTCGGCATCCGCTTGCTGAGCATGGTCTTGCCGGTGCCGGGCGGGCCGATCAGCAGCAGGTTATGCGCGCCGGCAGCGGCGATGGTCACCGCACGTTTCACCGATTCCTGCCCGCGGACTTCGCTGAAATCCTCTTCGTATCGCGCAGCCGCACTAAACACCGCATCCAGATCGATGACCGTCGGTTCGAGCGGCAACTGATCGTTCAGGAACCCAATCGCCTCGGCCAGCGTGCCGATGCCGATCACTTCGATGCCATCGACGACCGCCGCCTCGGGCGCATTGTCGCGCGGCACGATCAACCCGGTCAGCCCGCGCTCCTTGGCCAGGATCGCCATCGAGAGTGCGCCCTTGATCGGCCGCACGCGCCCGTCGAGCGCCAACTCGCCGGCAATGAGATACTCCCGCACACGGTCGGGCGTGCCCTCGCCGCCGGCATAGATCATCCCCAGCGCGATCGGCAGATCGAACGCCGGCCCCTCCTTCTTCACGTCCGCCGGCGCCAGGTTGATGACCGTCTTATACTTGGGCCAGTTGTATCCGGAATTGTTCAGCGCGCTGCGGACCCGCTCCAGGCTCTCCTTGATGGCGGCATCGGGCAGACCGACGATGACCGCATGATCGAACCCGCGGGAGGCGACATCCACCTCGATCTCGCACGGGATCGCATCGATGCCCAGCAGCGCCACGCTCTGCAATCTCGACAGCATAGGGCCGGATTGTAAGCCGGAACCGACCGGAGGCAAAGGGTTGATAAAGATACAGTCCGATGCGGAATCAGACGTACAATCGCGCGGCGATCAGCGACCGCGTCTGCGCCGAGACGCCGCCGCCGGCCCAAGCTGGGTGATATGCACGAGATCACAAATAACCACATCCTGCGCGATGCGCCGGCCGTTGCCGATGCCGATGTAGGCCGCTCGAGATGTCAGAATCACCTGGTCCGGATGCTTGACGGGATAAACTGAACCATCAGACATGTACACGCTGAACGGCTCAAATGGCGTGCGTTTCAACAGTTTTGTGATCTCGTCGATTCGCATAACCGCATTCTATGTCAGGCCCATAAGACTCGCAATAACCCGAGCAGATCAGCAGTTCATATTGGGCCAAAAAGTTCGTCGATTTTCGCGCCGACATCGGCCGCGCGCATGAAGGTCTCGCCGATGAGCAGCGCGTGCGCGCCCGCGGCGATCAATTGCTGAACGTCCGCCCGCGTTTGCACGCCGCTCTCCGCGACCAGCAGCGTGCCCTCCCCCACCATGCCGGCCAGTGCTGCCGTCGTGGCCAGATCGGTTCGCTGAGTCTTCAGATCGCGGTTGTTGATGCCCAGCAGGCTGCGGCGGGAATTAGGTAAGGAGATGACCGATTTCAACTCGTTCAGTGTGGCCGCTTCGTGCACTTCGATCAGCGTGGTCATGCCCAACTTGTATGACAGATCGAACAACTCCAGCAAATGCCGCGGCGGCAGGACTTCGCCGATCAATAGCACGGCATCCGCCCCGGCCGCACGCGATTCATATATTTGATACGGATCGATCATGAAATCCTTGCGGAGCACGGGCAGGGGCACCGCCGCCTTCACCCGCTCGATGAATTCGAGCCGACCGTCGAAATAGGTTTCATCCGTCAGTACGCTCAACGCGCTCGCGCCGTGGGCGTGATATACGCGGGCCAATTCCACGGGATCAAAATCCGGGCGAATCAGACCGGCGGACGGCGATTTGCGCTTGATCTCGGCGATGAGATGAACGCCACGGAGTGCGGGGCCGGCGATCGCGCCATGAAAGTCGCGGGGCTGCGGCAGCTCGCGCACCGCCCCCTCCAGTCGCGCCTGCGGCATCCGCTGTTCGGCGGCGGCGACTTCCATTCGCTTGGTTTCGATGATCCGTTGCAATATATTGCCCACGCGATCGCTCCTTGGAACAGCATTGTATTCGATCGGGCAATCGGGTCGAACGACGGCGGACCATGAACCATCTCCCCACACTCCTGAAATGGCTGGATGTCGGCTTCACGATGAATGGCGTTGGTGTCCTGTTGGTCGCCGCCTTGCTCTGGTGGGCGGATGGCTGGAGGAATCCGCTGCGTAGCTCACCGCTTCGACCGAACAGGATCACAGCCGTACAGGTGTGGCTGTGCTTCTTCGTGAACTTCGTGGGCGGATATATCGGCGGCTGGCTGGCCCGGTTCACCGGTGCGCCGACGCCGCCCGGCGCGGAGCTGAACCCGCGGGAGGCCATCCTCTCGACGATTTGCGGCCAGGTCCTGGTCATCACCACCTGCCTGCTCGTCGCCCGCCGCGCATTCACCGCCGGCCGGCGCGGGTTGGGCATCGGCCGTCGGCGGTTCAGGACCGATCTCGCTTATGCGGTCGCCGGCTGGCTGGTCGCGCTGGCCGTGTGCGGTTTGCTGGCGTGGACCACGACGCAGCTCATCGACCGGTTCTTTCCGCGGTTTGTAGTGCCCCAGCACACGGTGTTCAAAGTGCTGGACGATCCCTCGATGCCGCCGTGGATCCGGGTGGCGGCGATAATCGGGGCGTTCGTGCTGGCCCCCATTGCCGAGGAACTGTTGTTTCGCGGGATCCTCCAGACCGCTCTGAAGAAGATTCTGCCGTTCAAACCGCGGCGGCTGCTTCACCGCTGGCTGGCTATTACCGTCACATCACTTCTCTTTGGATTCATGCATCTATCCGCGACGCCGCAGTATGTCCCCGCACTCGTCGCCATGGGCTTCATCCTCGGCTATCTGTACGAGCGGCAAGGCTCGCTGCTGACGCCCATGCTGGTGCACATGATGTTCAACGGAAAATCGCTGCTGTGGCGCGAGCTTCTCGGCTGATGGTCAGTTGAAAAACCGCCAGATCAGCAGCAGATCGATGGCGATCGCCGCCAGCAAGGCCGCCGACAATCGCAGCGGAATAGACCACGCATCAGGGCGGGTCATGTTTTCGAGCGAGGCGACGCTGTCGAACCCGCAAGGCTCGATCTCGTCAACGCGATACTGTGCTTCCGCCATCAACAGCAGCGCCTCAAACTCGGCGATGCCCAGCTTGGCCGCATATTCAAGAAGCGCCTGCCGCCGCGAATAGCGCAGGAAGCCGGCCTCGAGTTCGGCCACCACCATGCCGCGGAAGATCTTTCGCTTCTCCTCGGCGGTGAAATGCGCTGTCGAGCGTGGCGATTGATGAGGACGTGCAGTGGTTATCGCACGGACACCTGAAGATACACGTTGCGGCATGCGGACCCCTCCTGTCGGGTTCGCGCATTGTACCGCGCGTCGTGTGCGTGTCCGAGTGAAACTTGAGCGAAATCTGGACGATTTTCCAAAAAAATCTACATCCCGCCACCGATCTGGTTATCGGGCATCACAAGGCGGGGTGGATCAAGACCCACCCTACGTTATTGCTGGATCCTTCGCAGGTCTCATGACGCTTGGAAATCTCCGGTTTACGATCTTCGCGTCCCCCCCCTTCGGATGTGCCCGTGGGTTCTCACGGCAACCGCGGCACGGGCTGGCAGTGGCTCCCCCTTGGGGGTACCATACCGGGCATTGGTCTTTCTTACACGAGGTGTAGCAATGGTCCCAATGCTGCTCCACATTATGACGGTGTTCGGTTTGGTCGCCCTCAACTACTACGTTTATCTGTGCCTCCAGGAGTTGAGAACGATGAACGGCAAGCAGGGTACACCGAAGTAACCATGTCCCGCCTCAGCCGGGCGGAAGCTTCTTCGACAGCCCGTCCACCAAGCCGGGACGGGGGCGGGGCCCTGAATACGGCTGCGCCCCAGGGGGAAGCCGGGTACAGTCACCTGTTTTTTCTTCTTCCGCTCAGCACTCGATGCGGTTGAAGTGGCGGATGCCGACGGAGAGGGCGATGGCGGCGGCGGTGACGTTGATGACGACCACACCGCCGAGCCAGGCGAGCATCTCCGGCGAGGGGCGGTCGCCGACGCCGGTGAGGGTGGCTCGAAAACTCATGATGCCCATGCCGAGCAGCGAGGCCACCACCAGGCCGACCGAGAGGAGCAGGCTGATGGTGCCGCCGAAGCCGCCGGCGATGCGGGCGGGGTTTCGCTCGTTGAAAATCGGCAGGCGGGCGCCCATCCCGATGCTGATGCCGCACAGGCCGATGCAGATGGCCCCGCTGGCGACCAGGTGCGACAGGGCCAGCGGTTGCGGCAGGTCGAGCTTGTAGACGGAGACGCCCATCACGGCGAGCGCCGCGATCAAGGTGATCGTGAGGGCATATTGAAATTTGGCGATGATGAGCCGGTTCCGCGGCAGCGGCAGCAGCCCGAGCAGCCACAGATGCTGCCCGTCGAGCGAGACGAGCGGGAATAGAAACCGATTGGTGAATGTGGCCAGAATCAAGCTCACCGCCGTCAGATTCAGGAACGCGATCAACAGTTGCAAGCCCGGCTGTCCCAGGTCGGTCCACATCCGTTGCACGTTGCTGACGTACAGAGCGAGCAGCCCGAACAGGATGGCCATCTGCGACCACTGGAGCGGATCGCGGAAGAAACTCTTGAGGTCCTTGGCGGCCAGGAGCCGCTGCCGCCGGGGCATATAGGCGAACATGACTTCGGCGATCCAACTGCTCACGTGGCCGCCGCGGCGGATGCTGCGGGCGCTGGAGACCTGCCCGCGGGTGAATGCCGGGGTATATCCCCACGCGACGATGCCTACCGCGAGGACGCTGGCGAACAGGGCATTGGCGAACGTGACAAACAGATAGAATGCGGCGTCGCGCGACTGGCCCTGAACCGCGGAGGTGATGCCGCGTGAGACCCAGGTGTGCGGCAACATGGCACTCTGCACGATGGCGACGCGGTCATAGAAATGCTTGAGCCAGACGCTCGATTCGGCCGGCACGGAGAATACACTCCAAAGCCACCAGATGACGGGCAAGACCACGACGATCAATCCAAAGAGGATCATCCTTCGCGGCGTCTTGGGGAAGACCATCGCGGCGGTCCAGGCCATGAGCAGACCCAGCGCTCCCGGCATGGGGATGAACAGCAGGAAAAGGCCGAGAAATAACGGATAAAAGAGCCACGATTCATCGAACACGCTGGCCATGGCCATCATCAGCGGAAAGCCGAGGAGGATCAGCGACCAGCTCGACAGCAGCAGGCTTTCCAGATAATTGACGATGACCAGATCGCGCGGATGGAGCGGGCTGGCCAGCAGATACGCGCTTTCGCGCCGCCGGAACAGCGCGCCATACGAGAGGATGGCGCTGGAAAAAGCCAGCATCCCGGTGAGGGCAAGAAAGAAGAACGTGAAAATCAGCGGCGTGGCCACGATCCCTTCCAATACCGGCCGCCGAACGAATCGAAACGTGAACACCAGCAGGGCATAGAGGCCGGCCCAGATCAGCAGGATCGATGCCGCCGTTCCACACAGTTTGAACGGCTGCTCGCGAAGCGTCTGCCGCAGCCAGTTGCGGAGAACCATGAACCGGACGTGGAGCAGCAGCCGTACGCCGGCGTGCGGCAGTGCCAGAGATAAAGTACTGGGGGCTGAGTCAGTCATGAGTAGCGAGTTGCGAGTCGCGAATCGCAAGTACCTCACGTTGGAATCGTTTCGGCTGAAGGATCACGTTCGTCGGCGGTCAGACTGAGGAAGATGTCTTCCAACGTTTCGCTGTGCGCGGCCCCGGCTCGGAGTTGCTCCAGCGGGCCGACGGCCAGGAGCTTGCCGCGATGGATGATGCCGATGCGCGTGGCGAGGGCTTCGGCGACTTCCAGCGTATGCGTGCTCATGAAGATGGTCTTGCCCGCGCGAATGCGTTCGAGCATCAGGTCCTTGACCGTCCGCACGGTCCGCGGATCGAGGCCGACCATCGGTTCATCGATAATCAGGACGTTGGGGTCGTGCAGCAGCGCGGCGGCCAGCGCGGTCCGCTGCTTCATGCCGTGGGAATAACTTTCGGTGAGCTGATCGAGAAAGCTGCCCATCTCCAGGCGGGCGATCAATTCGCCGCCGCGGGCCCGCAGGGTGCCGCGATCCAGGCCGTACATCTGGCCGACGAAATCGAGAAACTCGCGGCCGGTGAGCTTGTCGTAGAGAAACGGCTGATCCGGCACGTAGGCCATCTGAGCTTTGGCCATCTGGCCGTCGCGGCCCATCGGATAACCGCACACGCGGACGATGCCGTGGTCGGCGGCCAGCAGCCCGGCGATCAGCTTGATGGTGGTGGTCTTTCCCGCCCCGTTCGGGCCCAGGCAGGCGAACAGCTCGCCTTCGTGGACTTCGAGGCTCAAGCGATCGACGGCGGTGAAGGTGCCGTAGCGTTTGGTCACATCCGAGAGTTCGATTGCACCGGCCATTGATACTCCACAGGCGAGACGCCTGGGCCACAACGCTCACTCCTGCTGCGAACTCCAACCCGAACCCATCGGGATCCGGTGCACGGCCGCCTTCCGCTCCGACTCATCGAACGGCTCCTGCCGGACGGTCATCTTCCCGAAGCCGGGCACATCCACCTGCTGAACCAGCACGCGCCCATCCGGCCCCACCCAGGCCTTGATCTGCGGCGGCAAAGTTTCTACGACGAAGCAATCCACTGGATCGCCGAACAGCGGCGAATGGATGGTCTCGCGGGCGGTGACGCGGGCAATAATGGGGCTGAACTCGGCCTTGCGGCTCACAATGGCGGAAAGCGGGTCGAGCACCTGCATCCGCCACGACTGCCCCACCCGCAGCGACGGCAGAAACGAGAACGGCCGCAGCGATTCCGAGATCATCCGGCTGGCGGACAGGTCCAGGTTGGCCTGGCGATGCAGCGAGCCGATCTGGAGTTCGCAGGGGAAGTATATGCCTCTTCGCTCGCCGCGAACGCGGATGGTCCTCATTGGCAGGCCATGGACATTCAGCGAGAAGCTGTCCAGCCCGCCATCTGTGTCGAACTCGGTTTCCGTCTCCACGCGGACCTCGGGGACCAGGGGCAGGGCCGCAAAGACGACCGTGCCGTAGAGCGTGGAGCCGGCGGGGGCGGGGGCGATGTTGCCCCAGGCGGTGCCGATGCGTTTGCCGGCGTTGTCCAGGATGGCGAACTGTTCATGGCGACGGTCGGGATCGGTGAACTGTCGGGCGATGAGCGGCGGTGAATCCTGGGCGGTCCAGGCCGGCCAGACGTCGCGGACGAACAGAGCGGCCATCGCACTGAGCCACAGAAAGGTAACGCCGATGATGAGAAACCGATACATTCAGGCCCGCCAGGAGGGAGCTGCTCCGCCCTACGACCTATTCTACCCGCGCCCGTAACCCCGTACAATTCGGTCGGATACAGCCGGTGTTCCGCGCGAACGTCTGTTCCGCGGAACGGGGATGGATGGCTTCGGTGGGTGATGTGCGGGTCTGGCGTTTTTACCGTAAGTCCTTATCTCCCTGTCCTCTGCGCCTCCATCCTTATGAATACGGCGCGAGAACAACCGCGTGAGTCCGCTTGCGGTGAGCGGTTCTGCCGGTTTGAGGGAAACGCGGACGGTAACGTCTCTGCGGATCAGGGAATCTGGATAAATGGTGCGGATGGCGTGTACACCCTTTCGCCAGCGATGGGGGGTGTAGAAAATTCTCGCGGAACCATGATTTTGCTGGAAAAAGTTGTTGACTTTGAGGGCGACTGTAGTAAAGTGGACCATATTGAAAGCGGAGATTAACAGGAGTTAAACGGCCTAGAATTTATCGGTTCTACGTGCCGCTTGGAGGAGGAAAGCCATGTCAGTAGCCCATCTACACTCTGTCCTGCGTTTGTGTACCACGTCGGTAGTGGTGGTCATTCTCTTGGCCGGGTCGTCGCGCTCAGCAACGGCCGCTGTGATTACGAACAGTGAAGTCGTCGACCTCACACCCAACATCCCCGTTACCGGCAACGGCACGCTGGATATGATCCTGTTCACCGAATCCGCGGGCGGCTCGGGGAACAGCAGCGGATCCTTCAACGGCGATAACTCCAATACGGATGAGCCGACGGGCGGCAGCGGTGACAGCTCCGATGAGTCCTACATCACCTCGATCGGAACCCTGCGGGATTTCTACCGATTGAACTTCCCGGACGGCCAAGGCGGCTCGTCGGTGAACCAGTTCTCCATCTTCGTGGACGTCAATGAGACCGGCCAGGTGCTGACGATCAACCTGGACAAGTGCGACGTCTGGATCGACTACAGCCAGACGTTCGGCGACGACCGCGACAATCCGAACACGACCGACATCAGTTCCGCTCTACAGAACAGTACGGGCACCGGCTTCTCCGGCGGAACGCTGGAGGCCTACCTCGATTCAGGGCCCAAGACGCTCACGTATCACAACAACGGCGCGGGTCACGGCGACATGATAATACACACCGGCATCAATCCGTTTGACGCCGCGTACTCGGACAGCACACGCATTCTGGTCAACGTGGGCCTCGGCGACATGAGCGACGGCGGGGAGACGTTATTCCTCAGCGGCAAGTACGACCCGAATGTTCCGGAACCGACGACGCTCGGACTGTTGGCGGCTTCAGGCGTCGCCTTGGTGGCGGGACGCCGCCGGCGGGCATGACCATCTACGCGTCGGCCTGGCTGAGGCTGCACGCGACATCCAAGATAGACCCTCATCGTCATCCTCGAACAGGCAGGAAACCGCGAGCGGCGGCGCGTACGTCCATCGCTGCCAACACGCCCGAGCAAACACACAAGCACCGTGCGCCGTGAGCGAGCAATCCCTGCGCGTGTTCCGCGGTGATGCCGCCGATGGGCACGATGGGGATGGAGGTCTCGCGTAGAGCCACGGCGAGCAGGTCCGCCCCCGGCACATGGTCCTGCGGTTTGGTTGCGGATGGGAACATGGGGCCGACGGCGATGTAGTCGGGCTGCTGGGCGATCGCTTCGCGGAGTTGGTCGGGGTTGTGCGTGCTGAGGCCGATGAGGCGGTCGGGGCCGAGGATTCGGCGGGCGTCGGGGAGGGTCATGTCGGTCTGACCGAGGTGGACGCCGTCGGCATCGGCGAGTCGGGCGATGTCCGGCCGGTCGTTGACGATGAAGAGCACGTCGCGCTCGCGACACAGGCTCGAAAGCCGGCGGGCCCGGTCGAGCAGCTCGCGGTCGTCCAAAGACTTCTCGCGTAACTGGATGCAGCCGGCACCGCCCTCGATGGCGTCGGCGGCGGTTTGCAACCAGTCCCGGCGGCAAAGCGATTCGGTCACAATCACGTAGAGCCGGACGCGGGAGAAACGGGCGGACCGCTCGCCGCGCAGGAGCAACCGCTGCTCGATTTCGTACGCGCGGTAGCGAAGAGATTCCACAATACTGGACAGATCGGCATCGAAGGTCTTTGCGTATTCCTCAATCGTTCGAAGGGCTTCGGGCAGGCGTTTGGCCGCCGCGACGAAGACATCGCGGGCATCCGCTCGGTGACGCTCCGCCGGGGTGGAGAGCGTTGTGCCGACGTCGCCGGGCGTATCGCGCGAGAGGAGCAGCTCGTGATCGGGCAGCCGCCGGATGGAGGCGGCCAGGTCGTGCCGGAACCGCTTGAGCGATTCGGTGCCGGCCGGATCGTCCAGGACGAAGCGGGCGTAGTCCTCCATCACCCGCAGCGCTTCACGGGCGCGGTTGATGTTGGCGTCGAGGATGCGGGCGATTTCAGATTTCATTCAATACGCGGGAAAGGATTCTCGCACCAACCTCTGTTTTCGACGTTTCGACTTTCGACTTTCTTCATTCGTCGAGCAGGTGACCCATTTTCTCGCGTTTAGCGCGCAGATACGCGCGGTTGGACTCGTTGGGCGGCGTCTGGATGGGGACCTGCTCGATGACCTGGATGCCGTAGACTTCGAGGCGGCTCACCTTCTTGGGGTTGTTGGTGAGGATGCGGAGCTTGCGCAGGCCGAGGTCGCGGATGATCTGGGCGCCGATGCCGTAGTCGCGCTTGTCGGCGGGCAGGCCGAGCTTCTCGTTGGCCTCGACGGTGTCCAGGCCCTGTTCCTGAAGATGATAGGCCTTGAGCTTGTTGTGCAGGCCGATGCCCCGACCCTCCTGACGGAGGTAAATGATGGCACCCTGGCCGGCGTCCTGGATCATTTTCATCGCGTCGTGGAGCTGCTCGCCGCAGTCGCAGCGGAGCGAGCCGAAGATGTCGCCGGTGGCGCACTCGGAGTGCACGCGGACCAGGACGGGTTCCTCGTGCAGGACCGCCTGACCGTCCGGAGCGAGATCGCCGATGCCGCCGCAGCAGAGGGCCAGGTGAAGCTCGGTCTCGACCAGCGATTTGTAGGCGTGCAGCATGAAGGGGCCGTACGCGGTCGGCAACTGGACGGTCTGAACGCGCTGGATGAGGGCTTCGCGCTGCTGGCGATATTCGATCAGGTAGGCGATGGTGGTCATCTTGATGCCGTGCCGCTCGCAGAACTTCGTGAGGTCGGCGACGCGGGCCATGGTCCCATCTTCGTTCATGACCTCGATGAGGACGCCGACCGGCTGAAGTCCCGCCAGGGACAGCAGGTCCACCGTGCCTTCCGTCTGTCCGGCCCGCACGAGCACGCCGCCGTCGCGGGACATCAGCGGGTTGATGTGCCCGGGTCGAACGAAATCCTCGGCCGCCGAGGCCGGCGACGCCATCATGCGGATGGTGGTGGCGCGATCGGACGCCGAGACGCCGGTGGTGATGCCGAAGCGCGGATGGGCATCGACGGTGACCATGAACGCCGTCTGGAGCGTCGCGGTGTTCTCGGCCGTTTGCGGCTGGAGGTCGAGGGCCCGGCAGCGATCGCGCGGCATGGGCACGCAGAGCACGCCGCGGGCCTGCTTGAGCGCGAAGTTGACCATCTCCGGCGTGATCAACTCCGCCGCGCAGACCAGATCGCCCTCGTTCTCGCGATGCTCGTCATCGACGAGGACGATGAACCGGCCGGCTTTCAGCTCGGCGACGGCTTCGGGAATGGTGCAGAAAGGAGAGCTCACAACTATTCCTCAAGAAGCAGACTTGGTAAGTCCCGCGCCCCGTGGAGCACACGAGCCACCACGATGTGTTCATCGGTGATTCTGTAGAATACGAGATAATTCCCAAAAGGGTAGCTGCGGAGCAGCGGCGCCAACTCGGATCGCTCGCGTCCCAATTCCGGATTTTCGCAGAGCGACTGGAGCACTTTCTCGAGCCTCTCGATCAGGCGGTCGGCGGCGGCCAGGTTGTCACCGGCCACAAAGGACCAGATCTCCAGCAGATCTCTCTCCGCCTGCGCGGTGCGAAGTGGTTGTTTCATCGTTTATTCCGTTCCGCGAGAAGCTCACGTCCCTTGCGCTTGATCTCGTCCGCGCTGAAAGGCGCCACCTCGCCGCGATCGATCTGTTCCAGGCCGATGGCAATCTCGTGGCGCAGTTCTTCCAACCGCATCTCGCGAACCTTATCGCGTTCGTCGAGCAGCCGGAGGGCTTCGCGGACGACCTCGCTGGCGGAGTTGTAGAGGCCGCTTTTGACCTTCTGGCTGACCAGCTTTTCGAGTTTGGGCGTGAGAGAAACGTTCAAGGGATTCTCCTTCCGTAGGCTTTATGGCAGTCTACGGTTGATAACAGTCTTTGTCAAGCTTTGTTATCGCAACCCATTACGAACCGGGCCGGCCTCGCGAGAGACCGGCCCGGATGAATAACCACCGATAATCAAACCCCATCAGTTGTTGATGAGGTCCCGGAACGCATCGGTCGCCGAGCGGATCGGCTCCGTGCGGTCGTCGATCGACTTCAGGAAGATCTCCAGATTGGCCAGTTGACCGGCGTTGAGCAGCGAGGCAATGGTGCCGCCGCCCAGGGCGTGACGCGTGAAAACGGCCTGAAGCGTCTGGGCCGAACCGTCGTGGAAATACGGCGCGTGATAGCCGATGCCCAGCAACGAGGGGACGTTGAATCCGAGCGCCCCGAGTGCCGTCTGGCCGGACGCCGCCCCGGCGCCGCGGAGTTCGAGCGGGTTGGCGATATCGAACGTGCCGATGTTTTCCAGGAATCGCAGGGTGTTCGCGCCGACGGTGAATGAAACGATCTGCGGCCCGGCGATGGTGAGACCGGCATCGATGGCTGCGCCGGCCTGACTGAGCGCCGGATTGTCGCGATAAATGATCTGGCTCTTGGTCCATTTCGAACCGCCGTGACACGAAGCGCAATTGAGCGCGAAGAGGGCGCGGCCGGCGACCTCGGCGTTGGCGTTCGTGGGCACGGGCATGATCGGCGAGCGGACGGTCTGCACCCACAGGGTCATCAGGTCATGCGCGCGGCTGCCGCCCTGCGTGAAGCCGTGGGCGTAGATGTTGGGGTTGGGCGGTGTGCCGGCAAAGCCGAGGCCGCCCTGCACGTTGATCGAGTTTCCGTTGAAATCGGTGATGCTGCCCATGACCGCGCTGTAATTGGAAATGCGCTGATCGGCCGGGTTGTCCTTGGCGAAGAACCCATCGAGGGGGATGGTCTGCCGCGGGCCGGTTCCGAAGCTCCAGGTGACTCCATCGGCGAAGCCGTCCGGGTGGCACGATCCGCATCCGCTCCAGCCGTTGTCCGACGCCTTGCCG
>CAYLLT010000050.1:5577-40818 GCA_964384465.1 uncultured Planctomycetales bacterium | reverse complement strand
AGATGGCTGGTTTTCACCCGCCCCAACCTGGCTGGTTTTGCCCGCCCGGCGACAGCTTCGGCCAGGGCACATCCTCGCACGGCAAATGTGCCTATCATACAATCATCCCTCATCCTGTGCGGACGCAACTGGAAATGTGAACCGATGACTTCTAACGCCGGAATATCCACTGATATATCTACCCACTCATCCGGGGGATTCAGAAAACTCTTCTTCACGTAGATAGTGAGCTCACGCTCGGTACCCAGGTCGACGTTCAAATAGGTAGGATAAATCAGAATGCCCAATTTGATGAAGGTATCGTCGTCTACGGATTCGTTCGCACCAAGGACGACGAGTTCGTCGACCTGCTCTTGGAGGAAACGTGAGGCTGCCTTCGCCAAGCGATCAAGACGGTTTCGAGTTTCCTGGTTGCCGATTTCCTCTTTGTGCGAGCGCTCTATTCGTCGGTCAGCGTCCAGCAGCGACAACATCCGTTCGATAGGCTTTTGGAAAAGGGCTTTGGTAAACCGGTGCTCTTTCTCAAGCCCGTGTCGCCTACCCGGGTCAATTAGCAAACGATGGTTTGTCTGAGAATGTGGTTGCCGATCGCGGCGCCGTTGCTCATATTCTTGCAGTAGAGTATCGATGTGATTGCAGTCGATACGACCGAAATACCTGCGGCTATTCGGTTCTCTATCAATTCGGGGATCGAGGATCGACCGCTCATAGATGGCTCTCCGGCCCGCGATCAGGAACCCGTATCGACGAGTTCGAGCGGGCTTCTCCTCAAAAGGCTCCTGTATCCGGTAGATACTCATCGTCGCTAGCACACCGGGATAATCGGGAATCTCAAACTGGTCTCGCTCACATATCATCTCCGCAGGCGGCCGTCGCGCCACAATTGTCTCGGGCGGCTCGTCCGGCTTCAGCCCATTCCGTATCATGACTTCTGCGCCCGAATGCTCATCGAGAATGTCCTGAAGAGCATAGTGACTTGACAACTCTTCGCAGAGGGTCTTGATTTGGGGTAACTTGGACTCATCATCCACCTCCAACCGTATCAAGGTGCCGTTCCCGTGCGGCATGCTGAGGCGCTCACGCAGTTCCTGAGTGGCCTTGCAATTCTCCTCCGGAATTACTTCAGCGGCGCGCTTCGCCAAGGTACATCGGCAGTAAACGTCGTCCTTGATCGACTCGAAAGTCATTCGGCCGAAACGTGCGCAGTCCTTTGCCCCCCGGCCCATATAGCCTCTGTCTCCCTCTGTGCTGGTCATCCGACCAGGCCGCTCAAGAACTTCGATCATACGCTCCAGAGTCATACCTTCAGCATGGTCAGAGATCGTCACATACTTCGGGTCCCCCCTTCGCTGTTCAAATCGTTCGATGAGAATAGGGCCATGATTCTTGGGTCGCTTGCCTTTATTGTAAAGGTGGCCATATGAATCGTCGCAATTTGTAATTAGCTCGACGAGGGCGTCGATGACATCACCCATTGCTTGATCCATAGCGTGATCGTGCAAACGTTTATCCGGTTGTACGGCAATCGGTTGTCCGAAGACGATTTTCATAGTTGAGCTCCTTGTCCAAGTCTGTTCGGAGGTCTTAGAAACCTTGAGAAGGTGTCGGTACAAGCATTAAGGAATGTCTGTATCTCTGGATCCCCAATCAATGCTGCCATGGCCTGAAGTCGCTCGAATTTGGCGATGATTATGTCGCGGGACGCATCGGGGCTGCAGTTCAGCATGTCGGTCAGATGATGCATCCTCGCGTCAGCGAATCCTTGTCCTAGAAACAATTTGAACAAAGGGTCATCCCGCAGGGCTTTGATAAAACGTGCAGCGTCCTTTTTTGGAATCTTGGCATCATTCAGGTCCAGCGCCTGCACTACTCTCGCGGTGTTATTTTCAAGCCATCTGACGCCGGCCGGTGTCAGTCTCCACCCGTCTTTGGACAGATCAGTAGCATAATCACCTTCTACTAATGTCCCGTGTTTCTGTTTTGCCGCGTCCTCAAGGCCAGAGCGGACGCATTCCTTGTCCGGCCAGCCGAGATCACGATATTTGGAAAGACGCCATGAGAAACGGTCGGGCGCTAGCAGCCTGTGGCAAAAGTCGATTTCACCCCTTCTGGTGGGGTCAAAAACGCGGTTTTCTGGACTTCTACCACGGGCTGCTAGACGACAAGCCTCTGCGGCGATGTCTTCGCTCATGATTTTCTTTGTTGCGCCACCCAGTTTGGCGAGAGCTAGCACCACAACATCAACATTGCTAACACTGGTCTTTCTCGGAATCACGATTGTTCCTCCACGGCGTCCAATGCCTGTGCTGCGTGTGCCTGGAAGTCGGTCGCTGTCTTTAGTCGGTAGCCGTCTCTTCCGCGCTTCTCAATTAGCCCCACATGGGTCAATAGGGCCAATACGACGTAAAGCTGATACTGAGGCACTTCAGCACCAGCAGCCCGCTGAAGCTCTTGGAGGATTTGGTCGGCGGTAACAAGCCCTCCGGGATCTGCGGCAAGTGTGACAAGCGCGCTAACTACCTGATCACACACCTGACGGGGAGCTTTGTGTTCGTATTCGGACTTGGATTTCTTGGACCAACCAACCCTAGACAGTACGCCTTTGCACCTCTGGAACCTCGGGTAGGCGCCCTTCGCGGGTTTCTGCACCTGCTCTCGAGTCGAGCGGTCCCGCGGCGAAGCTTTTGATCGATAGGCGCTGACTGCCGCATCCCGTTTCATCACAATCGGTTCGCGAAGCTCATGTTGGAATGCAACCAGCCGCTCGGCTATACCCGACAGGCGGCGTATGGCGTCATAATCTCCTTGGCCTGCGGCATCGCCGATGAGCCGACGAAGAGTGATTTCAGCTTCAGACATCACGTGCCGTGCTTGCTCGATGAGCGTCTTCATACTCTGCAATATATCGCGAATAATAACCGAGTCAACTAAATTTTACCAATATTTTAGGAATACAATTATTTTGACGGCGGTCGCTGCGCCATTTAGGCAGCATCGTAGATATCGCGGAATTCGTTGGCTCCAGCGGTGGATTTGTAATATAACGCCATGATCGACCTGCCATCAGTCATAACATATTGTTATTGATTGACTTACATCCATACGACTGGGAGGCGTACCGCCATCACAAGCACTAGGTGGGACGCTGGCGTGCGGGAGCACGACTGCTCTCAACGCGCCGGCGCACTCGTGGCGGCGGGAAGTTTGCGGGCGATCGACTGGTAGGTGCTCAAAGCCCGTTCGTACTCCGCCATCACGTCGGCCGGCACTTTGCCCTTCAATAGATCGATCTGCGATTGCACGCGCTGGATAAGCCAGGCGATCTGCTGACGGTCGGGGAGCAGCGGGCGGGTTGGATCGTCGAGGTATATCGGCGCGGTGTGGGCGAAGCGCAGATTATCCGGTGTGAGCTTTTCAAAACAGCGGGCCGCCAGCCAACTGCTGCCTTTGATTTCGAGGGGGACATGATACCGATGCAGGTGCGCGTTGTTGCCGGGTTCGGCGTGATCGGGCGCGATGGGGATCGCTTTGCCGTTGATGACGAGTTCTGTGCGGTCGAGCTGGCCGACAGACCTTGCCTCGATATCGACCGTCACGTTTGCGTTTTCGCCCGGTTTTAGCGCTCTGCGATCGCCCGGCATCAAGCCGTCCGTGTGGAGCAACAGCATCGGGCCGTTGGTGACGAAGCTGTGGCCGGCGAGGAGGCCGGCCTTCCACTTTTCGTAGCTGAACGGGCCGTCGAGGTGAACGTACACGCGGCTGTAGCCTAGCGGGACGGGGTGGACGCCGTTGGCTGTGCCGGCGCTGGGGGCGACTGTGAAACCGCAGTTGAGCAGGGCGTAATACGCCTGGAACGTGTACTCGGCCCAGCCGGCGGCGGTCGCATCGCAACGCATCCACGCCGGGGACTTCACGCCCCAATCGAGGTAATGCGGCTTGAGCCGCCACATGTGGCAGTTGCTGAGCGGCACGGTGTCGATGGGCAGCACCGGCACGACCATCATCGACCACGGCCACGTGTGCATGTCCCATTCGAAGATCGCGCGCTGCCGCCGGGCCTCCTCGATCAGCGGCCGCAGCGGTGGGATCGCAATCTTGAACGGCGAGGTGTGGCCTAAGACCAGAAAGCCGCCGAGCGGCACGTCGCCGCGCGTCTCGTCCAGCTCGTATTCAGTGTTGAGGCTCCAGTAGACGTGCGTGTCGTCGAGTTTGACCAGCTCACCGTGGTCCGGCATGGGTTCGCCGTCGTGCGCTTCGGGCACGCGACGATCGGAGAACGTCCACGAGTTGATCGGGAACGCGACGTTGAGGTCCTCGGCGAGCTGCATCGCGGGCAGACGCTTCACGCCGCTGTGCACGTGCATCTCGCCGGAGTACCAACCCTCGGACGCCATGTTGAAGAGCCGGTGCAGCCGGAACGTCTCTTCGATCGTCCGGCCTTCGATCACGTCGATTTCGCGCGTGAGGGGTTCGTATTCCTTGCCGTGTTCGATGGTGACGGTCAGTTTTTCCGCCGGCGCGTCGATGCGAAATGGGTGCGGGCCGATACTGGCATACACCTCGTGGGCCTCCCCGGTGTGGCGATCGTAGCGAACGATGGTCTCTCCGGTGCGGGGCTTCGGCAGATGGGGCTTGCCATCCTGGCTGGTCACGTAGACTCGCGCTGGCAGCGGCCGATCCGTCGCATCATCCACTACGCGGACGATCACGACACCATCGCCGGCCGTCGCCAGAGTCGCCCCATTCAGCAGTAACAGGACTTCAATGTATGCATATCGCCTCATCGCACGATATCTCCGTCACAGGAGGCGGATCTTTCCCCATACGAGTCGTCACGATAAGCTGAGTGCACCCCATCTCAAAGCGGAGAAGGCGACATGTCCACCGTGCGAACAAAACGCCATCGCGACACGGGAGCGCTCACCCGGCGGGAATGTTTGCGCATGGGGGCCGTCTCGCTGGCCGCGTGCGGGCTTCCGCGACTGCTATACGCTGCCCCAAACGGCCACGCCACGCAGCCCGCCACCTCGCTGGCCGGCACACCACCGGGCGGTGCATACACACTCGTTGATCTGCCCGACCCGGCCATCGTGGAAGCCTACCGGCACGCGGCGGTGCGGAACGTGCTGGCGGCCGTCAACCCCAAGGTCTTCTTCGGTTACTGGTCGGTCTGCGCGGACGGGCAGGGCTTCGGCTACGGCTGTACGTATCCGTCACTCGACGGCCACCAGCTCACCGATGCGCTCCTGTGCCTCGATCAGGTCGATGTCGTCAAGGCGAACTGGGATTACGTCCGAACGTTCCAGCGGCCGAACGGCCAACTGCCCATCGCCGTCCTGAAAGGGATGAAAGAGGTGGGAGGCAAGCCGCTGGATCCCAACGGCGGGCTTTACACGCATTGGGTGCCCGGCGATCCGCTACGCGCGCTGGGCGGTACGACGTACATCCAGAACGCCGACGTCATCTTCCGCCGCACGCGGGATGAGCACTGGCTGGCCGCTCAACTCGAATCGATCAACCGGGCGGCCGACTTTCTGGGCAGCTTGACTACCGCGGAGGGGCGCGTGGGCGGGGCGGGCTATTACATCGAAAGACCGACGCGCATCGAATATGACGGCGTGACGCAGGGGCATGCGGCCGATGCGTTTGAGCGCGCCGCCGCGCTGAATCGCCTTGCGGGAGACGAGCGTGCGGCCCGCCGATATGGGGAACTGGCCGAACGAATCACCGCCCACTTCCGGCGCGCGTTTTGGGCCGGCGACCACTGCGTCGAATACATCCATCCGGAGCGGGGCCCGATCGCCCATCACGGGCTCACCGACGTGGACTGGACCGCGCTGGCCACCGGCATCGCCAGCCCGCAGCAGCAGGCGACTCTGTGGCCGGCACTCAAGGATGAAAAAGATTTCCACTACGGAGGCATGCCCACCGGCATTTCGACGCGGCCGCAGACTTATGAAAAGTGGGAATCGACCACCTCGGAACTCTTCGATCTGGCCGCGATGGGGCGGACGTGGTACCTGGAGTGCTGGGCGCGGGCGCGGATGAACGACGGCGATGGGATCGTGGATACGCTCCGCCGCGTGGCCAGGGCCGGCCGCGAGGGTGGGTATTACTGGCGGGAACGGTACCACACCGACGGCAAGGGCGGGTATAGCGCGGATGGTGCTCAGAAGTATTGCGAGTACCCGGCCAACTTCATCCGCATCGTGCAGCGGTTCGTGCTGGGCGTCGAGCACCGGCTGGACGGCTCGCTGGCGCTGGCTCCCAATGTCCCGGCCGGATTCTGGGATGCCGGATTCGGCCAGACCATCTCGTGGCCAGGGCGGACGTTATCGTACCGGATGCGGCGGGACCAGATCAGCGGCGCCTACACGGGCACGACGGCTCAACGGGTGTGTGTTCGGTTCCAGCCACAACGTGTGGACGCCCGTTTACGTCTGTCGATCGACGGGCAGCCAAGTCAGGCTCGACGGGAGGATAGGTTCATCGTCATGGATCTGCCCGCGGCCGGTGAGCCGTGCCGGTTCGTGCTGGCGCAGGAAAGCGCCTGATTACTTTGGTTTGGGCGCTCGCAGGCCAGACGGTAGAATGAAGGTCGCACGTCCTGCAAGAACTATTGGTTGCAGGCGCGCGCAGAGATCCTCTAGCCGCCTCTTGCGACACTGAAAATCTCGAAACACTGACCCACGCCACAGTTCCCGTACAGCGTCGTTTGGTTCGCCGGCGACAACAAGAATGTTACGAAATTGCTCCTCAGCGTCCTGCCACAGCATTTTGCACCGTTGGCACTCTGGCACAGTGATCCGTTGCACCGTCGTAGGAGTCGCCGTCGGGTATAAAGATCGGGGAAGCACGTGTCCCTTTTCCCGTGGAACGTCCGTGCTGCCACAATACGCACATGGATGATTCTTGATTGCCATTAAAGCATTGTAGTATTTTAGGCTGGGTTACGACCCACCTTACGAGCTTGCATCACCAATACTCCTGCCCACCAGGGGGTTTTTCCCGCCAAGTCGCCCATGATACAGGCAGGATAAGGCGAAGCGGCTGGCGTCACAAGATCGGCATTCCTCCGCCCGGCGATTGTGGTTCATGTGCGTTTAGTGCGAGAGCGTTTGGTGTGATTGGATGCGGCGGGTTTGGCGGTACGCATTCCGTTTCGGGCTTTGGCCGGCTCGAAGACGATTCGGACCTGGGCATGCAGCGCATCGGCAACGCGACGCAGCGTATTGAGCGAGTGGCCTTCGTAGCCGGGGGACTCCAGCCGGCTGATTTGCTGCTGGGAGGTCTTGAGGCGTTTGGCAAGGTCTTTCTGAGTCAGGCCGGCCCGCCGGCGAAGGGTGACGATCTGCAAGGCCACATCCCAGGCCTGGCCGGCACGCTCAAAGCGCGCGGCGAATGCCGGATCCCGCAACTGCGCATCGAGATAACGGTCGAAGTTGGTTTTCTTCATGGTCCTGCTCTTTTCCGCCAGTCAGTCATCCGCTCCCGGGCCGTCTGGAGGTCGCGAGCCGGGATGGCCCGCCCCTTGTTGCGGATGCCATGTACCGCGATGATCCGGCGATTCTTCACGAAAAACCAGAGCACGCGGGTATTGAGCTTGCCCACGTGGCGCATTTCAAACAGCCCATCGCCGATGGCCTTGCACAACGGCTCGCAGTGATACTGGCTGTCGCGTAGTTTGGCCAGCCCGGCGATCACCGCCGCGAAGTCGTCCGGGTCGCTGGCCTTCAACTGGTCCAGAAACTGCCGCACCGGGCACCGGCCCGACTGCATCTCATAGAATTCTACGGTAAAATCCATCGTGTTTCAACATCAATTTTGATGTTCCTTGTGGAGCGCGTATTTTTTCTGCCAGATCGGTCAGGGTACAGGCAGGATATGGCGAAGCAGGCGCCGTCAAAAGGTCGGCATTCAACGCGCCGGTGCACTGGCGGCGGGAAGTTTGCGGGCCAACAGTCGCCTCATCAGCGGAATCTCCGCCAGGTGCCGCCTTCCCCGCTACGGACGGACATTGTAGACTGAGAGCTGCACATCTCAGAACGATCTGGCAGCGTCGGGCGGAGTTTGCGGGATGTCCAGCGTGCGGACAGGACGGCACCCGGATACGGCGGCGATCGGCCGGCGGGATTGTCTGCGCATGGGGGTCGCCTCGCTGGCCGCGTATGGCCTGCCGCGACTGCTGCGGGGCGAAGAATACGAGGTGACGACGCAACCGGCGACGCGGCCGGTCGCGACGCAGCCGGCGCCTTACGTGCTGTCCTGGGGGAGCAAGGGGGCCGGCGAAGGGCAGTTCGATCCGCCCATCGGCCTGGTGGTCAGCCCGGCGGATGAGATCCTCGTCGCCGACTTTCGCAACAAGCGCGTGCAGCGGTTCACATCGGAGGGCAAGTATCTCGCCAGCATCAAGACGGAAGGGACGGCCGCCGGCGTCACGCTCGATCGGGCGGGCAACGTCTATATCTCGCAGTTCACGCCCGAGCAGGTGTCGGTGTTCACGCCGGACGGGAAACTTATTCGGCAGTGGGGCAAGATGGGCACCGCCGACGGCGAGTTCAACTGCCCCGGCGGCATCGCCATCGCCGCCGACGGCAGCATCTACGTCGCCGATCAGACCAACCGCCGCATTCAGAAGTTCGACCCGCAGGGCAAGTTTCTGCTCAAGTGGGGCGAGTACGGCGTGAACCCCGGCCAGTTCGGCGGGAACGTCCCGGCCAACCAGCGCGTCGGCGGGCCGAACTTCCTGGCGTTCGACAGCCGCGGCGACATCTACGCGACGGAAGCCTCCGTCGGCCGCGTCCAGAAGTTCACGCCCGACGGCAAGTTTCTGCTCGCCTGGGGCGACAACACCGCCGGCCCGGCCGGCTTCGGCGGCCGTCAGGGATTGCAGGGGCCGATCGGCATCTGCATCGACCGCCTGGACCGCGTATGGGTGTCGGCCACCAACCACCGCGTGCAGCAATTTACCTCCAACGGGAAGTACCTCCGCGGCTTCGGCTCGGCGGGCAGCGGCCCCGGCCAGTTCGGCACCCCTCACGCCATGGGCATCGACAGCCTCGGATACCTCTACGTCGCCGACGCCCACAACAACCGCGTCCAGAAGTTCGCCATATGAACGCCGGCCGTCATGCGCCGGGGGAGGAACCAGGTATCCTAGTTCAGGAGCAAAATGTCCCCTTTCTCAGCGTAGGGAGTTTCCGATGCTTTCGTTCCGGTATGCTCAGGGAATACTGATCGTCTGTGCGGCGAGTCTGCCCGGCCGCAGCATCGCGGAACCGGTGCAAGGCAAGATCGTCAGCTTCGAGAATGAGTGGTCACGGATTTCGCTCGGCCCCGAGGGCCGGGTGACCGTTTGCGCGGAGAAAAGCAGCGGATCGAATCATGTGCAGCCGGAGGCCGTGTCGAGCCTGGGCTGGATCCGGGCAACGGGTAAGACTCATCCCGCGACTCGGCTGGCAGCCGACGGCAATCGGCTCAAGGTTGAATATGGCGACGGCGGTGTCGTGACATTCCTGCTCACGCGCAAGCCGCATTACTTCCTTCTTGAAGTCCTCGACACCGGGGGTCCGGCATTTGACGAGTTGTGCTTTCTCGATCTGCATTTGAACCTCCGCGGCCAAATGGATGAATCCTTTGCCGTCTGCGCGCTCGCGCTCAACCTCAAGACCAACGTGCCGCAGCTTCCCGGCCCGAACTCCGCCGCGCGGGCGCTGTGCTACCCGCGATTCGGCGTGAAGGGGGCGAAAATCGCGCTGGTGGCCTGCCCGATGTCAAAACTGCGCGACATCATTAAGGAAGCCGTCAGCGACGCGCCCGATCTGCCGCACTCAAAACTCGGCGGGCCGTGGGCGCTGGATGCCGAGATCAACCGCGGCTCGTATCTGTTCAACTTCGGCGATCTCTCGGAACAGACCGTGGACGATTGGATTCGCACCACGCACGCGATCGGATTCAATCAGATCGATTTTCACGGCGGGGTCTCGTTTCGTTTCGGCGATTTCCAGCTCAACCCCACGACATACCCCAAGGGTCTGGCAAGCCTCAAGGCGGTGATCGATAAGCTCCACGCGGCGGGCATCTCGGCGGGCCTGCATACTTATGCCTTCTTCATCGACAAGCGATCGAAGTACGTGACGCCGAAGCCCGACCCGCGCCTCGGCAAGGATGTAACCTTCACGCTCGCCGACGCGCTCACGGCGGATGCGAAGGTCGTGCCGGTGAACGAATCGACTGAAAAGATGTCCACCGTCACCGGCTTTTTCGTTTGGAACAGCGTCACGCTCCAGATCGACGACGAACTCATCACCTATGCCGGCTTCGCGAAGCAAGTACCCTTCCGCTTTACCGACTGCCGGCGCGGCGCTTACGGCACGACGCCCGCGGCACACGACAAGGGAGCAAAGGTCCAGCACCTCAAGGAGTGTTTCGGCCTCTTCGTGCCGGACGGCGACTCCACGTTATTCGAGGAGGTGGCCCGCAAGACGGCGGAACTCTTCAACGATGCCGGTTTCGACATGATCTACCTCGACGCGCTGGATGGCGAAGGCATCATCGGGGGCGCCGACGCGGGTTGGCACTATGGCTCCAAGTTCGTTTTCGATATCTGGAAACATCTGAAGAGGCCCGCCCTCCAGGAGATGAGCACGTTTCACCATCACCTCTGGTACGTGCGGTCGCGCTACGTCGCTTTGGACTTCCCGAACCGGGGATACAAGCATTTCATCGACGCCCACGTTGCCGCACCCACGCATGGACTGCCCGGCCATCTCGGCTGGTGGAACGTTCAGACGTGGAAGGGAGCGCAAATCGAGCCCACTTTCAGCGAGACGATCGAATACCTGTGCGGCAAATGCATCGGGACCGATGCCGGCTTTTCGCTCCAGGGCATCGACCCGGGCACGATCAAAACTATTCCCGCCTTCGAGCGGCTCGGACGGATCATGCGCCGCTATGAGGATCTGCGTCATTCCGGCCAGGTGCCCGAGTCGATCAAGGCGCGGCTCCGCGAGCCGGGCGCCGAGTTCACACTGGAAGGCGAAAAGGATAATTGGCGGTTCCGCCCCGTTCATTTTGACCGCCATAAAGTGACCGGCGTGAGCGACGGCAGCGCGACGTGGAAGTTGAACAACGCTTTCGCGCGCCAGCCGCTGCGGCTGCGGATTGAGGCGCTCCTCTCGGCAGGACCCTACGATGCGCCGGGTAACGTCACGCTCGCGGATGCCGCCTCCGCGACGCAGTTCTCGGAAGGCGGAGGCGTCGATGGCATGCAATTTGAGATCACCGGCTCAGACCGGAAGACGCCCACCGGTGAGCTGGGCCTGCGCTATGCCGCGAGCGATCACGGCAGCGGCAAGCGGACGCTGTGGACGAAAGTCGTGCGGACGTTTTCACCCCCGCGCGACCTCTCGCCGGTCCAGGGCCTCGGCCTCTGGGTCCACGGCGACGGGCGAGACGAGCTGCTCAACGTGCAACTGCGGTGTCCCTCGCATCTGGTGGCCGGCTTCGGCGAGCATTACGTCACCGTCGATTTCACCGGCTGGCGATATGTCGAGCTGATCGAGACCGAGGGCGATCGCTGCGCGGAAGTCGCCTGGCCGTACGGCGAAGACGACCGCGAGGTGATCGATTACAAGCAGGTCGCGTCGATCGGGCTGTGGTACAACCACATCGCGCACGGCGGTTCGGTGATCTGCGACGTTGGGCCGATCAAAGCGATCCCTCTGGTACCCGCGGAATTGTCCCGGATCGCGCTGACCTGCAATGGACAGAGCATGGTTTTCCACACGACGATGACGACCGGGCAGTACCTCGAATTCACCGATACCAGTGATTGCCAGCTTTATGGCGAGCGCGGCGAGAAGCTTGCCGACGTGAAGGTGGAGGGACCGATTCCCATGCTCGAACCCGGTGAGAATGCGATCCACCTGGCCATGCAGGCCAGGGGGCAACTCACGCCTCGTGCGCGCGTGACGCTGATCACCCGCGGCGAGCCACTCGAAGCGGCTACTCAGGCGGCAAAATGAGCACCACGCCCCCTTCGCCGCTCGAATGGCGACATTTTCGGTAGTTGGAGCGTAAAAAACAGTCTGTTGTAATTCACAGGTGAGGTATAATCGCGAACAACGTCCACAACAGTCGTGGGCGGGAAGTCATCTGGGAAGTCCTGGTTCGGTCATACGCGGGCCGGCGGCGGGAGGTTGGATTGAGGTACTACTCTACGCAACAACCTGTGACCACCCGGTATCGATGCGGGTACCGGCTTGCTTTGGGGCCGCTCGTATTCGCGTGTTGGGTCTCGACCGCGGAGCCGGCGCGGGCGGCAATCCGTTATGTCGATCAGAGCGCCGCGGGGACGAATAATGGCACGTCGTGGGCGAATGCGTACCGGGAGTTGCAATCCGCCCTGATCCCCGCTTTATCCGGCGATCAGATCTGGGTTGCCGCGGGGACGTACCTGCCGGACTACGATGTCAATACCGCGACGCACACTCTCAGCCGGACGGCATCCTTCCAATTGAAAAGCGGCGTGGCCCTTTACGGGGGGTTCTCGCCCGGCGGCGGTGATGGAACATTTCTGGCACGCAACCCCGCTGCCTACGAGACGATTCTCAGCGGCGACCTCAATGGCGATGACGAGACCAGTGGAGACAGCACTGAGAACAGTTACCATGTTATTTTCGGAAACTCAGTAGATTCGACCTCGCTTGTGGACGGGTTCACCATCGTTGCCGGTAATGCGAATGACTCGAGCCATGATGAGGGCGGCGGGATTCGAATTTATTCTGGGAACCCCATTGTGCGCGATTGTCTGATCGCGCGAAACGAGGCGATTTTCGGTGGCGGAATCTCTGTCTACAGTGGACAGCCCCTGATTACCGACTGCGACTTTATCGATAACACTTCTTTCGTCGCCACAGGCGTTGGGGGTTGGGGAGGCGGCGTGTATACCTCATTCTGCAACTCAGGTCTGCAGATTACTCGCTGCGCATTCATCGGCAACTACGCCCGGTGGGGCGGCGCGTTGTTCAATTTCACATCCAGTCCGACCTTATCCGATTGCTTCATGTCGGAGAATTCCGTTTTGTACGATGGTGGAGCTGTTGAGAACTATAGAACCAGCAATCCCACATACACGGGCTGTATTTTCACGCACAATCACGCCTTCGGCGGCGGCGGGATGACGAGCTACACTACCTGTAGCCCGACGGTGACCAACTGCGTCTTCGAGACGAACTCAACCATCGAAGGCGGCACCGGAATGCTGAATGAATATGGAAGCAACTCGTTGGTTGTGGGGTGCATCTTCCGCAACAATGTAGCGGGCGACCTGGGCGCGGGGATGTTCAACCGGACCAGCAACCCGACGGTGACTAACTGCATCTTTACCGGTAATACCGCGCCTCAAAAGGGAGGCGGGATGCATAACCGGGACGACAGCAGTCCCATCGTGACCGGCTGTGTCTTCACCGGTAACTATGCAGGGGATCGAGGAGGCGGAATGCAAACCGAGCTGGGTAACCCCGTGGTGATCAACTGTAGCTTCAGCGGGAATCACACGGTCCAGCGCGGGGGCGGGATGCAAACAGTGAGCGGTAATCCCGTTCTGACCAACTGCACTTTCAGCGGGAATTACACAACCGACGTCAGCGGCCAGGGAGGCGCGATCCAGACGGATACCGGCAGCCCGGCGCTGGCCAACTGCATTCTGTGGAATAACTCTGACTGGTTTGGCGTCGGGCAATCCTCACAGATAGCGGGCGAAACGCCGACGGTCGATCACAGTTGCATTCAGGGATGGAACGGCAGCCTGGGCGGCATCGGCAACACGGGGGCGATTCCATTCTTCGTTGACGCGGATGGGCCGGACAACATGATCGGTACGACCGACGACAATCTTCGGTTGGCGCTGGTATCGCCCCTGATCGACGCCGGTGACAATGCGGCCATCCAGGCAACAGGGGTTACGCTCGATCTGGATGGCCATGCCAGAAGGGTGCAACAGGGCGCGGTTCCGGATACCGGCAGCGGCACGGCGCCGATCGTGGATATGGGCGCTTACGAGACGCCCGGCGATTGCAACGGCAATGGGCAGCCTGATGAAACCGATCCGGATGCGGACGGCGACGGCGTGATCGACGATTGCGAAGCATGCCCGGGCGACCTGGACCGCGATGGCGATGTGGATATGACTGATTTCGGCGGGTTCCAGCTTTGCCACGGCATGGGGCCTTCGTTGGTATGCGCTGAGGCCGATATCAATCATGATTACCAGGTGAATCAGACCGATGCAGCCATTATCATCAAGTGCATGAGCGGGGCGAATGTACCTTGCAACCTGGATTGTGCGAATTGATGATTACTGTGATGGCTTGAGAGTCGCGGATTCGGGAACGATGACGGCCGGAAAACCGAGCGGCGGGTTTTTACCCCGGCAGCATGATTCCCGACTCGCCGGTCTTGAGGTTGCCGGCCAGCTTGAGCGGGTTGGTCAATACGCCTTTGTTCGCCGCGAAGAATTCCGCGACGCCCGCCCAGTCCTTCAGGATGAAGTCACTCGGATGATACGTGGCATGGCGGGACGGGTTCACAATCACCGACACCATCCCACTGGCTCGATAGGCTTCTGAATCCCGGGGCCCGTCGCCGATGCCGATGAGCAGGCCGCCGCCTTCCCGCTGGAGCCGCGCGAGTGTCCTCTTCTTAAAACTGGTCTGGGCGATATAGTCGACGACGCCCCCGGCCCCGATCACGGACCCGCTTGGAAAATTGTGGTCATCGAGCCACTGGCGAGTTCTTTGGGAGGAGAACGCCGGCCGGGCGCTTAAATATAGAATGCCATAGTCGCGGGCCAGCTCGCGCAGCGTACGGGCCGCGTTCACAAACGCCCGCGAGTCATCCGACCCGAATCCCCATAGAACCGAGTTGTAATCGGTGACACACAGCGTATCGTCGATGTCCACGACGATCGTCGTGCGTGCCGACGGGTGCCGGTGATCGTTTTTAAGAGAGGCTGAACTGCTCGCGAGTTGTTCGAGCGGCACAGGTTCCTGGGGCGATTGGACAAAAAAAACCTGCCGCGGCGCCGCAGCGCATCCGGCGACGCTCAGGATAAACAGGCAAGCCACGCTGCCGCAACGAAGCCGGGTCACTCAACAAACCTCCTTCAACGAGGCCGCAGCTTACCGTTTATGAAGACCATTAGCAACCCTGTAAAATCAGGTAACATGCGGCGGGGTGCGTGACACGTTTGGCGATGCATGTTGGATGCAAGGAAGTGGGGTGGCCCAGGTTTTCAAACCTGGGGGAGCGATTGCCAACGTGGAACGGGTACCACTCGGAAAGGACATTTACACACGTGGAACAATCGTGACCCCAGGTCCAGAGGACCTGGGCCACCCCTATGAAAACATGGTCCACCCTTCCTGAGTCCGTCGCATGTGTCACGGACCCCATGCGGCGAAACCGCATGAATCGGAATGGACGACCGACGATGTCTCTTCAATAATGAACACCGATGAGCGTCCTCCTGCACGCTGAATCCTTGAGCAAGTCCTACGGCACGCGGCTGCTGTTCCGCGACATTTCCATTTCGTTCGCGGATGAAGACCGGACGGGCCTGTTCGGGCCGAACGGGGCGGGGAAATCCACGCTGATGCGGATGCTGGCCGGGATCGAGCCGGTCGATTCCGGGCAGCTCATCATCCGGCGCAACCTGCGACTAGCTTACGTGCCGCAGGCCGATCTTTTCCCGGAGGGCCAGACCATCGAGGATGTGATGCTCGCCGGACTCGCCGGATTACATCTCGATGAGAACGAGCAGCACACGCGCGTGGGCGTGCTGCTCGATAAAGTGGGCTTTGCCCGCGTGGATGAACCCGTGGAAACACTGTCCGGCGGGTGGCGCAAGCGGCTGGCCATCGCGCGAGCCCTGGCAGCCGAGCCGGAGCTGCTGCTGCTCGATGAGCCGACGAATCACCTCGATCTCGAAGGCGTCCTGTGGCTGGAGAGGACGCTGACCGACGGGCCGTTCGCCTACATCGTCGTCACGCACGATCGCTACTTTCTCGAACGGGTGACCAATCGCGTGGTCGAGTTGAACCGCGCCTTTCCGGGCGGCTATCTCAGCATCAACGGAACGTACAGCGACTTTATCGAAAAGCGAGCGGAGTTCCTGACCGCTCAGCAGGCCCAGGAACAGGCCATCAGCAGCAAACTGCGGCGCGAGCTGGAGTGGCTTCAGCGCGGGCCCAAAGCGCAGACGACCAAGGCAAAGGCCCGCGTCGAGGCGGCCGGCCGCATGATGGAGGAACTGGCCGAACTGAAGACGCGAAACACCGCCACGCAGACCGCGAACATCGATTTCGCCGGAACCGGCCGCAAGTCGCGCAAGCTGCTGGTGGCGACCGGCGTGAGCAAATCGATGGGCGGCAGGGCATTGTTCGAGGACGTGGATCTGTTCCTGACGCGGGGAACCAAGCTTGGCCTGCTGGGCCCGAACGGCAGCGGCAAGACGACGCTGCTGCGCGTGCTGTCGGGCGAGTTGGAAGCGGATGCCGGACGCATCGAGCGGGCGGACGGCCTGCGCATCGTCCGGTTCGATCAGGGCCGCGAACAGCTCGACCCGAACGTGTCGCTGCGCGAGACGCTGGCGCCCGGCAGCGATACCGTGCGCTATCGCGACATGTCCATGCACGTGACGGGGTGGGCAAGGCGGTTCCTGTTTCGTCACGATCAGATGGACTTGCCCGTGAGCGAGCTGTCGGGCGGCGAGCAGGCGCGCGTGCTCATCGCGCGGCTGATGCTGCGGCCGGCCGATCTGCTGATACTCGATGAGCCGACGAACGATCTCGACATTCCGACGCTGGAAATTCTCGAAGAGAGCCTTGAGGAATTTCCCGGCGCGCTCATCCTGGTCACGCACGATCGATTCATGCTCGATCGGCTGTCGACGGAACTCCTCGCCTTGGATGGTCAGGGTCATGCGCGACTGTATGCCGACCTCGCGCAGTGGGAGAATGCCCGGCGCGGAATTCTCGAACGCGCGGCCGTTGACGGAAAATCCGCCAATCGCAAGGCGGGCAAATCTCCTCCCACACGTCCCCGGCTGACGACAGCCGAGCGCCGGGAATGGGAAAATATAGAGGAACGAATCCAGCAGGCGGAAGCCGACGTCGAGATGTTTCAGAAGCAGACGGAGGACCCTGCGATTCTGGGCGATCGCCTCAAGCTGGCGGCCGCTTGCGAAGCGCTTACCCGCGCGCAGGAGCGCGTGAAGCGTCTTTACGAGCGCTGGGAAGAACTCGAAGCCAAAGGCGCGGGATCGTGAGGCATCTGACCATATAAGGCGTTGACGACGACAGCTTAGTATGACAGCGCTGTATCGCCTCCTCTTCGTAGCGGCCGGGCTCCGTACCGGCCGTCCACGCTGGAAAACGGCCGGTACGGAGCCCGGCCGCTACAAAGAAACCGCCAACTAGCGCTGTCATGTTAGATCCGGCTGGAGAATGCGTTTTGAGCTTGCTCGTGCGAGGAGTGGAGGCCCGCATTGTCGATCATCCGGTCCGTTCGGACGGGGCGATCGTCTCGTTCCTGGGGCGGCACGGAGCTTCGCGCTATTTGACGGTCACGCTCACCGACGACAGCGGGCTGCGCGGATACGGTGAGGCGACGACCGCGCCCATCTGGAGCGGCGAATCGGCGGAGACGGCCAAGTGGATGATCGACTATTTCATCGCGCCGCGGATCGTGGGCGCGCGGATGGATCATCCGTCCGAAGCCGTTGCTCTGCTGGACCGCGATCTGCACGGCAATTCATTTGCCAAGGCGGCGGTGGACATCGCGCTGTGGGACCTGTGGGCACGTACGCAGGACGTCTGCATTTCGCGCCTGATCGCCGATCGACCGCCGGCCGAGTGGGTGCCTACGCGGGCCAGCATTGGAGCCTATCCGCCGGAGGAAACGGTTCGCCTGGCCGTTGAATTCTGGAGTCGGGGCGTTCGCACACTCAAGTTCAAGACCGGCAAACCGGGGATCGATGATGTGTCGCGGCTGCGGGCGGTGCGCGACCGGCTGGGGCCGGAGCCGGTGTTCACCATCGATGCCAACGGCGCGCATGCCTCCGCGGACGAGGCGGTTCGCGCGATCGAGGCGCTGCTGCCGTTCAATCTCGCATTGGTCGAGCAGCCTACCCCGCGCGATCGGCTGGCGATGCTGGCGGCCGTGCGGCGGCGCGTGCCCGTGCCGATCATGGCCGACGAGGCGATCTTCACTCCCGGACAGCTCGACGAGGCGCTCGATCTGGATGCGTTCGATATACTCTCCGTCTACCCCGGCAAGAACGGCGGGCTTACGCATTCGATCGCGATGGCCCAGCGCGCGCAGGCGGCCAGTAAGATCTGCGCTGTCGGATCGAACCTGGAGAGCGATCTGGGGCAGGCGGCGAACGTCATCCTGGCAGCGAGTCTGTCGGCGTTTCCGGTGGAGCGGTACGCTTGCGATCTGATGGCGGCGCTGTTCTACGAGACTTCGGCGGTCACGCCGCCGCTGGAGTTCCGTGACGGTCGCGTCGCGGTCCCGCAGGGTGCGGGCTTCGGAGTGGAACCGAATGCCTGATAGTCCATCCATCATCGACGCGCATGCGATGCTCGGACATGAGATCTATCTGGATCTGACCGCGGATGAACTGCTGCGCCGGATGGATGCCGCGGGGATTGCGACGGCGTTGGCGCGGCCGATGGGTGCGGGGCTGGTGGTGGATCATGCGGCGGGAAATGATCTCGTGCTCAAGGCCGGCCCGCGCATCCGTGGGCTGGTAAGCGCGAATCCGTGGTGGGGCAGCCGGGCACTCGACGAGCTCGCGCGCGGCCGAGACCTGGGCGCGGTCGGGCTGTTCCTCGATCCGGCGCGGCAGGGGTTCTTCCCCACCGAGCCGGTGGCGACGCCGCTTTTTGAGCGGGCGGCGGCGTATGGCTGGCCGGTGATGGTCCGCACCGGCACCTACATATATGCTGACATACTGGCGGTGGCCGAAGTCGCGCGGCGATTTCCGAAGACGCCCTTCATCGCCGGCTTCGGCGGCTTCGCCGACATGTGGTTTGAGTTGCCGCACGTATTCGAGACAACGCCGAATCTCTACTTGGATGCATCGATGATGTGGGGCGAGGCGATCCGCGAGATCGTCGTGAAGTACAGCGCATCGCGCGTGCTGTTCGGCAGCGCGGAACCGAGGAACCGATACGCGGTGAATCTGCGGACGCTGGACCGGCTGGAGTTCGACGAGCCGACGCGACGGGCAATCCTGCACGATAATGCCAAGCGGATTTTCGGTCTTGAGATCTGAGATCGGATCGAACGTGTCGCCCGACTGTTGAGGCAGGGAATGGAGTAAGATTATGATGAAGATTAGGATTAGGAAGAAGATTAAGAGCAAGATTAAGAGTAGGAGAAGGAGTCCTACTCTTAATCTTGCTCTTAATCTTAATCCTCTTCATAATCCTAATCTTCATCTTACTCTTTCTCCTCCCTACGGCCTCTGCGTCTGGGCGGTCAATTCTCTTGAGAATGCGATGAGGATCTTCGGGGTGGACAACTGAACTTCGAATATGACATTTGAAATCTGAGATTTGAGATTTCGTATTTGAAAAGCAGATATGCGAATCATCGATTTCCATGCCCATCTCGACGAACGCTGGCTGGCGACTAAGCTGCCGACGGCGGAGGACATGATCGCCGCGATCGATCGTTTCAATGTCGAGGCGATTTGCGTATTCACCCTCATGGGCTTCTACGGCGATTGTGCGAAGCACAACGACGCGCTGCTCGCGCGGGCCGACCGATATCCGGACCGCTTGATTCCGTTCGCGACCGTCGATCCCAAGGAAGGTCCGGCGGCGGTGAAGGAGCTGGAGCGGTGCCTGGCGAACCCGCGCTTCCGCGGCGTCAAGTTCCACTCCTGGTTGCAGGCGTTCGCGCCGAGCATGGTGAAGGATACGATGATCGCGATCCTGCGCATGGCCGCGGAGCGCGGCGTCCCCGTGCTGTTTCACGACGGCACGCCGCCCTACGCGACGACCTATCAGATCGCCGATCTGGCCCGCCGGGTGCCGGAGGCGACCGTGGTGCTGGGTCACGCGGGGCTTTCGGATTACGCCGATGCGGCGGCGCAGCTCGTGCGCGATCTGCCCAACCTGTACGGTTGCTTTTGCGGGCCGCGCGCGGGCGAACTCGAACACCTGGTGAAGACGGCCGGCGCGGATAAGATGCTTTTTGGATCGGACTTCGGGGCGGGCGGCTGGGAGTTGCTGCCGGAACGCATCGACAATGTGCTCGGCGCAAATCTGACTCCCGATCAGTTGAACAAAGTGTTTTACGCGAATGCCGCACGGTTGCTCCGTCTCGAAGAATCGCCTTTGCGCGGGAGCACGGCGCGAATGGGATGATCGGATCGAGGTGCACGCATGAAATGGGAAGAGCTGAGCGCGCAGCGCATCGCTGAAGTGCGGCGGGACACGGTCTGCGTCATGCCGCTGGGCGCGGTGGAGCAGCATGGCCCGCACCTGCCGCTACAGACCGACATCCTCATCGCGGAGACTCTGGCGGCTCGTCTCGATGCGGCATGCGGCGGGCGTCTGCTGATTCTCCCCGGCCCGCGGATCGGGTGCAGCGAGCACCACATGGCATTCCCCGGCACGCTCACGCTTCGTCACGAGACGTTCCTTGCGGCGGTCATGCAGACGCTGGGCGCGGCGGTGCGGCATGGCTTCGGCCGATTTCTGCTGCTGAACGCACACGGCGGAAACAGTGCGATCGGCGGCGTGATCGCCGAACAGTCGGCGCTCGAATGGCCCGATGCCGAAGTGGTCCTGACGAGCTGGTTCCGGGCGGCCGCGGATCGCCTGCGCCCGCTGGTGGAGGGCGAATATCCCGCCGTCGGGCATGCCTGCGAGTTCGAGACCAGCGTCGTACTCGCCTTGCGGCCGGAGCTTGTGGATATGAATGTCGCGCAGGACGACGGCGTCGCGCCCACGTCGCCCTTCCTGCGTTCCGATCTGCTGACCGGCGGAGCAGCATCCCGCGCGCGACCGTTTGAGCGGATCACGCGAAGCGGGGCATGGGGCAAACCGACGCTGGCGAGTGCGGACAAGGGCCGTCGCATACTCGATATTACGGTTTCCACGTTGAAGGAACTGCTCGCAAGTTGCTGGCCGGATGCTCCGGGTGCATCCGTCGATCGGTGACAGTGATTTCGGGTGGCATGGGCAAGTGTACTCACTTGCCCGTGGCCGAGCGCTATAAACGTTCGCCACGGGTAAGCTCCGCTGAGTACAGCTCCGCTTACCCATGCCACCCAATTCCGGATGTACCCCGATGCTATGGGCGTCGAGAGTGGCGTGAATTCAGGACCGAAGGAGAACAAGACATGATCGTGGACATTCATTCGCATTGCTGGCCGAATGTGAACTGTTTCTCTCAGACCTTCCTGACCGAGTTCCAGCGGGTGCGGAGTACACCCGCGAACCTGCTCACGCCGCCGGGAGCCTATCAGGCATCGTGCGGCGGCGAGGATGTGGTTGCGATTGTCTTCGGCGGGAAGGCCAAGCTCTCCGGCATCTGGGTCAATGATGCCGACGTCGCCGCTTACGTCGCGCGCGATCCGAAGCGGTTCATCGGCTTCATGTCCCTCGATCCGACGCAGCCCGGTTGGGCGGAAGAGATGCACGAAGGGTACGAGCGTCTCAAATTCCGCGGGATCAAGATCATGCCCATGTACGCCGGCTTCTATCCCCAGCACGACCGGGTGGAGCCGCTCTGGGGGTACGCCAAAGTTCACAACCTCCCCGTTCTCCTCCACACGGGAACCACCTTTGTCGCGAAGGCGCCCATCGACTGCACGCTGCCGCGGCATCTCGACGTGGTGGCCAATCAGTTTCCCCAGATAAAGATCATCCTCGCTCACATGGGCCACCCGTACGAAGGTGAGACCATCGCGGTCATTCGCAAACACCCGAATGTCTACGCCGACATCAGCGCGCTATGCTATCGGCCGTGGCAGCTTTTCAACACCCTCATGCTGGTGCACGAGTACAACGTGTGGGACAAGGTGTTGTTCGGCACCGACTATCCCATCGCCACCGTGGCGGAAACCCTCGAGGGCCTGCGCCGCATGGCCGAGGTCCGCGTCGATTCCTTTTCGCTGCCCAAAGAGAAGATCGAAGAGCTGATTCATCGCGATACGTTATCCCTGCTGGGACTCGGTAAATGAGTCCCCTGCTGGCTGCGACCACGTCGCTGTCGCCGCGCGCCGCCGACTGGGCGGTCATCGTCCTCTACGCCGCGATGATGATCGGTCTGGGGCTTTACTTTTCGCGGCGGGCGACGCGCTCGGCCGACGGATTTCTCATCGGCGAGCGGAGCCTGCCGTGGTGGGTCATCGGCTTTGCCAACGTGGCCACGTACTCCGACTCCGGCGGCGCATGGGTGTGGCTCTTCTTTGTCGGCGGGTTCATGTACCTGAACCAGATCGCCTGGATCGCGTGGCCGATCTGGATGCCGCTGGTGGGAATTTTCTGGGCCAAGATGTGGCGGCGCAGCGGGCTGGTGACCACGGGCGAGCTGATCGAGCTGCGGTATTCCGGGCGCGGGGCGGCGTGGTTTCGCGGGTTCTATGGCGTCTATGCGTGCCTGGCGTGGGCGACGGTGTTTCTGGGGTACGGCACAGCGATGCTCGCGCAAGTGCTGGCTCCGCTCATCGGCTGGAGTCCGCTGTACGTCGTGCTGATCTTCGGCGGCGTGACGCTCGCCTACACCGTGATGGGCGGGCTGCTGGGGGCGGCGTACATCGACGTGCCGCAGTTCTTCATCTTCTTTTCCGCAGCGTTCATCGTGTGGTACTTCGGCGTTCAAGAACTCGGCGGTTATTCCGCAATGCTCGACCGCGCGCGGACGATGCGCGATGCGGACTTCTGGCAGATCTTTCCGCCCTCCGCCGGGAGCAACACTTACGTTGACCCCGCAACACTGGCGGCCCTCGTGCTGATCGGCCTGTTCCTCGCCGGCAGCCCGTGCGCCGGCGAAGGCTGGACGGCACAGCGATGTCTCGCCGCCAGAGACGAACGGCACGCGGTGCTGGGGCAGATGTTCAACTGCGTGCTGAGTCTCGTGATTCGCATGATCCCGCTGCTGCCGCTCGGAATCCTGGCGATCGCTCTCTTTCCAGCTCGCTATCCCGATAATCCATCAAACCCTGTTCAGATGATCCTGCACGACGGATCGGAGGCTGACTCGATCGGCGTCTGGTCGCAACTCGTTATCCGCTACGCGGACCGCATCCCTGGTTTCGGCGGGCTGCTGATCGCCGCCGTGCTGGCCGGGTACATGTCCACGGTCGGCACGCTGCTCCAGTGGGGATCGTCGTTCGTCGTCAACGACTTGTACCGGCGTCATCTTCGACCGAACGCGCCGCAGCGCGAGTACATCCGTTTCGCGCGACTGGTGATGGTCGCGATGATGGCGCTCGCGACCTGCCTGGCATTGGGCATCCGCAACATCAAGCCGTGGGTGTTCTTCATCAATGCGGCGATGATCGCGCCCGCGCTGCCGCTGTCGTGGCTGCGATGGTTCTGGTGGCGGCTGAACATCTGGGGCGAGGTGTTCGGCATCCTCGTTTCGGTGCCGCTGTCGGCAGCGGTGTGGTTCGGGCTGAACTGGAAGAGCCGCCCCGCCTGGCAACCGACGCTCCTGCTGCTGGGTGTGGGGTTTGCCGGCAGCGTGATTCTTTCGTTGCTGACGCCGGCCGAATCGCGCGAGACGCTTCGGCGCTTCTACATGAAGATTCGTCCCGCCGGGCTGTGGGGCCCGATTAAACGGCCGCTGGCGGCTGAGGGACTCATCGATGTGCGGCGGCAGCGGCGGGAACTGCGCTGGGATTTGCGGGCGGCCCTGTGCGGGATCGTGTTCTGCTTCGCGATTGTCTGGGGCTTCTTCGCGGCGGTGATGATGCGTTGGGCCGAAGCTGGGGCTTTTGCGCTGGCCGCGATGGTGAGCGGCTGGGCCTATTACGCCTGCTGGCTGCGGAGCAATCGCGCATCCGCGGAACCGAGTGAAACGCCGGCGGAGCGGGTGACGAATGTCGCCGCGGCACAACCGGCGGTGGGCGTGTCGGCGGGAGGCGCTCCATAAATGTATAGGGTGGGACTGATCGGCTGCGGAGCGGTGGCGGAGAGCGGGCACGTGCCGACGCTCCTTCGGCATTCGCGGTTCAGTGTGGCGGCGGTGTGCGATACACGTGAGCAGCGCGCCGCGCTGCTGGCCGCGCAGGCGGGCGGAGTGCCGATGTACACTGACTGGCGCGAGCTGCTCGACCGGGAACGCATCGATGCCGCGGTTCTGGCTCTGCCGCCGGAAATAAGCCCCGACATTGCCATCGACTGCCTTGAGCGCGGCCTGCCCGTATTCAATGAGAAGCCGCTGGCGTCCTCCGTGCAGGACGGGCTGCGTGTGGCCCGCGCGGTCGAGCGGACCGGCGGCACGTACCAGATCGGCTTCGTCTTTCGCTACGGCGCATGGGTGCGCGAGATTGGTGAACTCGCTCGCGCCATCGGCGTGCCGGCGCGGACGCACGTGGCCATCTACGACGAGCGGCTCGATCCGGCGAACGTCGAGCATTTGACGCGCATCGAAGGCTTCATCCGCAACAGCTCGGCCATGACGCACGAAGGCTCGCACGTGGTCGATTACGCCGGTCTGTGGAATCCCTCGCCGTGGAAGCGCGTGCGTGCGACGGCCGAGCGCTCGTTGCCCACGCTGCCCGGCCCGAACCTGTGGCGGGCGGAAGTGCAACTGGCCGACGAATCGGTGCTCGAAATCGAAATCGGCTGGCTGCTGCCGGAGCTTCCGCCGTGCGGCGTTTCGATCGAAGGCCCGAACGGCCGGCTCGAGCTGAATCCGGTGACCGGTGCGGGTTGGCGCCGAATCGCAAATCACGAAACGACGCTGGCGCTGCCGCCGATGACGCCCGAGTGGGACCGGCAATATGACGCATTCGCGGCGGCCATCGAAGGCACCGCGCCCGTACCGGCGACGGTTCAGCATGGCATGCGTGCGCTGGAAATAACCGTAGCGTGCGAAGAATCCGCACGAACGGGCGAAGCGGTCATACAGAGTTGATTGTTTTGAGCACATGATGCGAAGCTCACGCAGTCCGATTACGCCAAACGGCTCTCGTCAGGGCGAAGCCCTTGGGCGTAGCACGGCCGCCGTGGCGAGAGGCACGAAGACACGGAGAATGCAGAGAAGATTTCAATCCACAGATGACGCAGATGCACGCCGATTTTATGATCCGATCTTTATCTTCCTCATCTGCGTTCATCGGCGTTTATCCGCGGTTTCAAATCCTTGGGGTTGCGGCGCACCGATCCTGGGCAATAAAATGCCCGGCGTACCGTTCCTGCTGTGATACGCCCCGTTTGGCTCCCATGGAGATATGCAGATGAAGATGCGGTTGTGGATTTGCACAGCACTCGCGGCGGGATTCCTGTTCGGCCCCCGCGCCGTCACCGCGGCCGATCAGACCAAAAAGCTGAACGTCCTGTTCATCGCGGTGGACGACCTGAATAACCGGCTGGGTTGCTACGGGGCCGGCGATGTCAAATCGCCGAATGTCGATCGGCTTTCACAGATGGGCCGGCGGTTCGATCGGGCTTACTGCAATTACCCGCTCTGCAACCCGACCCGCACGTCGCTCATGAGCGGCTGGCGGCCGGAACATACCAAGGTCTGGGCCAATACCGAAGCCCCCCGCGCGCACCTGGCCGGGGCCACGCCCTTGCAGGAGCACTTCCACGCCAACGGCTACTTCACCGCGCGCGTCGGCAAGATCTATCACAGCCCGTTTGAAAAGGAGTTCCAGTGGGACGTGGCCGAGGACCCGACGGTGCGCGTGCAACAGGCCCGAGCCCAGCAGACGCAAGATAAACAGGAGCAGAGGGCGGCAGGAGGTCCGCGTCGTCGAGGCGCCGGCGCGCGGGCCGGCGCCGACTCACGACCCGCCTCCGGCAGAGCCGCCGTCCAGGATCGGCGCGCCCGGCTCCGCGCGGAATCGGGCGATGGAAGCGAGGCCCCCGGCAAGCCTCAACCCACCAATCGCGAGGACAAGGACGAACCCGACGGCTGGACCGTCCGGCGGGTCGCGCAGCTCCTCAAAGAGCACAAGGACCAGCCGTTCTTCATCGCCGCCGGACTGCACAAGCCGCACCTCCCCTGGGTCGCGCCGAAAAAATACTTCGATATGTACCCGCCGGCCGGCATCAAACTCGTTGCCGCGCCCGCCGATGATCTGGATGACATTCCGCCCATCGCGTTCACGCCCAAGGCCGCTCCGCGCATCAGCGAGGAGAAGCGAAAAGAGGCCGTCGCCGCGTACTATGCCTGCGTGACGTTCATGGACGCGCAGGTCGGCGTGCTGCTCGAAGCCATGGACCGCCTCAAGCTGTGGGACAACACCGTCGTCGTGTTATGGGGCGACCACGGCTGGTCGCTCGGCGAGCACAGTCAATGGGCCAAGATGTCGCTGTTTGAGGAATCGGCCCGGGCGCCGCTGCTCTTCGCCGTCCCCGGCATGAGTAATCCCGGCGTGCCCACCGGGAGTTTCGCCGAGTTCGTGGATATTTATCCGACGCTGGTCGATCTTTGCGGCCTGCCGAAAGTCGATGGTCTGGAGGGCGGCAGCTTGACGCCGATTCTGCGCGACCCGGACACGAAGATAAAGAACGCGGCGTTCACGGTGGTCGTGCGCCGGGGCGGACTCGGCCGCAGCGTCCGTACCGATCATTATCGTTATACGCAATGGCCGAACGGCTCCGCCGAACTCTACGACCACCAGAACGATCCGCACGAGTACACCAACCTGGCCAAAGACCCAAAGCACGCCAACGCCGTCGATGAAATGAAAAAAGTGCTGGACGGAGGATGGCAAGCGGCGATACTACGATAAACGGAGGAGCGATTTGAATGGAGGTGCGGCGATGAGTGACGTCCTGATCGGTTTGAACATGGAGTACGTGCGGCACCACGACATGTCGTTCGCGGCCGGCGTCGAGAAGGCCGCTCAAATGGGTTACCGCTATATCGAGCCGATGGTCCACTGGGGCCGCGAACTCATGAGCGAGGCCCTTTACTATCACACGCAATCGATGTTCGACGACCCCAGGGACGTGCGGGCGCTCTGCGAGCGGCACGGCGTGCAGTGCTCAGCGATCAGCGCTCATTGCCCGCTGGGGCGGCCGGACGTGAGCGTGCTGTACCTCACGTCTGCCGTGCGCTATGCCGCTGAGCTGGGTGCCGGCATCGTCAATACCGATGAAGGCGTCAAGGCCGAGGGCACCGACATCGAAACCGACCACATCCTCATGAAATACACGCTCACCAAGGTGCTCAAATGTGCCGAGCATCGCAAGATCATGATCGGCCTCGAGCCCCATCAACAATATACGCGCTCGCCCGACGGGCTTGATCGCATCTTCGGCCTGGTCAAATCGCCTTCCATGGGCATCAACTTCGACACCGGCAACGCGTACCTGTGCGGGCACGATCCATACAAGTGGCTCGCACACTGCGGTGACCGGCTCGTACACGTGCACGCCAAGGACATCGATGTTCAGCAAAGCGATGCGGAGCGCGGCAAGGTGACGGGTACGCCGGTGGGCTGCGCTTGCGGCGATGGAGTCATCGACTGGAAAGAGATCATCCGCATCATCAAGAAGGGAAGCCGCCCCATCTGCTTGAGCGTTGAATGCGGCACGATCGACCAGGCGGCCGCCAGCATCGATCACCTGAAATCATTGCTTTGATGGGCCCGATGTCGAGCTCTGGATCCTGAATACCGAACCGTTATCTATGTCACTTCATAACCCAATTGTGTTGTATCCCGCATCGACGTAGAGGTTTTCGCCGGTCACGCCGCTGGACAGGTCGCTGATCAAATAGACCGCTGACTTGCCCACTTCGTCGGTTTCGATATTCCGGCCGAGCGGCGCTTTCTTTTCAACCCAGTCGAACATCTCGTCGATGCCGCCGACGGCCATCGCCGACAGCGTCCGGCACGGGCCGGCCGACAGCGTGTTGACGCGGATCTTCTGCCGACCGAGTTCCGCCGCCAGGTAACGGGCCGCCGCTTCCAGCGCCGCCTTGGCCACGCCCATCACGTTGTAGCCGGGCACGACCTTCTCGGAGCCGTAATACGTCATCGCCAGGATCGATCCGCCGGCGGGCATGATCTTGCGGGCCCGGTCGGTGATGGCCATCAGCGTGTACGCCGAGATGTCCAGCGCTTGCGTGAACACCTGACGCGGCGTCTCGGTGAACTTGCCCATCTTGAGGTATTCGCGGTCGGCGAACGCCAGCGAATGCACGACGAACGAGATCGCGTCGAACTGCTGCCGCGCGGCCTCGAACACCTTGTCGATGTCCTCATCCTTGCTGACGTCGCACGGATACAGCCAAGCGTCGCGGATGCCGCCGTCCTCCAGCGTCTTGCGCACGCGGCGCTCCATCTTCTCGCCCGGCAGATGCGAGAACCCGCAGACGGCCCCGTGATCGATGAGGTTTTTGGCGATGTGCCAGGCGATGCTGCGATCGTTGGCCACGCCGAAAACAATTCCTTTTCTACCGTCGAGCAATCCCATGGTGTTCCATCCTTTCCTGAGGCATACCGGGGCATATTCGTCGAATTGTCACGATTTCCGCCACTTTTTCAACCCACCAAGGAGATGCACCTGGGCATACGACTGGTCAGGAATGAAAGGACCGCGGCAACTTGTTGCCGCAATCCTCCTTCATACCCGCTCGAACGGCTCAAACAGCCGCTTGTATTCGTCCTGGCAGAAGCGATCGGTCATGCCCGCGATGTAGTCGCAGATCACGCCGTGCACGCCCTGCGTGTCGATGCGGGCGGTGAACCGCGGCGGCAACATACGCGGCTCCTTCAAATACGCGGCAAACAACGCCTCGATCAGCCGCCGGGCCTTGCTGTCCATCCGAATCAACCGCGGATGGCGATAGACGTGCTCGAAGAGAAACCCTTCCAGCGCCGCCACTTTCTCTTCCATCTCCGCACCGAACGCGACGAGCGCACGCGATGCCGTCGAACGCGCATCCTGCCCCGCCGCCGCCTTGACCTGCCGAACGTCCTCCAGCGAATTGATCTTTGCCGCGACGATGCGCCGGCGCGACTCGCGGACGATATCGTCCATCATCAGCGATTCCAGTTTGTCGAGGATCGGCCGCCGAATGGCCGCCAGAGGTAATTCCGGGTATTGCTCGCGTACCGGCCCCGCGGCGTCCTTCCACAGCGGCACCTGCCCGACATCCGCCTCCCCCACCATCCCCGCGCCGATCGCGTCCTCCAGATCGTGGCAATCGTAAGCCACGCGGTCGGCCAGGTTGGCGATCTGACCCTCGATCGGCGCCTGCGTGCCGTCGGCCAGTGGATGCTGACCGGGCCGATCGTACAGCGTGCAATGTTTGGCCAGCGATTCGCGGACCTCGTACGTCAGGTTCAACCCGCGGAACGCCGGGTACGGATGCTCCAGGAACTCCACCACCCGCAGCGACTGCGCGTTATGCTCGAACCCGCCGTGGTGCACCATCAGGTCGCGCAGCGTCATCTCGCCGGCGTGCCCGAACGGCGGATGCCCCAGATCGTGCGTGAGCGCGATCAACTCGCCCACCGCCGCGTTCACCTGCAAGCCGACGCACAGCCGCCGCGCGACGCTGGCCACCTCCAGCGTGTGCGTCATCCGCGTGCGAAAGTGATCGTGCTCGCTGATGACGAACACCTGCGTCTTGTACTCGAGCCGCCGGAACGCCGCCGAATGCAACACGCGCTGCCGATCGACGGCAATCGGATCCACGCTCGGCGGGAACGTCTCAGGGTGTTCGCGCCCGCGCGAATTGGCGATACTCACGGCATAGGGTTTTGCTTCGTTGCTCATAGGCAAACTACTGGATAGATATGCCGCTCACGGATTCGGTTGCGAAGAACTGGGTTGCGTTGAGACGCATTTAACGGGTAGATCCACAGTTGCCTTGACCACTTGACCGTTAATTCCAAGGCGCGCGACTCTCCCGTCCTCGGACGGCAATTCGATCGATTCAACTTGCCAACCAGAAAACAGATCCCACGCAATATTGACGCGCACCTTGCCTGTCCACTGGAAATCCGGCGTGCGGGTCAGGTCCACCTCGTGTGTCTCTCGGCATCCCACCAACGTGAGGCAAATGATCGTCAGCACACATCGCCTCATCATCATCTACTCCAGACCTCGACGGTCAGACCATCAATGCCTGAGAAATCTGAATCACGTGAAACAAGCGTCGCTTGAAGCGACAAAGCCGTCGCCGCGATCCAGGCGTCGTTTTCCGCCATTGGCCGCCCCGCTTTCTCACGGGTGATCTTTATTCGGGAATAGTGATCTGCCGCGGCGGGCGACACCGGCTCGCAGGGCACACTGTCGAAGAGCGTCCCTGCCTTCAATTCGAGTTGTTGGCGACGTCGCCCGGGCGCAAGCTTCTGAATGCCGAACAGGATCTCCCCCTTCACGATGGAACATGTGACGACAGGATGATCATCCTGAAGCGCACGCAGCCGAGTTGTCGCGTTTATCTGCTCGTGCATGAGATCGCTGCAGATCGTGGAATCCAGCAGATAGATCATCCGGGCTCGTCCTCATCGAACAGCCCTTGAGTTTCCATCGGAATCTTGGATTCGTTCAGGATTCGATCGAATTCTTCCCAATCCTCTTGCGTCAGGTGGGGCGCCTGACTGATGGCCTCCAGGATCGCCCTAGCCGAGCCGCGGGGATGCTGGCATGCCGGTTCGAGATGAACAATGACCTCTTGCCCATCCGGGTAAGGAGGACGAGATTCCAGTTCGATGCAGGAGCCGTTGAGGATCCCATTGTAGGTCATGAACACCTCCAAGATCATTATATCCGCACAATCAATCAAGTGCGCATCGCCGGCAGTCCAAGTCGCGCAGCCGCCTCGCATAGCTGCCCGTACAACTCGTCGAGCCCTTGCGGAATCACGCCCGCCTCGCCGATCGCCCGCATAAAGTTGGTGTCGCCCTCCCATCGCGGCACGACGTGCACATGCAAATGTCCCGGCAGGCCCGCGCCGGCGCATTTACCGAAGTTCATCCCGATGTTGAACCCCTGAGCCGCGATGCTCTCGCGGAGAATCCGTTGCGCGTCGCGCGTGTTGCGCATCATATCGCAGAGCACCGCGTCATCCACATCCGACAGCCCGGCCGCATGCACGAACGGCGCCACCATCAGGTGCCCGTTGCTGTAGGGATATCGATTCAGCAGCGCCAGGCACGAACCGCTTCGCCACAGCACCAGATTGGCGGCGTCGTTCTCCGGATGCCGGCCATACTCGCAAAGGAAGCACTCCTGATCTGCGAGGCTTTCAGCGGAACCGCGGATGTATTCCATCCGCCACGGCGCCCACAGATTCTCGTTAAATTCAGCCATTCATCGCGAGTCTACCGGCCGCTTCCAGGCGCGGCAAGCGTTGCAACGCCGCGCCATTGTGCTAGACTCTTGCCCCATCATGAAGATGAAAACGCTTCCGCCACAACAGGTTAGCGGTGCCTGGACAAAGCCCCGGCCAGGTTTGACCGGGGTCGCTGCGACACGCATCGTGATCCTGACGAGCCTCGGAGCATCCCTGGTCACGTTCCTCACCGGCTGCTCGCCGCCGCCGGACCGCCGGGACATCCCACCTGCGGAAGTGAAGGTGGTACAGGCCTACGGCATCACCCTCGATGACTCCGCCACGCCGCAGCAGGTGGTCTACGTCCTGCTCCGCTCGATTGCCGACGATGTCCGCGCCGCGCAGAGCTACAAACGCGACGAGCAGAAGGCCGCCTTCCGCATCACGCACAATATCGGCGCCTACACCACGATCGAAAAGCGCCTCGTCGATGTATGGAACGCCACCCGCACCCAAAAACGCGACACCCTCGGCGCCGACCGCGACGAGCAAATCTATGATTTCATCCGGCAGTGGGCGCCGATCGTCTCCCACTATGTTCCCAGCTTCGATACCGATTTCGACGCCGCGTCCAAAAAGATGCGTACATCACCGCCCGGCGAGGGATCGATCCATGTTTATTATGATGCGGCCCACGACCCCGCGTCCCCCGCCGATCCCGACAAGGTGATCATCGATGTCGAGCTGATGAAAGAAACCGCCGGCGCCCATTCATATTGGCGCGTCGCCCGCATCGGCTATCTCGGCCGGCCCTCGACCGTGCCGCATCACACCACGACGCAGCCGGCGACAACCGCCGCACGGTAAACACAGCACATGGACTCCGACCTCCAGATCGCCCAGAAGTGTTCGCTCAAGCCGATTCAGGAAATCACCGCGCGGCTCGGACTGCTCGATGACGAAGTGCTCCCTTACGGCCGCTATAAGGCCAAGGTCCGCCTCGAATCCATCGCCCGCCTCGGCAACGCGCGGATCGGCAAATACATCGTCGTCACCGGCATTACGCCCACGCCGCTGGGTGAAGGCAAGACCGTCACGACGGTCGGCCTCGCCCAGGCCCTCGTCCATCTCGGCAAACGCGCCGCCTGTTGCATCCGCCAGCCGTCCATGGGGCCGGTCTTCGGCATCAAGGGCGGCGCCGCGGGCGGCGGGTATTCCCAGGTACTCCCGATGGAGGACATGAACCTCCACCTCACCGGCGACATGCACGCCGTCTCCAGCGCTCACGCCCTGCTCAGCGCGATGATCGACACGCTGCTGGTCAAGGGCAATCCCGGCCGGCTGGACCCGATGAAGGTCGTCTGGCGGCGCTGCGTGGACATGAACGACATGGCCCTGCGCGACATCGTGATCGGCCTCGGCGGCAACGGCTTCCCGCGTGAGACCGGCTTTGATCTCTCATCGGCCAGCGAAGTCATGGCCGTGCTCGCCCTCGCATCGTCGCTCAAGGACCTGCGTCAGCGGCTCGGCCGCATCGTCATCGGCTACACGCACCAGGACATCCCCGTCTTTGCCGAAGCCATCCGTGCCGCCGGCGCGATGGCCGTGCTGCTGAAAGACGCGATCATGCCCAACGTGCTCCAGACGATCGAGCATGTGCCCGCTTTCGTGCACGCCGGCCCGTTCGCCAACATCGCCCACGGCAACAGCTCGATCCTCGCCGACGAGATCGCCCTTCGCTGCGCCGATTACGTGGTGACCGAAGCCGGCTTCGGCGCCGACATGGGTTTCGAAAAGTTCTGCCACATCAAGTGCCGAACGTCCGGCCAGCGGCCCGATGCGGCCGTGATGGTGGTGACGGTTCGTGCCGTAAAGGCGCACAGCGGCCGCTATCGCGTGGTCCCTGGCCAGCCCGCTGATCCGACCTTGTTCGATCCGAATGTCGATGCGGTGCGCGCGGGCCTGCCGAACCTCCAGAAACATCTTGAAAACATCAGCAGCTTTAACCTGCCCTGCGTCGTCGCCATCAATCGCTTCCCGAAGGACACGGATGCCGAGATCGCCGCCATTATGGACGGCGCGCGGGCCGCCGGAGCGTTCGATGTCGCCGTCAGTCAGGTCCACACGCAGGGCGGCGCCGGCGGAGCCGCGGTGGCCGAAGCGGTCATCCGCGCCGCGGAATCGCCGCGCAAACAACCGTTTCGCTTCCTCTACGAGTGCGAGTGGCCGATCAAAAGAAAGATCGAAACCATCGCCACGCAGATCTACGGCGCCGACGGTGTCACCTATGAACGCTCGGCGGAAACCGCCATCGAGTCGCTCACCCGCCTCGGCTTCGACCGCCTGCCCATCTGCATGGCCAAGACGCAGTATTCCCTGTCGCACGACCCGGCCCAAAAGGGCCGCCCCACCGGCTTCCGGCTGCCCGTCCGGGACATTCGCCTGGCCGGTGGCGCCGGATTTCTCACGCCTCTTATTGGTACCATCCAAACCATGCCCGCCTTCGGCCGCCAACCCGCGTCGACCGCCATGGACATCGACGACCAGGGCCGCATCACCGGCCTGTTTTAATGCGATCCAGACCTCGCCGCGTGCCACTGCTCTGTGAGCGGTGAGCGAAGCCCCCACGCCTCCTGAAACGCCGGGTTATCGGTCCAATACTTTCACCCGGTATTACTCACGAACAATGGTTGTAAAGCGCTCGACTTATACTATAAAATGAAGAGGCAACCTGCTTCGGCCGCGATGTGGATTCGACGGAGGGGCGGGTCAACTGTTGCGGCGTTCCATCTTATTCCTGACATCTCTGGTCCTGGGGAATAGAGGCACGCACGTCCAGGTCGCGCCCTTCCGGCGGCTGACCTGCTCTGGGGATGAAGACTGATGAAAAAAACCATCTGCTGTTTGGCCATGGCCGCCCTGCTCGCCGGTCAGAACTGTATTTTCACTCCTCCGCCGTCCGGATCCGGCATCAACGCCGTTCAACCTTCCGGATCGCCCATCCCCGAAATCGGCGAGAACGTCTCCATCCAGGTCATCAGCGACAGCAGCGTCGCCGCCAACGTCATCGTCCGATATCTTGTCGGCCCCGTCGAGGTCCGCCGCACCGAGTTGCAGGTACCACCTTTTGCCATCCCCGGCGTCATCGGGCCCGACCTGGCCGGAGGCGTCGAGATCCAGGGCACCTATGCCACCGGCGGGGCCACGCCCTCCGTCGTCATGATTCTCGGCATCGACTTTGTGGGCGGCGATGTCAAGGAATATCACATCCCCGATCCGAACGAGGAGTGCCCCAACGATCCGAACAAGCTGGTGTCCGGCCAGTGCGGCTGCGGCGTGCCCGATACCGACACCGATCATGACGGCGCCGCCGATTGCAACGACAACTGTCCGAACAGCGCCATCAAAGTCAATCCCGGCCTGTGCGGCTGCGATGTCGCCGAAACCGACACCGATAAAGACGGCGCTCCCGACTGCACCGATGAATGCGATACCGATCCGTTGAAGATCGTCCCCGGCGCGTGCGGCTGCGACCACCCGGACACCGATGCCGACAAAAATGGCACGCCCGATTGCAACGACTCCAACCCCTCTTCACCGCCGCCCATCACCGACTGCAACGGCAACCACGTCCCCGACGATCAGGACATCGCAAACCATGACAGCATCGACTGCAACGAGAACGGCATCCCCGACGAATGCGAAACCGACTGCAACGAGAACGGCCGCCCGGATCCTCGAGGGCAT
>CAYLLT010000050.1:0-5567 GCA_964384465.1 uncultured Planctomycetales bacterium | reverse complement strand
GGCCGCCCGGACTCGTATGATATCGCCCTCGGAACTTCGCTTCGTCAACTCGCGGGTCGCGTGAGGCCGCTTGGCATTGCACCCATCCCCGGCGAGGGGGGTGGCGATGGCGGCGGAGTCGGCGGCGGCGGCAGCGGAGGCCCGGTCCTGATCGGCGGCGATGACGCCGACGATCATGGATTCTTCGATACCGACCTCCAGTTGAACATGACCGGCTGGCTCTATATCGAGGAAGGTTTCAACAACATCGGCCCGTCCGTCCGAAACGGCAATTCGATGGTCGTCTGCCTTGGGTGCAACGAAGGCGAGGCTGAGGACGGCTTCGCCTCTGGTTTCGATTTCTCCGCGCTGCACTTGACGGCCGGGTGGTCACGCCTCAGCATCACCGGCGCCGATGGCATATCCAATTTCTTCAACGGCGAGAGCGATATTAACATCAACAACACCGGCATCCTCTATATGCCCACCGATGAGAATAATGTCGGAGGAGGCATCACCGAAGCGGAAATGGCCGTTGTGAACGCTCATGCCGACGCCATCAACACCTTCGTATCCTGCGGCGGCGGCTTGTTCGCTCACGATGAAAGCAACATCAGCAACGGCTGGGGCTGGCTCACCGCGCTCCTGCCCGGCCTGGTCGTCAACGACGGCGAAGAAGACTGCACGGTCGATACGCTGCACCTGAGCCTCGCCGGCGCCGCCGCTTTCCCTCACCTCACCGACGACATCGCCAGCCAGGCAACGCCCTGGCATAGTTGGTTCTCCGGTGAGTTCGGCGGATTGGACGTGTTGATCACCGGTCCCTGTCCTGAACTCGAACAGCTAGTCGACCACCCGGTCGTCCTCGGCGGATCGCACGTACAGATCCGCCCGTCGATCCAGTTGTCACCCGACACCGCCGCCAACCCGGTGGGTACCCGCCACTTCCTGGTTGCGCACGTGACGACAATTGGGGATGTGCCGATCCCGAACGTCACGGTCACCTTTAAGGTGACCTCGGGGCCCAATCAGGGCGTCATCAGCGATCCGATCTCCACCGACCAGAACGGCTTCGCTTATTTCGACTATCTGGGTAGCTCGCTCATCGGAATCCCGGCCCAATGCGGCCCGCTCACCGATCAGATCGTCGCCTCGTTCGTCGATGTGTGCCAGCAGGAACAGCCCTCTAATGCGGTGACCAAGACGTGGTTCTCGAGTGACTGCAATGGGAACGGTGTGCCGGATGAATGCGAAACCGACACCGACGGCGACGGCACCATCGACGCCTGTGAGAGTATCGACTTGCTTCGAATTCGCTGAGAAGTTTCCGTATTACCGTTTCGCGCGAAGCTCCGACACCGGTTTAGCCTCGGTGTGAATAACCGCGCGAGAACGCGGTAGACGTGAATCATTCCGCATGTGTCGGCGTCAGCATCGCCACCACGCACGCCGCCGAAAACGTCGCGAATGACCCCACGATCATCGCCTTGAACCCCAGCCGCGCCAGGTCCCCCCGCCGCTCCGGCGCCATCGCGCCGATCCCGCCGATCTGAATCCCGATCGACGCGATGTTCGCAAACCCGCACAACGCGTATGACGCGATCAGGTACGACCGGTGCGACAACCCCGTAGTCTCCGCCAGTTGCTTATACGCGACGAATTCATTGAGGAATGTCTTCACGCCCAGCAGTTGCCCCACCGCCGCACAGTCTCCGCTGGGAATTCCCAGCAGCCACGCCATCGGCCAGAACAGCTTGCCGAATAGCAGCGACAAGCTCCACGGCGTCTGCGTATGAAAAACGTAGTGGCTGATCCCCGCGAGCCCCGAATCCACCAGCGCCACCAGCGCGATGAACACGATCAGCATCGCCCCCACGTTCAGCGCCAGCGTCAGCCCTTCCGTCGTCCCGCGGGCCGCCGCATCCAGCACGTTTTGATCCACCCGCGGCAGCTCGATCTTCAGGTCCCCCGCCGTCAGCGACTCCTGCGTCTCCGGCACCGCCAGCTTCGCCATCATCAGCGACGCCGGCCCGGTCAGAATGCTGCTGGTCAACAGATGCGCCCCGATGTTCGGCACCAGATCGTGCAGCATCCCCATGTACGCCAGCAGCACGCCCCCCGCCGTATTCGCGAACCCGCCCACCATGATCGCCATCAGCTCCGACTCGGTCATGCGGCTCACGAACGGCCGCACCATCAGCGGCGCCTCCGTCTGCCCGACGAAGATGTTGGCCGCGTTCGCCATCGTCTCCGCCCCGCTCGTCTTCATCGTCACCGCCATCACCTTGGCGAACGCCCACACGATCCACTGCATGAACCCGACGTAATACCCGACCGCCATCAGTGCTGAAAAGAAGATTATGGAGGGCAGCACGCGGAACGCAAAGTTGTACCCCATCGACATGACCAGCTTTTCGTCGGCGTGGAACTTCCCCTTAGCGTCCATCGTCCCCACGGGCAGCACCGCCGGCCCGAACACAAACTCCGCCCCCTTCTCCGACGCATGCATGACTTTGACAAACCCGAGATTGATGCCCTCGAAGATCCGCTCGCCCACTCCCGTCTTCAGCACGAACAGCGCGAACGCCACCTGCAATCCCAATCCCCACGCCACCACCCGCCACTGCACCGCCCGCCGGTGCGTGCTGAACGCGTACAGCAGCCCGATCATCACCGTCAAACCGATCGCCGGTTGGAATCGTTCCATCGTCAGATGCGCATTTTCATCGGCTTTGCGCCGCCGTTCAATGGAGTGTTCGTCCGTTCAGTGCACCGCTGATATGGATTACAATGAATGTTCAGGAAAAAGGCGATTCTATCCCTGTCCCTTCGAGGATATTGCATCACATGTCGATCGGTCCGTGGGTTTATCCCGATGCAGCAGTCGCCTGCGGTTCAGCATGGCCGCGCCAGCTATGACAAGCATCAGCGTCGACGGTTCCGGGATCTCGGCGATCCAGCCGGTCAGTAGGCCGTTGGGCGTGCGACCCCCGCCGACGATAAATCTACCATTGGGGCTTACAGCGTTCGCGCCGTATAAGGTCCAGCCTTCCAGCGGCACCCCGTAATCTGATATGAGCACGTCGCGAAGGTTTCGCATCCCGTGCTGAGCATCCCATATAATGGCCTGCTGGCCGGAACTGGAATCACTGTTACCAACGATGAGACTTCCGTCCGCGGATACCCCGGTAGCGAGACTTAACGACCCGCCATTCAGGAAGCCCAGTCCGGTCATGATTCCGTTACTCCACCTGAACGCTTCGCTGAAAGAAGTCGATGCACCGCGCCCCACAACAACGGAGGCGTCGTCGGACACATCCGTGCTTATGCTGTTGAAGTCCCCGCCGGGTAGATCTCCCAAAGCGGCAATCACGCCATCACGCCAAACGACAGCTTGATCCACCCACTTTGTTCCGTTCCATTGGGCGTCATAACCGGAGATATACCGTCCATTGGAGGAAATGCCATTGGCTTTTCCGGAGTGATACGGGCCAGGTAAAACCTGGAGCGCCTGAACCGTTCCATTGTTCCACCGCACTGGGAAGAGCCCATAAGTAGATTCACTCGCTCCAACCACGACTGATCCATCAGAATTCGCGGCGTAACCGATGCTGGGTCCGGACGTGCCGGGCAAGTATGGCAAGGCAGACATCACGCCGTTTTTCCAGGAGAAGGCTTGACCACCGGAGGAACTGGTCCCCTGCCCGACGACGACCTGACCATCACCTGAAATCCCCCACGCAACGCTGTCAAACGCACCGCCCGGCAAGTCACCAAGATTGGTTATCGTACCCCCTTGCCAAAGCAGAGCCTCATGGCTGGTGGCGCTGTGGGTTTCGAAGCCAATTGCCGCGGCACCGCTATCAGAGACGTCCTTTAACTCCGAACTCGAAACAGCTTGAAAAGAAGCACCCAGTAGTGCTTTCGTGATCGCAAGAAGAATGGTGGCGACGAGCAAAACCGTCCGACACAGTGGCATGCCTTTTCCCCTCGGTTGTCACGGCGAGAAAACTTCGGTTCCTATCAAGATCTCTTCCCCATCCAATGGAGTTTCATTCATCTAGTCAATGACGGAGTGTAATCGCCTTTGGAAGAACTGTCAATTTCAATCGTGTTGTGCCGCTTGTATTTGGTTTTGCCGTATACCCATGTGAATATCGCTCCCCCACCGCCATCTCGATATAATCGCCCGAATTCAGAGGGTGGCATGGGCAAGCGTCTGTTTGCTTGCCCGTGGCCACCAACCGACACGCCCGCCCAACAGAAGGAGACGCCGTGCCAACCGCAACGCAAACACAAAAACTCAACAAGTACAGCGCCCGCATCACCCAGGCCCTCTCCCAGGGCGGCTCGCAGGCCATGCTCTACGCCACCGGCCTCACCGAAGCCGACATGGACAAGCCCCAGATCGGCATCGCCAGCGTCTGGTACGACGGCAACCCCTGCAACATGCACCTCAACGGTCTCGCCGCGAAAGTCCGCGAAGGCGTCGTCGAGGCCGGCCTCGTCGGCATGCGCTTCAACACCATCGGCGTCTCCGACGGCATCTCCATGGGTACCGACGGCATGAGCTTCTCGCTCCCGTCGCGCGACATCATCGCCGACTCGATGGAGACGGTGATGTCCGCCCAGTGGTACGACGCCCTCGTCGCCCTGCCCGGCTGCGACAAGAACATGCCCGGCTGCATCATGGCCATGGGCCGGCTCAACCGCCCCAGCCTCGTGATCTACGGCGGCACCATCCGCGCCGGCCACGCCCTCGGCAAACCCGCCGACATCGTCAACGCCCTCGAATGTTACGGCCAATTCCGCAACGGCAAGATCACCGACGAGCAGCGCCGCGAGATCATCCGCTATTCCTGCCCCGGCGCCGGCTCGTGCGGCGGCATGTACACCGCCAACACCATGGCCAGCGCCATCGAGGCCCTGGGCATGTCGCTTCCCTATAGTTCCGACATCCCCGCCGACGATCCGGACAAGATCAGCGAGTGCACCGCCGCCGGCAAAGCCATCCTGACGCTGCTGGAACGCGACATCAAACCCCGCGACATCATGACCCGCCAAGCATTCGAAAACGCGATGACCGTGGTAATGGCGGTCGGCGGCTCCACAAACGCCGTCCTGCACTTAATCGCCATGGCCAAATCGGTAGACGTCCCCCTGACCATCGACGATTTCCACAAAGTCAGCGACCGCGTCCCCTTCCTGTGCGACCTGCGCCCCAGCGGCAAATACGTCCAGGAGGATCTGCACAAGGTCGGCGGCATCCCCGGCGTCATGAAATATTTGCTGGAAAAAGGAATGCTGGACGGCAATTGCCTGACAGTCACCGGGCGCACACTAGGCGAAAACCTCTCGAACCTCGCTAGCGTCTTCGCGTCCCCGCAGGACATCGTCCACCCGCTGGAGAATCCCATCAAAAAGACCGGCCACATCCGCATCCTCCGCGGCAACCTCTCCCCCGACGGCGCGGTCGCCAAGATCACCGGAAAAGAGGGTTTTCTAAAGTTCACCGGCACCGCCAACGTGTACGAATCGGAAGAGGAAATGCTAACCGGCTTCGACCGCGGCGAAATCAAGAAGGGCCA
>CAYLLT010000049.1:0-40866 GCA_964384465.1 uncultured Planctomycetales bacterium | reverse complement strand
GGGAGGAAAGTCCGAACTGGGCAGGGCACGGTGGTCGCTAACGGCGACCCGGCGTGAGCCGCGGGAAAGTGCCACAGAAAACATACCGCAGCAGGCTCTCAGCTTTCAGCGGTCAGCCATCAGCCAGACGGTTTGGCTGAGAGCTGAGAGCTGAGAGCTGAAAGCTGAGAGCCGGTCTGTAAGGGTGAAAAGGTGCGGTAAGAGCGCACCGCGAACGCGGGTGACCGCGTCGGCAGGGCAAACCCCACCGCCAGCAAGCCCAAATAAGCAGCGAGAGGCGGCCCGCCTCGCGTAGCGTCGGCCCCCTGTGGCCGACGTGTAGAGCTGCGGGTAGGGCGCACGAGCAGTCCGGCAACGGGCTGCCCAGATGAATGATCGCCACGTAGTAGGTCCCGCCTGCCGGGCGGGACCTCTGCGAACAGAATTCGGCTTACTCGCTCACTCCGCCTTTTTTTGTTATCTGTGACGGGAACGACCATGCAAACGTTCGCCCGTTTTCTGGCTGATGCCGCGGAGAGAGGAGAGGCGGTCAATACCTTGTTCGAAGAACGGCTATTCGATCTGGTGGGCGTCCTGCACAGGATTACCGACACGCTCGTCGCCGACAATATCCCCCACGAGTTGATCGGTGGTTTGGCGGTCCTCGTTCACGTCGAGGAAGCCGACCCGACACACGCCACATTGACGCGCGATGTTGATCTCATGGTGCGCCGCGCGGACCTGGAGCGAATCAAGCAGGCCGCCGCGAAGAACGGTTTCCGGTTCCGTCATGCCGCCGGCGGCGATATGCTGCTCTACGGCCACACGGACAGCGCAAAGAACGCCGTTCACCTGATCTTCAGTGGAGAGAAGGTTCGATCGAATCAGGCCACGGCCAACCCGCCGATTGCGCCGGAGAAGAAACGCATCCACGGCAAAGCAGTGAGGGTCATCCCGGTCGCCGACCTGGCGAGGATGAAGCTGAGTTCGTTCCGCGATAAGGACCGGGTGCACATCCGCAGCATGGACGCCGCCGGCTTGATCACGGCGCCGATAGAGAAGTCATTGCCGAAGAGACTACAGTCCCGCCTTCGGCGCATTCGAGAAACCGAGTGACTGCGGAGTTCAGATTTGTGGACACGGGGCACTTCCCCCATCGGCGGAACGTGCTGATAACGCCCCGGTGCTTTATAATGACCGCAGGTGACTTATGCCCCTGGTGATTACCGATGAGCAACTGGAGGCGATGAGGATGGACGAGCGGGACGCCCTCGTTGAGATCGCCTGCCGGCTTTTCGACGTCGAACGCCTGAGCCTTCCAGCGGCCGCCAAGTTCGCGGGGCTCAGCCGCGCGGCCATGGAAGGGGCATTGCGGCAGCGACGAATCCCAATCTATCGGCCGACCATTGAGGACCTCCATCAAGACCTGGACGTGCTTCGCAACCTCAGGGGACCGCAGCAATGAGCGTGGTGGTCAGCGATACCTCGCCGATCCGCGCGCTGGATCACCTGGCGCTAACATCGTTGCTGGAGCGGCTGTATGGCGAGGTCCTGATTCCGCCGGCTGTGGCGGAGGAGTTGTGCAACCCCGAGTCCGCGTTGCCGCCTCTGGACTGGGCGAGCATCCCTGGTGTGCGCGTGCAGGCGCCCAGCGATGCTGCTCGGGTAGAGCAACTGTTGCGGACGCTGGATCGCGGGGAGTCGGAGGCGATCGCACTGGCGATGGAAGTCCATGCCGTCGCGCTGCTCGTCGATGAGCGCGCGGCCCGCTCTGTCGCCATCTCGCTGGGCCTTAAACCGGTCGGCGTCCTGGCCATGCTCGTGCGAGCCAAGGAGGAAGACCTGGTTACCGCGGTCAGGCCGCTGATGAACCGGCTCAGGGCCGGCATCGACTTCCGCATCTCGCCGGGGCTGTACGCGGAGATTTCGCGGCTTGCAGGTGAGTAACCGCTGTCTGGCAACGGACTGCCCAGATGAATGATCGCCGTCCCGACGAAAGTCGGGATAACAGGAATTCGGCTTACTCGCTCACTCCGCCTTTTTTTCCTCATCCGGCCTGCGTGCGTCATCCGGGGCTTCACCTGGCTGTCCATTTCCAGCTTTTTTTAAAAATATTCTTGAAAAACGCTCTCCGATGCTATATATTTGGCCTCTGTTCAGCTCCTCCTTCCCTTCAGCGTCGAGTCAGACCACCTGCGTCTGGCGTTGATCGCGGGGATGCGATCGGGCGTCAATACGCTCGCGGATTCTTCTTATTGGGGAAAAGCACATGTCCAAAGCAAAGCGCGGGCGGCTCGTTCTGGCCATCTCGACCGTGGTGGCGAGCGTCGGGGGCGCCAACGTGCCCGCCACGCTGGCGACGCCGGGCGATATCTACAACCTCGGCACGCTCGGCGGGACGTACAGCCAAGGCTCCGCCATCAACGACGCCGGGCAGGTCGCCGGCCAGTCCAGCACAACCGGCGATGCCGCTCATCACGCCTTCCGCTACACCGGTACACCCGGCTCGGGCGGCGCGATGGCCGACCTCGGCACGCTCGGCGGGACGTACAGCGAAGGCTACGCCATCAACGACGCCGGGTACGTCGCGGGCCGGGCCAGCACGACCGGCGACGCGGCTGATCACGCCATCCGCTACACCGGCACGCCCGGCTCGGGCGGCGCCATGGCCGACCTCGGCACGCTCGGCGGGACGGACAGCATCGGGTGGGGCATCAACGCCGCCGGGCAGGTCGCCGGCTACTCCTACACGACCGGCGACGCCGCTCAACACGCATTCCGCTACACCGGCACGCCCGGCTCGGGCGGCACCATGGCCGACCTCGGCACGCTCGGCGGGACGGAGAGCTTCGGTCTCGGCATCAACGACGCCGGGCAGGTCACCGGCTTCGCCGACACGACCGGCGACGCCGCTGAACACGCCTTCCGCTACACCGGTACGCCCGGCTCGGGCGGCGCGATGGCCGACCTCGGCACGCTCGGCGGGTCGTCCAGCAACGGTACCGCCATCAACGATGCCGGGCAGGTCGCCGGCACCTCGTACAAGACTGGCGACGCCGCTTATCACGCCTTCCGCTACAGCGGCACGCCCGGCTCGGGCGGCGCGATGGCAGACCTCGGCACCCTCGGCGGGACGAACAGCAACGGCTACGCCATCAACGACGCCGGCTTCGTCGTCGGACAGGCCGATCGCTCCACCGGTGCTGGGGGCGGCTCGCGGGCCGCGCTCTGGCAAACCGACGCCGCCAACACCGCCGTTGATCTCGACGCCTGGCTCGACGCCACCAACCCCACACTGGGCGCTTTCTGGACGCTTTCCTCAGCCTACGGCATCAACGACAACGGTCTGATCACCGGCTATGGAATTTACGACGACGGCTCCGGCGGGCTGGACGACGGCCAGCGCGCCTTCATCCTCGACGCCTCCAGCCTCGTCCCCGAGCCCTCTTCGCTGGGGCTGTTAGCGATCGCCGGCCTGTCCCTGCTGCGCCGGCGAATGTACCGCTGACCGGCATCATGGCGAGCGCGCACCGCGAACGCGGCCGACCGCGTCGGCACGGCAAACTCCTCCGCCAGCAAGCCCCAATAAGCCGGAGTTCAGAGCGGAACACCTCGTGTGTTATTCCTCATTGGCGCGGGGGATTGGACCACCCCACGACGGACGCAGGAGTCGATCGGGAGAGTAAACATGCCACAACCAAACGAAGCCGTGGATGGCCCGCCGGCCCTGCTTTTCGCGCCTTTTCACTTGCTCACTTTCCCGCTTTCTCACCTTCTCGCTTCAGCGCCACGACGAAACGAAGCCGTGCCCCCCGACCCCGAACCCCCATTTTCAACCTCGCCTGCCCGCAATTCGCCTCGCGCACGGCTACAGCGCCAGCGCCAAACGAAGCCGTGCCCCCGCCTCCTACAAATCGGAAATTGGAAATCAAAAATCAGAAATCTCCCATCCCCCTCCCCAAATCCGCAATTCGCAATCCGCAATCAAAAGAACCGTCTGCCTGCCACCTCTGTCAATCTGACACATTGCATCGGAGATCGCCCAACATGCTGATTCACAAATATAGAATTCACAATGGTTTACGACCTCATCCCTCCGGCCCGCGTCCTGGCACGGTCGTTGCATGTTGTTTTGATGAAGTCTCTTTAGATGGAGGTGTCACTATGTTGGGATTGAGAACAGACGGCAGGCATCGGTTGCGGGACGAGTTGGACCGCATGTTTGAAAATTTTCTGACTGACTTTCCCCTGTGGGGCCAGGCCGGCGGCACCGGGTTCCCGCCGCTCAACCTCTGGGAAGATGCTGAAAACATCTATGCAGAGGCAGAGCTTCCCGGCCTCACGATGGACAGCGTCGAGGTCTTCGTCGTCGGCAGCGAGCTGACCATTCGCGGCGAGCGGAAGGGTCTCGACGAGCAGGGCGTTTCATATCACCGCCGCGAGCGCGGCACGGGACGGTTCGAGCGGACGGTGATGCTGCCCACGCCGATCAACGCCGACAAGGTCGAGGCGACGTTCAAGGACGGCGTGCTCACGGTCAAAATGCCCAAGGCCGAAGAGGCCAAGCCGCGGAAGATCAAGGTGCAGACCGCGTAGCGGCAACCCGGACCGCGAGTAAGACCGGTAGGATCCGCTATGCGGACCAGATTCACAGCAAGAAGGAGTAAAACCTATGGCAACGGCAACTCAACCACAAACCCAAACGCCCGAAAGGACCAGCACCGGCACGCCGCCGGAGCGGACCAGGAGCCGGCATTTCTACCGTCCGAACGTGGACATCATCGAGCGGACCGAAGAGCTGACCATCCTGGCCGACATGCCCGGCGCCCACCCGGACCAGATCGACATCAACTTCGAGAACGGCGTACTGACCATCAACGGCAGGGTGGAGAAACGGCTGCCGGAAGGCGCGAGCGTCCTGCACTGCGAGTACGGCGTCGGCGATTTCTTCCGCAGCTTCCAGCTCGGTGAAACCATCGATCCGGAGCGCATCACGGCGGAATATAAGGACGGCGTCCTGACGGTGCATCTGCCCAAGACCGAAGCGGCCAAACCGAGAAAGATTTCGGTGCGGACGCAGTAACGATGCAGTATGTGAGCTGGCATCATGTGAGCTGGTTGACAAATGAAATCATGGAGGTGCCCGATGAATATCATACCCTGGAGAAGTAAACATCGAGAGGCAGAGAGCGGCGGAACCGAGCTGGCTCCACCGCGGGACTGGTTCGGCCGGTCCGACTGGCTGCCCCTGGGCAGGTTTTGGAACGAGATGGACCGGATGTTCGAGCGGACTTTCGGACGCGATTTCGGCGGCGAGCTGGACACGCTGAAGCCGGCGCTGGATATCTCCGAGAGTGACAAAGAGGTGGCCATCACGGCGGAGCTGCCGGGAGTTGACCTCAAGGATGTGGACGTGTCCGTCTCCGGCAACATGCTCACCATCGCTGGTGAAAAAAAGGAAGAGCACGAGGAAAAGGAAGCCGGATACCAGCGTCAGGAGCGGCGTTACGGCTTCTTCCGCCGGAGCATCTCCCTGCCCAAGGGCGTGGATCCGGACAGCATCACCGCCGAGTACAGCAAGGGCGTGTTGACCGTGCGGCTCAACAAGTCGCAGGAGTATTTGCCGAAGAAGGTTCCGGTCAAGGCGCTCGAACAGCAGCCGCAACAGCATAAGAAAAGCGGCAACCGCTAAACGATCAGTTGTGCCTGGATGGGGATGAATTGAAAAACGGTTCGGACCGATTCGATCGTCTCGCCGCGCTGCTGGATGCTGGATTCGCCGATCGGGCCGATGATGCCGGCCGCGGACCGCAGGTAGGCGACGCGCGCGGGATGCACGCCCATCACGCGGGCGGCGCTCGCATCGACCGCGCAAAGGTTTTGACCCATGACGAGGACGCCGACATCGATCGGCGTCCCGCGGACCGGGCCGTCGCCTTCCATCCCCACGACGCCATCCACGATGGCATAATCGGCGGGGCGCGTCAGATTGAAATCCATCACCCCGTTGTTCAGGTTCCGCAGGTGAAAGATGTTCCGCGGCCAGCCGTACGCGACGCTGGACACCGTGCCGAAAAGGTTTTTCATCGAAAGCGACACGCCCGCCCAGTGATGCGTCTTCATCTTCGGCATCGAGACCAGCACGTCCGCTTCCCACGCCAGCCGCGAGTAATAGAGCGAATCGAGGCCTGTGTTGCGGCCGGCATTCGGCTGACGGACCAGTTCCTGCGTGTTCAGATCGAAAAACGGCAGCGAGTGTTCGGTGATGAGCGGCGCGAGGCCGATCGCGTCCACGATCTGCCATGCGTCGCGCTGGAGGGCCGGCCCGTCGCCGACGATCACCTCCGCCGCCCCCCGCCTTCGGAACGCCTCGGCCGCGGCGATGATGACCGCCGGGTGCGTCGTCACCGGCTTGTTCTCGCGCGGCAAGTCCACCAGGTTCGGCTTCAGCAGCACGCGCTTGCCGCTCACGTCCGGCGGTGGGACGAGCTGCATGCCGGCTTCGATGACGTTCACCAGATCGTTGTCATACCCGCCGCGCAGGATCGCGACGGACGCCGTCATCCCGTTGTCGCTGAACGGACTGCCGATGCAGCCGGGCAGCGTCAGCGCAGCGCCCGCGCCGGCGACAGATTGGAGAAACTGCCTGCGATTCATTTCCATCCGAATCCTCACGATAATGCGAAAGGATGTTGCGGCGAATCGGTCAGACCCAGCAGGCACAGCGCGGTTTCGAGCGGGCCGCGGCGCTCCGCCGGCAAGCTGTTCCACAGCGCCACCACGTCATCGCGCCAACCATCATCCAACGATTGCAGTACATTGAGTGCGATGCTCGCCCAACCGAGCGAAAACAGCGCGCTGATCTGCCCGCGCTGCGCCAGCAGCCAGCTCAGCGCCGCGGCGGTGACTTCATCCGGTTCATCCGCCAGGGCCAGCAGTGCGGCCGCGGTCGGCGCGACCGTGGTGAACAGCTCGCCGCCGAGCACCTTCGGCTCGCCATAATTCCAACCGCCGGCAGCCAGCGCCCGCGCCCGCAGCATGTCCCCCCCCTGCCGCACCCGCGCATCCGACCCGCTGCCGGACTGCTTGAGGAAGACCATCGCCAGCGCGGTCGGCTCGACGAAACTATAATCGCCGAACGTCCACGGCCAACCGGGAATGCCGGTGTCATAGTCATAGAGGCCGAGTGCGACGGCTCCACTGAACGTGAATACGGGTTCGGAGAGCAGCGCGCTCGCGGCCGCATCCGCGGGCGAGGATTGACCGGCCCGGCGCAGCCCGATGGCCGCAAGCGGCGAGCACCAGCTCGCGTCCAGGTGCGATTCCGACGCGGTGAACAAACCGTCCGGCCGCTGGCGCGAGGTCAGGTAACTCGACGCGGAAGCAATCGCGCTGTCCGCCCCACCGCTAGCGGATAACGCCAGCAGCGCGAGCGAAGTCGGCTCGGTGCTGGAGGAATCCCCCGTCCGATACGGCCAGCCGCCGTCGGCGTTTTGAGACTCGAGCAGTTGCTCCGTGGCGGTGGCGGTCCAGGTATTTACAATGGTGGTGCTCACATCCGCCCCAAAAACGCAGGTCGAAGATAGCCGATGGCGATTGTCCGGGCACCTGGTATCCCTGTCAAACGAACTGATGTGCGTTGGTCTTGCCCCTCGAGGAAGGTATACTTCAGTACATAGAAGTGCCGATCGAGGCATGGCATACCGATATGCGATACGAGATATTCATCCAAAATCATCCCCGAGCCGATCGGCTCGATTCATCGTCAGGAACGTTGTCTCCCCATTCATACATCCCCCATTCGCAAGGAGTCTTATATGCTCATCACCATCCTCCGGGCACTCTTCGTGCTCATCGTCGCCAGCGTGGCGATGAACTACGCCGAGTACCATTATCAGAATGCGAACGTGCCGGCCACCGCCATCCTGGTGATCGCGCTCGGCGTCGCCGCCCTCGTCGTGTCGCTGGACATATTCGTCCCGCAGAAATCGCTGCTGGCGATCTCGGCCGTCTTCTTCGGCCTGGTCATCGGGATGCTGATCGCCTTCGGGGCCGGGCTTATCCTCGATCTGCTGGTGGACGCCTATAAGCCGGCTTTTCTGGCCGCCGGCGGCAACGCCCTGATCAGCACCACCAAGGTGCTCATCGGCGTCATCTCCTGCTACCTGGCCGTCAGCTTTATCCTTCAGACCAAGGACGACGTGCGCTTCGTGATTCCCTATGTCTCGTTCGTGAAGGAGCGCAAGGGGCAGCATCCGCTCATCCTGGATACATCCGTCATCATCGACGGGCGCATCGCCGACATTCTCAAGACATGGGCGACGGACGCGCCGGTGGTGATCCCGCGCTTTGTGCTTCACGAATTGCAGGCCATCGCCGACAGCGGCGACAAGCTCAAGCGCAACCGCGGCCGGCGCGGCCTGGACATCGTCAACAAGCTCCAAAGCATCGAGAAGCTCGACGTACAGTTTCATGACGCCCGGATGTCGCGCGAGGAGGCGGCCGAGCCGGTCGATCAACGGCTGGTCACGCTGGCCAAGAGCATCGACGGGCGGATTGTGACTAACGATTACAACCTCAATAAAGTCGCCCAAATCCGCGGCGTCGAGGTGATGAACATCAACGACCTGGCCAACGCGCTCAAGCCGGTCTTCCTCCCGGGGGAAGCCATGCAGGTCAAAATCCTGAAAGCGGGCGAAGAACCCGGCCAGGGCGTCGGCTATCTCGAAGACGGCACCATGGTCGTCGTTGAGGGTGCCCGCGACAAGATCGGCGCGACCATTCCGATCCAGGTGACCAGCGTTTTACAGACCAGCGCCGGCCGAATGGTCTTCGGGCGCTCTGAAGGTGCTCCACCGCCCGACCGCGGCCGCCGCCGCGGCAGTCACGCGACGACATAATGGTTTGGATCAGATGTCTTGGGAGAGAAGCAGCTTTTCCCGGTCGATCCGATTCCGCAGGCCGGGTGAATGCGCGGCAAGCGATTCCCACTCCGCCAGCGTATACACCCAAAGATCGGCGGGTACAGGCAGGCCGTCGGGATAGTAGCGGCGATAGCGGTCCACCGCCGACTCCTCGCTCTGCTCAATGAGAACAATGAGATCGATATCGCTGCCCACGCCCCAGTCGCCGCGCGCAGCGGAGCCGATGCAGAGCACCGCCCGCACGTTGCGGTCGCGCCGCTGGAGCGCTTGCGACCATTCTCGCGCCACAGCCAAAACCGTCTGGCGGTCAGGCCATTTGAACACGGCAGAATTCAACAATCGCACGGGCATGACGAATGGCTTCCTCGCTTTGCAACGAACCATAATGTTCACCCGGCGGCCCGGCCGGATGACCGTTTGGATACCGGGTCGGGATATAGTACGCATCGAGCACGCGGGCACCCTCGAGCAGTTCCGAAGGAACTGACGCCACAGAAGGCAATTCCTCCAGCAGCCGCCGCACCACGTGTCCCCATCCCTCTTGCCCCAGCTTCAGGTGGACGGCTTTGATGGCCATTTCTGCGGCTTGCTGCGCGGCGAAGCACGCCCACTCGTGCCGGCCGGCCGCAGCGCTGTCCTGCGCCTGGTCCAAATCACGGAGTGCCTGGGCCAACCAATCTGGAGAGCGATCCGGCATCCTGCCATTGTATCGTTAGACTGGTACCGTTGCACTGAGATCAGCAAATGCAAAATACAAACACTTTTGTCATCCGGCCGTTCACCACCTGCTATCGCGCGGCCATCCGCGACATCTGCGTCGCCACCGCCTGGCGCGGCGAGCCTGCCCCGGAGCGCATCGGCGACGAATGGATCTGGGCGGAATACTGGACGCGTTATTTCACCGACCAGGAGCCGCGTCATGCCTGGGTTGTTGAAGACACAGCCGGCGGCCGCGTGGTGGGCTATCTGACCGGCACCTGCGACGCCGCGCGGTTTGAACGCTATCTCGTGCGCTTGTTGCCGGGCCTGATCCGCAGGGCGTGGAAAACGAAACTGCTTCGACGCACTAACTCTCGTCGTGCCGTGCTCGGCCTGCTGCGTTCATTCGTGCGAAGTGAACTCGCTTTGCCGCCGGGAGTAGCCCGCGCCTATCCGGCCACCTTCCACGTTAACTTGCTTCCCGACGCGAGACGTTACGGACTTGGATCGAAGCTGTTCGGCCTTTATCTGGAGCAAATGCGGCATCTGGGCGTTCGAGGCATCCACGTGCAGACACTCAGCGTCAATGAGGAGATCGCCCGCTTCAACGAGCGCGCCGGTTTCAAGCTCGCCGCCACACGCCCGCTGCGCGCCTTTCACCACCTCGACCCGCGGCCCCTGGCCGTCCACACCTGGGTTCTGGAAGTAGCTCCCTCGTGAATGAAAGTTGCGAAGATCATGCCGACACCTGTGAGCGTCACTGCAATCCGGTACGATGCCGGCGAGCATACTCCGCCACACGGAAGATATTCATGATGAAATGGATGGTCATCAAAGCGGGGACGATGACAAATAGACTGGGCCTGAAGACGAAAAGCCACATCGTCACTCCCAGGAACATGGCCGTGATGACGATCATGTTCAGGAGGGTCCGCCGCCAGTTGCGCAGGTACGGAATCTCCCATTCTTTCCACCACAGTGCCCAGGTGAGCGACTCGACCACCGGCGGCGAAGCGGGAATGCTCCAGCCGCATTCCGGGCAGATACCGCTGACGTTTCCGGTCAGGTCGTAGCCGCAACCGCCGCAATGTTGCGGATCCTGTGCGAAATTCTGAAGGAATTCATGTGGCGATGGTTTGCGAAAGGCGGAATAGGCCATGATAACAATGCAGATCCCCCACAATGCGAAAAACCCCCAGTGGAGCTGCCCGGATGCGGCCTGAATCACCCCCATCGCCAAGAGAAACACAAAACTGAAATAGAAAGCCCTGCGTTGCTGCCTCTGTTGCTGACGCGGCGACCACCCTTTCCGCATGCGGCGAGCGGCAAAAAAGAATCCGACGAGAAATAACGCAGGAAACAGGACAGCCAGGAGATAACTTGTGGTCGTAGATGTCATCACGCGGTCCTCAGCGGATCAATCGCCGTGTTTCTCACGCAGGCGCGGCGAGACCCGCAGCATCAACTGCACGCGCTGGAACTCGCTGAGCCACTCGGCCGTCACCGCCGCAAGCAGCGTCTGATCCTGGCGGCCGATGCCGGTCGGGCAGGCGGCGCCCAACTGCGTCGCGGCGATGTCGCGGTATTTACTGAACGTTCGATCGCCGTAGCGGCCGCATTCCTGAAAATCCATCTGTGATCGTTCCTCGAAACCAGGCGAGCCGATAAAATGGACCCGATCGGCCGATAATAGGTTCTGGGCGTAAGACGCACAAGCAGAAGGTCCGCACCGGTTTGGAGTAGATGACCATGTCCATTCGACCGTCCTTCCAGCAATCGTACCTGGTGACCGACCTGCCGCCGCAGTTGCGCAACATCGTCGAGCAGGAATTGGAGCCGGATGAGGTCATCCAGTGGTACGCCCAGCCGCGGCCTTCACGGCTGGTCTGGCAAACGCTGCCCATCGTTCTCTTTGCGATCCCCTGGACCGCGTTCGCCGTCTTCTGGATGTGGGGAGCGTCGGGTTTTGGGATGGCCAGGTCCACCGAATCGCCAATGGACAAGGTCACGCTGATCTTCCCCCTGTTCGGTCTCCCGTTCGTTCTCATCGGGTTGGGCATGCTCAGCTCGCCGTGGTGGATGCTTCGCAAGGCCCGGCGGACGCTGTACGTGATCACGAAACGGCGGGCGGTTCTCTTCGAGGGCGGCTGGGCCGGGGGCATGACCGTCCGCTCATTCGAGCCTGACCGCCTGAAGGACATCGTTCGCAAGCAGCGAGCGGACGGCACCGGTGACATCATCATCGAGAAACGCTACTGGCGCGACAACGACGGCGACCGCCGTTCGAGCGACGTGGGCTTCTACGGAATCGAGCGGGTCAAGGAAGTGGAGGACATGCTGCAAGATCTTGCCGCGGGACAGTCAAATGATGCCCCCGTCATTCAACGATAGTCGCTCAGCCAGATGATCGAGTTTAAGATGTCTTCCGCTTGACGCCGATTCAGGAGACGAAGAACGCGCCGAATCATCTCTTTGAACGGAAGCTGGTTACTGACGATCACTCCAGGAAAGTGTCTTCCCACCGACAGGGCATCATTCGCCATAGAAACGAAGTGAACCGTATTGAACGTCACGATTGCGCGGTTCTCGCTCACCGCGTACACGAATTGTTCCTCATCCGACACGCCGGTGCGGCCGACGTCGTGTGCGCTGACCACGTCGAAACCTCTTCCGCGCAGCACGAAAGCGAGCAGTGGAAAAACGTCCTCATCGAGGTAGAGCCGGATTTTCGCCGTCGATTCGCTCGCGGCAATACTCCTCTGAGTTCTCGATGATATCCTGGTCTATCTCTACCTGATGATCGTAGTAATAGCTGAGCGCATCGTACACTTGGGCCAAGCTCAGATGCGGAAACTCCCGCACGAGTTCTTCGGGCGTCATTCCAAGTTTGAGGACGTACCCAACCACGGATCGAACCGGGAACTTGGTTCCAACGATAATGGGAGTCCCCCCCGCAAAATCGGTCCGTCGCTCGATGTACGGGTGAATGACTTCGCTAGACGCGGCCATGATCGACTCCAAGCCACTTGTTTATCTTATCCGTTGCCCGCGCAATATGCCACTACCCCGATCATCCGGTTTGTTCACATTTCACCCGCAGCCATCACAGGATTCTCGATGCGCTAGCTTAACGTGTAGCCGGACAGATCGGTATCGACGAAGCGATTCTGTGGGCGGTGGCGTGGGATGGCGTCCGCGTTTGGCCCAAGCGCGGTGTGTTCTTGTGCGACGATTTGCAGCGGTCCCCATGCTGATTGTATTCGCACGAGCCGAGTCCTGAATCCGTCCACGTGCCTCACCTGCGAAGCCAGAAGAAACAAAACGTACGGTGTCTTGAACGAGAATATGGCCTCCGCGCTGATCCGATGGTTCAACTCACTCACCAACCGCGCGATGAATGTCGAGTGATTGACGTGTGGGAAGTGCTGGTAGATGAGCACGGATGCGCCGGCCGCAAAGGTGTTGCAGACCTCGTCCCAATAAAGGTACTTGCGTGATCTCTTGCGCCCGCGTCGGATGGATGGGACCTCCAAGCCATTATCGGGGTCGAAGAACACGAGGTCACAGTCGCCAAACAGGCGCGCGCATTCGGAAAAATAGTCGTCTCGCTGATCTTCGTTGTCAGTCAAGGTTTTCGACTGGAACACGCTCAACCCGAGGAGGTTTGATGCTTCAATCCGGGCGGTGCGACGATCTTTCTCCCCGCTCACCACCTTCACGAACCAATCAAAAAGCTCAGGATCGCAATGGCGGTACTTCTCGGACTGATCAAGGTAGGCAAGGAATCTGCCGTCTGTCCTGCGGTCGGGTTCGGTCAGCATCCAGCAGATCCCCAGGCGCAGGCGTCCCTGACCGGTCAATAAACGAAGGAGGCCGTGCTTGCGGAAATCGTTCACATCACCGAAATACTGGTCTTTCACAAAGGCCTCATAACAGAAGTGCTCGGAGCACCTCAGTGCACCGAGCACCGCTTACTGCTATGCTCCAGACTTATAGGGACTATAGTTTGACCGTCACCGTTTTGACTTCGGTGTACTGCTGCAAACCGTATTCGCCGAGTTCGCGGCCGATGCCGGATTGCTTGAAGCCGCCGAAGGGGGCCGCGGCGTCGAAGACGTCGTAGCAGTTGATCCACACCGTGCCGGCGCGGATGCTGTTGGCGATCGCGTGGGCCTTGGTGATGTCGCGGGTCCAGACCGCGGCGGCCAGGCCGTACATCGTCGAGTTCGCCCGCTTGACGACCTCGTCGACGGTCTTGAACTTGATGATGCTCATGACCGGCCCGAAGATCTCCTCCCGCGCGATCTTCATATCGTCCTTGACATCGGCGAATACGGTCGGCTCGATGAAGAAGCCGCGGTCGCCGATGCGGTTGCCGCCGACGAGCAGTTTCGCGCCTTCCTTCTTGCCCGCATCGATGTAGGACATCACCTTGTTGAACTGGTCCCTATCGACCTGCGGGCCCTGCTCGGTGTCGCCGGCGTACGGGTCGCCGACCTTGCGGCGCTTGACCCGCTCGACGCTCTTCGACACGAACTCGTCGTAACACTTCTCCTCGACAAACAGCCGCGAGCCGGCACAACAGCACTGACCCTGATTGAAGAACAGCGCGAAGTGCGCGCCCTCGATTGCCTGGTCCATGTCGGCGTCGGCGAATACGATGTTCGGGCTTTTGCCGCCCAGCTCGAGCGTGACCCGCTTGAGGTTGCTCTTGGCCGCCGCCTGCATGACGAGCTGGCCCACCTCGGTCGATCCGGTGAACGCGACCTTGTCGATGTCCATGTGGCTGGCGATCGCCGCCCCGGCCGTCGGCCCGTAACCGGGCAGAATGTTCACCACGCCCGGCGGGAAGCCGGCTTCGTTGATCAGCTCACCGACGCGCAGCGCCGTCAGCGGCGTCTGCTCGGCCGGCTTGAGAATGACCGTGTTGCCGCACGCCAGCGCCGGCGCGAGCTTCCACGCCTGCATGAGCAGCGGGAAGTTCCACGGGATGATCTGCCCGACGACGCCCACCGGCTCGTGCCGCGTGTAGCAGAAGTAAGGCCCGTTGATGGGAATCGTCTTGCCGTGAATCTTGTCCGTCCAGCCGGCGTAATAACGATAACACGCGATGGTCAGCGGCAGATCGGCAGCCATTGCATCGTTCAACGGCTTTCCGTTGTCCAGCGTTTCGAGCCGGGCCAGCTCATCGGCATTCTTCTCAATCAGGTCGGCCAGCTTGAGCAGCAGCATACCGCGCGCCGCCGCGCTCAGCTTGGACCACGGCCCCTCGAACGCCTTGCGAGCGGCAGCGACGGCCTTGTCCACGTCGGCCTTGTCGCTCTCAGCCACCTGCGCGACCACTTCGCCGGTGGCCGGATTCACCGTATCGAATGTCTTGCCCGAAGCGGAAGGGACCCACTTGCCGTCGATCAGCATGTTGGTCTGACGCACCTTCGGCGGCGCGGGACGGGACATTGTGGCGGTAGCCATGAGTTGATCCTCCTTCTCGTTAAATACGTGTCGATTGCGGATCGCAATCAGAACCCACCACGCAAGTGGTGGGTCGGCCCCGCACTTGCGTGCGGGGTTCTGATCCTTACGCGCACATCTTATGCGGATCGATGACGAACTTCTTGGCCGCGCCCTTGTCGAAATCGACGTAGCCCTTCGGGGCGCTATCCAGCGAAATCAGCGTTACGTTCACCGCCTTGGCAATTTTAATCTTGTCGTGCAGGATGGCCATCATCAGCCCGCGGTGATAGCGCATGACCGGGCACTGGCCGGTGGTGAAGTGGTGGCTCTTGGCCCAGCCGAGGCCGATGCGGATGCCGAGCTGGCCGATCTTGGCGTTGGCGTCGATCCCGCCCGGATCGCCGGTCACGTAGAGGCCGGGGATGCCGATCGCCCCGCCGGCCCGCGTGATTTCCATGACGGTATTGAGCACCGTCGCCGGCCGCTCGACCGCGGAGTCTTTGCCGTGGCCGTGGGCCTCGAAGCCCACGCAATCCACCGCGCAGTCCACTACCGGCTCGCGGAGAATCTTATCGATCTGGTCCGCGACCGACGCCGTCTTCTTCAGGTCGATCGTCTCGCAGCCGAACGACTTGGCCTGCTTGAGCCGCTCGTCAATCAGGTCGCCGACGATGACCACCGCCGCTCCCAGCAGTTGACACGACGCCGCGCACGCCAGCCCCACCGGCCCGCCGCCAGCGACGTATACCGTGCTGCCGGTGGTCACGCCCGCCGTCACCGCACCGTGATAACCCGTCGGGAAAATATCCGACAGCAGCGTGAGGTCCTTGATCTTCTCCATCGCCTGGGCCTTGTCGGGGAACTTCAGCAGGTTCCAGTCGGCATAGGGCACCATCACATATTCCGCCTGCCCGCCGACCCAGCCGCCCATGTCCACATAGCCGTACGCCGCCCCCGGCCGCGCCGGATTCACGTTCAGGCAAATACCCGTCTTACCCTCCTTGCAGTTGCGGCAGCGGCCGCACGCGATGTTGAACGGCACCGAGACGAGGTCGCCCTTCTTGACGAACTCGACATCCCGGCCGCATTCCATCACCTCACCGGTGATCTCGTGTCCGAGGATGATCCCCGCCGGCGCCGTCGTCCGCCCGCGGACCATGTGCTGATCCGACCCGCAGATGTTGGTGGCCACGATCTTGAGCAGGACGCCGTGCTCGCACTTGCGTTTGCCCAGCGACAGCTTCGGAAATTCGATCGACTGAATCTCGACCTTGCCCGGTTTGACGTACGCGACACCTCTATTCGATGGCATTTTGTTCCTCCTCGCATTGAAGGGTGTGACCGGATGAGAGCGGGTCCGCATCGGCCCCGCTGCGGATCGGCCGCCGATTGTACCCCTTTGGCCCGATAACTACAACAGACCGTTGATGGGATGTAAGCCGCTGCAATTTAACGGCTTATATGAGTTCAGCGCCGTGTGAATGTTTTTCCGGTGTGGCACCGGCGTCTCGCCGGTATCGATCGAAAGAGCCGCTAATGAATCCAGGAAAGCAGGAGGAACTTCATCTTCCTGCATTCCTCACTTCCTGCGTTCCTCATTCTCTTCATCTGCGCCCATCTGCGTAATCTGCGGATTCAAGATTACGGCGGCGTGATCAGCAGCAGCGCGGTGAGACTGTTGGCCGGGTTGTTCCGGGCAATGATCTCATCCGTGCTGCTCACCAAGCTGTCGCGGTTGTAGTCGTACCGCACGTCAGGCAGATTGGCCGGATTTCCATAAGTGGAGTTCGACGCGACCTGCACGCGGTTGAGGCTGTTGTGCGGATGGTTGCGGGCGCCGATTTCATCCGTCGAGCTGACAATCGCGCGCGCCCCGCTCGGCGTCAGCCCCTCGCCGATTTCGATTCCCCAGTAGTGCACGTCGTTGGCCGGCAGACCCGTGTCCGGATTGGACAGCACCGTTACTTGAAGCCAACTCCTGTTTGGGATGGCGTTGTTGACCCAGATAATCGTAACGCGGTCGGAGTGGTTGTCGCCGGCTCCGGGAGATCTGATGACGTCGATGGGAGCTGCCGCCAGCGTCCAGGCGCAGGGATTGGCGTCGTTGCCGACGCGGAACTGAAAGTCATCAGCCCCGATGTTCGCCAGGTTCCCCGGACTGGCGATGTCCACCATGATTCCGTTGATGCTCTTGTCAAAGCTGATGTAGTTCGTCGTCGTCGCCGGCACGCCCGGCAATAGCGCCGTCTTGTCCGTCGCGATAGCGGTTTTGTCGTTGCAAGTCTGGCCCACGAGATTGTTACAGGCGGTTGTGGCCGAGTCGAAGAACGAATTATTGTAAAAGATGTGCCGCCCCACCACCGAACCTCCGCAAACGCTTTGTGATTGGCGCTCATAAGCACCCATGTCAACAGTGCAGCCCATGATGCGCGGCTGTCCGCAGATGTCTGTCGCCAGCAGTCCTCCGGGGGGCGTGATAGTCCCGGTGTCGATGCAGGGTGAATTCGCCTGGAGGCGCAGGCCGTCGTCACCCGTGCAGAACATGTTGTCCGACCCATCGGGGTCGGCGGAATTGACAAACATCGGATCGCTGCCGATATTACCAGTGAAGCAGAGCGAACCGGTCCAAGCTCGGCCTTGACCGTTCGGGCACGTTCCACCCGTACACGTTCCGCTCAGTGAGCCAGTCCAGCCCTGGATACAACTGTAGCTCAATGTGCAATCAAACTGTCCTGATTGGCTATCAGGCCATGCGCTGATCTGTGCGACCTGGGTGGCAATAGAACCATTGCCTGCCGTATTACCCCATAGGATGCAGTTTGAGATTACAAGCCGGTCTGGGCTTTCTGCTTCGTAAGCGATTCCGCCACCGATGCAGCCGGCGGCACCATTGCCAACGACTGTGCAATTCACAATTCTCACAAAGCCTGCTCTGACTGAGGCAGCGATCGCCCCAGCCCCCCACGGACACTCACGCGCATAGTTGCCCGTGAACGTACAGTTGACGATCGTCGTTGTTGTCTGCGGGCCGGTGTATATCCCCCCACCAGTCCCAGCGTGATTCCCAATGAAACGGCAGTTAACGATCATTGGGCTAATCGTCACTTGATTCTGAGGATGATTTTCTATGTATACGCCAGCCCCTACGCCACTGTCACCAGTTGACGCGTTGTTACCCCGAAAAGTGCAATTGGCTACGGTGGGACTCGATCCAACAACACCATCAGTGGAGATCAACATCCCACCCCCACACGTATTTGATGCGGGGGGGACTTGTGGCCCGTTCGCATTGCCGCCTTCGACGATGAAGCCGTCCAGCACAGCCGTCGAGTCCACACCGGTCCCCGTAAGGACATTGCGACAGTTCTCGCCGTTGTTGGCGAAGTTCGTGCCGTCATCTCCGCTAAGGTCGCCGCTGAGGGTGGCCGGGGAATTCGCTGCGACGTTGCGCTGACTCAGGTCGGTCTCGCCGTTGGGTAAACTAGGCGGCGGATTGCTCGCACCCCGGAAGCCGCCGTAGATGGCAACGCCGCTCTTGAGCTGGAACGTCGCCGATTGGTTGCCGGTGCCGTTGACGTGGGCTCCCCCAGTGGGCGTCCGCCCGCCGTCGGGCATGTATGTGCCGTCGGCTACCCAGATTTCATCTCCAGCCACAGCAGCGGCAAGACCTGACTGAAGGTGCGTGTAGGCATTCGGCCAACTCGTGCCGTTGTTGGCGCCGGTGGCGCCGGCGTCCACGTAACGTACGGTTGCGGATGCCGACGTTGCCGAAAACGATATCAGCACCGCCCCCCATCCGAATACGACCAACGCGCGATCTACTCGGCCAATGAGTCTGATTTTCATGTTTTCCCCTTCCTCGATCATGAGGTGCCGTCACTCAACCGGACGAATTGTGTGCTAGTTATACTCTGTCGATATAAAACTGTCCACTCAAGAAACTTCGGGCATGGCGTCGAAGGACCCAATGCTCGTTTCTTTGGGTAAATACCTGCGGAGCGTCCGCGAGGCCCGTGGCTGGTCGCAAGAGGAGCTGGCGTTCCGGGCGGAAGTCCACCGCACATACATTGGGGCCGTCGAGCGGGGTGAGTACAACGTAACCATGATCACGCTCAGGACGATTGCGCAAGCTCTTGGAATTACAGTCCTTGACGCGGCGAGAGGCATGTCCAGGATGGGCAAAAGGAAGTGATTTCACGGGCCACACCCCAAAAACACGTTGACATGAATATTATGGCAACGAAAACCCACGCCAGATCGTTTCGCGCCCCCAGTTTTGACGTTGACCGCAACCGCCACGCCCGTTTTAGGATGCACTCTTAACTCGACTTGGAGAAGCGTAAGGGTTCCTGCGCCACTTGTTCGCCTCCAATGGGGGGAAATCTTACCCATTCCTCCCCAAGAGTCAAGCCCAAAGTGGATGTATTTTTACATGGAGTGTTCTGCCTCTGCTCAGGGGATTGTATTGCCGTAATGCACAATAAATTGTTCCATGTTATATTGTGTAGACAGGAAATGGAGCAGCGATGACCTTCAATGAATGGCGTCGGTGCTCAAACAGTTCGGCCGGGAGCTCAGGCGGTTGCGTGAAAGGAAGGGCTTGAGCCAGGAGGCGCTCGCCTTTCAAGCCGGGCTTCATCGAAACTCCGTCGGGGCCCTCGAACGCGGCGAGCAGAACGTGAGCCTGCTGACGCTGGAGAAGATCGCCCGCGTGCTCAAGGTGAAAACCCGCGAACTGCTTCCGAAGAACTGATGACTACGGACCGATATGACCGAAATTGTGAAGGATTTTTTAGGTCTTGTTCCCGCCGTCAGGAAATCGCCTCACGGCTATCTCTGGTCGTCTTACGATGCCGACGCCGACACTTTGTACATTAACTTCAAGAAGCCGAGCCACGCCACGGACAGCGAGCTGACCGACGACGATGTCATCATCCGCTACGAAGGCGACGAGATCATCGGCCTGACCATCCTTCACGCCAGCAAGCGGTGACAGGGCAGGTCGGGCAGGTCAGCGACATGCCATCAACTATTGGGCGTGCGGATGGTTGCGGTCCCGATGTTCCATCGGGATTGACCTGCCCTACAAACTCTCGTACCAGCGAGTTGGGCTGGAGGCACTGAAACATGGCCACGCATCCGGCTACGGTCGCGGCGGGCGAGTGATTATACTCCCGGTATGACAACGGATTGGTTTCATCCGGTGGTGGCGGGCTGGTTTGCGCGGCGATTTCGCGAGCCGACCGAAGCCCAGCGGCTGAGTTGGCCGCGGATTGTGGACGGGGGAAACACGCTCCTGGCCGCGCCGACGGGGTCGGGCAAAACGCTGGCGGCATTTCTGGTGTGCATCGACCGGCTGGTGCGGCAAGCGCTGGAGGGGACGCTGTCGGATCAAACCCAGGTGGTGTATGTCTCGCCGCTGAAGGCGCTGAGCAACGACATTCACCGCAACCTCGAAGTTCCGCTTCAGGAGATCCGCGCGGCGGCCGCCGAGGCGGGGTACGATCCGTCCGCCTTGGGCGGAATCCGGGCGGTGGTCCGCACGGGGGATACCCCGCCGGCCGAGCGGCAGCGCATGCTCCGCAAGCCGCCGCACATCCTGGTCACCACGCCGGAGTCGCTGTACCTGCTGCTGACCGGAGCCAAGAGCCGCGAGATGCTGCGCGGGGTTCGCACCGTCATTGTGGATGAGATTCACGCGCTGGCCCGCGACAAGCGCGGGTCGCATCTGGCACTGTCACTGGCCCGGCTGGATCGGCTGGTTTGTGGCACGGGCATCTTGCCCGTGGGTCCGACACCTGTCGTCGAAGACTCGACGTGCAACACCGATGATTTGAAGGCCCGCAATAAACCCGTACCTCACATCACGGGCAGGATGCCCCTGCCACGACCGGTACGCATCGGCTTGTCGGCTACGCAGCGGCCGATCGATGAGATCGCCCGCTTTCTGGTGGGGACGGCAAATCTTGGCCCAGATGGTGAACCGCACTGTCATATCGTCGATACGGGTCATGTGCGCGAATTGGATCTGGCGGTGGAGGTGCCGCCGAGCGAGTTGTCCGCCGTGTGCTCGATGGAGCAGTGGCAGGAGGTGTACGCGCGGTTGAGCGAGTTGATCCGCAGCCACCGCAGCACGCTGATTTTCGTGAATACCCGGCGGATGGCCGAGCGCGTTTGCCACTATCTAGAGGAACAGTTGGGCGAGGGGCAGGTGGCCAGCCATCACGGCAGCCTGTCGCGGGAGATTCGCCTGCGTGCGGAGGAGCGGCTCAAAGCCGGCGAGTTGAAGGCCATCGTCGCCACCGCATCATTGGAGCTGGGGATCGACATCGGCTTCATCGACCTGGTATGCCAGATCGGCTCGCCGCGGTCCATCGCCACGTTCCTCCAGCGGGTGGGGCGGTCGGGCCATGCGCTGGGGCTGATACCCAAGGGCAGGATCTTCGCGCTGACGCGGGACGAACTGCTGGAGGCGCTGGCGCTGATCCGGGCGGTGCGGCTGGGGCGGCTGGATCGCGTGGAGCTTCCGGTGGCGCCGCTGGACATACTGGCCCAGCAGATCGTGGCCGCGGTGGCGTGCGAGGAGTGGGATGAGGACGAGCTGTTTGCGATGTGCCGGCGGGCGTGGTCGTATCGCGATCTGAAGCGCGAAGATTTTGATGCCGTGATAGCGATGCTGAGCGAGGGCATCGCGCCGGGCAATCGCACTGGGGCTTATCTTCATCGCGACCGTATTCATCATATGCTGCGGGCGCGGCGGGGAGCTCGCATTGCCGCGATCACATCCGGCGGCGCGATTCCCGAGACGGCCGACTACCGCGTAATGACCGAGGGCGAGCGGACATTCGTGGGCACGCTCAACGAGGATTTCGCGATCGAGAGCATGTCCGGTGACGTGTTTTTGCTGGGAAATTCCTCGTGGCGGATTCTGTACGTCCGCGGCGGCGAAGTGACGGTAGTGGACGCCCAGGGTGCGCCGGCGACGATCCCGTTCTGGCTGGGCGAGGCGCCGGGGCGGACGGTCGAACTGTCGCAGGAACTGTCACAATTCCGCGAAGAACTGTGGATGATTGCAGCCAATCCGAACCCCGCACGCGAGTGCGGGGCCGGGCCCGGCACTGGCGTGCCGGGTTCGGATGCAATCGGATGGCTCCAAGCCGAATGCGGCGCGGACGGGTGGGCCGCTCGTCAGGCGGTGGAGTATGTGGTCGCGCAGGCGGCCGCTATCGGTTTGATTCCGACGCAAAAGCGGGTGGTTTTCGAGCGGTTCTTCGACGAATCGGGCGGGATGCAACTGGTGATCCATGCCCCCTTCGGAGCGCGGATCAACCGGGCGTGGGGATTGGCGCTGCGGAAGTGCTTCTGCCGGACGTTCGATTTCGAGTTGCAAGCCAGTGCGGATGACAACGGCATCGTGCTGTCCATCGGGCCGCAGCACAGCTTTCCCATCGAGCGGATGTTCGACATCCTCAGCCCGCGGCATGCCGAGGCGTTGCTGGTGCAGGCTTTGCTGGCGGTACCGATGTTTCTGATCCGCTGGCGGTGGAACGTGACAAGGGCGCTGGCGGTGTTGCGGCAGCACGGCGGCCAGAAGGTCCCGCCGCCGCTTCAGCGATTCCGGGCCGATGATCTCCTGACGGCGGTGTTCCCGATGCAGACGGCGTGCTTCGAGCATCGGACGGGCGACCTGGAGGTTCCCGATCATCCGCTCGTCCGGCAGACGGTGCACGATTGTCTGCACGAAGCGATGGACCTGCCGGGTTGGATGAAGCTGCTGGAAGAGATCGAGGCTGGCCGCGTGGAGCTGATCGGCCGGGATACGCGCGAGCCGTCGCCGTTCAGCTATCAACTTTTGAATGCGAATCCGTACGCGTTTCTGGACGACGCGCCGCTGGAGGAGCGTCGGGCGCGAGCGGTGGCGACACGGCGGACGATTCGTGTGGAAGACGTACGCGATCTGGGGCGACTGGACCCGGAGGCGATCGCGCAGGTGCGTAGCGAGGCTTGGCCGATCGTGCGCGACGCCGAGGAGTTGCACGATACATTGCTAACGCTGGGAGCGTTACCGGCGGCGGAAGGGTCGGGGTGGCGCGGATACTTTGAAGAATTGGTTTCCCAAGGCCGGGCGACGAACGTTCTCAGTACTCAGAGGGTGTGTGAGAAGGACTTTCCGAGCCGCGCCCGTAAGGAAGCGGGCCGCAGAGGACCGCTCCCTCACGGTCGCGGCTCGGATAGTTCGACCGCTTCTCACACACCCTCTCAGTCATTATGGATCGCGGCGGAGCAGTGGCCGATGGTGTACGCGGCTTTTCCGGAAGCGGAGGCATCCCCGCCCATCTCGCTGCCCGAAGCACTCATTCGCGAGCGGCAGGTGGACGCGGAGCAGGCGAATCTGATGCTGGTGCGCGGCCGATTGGATGTGAGCGGACCGACGCGAGCGGAACGGATCGCGGCGGATTTGGGGATGAACGTCGATGACGTGCGAGCCTCGCTGGAGCGGCTGGAGTCAGAGGGGTTTGTGCTGCGCGGTCAGTTCTCGGGCGATTCAGAGGGCACGGAATGGTGCGAGCGGCGGCTGCTGGCGCGGATTCATCGGCTGACGCTGGATGGACTACGGCGACAGGTGCAGCCGGTGACGCCGGAGGTATTACTGCGGTTTCTGTTGGGGCATCAACTCGTGCTTCACGATTGCGAATTGCGGATTGCGAATTGCCCGGCTACGCCCAACGGCTCCGCCGTGGCGAGCGAATTGAAATCCGAAATTCGCAATTCGCAATCCGAAATCGGCGACGGCCGCGGCGCGTTGGCCCGCGTGATCGGTATGCTCCAGGGGTTTGAGCTGCCGGCCGGGGCTTGGGAGAGGGATGTGCTGCCGGCGCGGTTGCAAGGATATGAACCTCACTGGCTGGATGAACTGTTCCACCGCGGCGAATGTGTCTGGGGGCGATTGCAACCGCCGCGAAAGAACGCCGAGGACTCGACCGGCGGGCATATCCTCACGCGGGTGGTGCCGATTTCACTGGTGAGCCGGGCAGATTTGGGCTGGCTGCTCCCGCCGGAGCGCGGAGAGCCGTGGAACAGTGCGCGTGGGAACAGTCAGGCGGTTTATGAGGCGCTTCGCAACCACGGGGCGCTGTTCTTCGACGACCTGATGGCGGCGACTGCGTTGCTGCCGGCGCAACTCGAAGATGCGCTCGGCGAGTTGGCGGCGCTCGGTATCGTGACGGCCGATGGTTTCGGGGCGATTCGATCGCTGGTGGCGAAGCGGAAACATATGGGGCGGCGACATACGGCTCGTTTGCGCCGGCAGAGCCGCGGGCGGGCCTATTCGCACGGCGGACGCTGGTCGCGGTTCCCACCATTTGTGCAGCCGGTGGCACACGAACAGCGTGTAGAGCGATGGGCGTGGCAGTTGCTCAATCGCTACGGCGTGATGTTCCGCGATCTTCTCGCGCGAGAATCGGTCGCTCCGGCCTGGCACGAACTGCGACCGGTCTATCGGCGACTGGAGGCGCGCGGCGAGATTCGCGGCGGTCGGTTCGTCGCGGGCGTGGCGGGCGAGCAGTTCGCCATGAGCGATGTGGTGGATCGGCTGCGGCGGACGCGCGACGAGCCGCCGGGCGATGTCTGGCAGGTGCTGTCGGCGGCGGATCCGTGCAATCTCGTCGGCATCATCACCGACGGCCCGCGCGTTCCGGCGACACGCGGCAATCGCGTGTTGTTCGTGGACGGCCGGCCGATCGCATCCCGCGAGACGAGAGAGATCCGATGGCTGCGGGAGGTGGACGAAGCCGCGCGCCAGCGGGCCGAGCGGATGCTGCGATGGCCGGACGCTCGATACCGCGAGCCATTCCCTGAGCGGCTGGTAGGAAATGAATCCATACCCGGGCGCACTTGATGTCCCGCTCTCCAGGAGTTCACGCCGATGCCTAGAAACGTCATCCTGGCCGCGTCCTTGCCGGCTCCGCCCGATCGGCTCTTCGATATGTATCTCGATTCCAGAACGCATGCCGCCTTCACCGGGGCGCCCGTGAATATCGAGCCGCGGGCGGGCACGCCGTTCCGCGCATTCGACGGCATGCTCTCCGGCACCCTGCTGCACATCGATCCGAAGCGGCTGATCGTTCAGACCTGGCGATCCGTCAACTGGCCGCCCGATGCGATCGATTCGGTGCTCGTGCTCTCTTTCTGGCCGCAGGATGATGGAGGCCGCATCGAACTGGTCCACATCAATGTCCCCGATAAAGACTTCGCGGGCGTGAGCCACGGCTGGGAGAAGTATTACTGGACGCCTTGGAGGGCGTATCTTGCCGCTCGCCCTGCCGGCTGAACCTTTGCAGCGGTCTCGCTTCGCCCGTGGGAGAATGTCATGTGGATCATTTGGCCAGCGTTGATGACGATCATTTTGAATGAATAGTGGGAGTCGGTAGACTCGAATCAGGGCTGTCTCTTTCAGCATAGGATCGCTCTTGGTATTCTGGTCAATGTACCAGGCGGTTCGTGCTGGTATGGGAAAACAGTTTCTCGAAGCTGATACGGGCGATTCAAATATGCCGGACGGAGTCAAAGTTCTGGGCGTCAGCGGGAGCATGCGGGAGACCTCGCACGGTGCGAAGGCGCTGATGATTGCGCTGGAGGCCGCCCGGCAGTACGGCGCGCAGACCCGGTTGCTGGACCTGCGGGCGCTGGATCTGCCGGTGTTCCGCCCGGATCGATCGTCGGACCTTCCGGCGGTGAAGGAGGCGATCGAAGCGGTGAGCTGGGCCGATGCGCTCATCATCGCCACGCCCGATTATCACGGCGGCATGTCCGGCGCGGTCAAGAACTTCCTCGATTACCACTGGAAGGAATTCACCGGCAAGCTGTTCGGCTACATCTGCTCGTCCCACGAGAAGGGCCTGACGGCCATGGACCAGCTCCGCACCGCCGTGCGCCAGTGTTATGGCTGGAGCCTGCCGTACGGCGCGACGGTACACGGGTCGCAGGATTTCAACGGCGAGGGGAAGCTGATCAACGAATCCCTGCACCGCCGGCTGCGTATGCTCGGCCGCGATGTGGCCGTTTACGGCGCCATGCTCGTCCAGCAATATCGTCTGGATCGCGACGCCGGGGAGAAGGAGACTTTCGCCCGGAACGAGTGAAGATCGCTTTGCTATTGCCCATCACGCCAGCGCTCTCTGCAAATCCGCGATGAGATCGCCCGCATCCTCGATACCGACGGACAGCCGCACCAGGCCGTCGTCGATACCGATCTCCGCTCGGCGCTCGGGAGGAATGGAAGCGTGCGTCATGATGCCGGGATGCTCCACCAGGCTCTCGACGCCGCCGAGGCTTTCGGCCAGCGTGAACAGCTCGCAGCGTTCGAGGAATCGGCGGGCCCGCACTTCCCCGCCTTCCAGGATCGCCGTCACCATGCCGCCGAAGGCTGCCATCTGGCGTTTCGCGAGTTCGTGTTGCGGATGACTGGCCAGACCGGGGTAGATGACGCGCTGCACACCGCTTTGTATTTCGAGCCATTGGGCGATCCGCTCCGCGTTGAAACAATGGCGTTCCATTCGCAGCGCCAGCGTCTTGAGGCCGCGCAGGGCGAGGAAACTGTCGAACGGCGCGGCGATGGCTCCGACGGCGTTCTGTAGGAACGCGAGACGTTCGGAGATTTCGGTATTGTTCCCGACAATGGCCACGCCGCCGATCATGTCGGAGTGGCCGTTGAGGTATTTGGTGACGGAGTGGACGACCACGTCAAAACCGACGGTCAGCGGCCGCTGGATGTACGGTGTGGCGAATGTGTTGTCCGCGACCGCGAGAATCCTGCTTCGCTTCGCGAGATCGGCGACCGCCCGCAGGTCGGTGAGTTTCAACAGCGGATTGGAAGGCGTCTCGATCCAGATCATGCGCGTCTGCGGCCGGATCGCCGCCTCGACGGCGCGCGGATCGCTCGAATCCACATAGGTGAATTCCAGACCGGCGCTCTGCCGGCGAACGCGCTCGAACAGACGGTACGTGCCGCCGTACAAGTCGTCACCGGCCACAATGTGTGAGCCATGTTCGAGCAGTTCGAGGACGGTCGAGATCGCCGCCATGCCGGACGCGAACGCGAAGCCCGCGGTGCCGTCTTCCAGATCGGCGACACAGCGCTCGAACGCGAACCGTGTGGGATTCTGCGAACGGGCGTAGTCGTATCCCTTGTGCACGCCGGGCGACTGCTGCGCGTAGGTGCTGGTCGTGTAGATGGGCGTCATCACCGCGCCGGTGGTCGGATCGGGCGACTGGCCAGCGTGGATGGTGCGCGTCGCGAAAGCGTGACGTTGAGGATCGTGCGGGTTGGCTGGTGAACTCATGCGGAAACCTTCTCGCGATATCTAGCCGCGCTTGAGCCGCTGGTGCTTCTTGCGCAGGAAATTCAAAACGTCGATCCGCGTGATCAGGCCGTGGAAGCCGAGATCATCGCTCACCACGACCACGTGGCCGGAGTCGAAAATCGGCATCAGCTCGTCGATCTTCGCGGTCCGCGGCACGCTCTGAACGTTACGCGTCATCACCTCGCTGACGCAACGATCCAGCGCGCCCTCATCCCGGTACACGGCCAGCAGCAGGTCGGACTCGTCGATGATACCGACCAGCGTGTCCGCCTCCAGCACCGGCAGTTGTGAGACATCGTAGAGCCGCATCCGCGTGTAGGCATTGGTCAGCGTATCATCGGGCGAAACGGCCACGACGGCGCCCTCCTCGCGGCGGCGGACGATCATGTCGCGCAGGTCGCCGAACGTCTCCCGCGACATCAGGTCTTGATCCACGAGCCAGAAATCGTTGTACATTTTGGAAAGATACTTGTTGCCCGAATCGCAGATGAACGTGACGACGCGCTTGGGGCTGGTCTGCTCGCGGCAATATCGGATCGCCGCCGCGACCAGCGTGCCGGAAGACGAGCCGGCAAGGATGCCCTCCTGCCGGAGCAGCTTGCGCGCGGTCTGCATGCTCTCGGCGTCGGTGATGCTGTAGGCTTTGCGAACGCGCGAAAGGTCGGCGATCGGCGGGATGAAATCTTCGCCGATGCCCTCGACGAGCCACGAGCCGGCCTTGCCGATCGTGCCGTCCTGCACATATCCGGCGAGGATCGAGCCGGCCGGATCGGCCAGCACCATCTCCACTTCCGGCGCGACGCGTTCGAAGAACCGGCTCAGCCCGGTGAGCGTCCCGCCGGACCCGACGCCGCAGACGACGGCATCGACCGCGTGACCGCTCTGCGCCCAGATCTCCGGGCCGGTCGTCGTCTCGTGGGCCAGCGGATTCGCGGGATTGTTGAACTGGTTGATGTAAAGGGCGCCCGGCGTTTCGCTCGCGATCCGCTCGGCCATGTCCTGGTAATACTGCGGGTGCCCGCGGCCGACGTCGCTGCGCGTCATGACGATCTGCGCTCCCAGCGCCCGCAGGTGCTGGAGTTTCTCCTGGCTCATCTTGTCGGGAATGACCAGGACGAGACGGTAGCCCTTCTGAGCCGCGACCAGGGCGAGGCCGAGACCGGTATTGCCGGCCGTCGCTTCGACCAGCGTGGACGGGGACATGTTCGATTGTGCCGAAGGCACCCGGAGGGCCGGCTCGCGGCAATCGAACCTGTCCCCTTGGATCAGTCCCGCGTGTTCGGCGGCCTCAATCATCGAGCGGCCGATGCGGTCCTTGATCGATCCGCCGGGGTTGTGGTTCTCCAGCTTGACCAGCAATTCGCACGGCCCCACGTCGAACGTGCGCAGCCGCAGCAGCGGCGTGTTGCCGATCAGATCGATGATGTTGTTGCCGTGGCTGGTCATATCTTCGCCCAAGGCATTCTACAGATGAGTTTGGACGGAGACGAATCCAGTGCCCTCCGCCGCTGCCGCTGGTGGGAGCACCCGGCGCAAGCCCCTGGTAAGCTTGACTTTTCAGAGCAATCTGCTAAGTTGGGTCAAATCAGAACGCCTGCGTCTCAGTGCAACTCCCGGAACATGTGCCATTATTCGATAGTCAGTCCCCCTGCTCGCTGCGCCCGGCCTGGCGGAGGTTGCTGATGCACTTCAACGGGTATCAGACGCAGGGTTTTTATGACGAGATGTTCCTGCCGGAGGGCGTGCCCCGGCCGGGGGCGGAACCACTCGTGCAGCGGCTCAATTCGCTGGTGGACGGTGAACTGGAACTGCGGCAGGCGGCGGCTGAACGCACCCTCCTCCAGATGGGGATTACCTTCAACGTCTACGGCGAAGCGGCCGGAACCGAAAAGATCTGGCCGTTCGACCTCATTCCGCGGATCGTGCCCGCGAGCGAATGGGAGTGGATCGAGCGGGGGCTGCGCCAGCGCGTGCAGGCCCTCAACCTGTTTATCAATGACATTTATCACGAACAGAAGATCATCAAGGACAAAGTGGTGCCCGAGGAACTGGTGCGTTCGGCCCAATCATTCCGGCCGCAGTGCGTCGGGCTGGACCCGCCGCGCGGCATCTGGTGTCACATCACCGGCACGGACCTTGTGCGCAACGGCGACGGCAAACTGTATGTGCTCGAAGACAATCTTCGCTGTCCGTCCGGTGTGTCGTACGTGCTCGAAAACCGGCAGGTGATGAAGCGTACGTTCCCGCAGGTGTTCGAGGCGACGCGCATTCGCCCCGTGACCGAGTATCCGAGCCGGCTGCTGGAGATGCTCGAATATCTGGCCCCCGACCACGTGTCGAACCCGCGCGTCGTCGTGCTCACGCCGGGCCGGTACAACTCCGCTTATTTCGAGCATTCATTCCTCGCCCAGCAGATGGGCGTCGAGCTGGTCGAGGGCCGCGACCTGGTGGTCTCCGACGGATTCGTGCACATCCGCACCACCAAGGGCTTTGAGCGCGTGGACGTGATCTACCGCCGCATCGACGACGACTTCCTCGATCCCACCACGTTTCGGCCCGACTCGACGCTGGGTATTTCGGGCTTGATGGAGGTCTACCGCGCGGGCCGCGTGGCGCTGGCCAATGCGCCGGGCTGCGGTATCGCCGATGACAAGGTGATCTACGCCTATGTCCCCAAGATCGTGCGATACTACCTGGGCGAGGACAACATCCTGCCCAACGTTCCGACGTACGTGTGCTGGGAGAAGGACGACCGCGCGTACGTGCTCGAACATCTCGATGAGTTGGTGGTCAAGACGGCCAACGAGTCGGGCGGCTATGGCATGCTCGTCGGGCCGCACTCGACCGGTGAGCAGCAGCGCGAATTCGCCCAGCGCGTCCGGCAGAACCCGCGCAACTACATCGCCCAGCCGACACTCGCGCTATCGCGCGTGCCGGTGATCGTAGGGAACACGCTCGAAGGCCGCCACGTGGACCTGCGGCCGTTCATTCTTTACGGGCACGATGTCTACGTTCTGCCGGGCGGGCTGACCCGCGTCGCGCTGAAAAAGGGATCACTGGTGGTCAACTCCTCGCAAGGCGGCGGCAGCAAGGACACCTGGGTCCTTTCTGAAAGTTGGGCCCCGCTCGTCGAACCCGATTTGAACGGGAGCGGCGTGGAGAAAGTTGGGCCGGCCGCATGTTGAGCCGCGTCGCCGAGGCGATTTTCTGGATGAGCCGCTATGTCGAGCGGGCGGAGAGCGTCGCGCGATTTCTCGACGTGAATTTCAACCTGATGCTGGACCTGACAGTGGAGACGGCGGCACAGTGGGAGCCGCTGGTAAATACCACCGGCGATCATGAGGACTTTACGCGGCGGTACGGACGGGCCACGCGCGACAACGTCATTCGCTTTCTCACGTTCGACCGCGACAATCCGAATTCGGTCATCTCGTGCCTGGGCACCGCCCGCGAAAACGCCCGCAGCATCCGCGAGGTGATCTCCTCCGATATGTGGGAAGGGCTGAACACGTTCCACCTGATGGTCAACCGGGCGGCGGACAATCCGGCGGTCTTCTATTCGCCGCAGGACTTCTTCGCGGAAGCCAAGCGGGCCAGCCATCTGTTCCGCGGCATCTCCGAGGCGACTTTGACCCGCAACGAAGGGTGGCACTTCTATCGGCTGGGACAGATGCTGGAGCGTTCGGACAAGACCGCCCGCATCCTCGACGTTAAATACTTTATGCTTCTGCCGAGCGTGTCCGACGTGGGCTCGCCGGTTGACGACATCCAGTGGGCGGCGGTCCTGCGGTCGTGCAGCGGGTTTGAGATGTACCGCAAACGCTGGCGGCGGATCATTCCCGAGCGGGTAGTGGAATTCCTGGCGCTGGATCGCGAGTTTCCGCGGGCGATCCATTATTGTCTCATCAAGGCGGACTACTCGCTGCACGCCATCTCGGGATCGGCGGCCGATTCGTTCAGCAACCGGGCCGAGCAGCGCCTCGGACAGCTCCGCTCGGAGTTGTCATACGCCCATGTTCAGGACATCATGATCGAGGGTTTGCACGAGTTTCTGGATTCGCTGGAGAGCAAGCTCAACCGCGTGGGCGACGGGATATTCGAGACGTTCTTCGCCCTTCGGCCGGTGGCATCGGAGCCGGTGTATCGGCAGGTGCAGAGCCAATGGACGATATAATTGGACCGTAGCGGCTCCGCCGCCCGCCGGCCACGTTGGGCCGGCGCAACGAGTTACCCACCGGCCACGGGGCCGTGATACGATCGGAGGATTGCTTGACATTCTGCCTGGGGATGATTCTGGAAGAGGGGCTGGTCGGGATCGCGGACACGCGCGTGGTCTCCGGCAGCGAGTGCATCACCGCCCGCAAGCTTTCGACCTTCAGCGTCAACGGCCACCCGTTCTTCATCATGACCTCGGGGCTGCGGTCGGTGCGCGACAAGTCGATGATCTACTTCGATCAGGTGCTCGAAGAAACGGAGGGCGGGTTTTCGCGGCTGTTCCAGGTGGTCAACGCCTATGCGGAGCAAATCCGCCGCGTTGCCGACGAGGACAAGGCGGCCCTGAACGCGAGCGGCCTGCATTTCAGCATGCACGGCCTCATCGGCGGCCAGCTCGAACACGACCGGGAGCACCGGCTCTTCATGATCTATCCGGAGGGTAACTGGGTGGAGGTGGGAAAGGGAACCCCCTACCAGATCGTCGGCGAGACCGGCTACGGCAAGCCCGTGCTCGACCGCACGCTCAAGTATCAGGACTCGATGCGCCATGCGCTCAAGGTCGGCTTCCTGGCGTTCGACTCGACGCGGATCAGCGCGTCCGGCGTCGATTTTCCCATCGATGTCGTGCTCTACTCGAGCGAACGGCGAATTCTGGTCGAGCACCGTTTCGACAAGGAGGACCTGCGCGAAATATCGAGCTGGTGGCAGGAACGGCTTCGCGTTTCGGTCAGCGAGCTGCCCGCCCGCTGCATCGAGAAGGTATTCGAGGACCTCGACGAGGTATCCGCGCGCCACAACGGGCAGCGCCTGGAGTCACAAACCTGACCATGCGCTTCCAGGTCACCCATACAACTAAATACCTCTACGGTGCCCCCGTGTTTCTGGAGCCGCATACGCTGCGCCTCCGGCCGCGCTGCGATCCCGGCCAGCGCCTTCAACAGTTTGCCCTGACGATCCAGCCGCAGCCGCAGGGCACGGTCGACATCATCGACCTCGACGGAAACCTCGCGGCCGTCGCCTGGTTCCACGGCGTGACCGACTCGCTGCGCATCACCTCGCGGTTCACAGTCGATACACTGCGCTCCAACCCGTTCGATTTCATCATGACCGATCCGCTGGTTCTCAGCCTGCCCAGCCGGTATCCGGCCGAACTCGAGGGGCGGCTCGCTCCGTACCTGCGGCGGGAACCCTCGGCCGCCGCGCTCGATCCATTCGTGGAGAAGACCCGTGCCGAGTGCAACGACAACGCGCTGGAGTTCCTGACGCTGCTCTGCCGGCGCATCCAGAAGATGTGCCGCAGCGTTATCCGCCAGGAAGGTCCGCCTCGCCCGGCCGCCGTCACGCTGGAGAATCGCGAAGGCGCCTGCCGCGATTTGGCCGTGCTGTTCATCGAAGCGTGTCGCTGCGTCGGCCTCGCCGCCCGGTTTGTGAGCGGGTACCAGGATGGTGAAGACGATCCCTCTCCGCAAAGCCTGCATGCCTGGGCCGAGGTCTACCTGCCCGGCGGCGGCTGGCGCGGGTACGATCCGAGCATCGGGCTGGTTGTCGCCGACCGCCACGTCGCTCTGGCCACCGGCCCCACTCCCGGCGCCGCCGCTCCGGTCAGCGGCACGTTCCGCGGCACCAGCGCCCAAAGCTCCATGTCCACCGAGATCCGCCTCCAGACCGATGGCGCGTCATTCGCAGCTACGTCCCAGTCTCAAACCAGCAGCTCTTAATTGACCATCAAACCCTCAGTCACTGCCTGGCCGCCACACCACAGATATCCGTGGTATTCAACGGTCTGGGTATAATGTTGTTGGGATATGACAACAGTGACGAAATGTTTCCTGATCCTGCTGCTCGCCGCTTTTGCGCCGGCCTCTGTTGCACAAGGCGCGGTCCCGGCCTGGACTTCGCCAAACCATTACCGCATCCTGCTCACGGTGGACCCGCGCGGCGTGGTCCGCTCGAATTCGCCCGCGACGGTTGACCTGAACCTGGCTCAGGCGCTGGTCGATCAGGGCGGCAACGGTACGTTCGACGCCCGCACGGTGGAGGTGATCGCCTACGACGCCAACGGTGCGCCGGTGGTTTTCGATGCATCCCGCACGGGTTACGAGCGGTACCTGCTGCCCTGTCAGGTGCAACCCTACTTTGGCATCTCGAAGATCACGCTGCATTTCGTGCTGCCGAGCGCGGTCCCGATGGACATCGGGATGCAATATGCGGTTTACTTCGATACGGTCCAGTCGGGGCTGGCCCAGCCGCAGCGATACTCCGGCCTGGTCGGGGATGGCGACTGGTTCCGCGAGGGCTATAAGCGTCGCGAGATCAACGGGTCGCACTTCGATCATTTCTGCGATTTCGACGGCGACGGCGATCTGGACCTGTTCAAAGCCGGCGTCGAGGCGTACGTGTACTGCTACGAGAACGTCGGCGGCAACCGGTTCGAGGACCGCGGCTGGATGACCTCCGGGGGCAGCACCTTCCTATTGCCTCACGCGACAGGCTCAAACCGGAGCTGGATGACGGCGGCGTTTCACGACTGGGACGGCGACGGCGATCAGGACTTTTTCCCGAGCTTCGGCGATGGGCCGGACATCGGCACGTTCGTGTTCTACCGGAACACCACGTCGGAGAACGGCGGGCGCCTGACCTTCACGCGCGTCGGCCCCATGCGGACGGTCAGCGGAGGATATCTGGCCGGCGGGGCGCAGGCGGGCGGGTGGTTTCCCTCGATCACGTTTGTGCGGGATTGGGACGGCAACGGCGACGGGCGGTTCGACGTGCTCGTTGGAAGCAATAACCACTGTTATCTCTATCGTAATCTTGGGCCCGACGGCGCCGGCGGCTTGCTGCTGGCCGATGCCGTCACGGTGAAGTCAGATGGGGCGGACATCGTGCTCACCAACCCCCGCTTCGATGTCGCGGACATCGACGCGGACGGCGACACCGACCTCATCGGCGTCTCGCAGGGCAGCGATCTCGCATGGTTTCAGAACATCGACACGACCACGCCTCGACGAAATCCCACGTTCATCCGCCGCTCCTTCACCGTCGATGGCGTGCCCGGCGTCGCGCTGGGCGGGCACGCGGGCGTGAAGGTGGCCGATTTCACGGGTGACGGCCTGCTCGATCTGGTCGTCGGCAGCGCCTGGGGGAGCGGCGATCCAAACAACCCCGCCGCTCCGCGCCAGTACGGGTATCTTTACCAAAACCTCGGGCCGGCCTCCAACCCCCTGTTCACCAAGCGCGATGCCTATAACGGCTCGCCCTACACCGAGGGCTTCCAGATCTGCGACGCCATCCGCCAGAACGTGGTCCGCGCGACGGACTGGAACTCCGACGGGCGGCTCGATCTCATCGCCGGCGACGCCGATGGCTTCGGCTGGTACTTTCGGAACACGACGAATCAGCTTTTCCCTGTCTTTGCCACCGGAGAGAAGATGTACGCTGGCGGCGTGCCCATCAACCTGAGCAGCGAAAGCGGGTATCTGCGTCACGACATCGCCGACTGGAACAACGACGGGCTCAAGGACCTGATCGCCTCGAGCGCGGCCGGCCGCGTCTACTACTATCGCAACGTGGGGACCGCGACCACGCCCGTTCTGGCGGCGGGACAGTCGATCTTGTCCAACGGCACGCCCATCCAGCGCGGGACGCGCGCCCACGTGATGGTCGCCGACTGGAACAACGACGGGAAGAAGGACCTGGTCTATGCCGACCAGGAAAACGCGGGATTCTACTACTATCGAAACACCGGGACGGACGCTTCGCCGGTCTTCGGCACGCCGGAGGCGATCCTTTTCGACGGGAAAATGGTCACCTATATTCGCCCCAATTTAGGCTCGTTCCTGGATTGGGACGGCGACGGCAAGAAAGACTTCATTGCGTGCGAGTTTGAGCACACCATCCGCTACTACCGGAACATCGGCACCGGTGCGGCCGGCCAGGTGCCGGCATTCATCGATACGAACGGCAGCATCATTGTCCAGCCGTTCACCATCATGACCGTCTCCGGGGCCGATGCGCGGGATTTCAACGGCGACGGCGACATCGATATTCTGACCGGCCAGGGCCATGCCGCCAGCGGCCTGCGGTTCTATGAGCGCGACTACATCAACGATCGGGTGAATAACACCGTGCCCGCGGTCGATCCGGGTGCGGACAATATCCCGCCCGCACCGGTCGTCAATTTCACGGCCGTCGCCGGCGATCGGCAGGTCGCGCTCTCGTGGACCAATCCTTCGTCGCCGGACTTTGCCGGCACGACGATACGTTATCGCCTCGACCAGTTTCCGGTGAGCGCGACGGATGGGACACTGCTGGTGGAAAAATCGGGCGCTCCCGGATACGCCGACGCACTGGTGCACACCGACACGCTGAACGGGGCGACGTATTACTACGCGGCGTTCGCCCACGACGCCAAACCAAACCATGCCGCTGCGGCGACCGCGAGCGCCCGCTACTTTGTCATTCCCGATCTGGACGGGGACGGCGATGTCGATCTGATAGATTTCGCAACTATTCAGAGGTGTATGACGCCCATCGGCATGTCCATGCAACCCGGCTGCGAGCCCGCCGACCTGCTGACGGACGGCGTGGTCAATCAGATGGATGTCGCGTTGTTTCTGCCGTGCCTGAACGGGGCGAATCAGCCTCCCGCCTGCCAATGATTCTGCGGATGTGAATCCAGTGGTCTTCGGTTATTATGCGGGTCCATTTCCGCGAAAAGGGAGGTGATGCGTGCTCGCTAACCCGATCCTGACGTCACTCTGGCTGTTTATTCTTCTATCGTTTCTTGCGCCGTTGGCATGGGCGGCGGAGAAGCCGGCGACTCAGCCGGTGGAGGTGAGCACGCTGCTGCCGATTCCCGCGGAACTACAGAAGGAAATCCCGCCCGCGAGGAGCCGGGCGGAACTTGCGGCAGTCATTGGACGGGAGAAATCGCGAGCGGATGCACTCCAGCGGCCGCCCCTGCACTCGGAGGGTATGTGCAAAATCGTGCTTCTGGCCGGTCCCAAAGATCACGGCCCCGGCGAGCACGATTACCCGGCGTGGCAGAAAGCCTGGCAGCGGTTGCTCTCCAAAGCGCGGCTCACAGAGGTTATTACTGCCTGGGAGAAGCCGAGCGATGACGATCTGGAATCCGCGGATGTGCTGGTAATCTTCAAGCGCGCGGCCTGGCCCAAAGAGCTGAACAAGCGCATCGATAAGTTGCTGGCCCGCGGCGGCGGCATTGTGCTATTTCATTATGCGGTGGATGGAGCCGACAATTCGCAGCACGTCGGTCAGAATCTTGGCCTTTCGTGGGGCGCCGGCTCAAAATTCCGGCACGGCTGGCTGGATCTGAAGTTTGAAGATAAAAAGCATGACATTCTCCGGGGACTGGCGGGCCGCACATTGCGGTTTCATGACGAATCCTACTGGCGTCTGGCCGGCGATCCGAAGCGCATCGAAGTCCTGGCGACCGCTATGGAAGAAGACGACGGCAGGCGTATCCTGGTACCGCTGATCTGGAACCGCGAGGTCGGCAAGGGGCGCGTTCACGTGAACATTCTCGGCCACTACAACTGGACGTTCAACGATCCGTTATTCCGCGTGGTCGCTCTGCGTGGCATTGCGTGGGCGGCCGGGCAACCGGTGGATCGATTCGCGGAGCTGGCGACGGTGGACGTGAAACTCGCGGAAGGAAAGTGAGAAAGTGAGAAGGTGAACAAGTGAGAAAGTTTGACGACGAGCCGCATGTGGCGTCACGAGCGCTTTCGCGCCGACGATTTCTGGCCACCGCGTCGGCCGCCGCGGCTATGGGCGCACTTTCGGATGCCACGCCCGCGCGGGCCGAACCGTCCACCAGCAAGCCGATCCGCATCGGCGTGGTCGGCGGGGGTTTTGGCTCGATGTTTCCCTGGCATGAGCACCCGGATGCCGTGGTGGCCGCGGTCAGCGATCTGCGACAGGATCGGCGCGATCATCTCATGAAGACGTTCAAATGCGGCGTGGCTTACGAATCGCTGGAGAAGCTGATCCTCGCGAAGGACATCGACGCGGTGACGGTCTACACCCCGGCCCCGGATCACTCGCGGCATGTCGAGATGGTGCTCAAGTCCGGCAAGCACGCCATCTCGGCCGTGCCGCTGGGCATGACGCTGGAAGAGTGCGAACGGGTTCTCGAAACCGTCAAGCAGACCGGCCTGACGTACATGATGTCCGAGACCAGCTTCTACCAACAGCACACCATTACGGCCCGACAGTGGTACAAAGAGGGCAAATTTGGCGAAATCGTCTACAGCGAGGGCGAGCAATACCAGCATCGCAGCGGGCCGAACAAGGCGTATTGGCATGACAAGGACGGGCCGACCTGGCGATATGGCTACCCTCCCATACTTTACCCCACGCATGTCGTGGCGTTTCTGACCGGCGTGACCGGAGAGCGGATCACCGAGGTTTCGTGCATGGGCTGGGGCGACGATGACGAAGTCCTCAAGATCAACGCTTACAAGAACCCGTTCTGGAACTGCACCGCGCTCTGCCGGACGAACCGCGGGCATTTTGCGAAGATGTCGGTGTTCTGGAACGTGCAAAGCCCGTTTACGGAGCGTGCGTCCTGGTTCGGCACGAAGATGAACTATTACATGCCGCATCCGAACGGGTGCGATGCCGTGGTTACAACCGCCAACGAGCCGCCCAAGCCGCAGCCAATGGTCCAACACTGGAAGACGGAGATGCTGCCCGCCCCGCTGCGGCACGACAGCGGCCACGGCGGATCGTGGACGTTCATCGTTCACGAGTTTGTCGATTCGCTCGTGAGACGCCGCCGGCCCGCGATCGATATCTACGAGGCGCTCGCTGAAACGATGCCGGGCATCATTGCGCACCAGTCGGCGCTGAAAGGCGGCGAGCTGATGAAGGTCCCGCAGTACGAGCCGGCCGCGGGCGAGAAATCACCGCGGTCCTGAAGTTCGATGAGTTGCCCCGGATCATGATCGCACTCTCAATAGGTCATTTGGGGGCTGCCTTGGCGCTGGCCGCGAACGTGCCGGCCACTCGTCCGATTTCCGACGATCTGACCATCGGCCGGATGCGCCCGGCCTTTGACCATCTCGGCGGACAAACCGAGCAACTGGATGCCGCCGTCGCCGGGCGGTGCACAATGGTGTACGCGACGGGTATCGGTGCCTACAGCTATCACGGTCTGCCGCCAAAGGCGACGATGGACGGCTACCTCGAGAAGCTGAAAGAATACAACCGCGGGGCGCACGCCGGCGGCGTTCGCATCATGCTCAGCTATCTCTGCGCGACTTCGATTGTGAACATCGAAAAGTTCGCCGTGAACTGGGACGACTATTTCCCCGACCGGCCCGCCGACTTTACGCCGCAGCGCATGCTCCAGCAGGATATCAACGGAAGGAATCTGCCGTCCTGGTACGGGGGGGATTATTCGCCGGCCGACATGTGGAATCCTTACTGGCGTCAGTACACGCGGCTGATGATGAAACTGGCCGCAGAGTCCGGCCACGACGGCGTGTTCTTCGACAATCCCACGGTCCACATGTCGGGCAACTACTCGCCGCACGCGATGAGAGCCTGGGCACGGTTCCTCGAACGTGAGGGCGTGCAGGCCGCTGCCGATGACATCGATGGCTTGCGTGCTCTGACGAAAACGCAGCCGCAGCTCTGGCGCAGGTTCCGCGTCACGGAGGCGGCGGACTTCCTGCGCGAACTGCACGAATACTGTCATACGCTCAAGCCGGGCTTCCTTCTCACCGTCAACAACAGTCTGAATTCGTGGGACAGCTTCTATTCGCAGCCGCGGGGATACGCCTACGGCATCCCCGAGCAGAGCCGGCACGAGGATTTCATCACCATCGAGGACATGTCCAGCCAGCCGCGCCGCCAGGGTGAGGGTTACGTCTCGTATGCGAGCACGCTTCGGCTGATTCACGCGATCGGCAACGGCCGGCCGCTCGCGATCTGCACCACCGACGGCGATTACATTGCACCGGTGAACCTCATGGCTCTCTCGATCGCGGAGTGCACGGCACATGATGCGGCCTACATGGTCTGGAGCTGCTGGGAGCCGGCATTTCGTGATTCACTTGCGGCGAGCGTCGCCCGGTACCACAATTTTCTCGAAGCGCATGCTGGTTTGTTCAGCAACTCCCAATCTGTCGCGGATGTCCTGCTCATCTGGCCCTACGAGAACTGGCTGAATCGGGACGTTTGTCTCACCGCCCAATTGGCCCGCGAGCTGAGCGCGCACAATGTGCAGTACGAAGTGATTACCGAAGCTGATCTCACGGTCCAGCGGTTGAAAGGGTACCCGGCGGTCGCGTTTGCCGCGGAAGAGGGCTTCGTGAGGAAGGTGACTCCCGACACCCTTCGTGCTTACGAAGAGCAAGGTGGAGCCGTTATGCCAGTCAGCTCGGTTGCTTCACGCGCCGGCGGAATCACCTTCAATCTCGACCCTCTTAAAAAGACAATGGGAAGTGCATCTGTCGCGCTGCAAGGGCCGCTTGGCGTTCGGGCCGTCGCGCGGCGCACACAAGACGGGGAATACCTGCTGCACCTGTACAATCTCAACGTGATGCGCACGGATAAATACCACGATGCCGTCACGCCCGCCGAGAACGTGCGTGTGTCATGGCTGCTACCGGTCGGCGCGCCCGACATGAATCGGGTGAACTTTTTGACCGCCAATCCGCAGGGCACCAGCGGCCGGCAGGAGTGCACCAGCAGCACGCTCAACGGCCGCACCCGGCTGGATTTCGTAGTCCCGAAGCTGTGGGTCTGGACGGTGGTCAGTCCGCGGTGAGATCGAGTGAGAGGCCGGAAGGCACTGCACCGCGCTGGAGTCGAACCAGCAACCTTCGGTTCCGTAGACCGATGCTCTGTCCAATTGAGCTAGCGGTGCAATGGATTATTCTACCAATTCTACCAGTTTTATAAAGTTATGTAAAAAAAACACTTATGAATTCATGCACCCGTTTTGTTGAAATCCATCGGACATGCGAGGTAGAATAAACCGGTGGATTGTCGGGGGTGTCGCTGACAAATCAGATACCCGCGGTCCCGCAGCGTAACGGAGGTATAGCCCATGTCACGTACCAAAGCCGAGATTCAGCGTAATGGTGCCCGCCTACGGATCTCATTGTATCACCTGCCCGCCATCGGCGGCAAGCCGCAGTACATTTATGTCAGCGATTCCGCAGGTATGGCGCGTGCGCGTGGCAGCGCAAGGATTTGCGTGC
>CAYLLT010000048.1:0-40938 GCA_964384465.1 uncultured Planctomycetales bacterium | reverse complement strand
TCTTTCCGGAGCCCGGCCCACCACAGACCAACGTGGTCCGTCCTCGGGGAAGTCCGCCCTCCAGGATCTCATCCAGCCCGGCGATCTGGGTCGGCACTTTCGGGATGGGTCGACGTTTTCCGTGCATGGTCTACTCCTGTTCGCGACCTCACGTCGCACCGCCCAAGCTCGCAAACCCTTTGGGGTTGCTGGCGCCGTTACGCCCGTGAACGAAAAAGCCGACGTGAATGAACGCCCTTGGGGCATTCGCCCACGTCGGCTTACTATTCGACTGACCCGTCGCCGCGGCGACTTGCCCTTCATCTAGTCTTCCGACTCACATCCTGATCGGAGCTGCCTTACGGTTCAGGGGCACTCCTTTCAGCGGTTTCATCATAATATGCTGGAAGAGGGATAACAAGTGGATTTCCGTTCCAGTCCTGATACGTGATATGCTGTCTCTCAGATTGCCCGGCATCGCGCGTAAGTTCGTGCGATTGCGCGCGATGCGGCTCAAATCTGCTCATACTCACTCCGGCTTGAACACCTAAACTTCGTCCTGCGAGAGGACGCCGGCCTCACCCTTGCCAGATCGGGTCGAGGATCCAGATGCGTCTGCCGGATCGGGCAGCATTTTGGAATGCGGGCGCGGCGACGGCGACTCGCGGGGGGAGGAGCTTCGACTTCCATCGGCCAATCTGGATCCCACCGGCCTGCGTGATGCTCACCATGGTGATGCGGGACAGATCTCTTCGAAAGTAAAGCGACCGCACGGGCCAGCGGCCGGCGCAGTTGTTCGCGGTGAGGCGCACACAGGCTGGATCGTCGGCGCAGCGTTTCTCCCGGAGCAGCCAGTCCGGATCAAAATGCCAGAGCTGGGCCGCCTGGCTGGCCTGATACCCGCTCACCGGCCCCAGCGACCCGACGGAGGCGTCGAGCCTCACCGCGCCGCGCCACGGCACCCGCACCAAGTCGGGCCGCCAATCCTGCACACTCACCATCGCTCGATCGTGGTCAAACAACATCAGCCCGCGCACGCTCCCCGCGTCATCGAACAGCGGCAGCAGGGTCACATCCCGCAGCGTTCCATCGGCCGTGCGCACCCTGCGATGCCTGAGTCGCTTCGAGCTTACCGGCAGAGGAGTCACGTATTATCCCCGCCTTTCGGGAATTCGACCGCCGTCCGAAACCCCATGCTGGCCACACCCAGCGCGCCGGTATTCATCGAATCCGCCATGCCCGACGGAATGACCATCAGTGCGCCGCGTTCCTTGACCGACTCGTAAGTCATATTCATGGCGCGAAGCTGGATGGCGATCTTCTTCTCTTCGTAGATGCTCGCCGCCTTTATCATCTCCTGCGCGACGAGCACTTCGCTCTCGGCCAGGATCACGCGGGCGGCCTTCTCGCGGTCGGCCTGGGCCTTGCGGCTCATCGCGTCCTCCAGCGACGCCGGAATGCGCACGTCGCGGATTTCGACCGACTGCACGGTGATGCCCCAGTCGGTCGTCTTCGCATCGATGATCGATTGCAGCTCCTGGTCGAGGTTTTGCCGGTCGGAGATCATGCGCACCAGCTCGGTCCGCCCGATCACGTCGCGCAGCGTCGTTTGTGCCGCCCAGGTGATCGTGGTCTCGTAGTTCTTGACCTCGAGGATCGCCTTTTGCGCATCGGTCACGATCCAGAAGAGGACGGCGTCAACGTCGACGGGCACGGTATCCTTGGTCAACGTCTTCTCGGCCGAGAACGTCGTCGCGCGAATGCGCATGTCCACCATGGAGACGAGCTGATCGACGCCGGGGATCACCCACGCGAGTCCGGGACTCAGGACGCGCTGGAACTTCCCCAGGCGCAGCAGGACGCTGCGCTCCCATTCCTTCACGATGCGCGGCGACGCGGCGACGATCATCCCGATGATCACCACCGCGAGGATCCGCGAAGTATCCGCTTCCCACCAGACAAGCAATCCGGTCACCAGCACGGTGACTGCAAGAATCACGCCGGAGACCACGTTCAAGCTACCGCGAAGCATGTTATTCCTCCTGCCATCGGCTCTCGATGAGTTGTGATAGTTCTGAAGCTCGCAGGCCCGCCTGGCGTGCGAGCCGAATCAGTTCGGCCACCTTTTTCTCTATCTGCCGGAAGTCCGCCCTGGGCACCTGCGGAAGGCTGGTATCGGCTACCGTGGTCCCCAGACCGCGCTCCAGCCGCAGCACCCCTTCCGCCTGCAACTCGCGATAGACCCGGGCGACGGTGTTGGCGTTGATGCCGAGATCCACCGCCAGCGCCCGCACCGTGGGCAGCGGGTTCCCCGGGCGCAGCCGGCCCTCGCGGACGAGCAGGCGGATGCGTTCCGCCAGTTGCAGATAGATGGGCACGCCGCTCCGCTTGTCGATGCTGATCGGCAGCGGCGTCGCCTCCGTGGGTTCCATACACCTAATGTACTATTGAATTAGCTCATTGTCAAGGGGAATTTTCGGTTTACGCGCTTTCAGGCGACGCCAGCGGCCCATCTCGGCGTATCCTGAATGCTCGTAACCTCTTATGGGCGAGGCGGGAATCGAACCCGCACGGCCTTTCGGCCAGGGGATTTTAAGTCCCCAGCGTCTGCCATTCCGCCACTCGCCCGGAGCTTGTCATTTCAGGACTTACGCGCTTCTCAATTTTACATCGTATCGCTGCGGGGGCAGAACGGGTAGCGCGCCCACCTAAACCGCAGCCGCACGCACCTTGTGCAATAGTGCGTGGTGGTCCGTTCTGGTGAGGCATTCTCGGATATCCGACTGCCCTACCGTCGGTTCGTCAGCTTGGTAAAAAAATCCAAGAAATGACTCATCGCCGATGGCGGCGGACCTCTCGTGCTCGTCCCCTAAAAAAAACGGTTCACAAAGTTTCGATCGCATAACTCCACGTCCGTCTCAAAATCGCCATTCTCTCCGCTTTCGCTTTCCAACTGCCGACAAGCTGTGCCATAGCTGGACGGATTCTCGCAAAAAGTCATCCCCGAAATCAAGCCTTCCCGTCTGCAAGGGTCTGCGGTACCATTACTCTCGGCTGGTCGCCCCGCAGAGGGGGCTGCTCATTTCCGCTCGCCCTTCGTGCTGGTCGATCAGAAAGGGACACCATGAAACGCTTCATCCCGCCGCTGCTATTGCTGCTCTGTCTTGGGCAGGGCTGCCCGTTCGCCGATGCCGATGGGGATGGAGTGCCCGACACGAGCGACAACTGCGTGAACGTCGTCAACGCGAATCAGGCGGATAGGGACGGCGACGGTGTGGGCGACGCGTGCGATAACTGCCCGAACATCGCCAACCCCGATCAGGCCAACTTGGATAACGACGGTGCCGGTAACGCTTGCGACCTCTGCCGGAATGATCCGGCCAAGACGGCTCCCGGCCAGTGCGGGTGCGGGAAGCCCGACACCGATACGGACGGTGACGGCGTGGCCGACTGCAAGGACAACTGTCCGACGGTGGCCAACGCCGACCAGGCGGATGCCGACGGCAACGGCGTGGGCATTGCCTGCGAGCCGTCGCTCTTGCCGCCAACAACGTTCCAGGTGACTGTCGTCGCGCTTGGAGGTGGCAAGATCCATGTTCTGCAAAGCCTCCCTTCGGTCGTCGTTGATTTTGAGGATATTTCACCTACATCTAAAGACGGTATCGCCGAGATTTACACCATGACGGATGGCCGCACGGGCCAGTTCCTTGCTCTGCCCGACGCAGAATGGCAACTTGCTTACTGGGGATTCGATGCTTTTGGGGGCGAGACGGTGGACCTCCGGCTGACGATAGACGGCCCGAAAGCGATTGTTGCTGTGTTCCTGCCTGCCACCGTCGCCCCTGTAAGACCATCGAGGAACTTACCGGCTGGCATGGTCGAGGTTATCGTGATTAACAACACACCGTACGAATTGATCGCGCCGTTGACGATAGGCTCCGCATACAACAGGCGGAGCATAAGGCTAGTGCCGGGTGCGAATTACACGGCCATAGATGATTGTTCGGACCGCATTCAACTCGGAGTACCCGGCGGAATCGCCTTTAGTTCTGGATGGAGTTTCCCGAACGGTGTGGATTTGGTTTCTGGAGTTGATTACCGGTGCGGAAGCACAGTGGCGATTCTTTTTACTGTAGAGGTGGGCAGTGATCAACCCAACGGCTACCGATACGTAATTGACAGGCCCACGCCATAGGCGCAGTCTCACGGCACCGCCCCCCGCCCCTGCGACGCAGCGATCTTCGTGAGCCGATAGAGAAAGACGCGCGCCGTTCATCCTCTGCAAGCCGGGCATGCCAGGGCGGAACACCCCCGTCACCTGAACTCGGCATTATGCTGGTTTTCGCGTCACCGACCGTTCCCCGCCCACGTCACCGATGCGCTGCCGATCCGTTCGTTTTTCGCCTCTCTCCGTCCGGTTTCCGCGGCAGAGAATGCACGTCCATCGAGCAAGACGTTGGTCGGGTGTTGCTCGTAGTTGCGATTGTATCTCAATAGTTCTTGGGGGTGGGCAACGACTGACCACGCCTCGTTTCCGCCGCAATCATTGCATCGTTTAGGCTGTTGTACATTTGTCCTTTGCACGTCGGGCCGTCTTTGGCTACTTCCCAATTGTACAAGCCCATGCCTATCGGAAGCCCGTAAACATGGTACGGGTTATTTATCTGTCTGAATTCTTGCCAATCGTTACCCATACTCTCCTCTGTTTGATACCACCCGTCCCGCATTGGAATGCCTCCCGCTAATCTCAACCAGTTCCAACAGCAACAGTCGACGAAGCCATGTTTTTATGAGAACGGAAAGAACCGGGCATTTCTGCCTTGTTCAGTCGTGAACATTGTAGGTCGCTCAGGCGAAAGCGTTTTGCCGTTGTTCCGAGCTTCTGCCTCTGCTAACTGGCGTGCCCGAATTTCGTCCATTGCGACGACGGCGACTCCTTCTCTGCCGTTTCTGTTCGTTACCGTAACATCCGGCATTGCTTTCTCCTTTCAACTGACGATGCGGTTAGGGTTGGCGGGTCAAATTCCAGACCAGCATTACAACCGCGACGGCTGCCGAGATAAGAGTGCCTATCATGCTCAATCGGACATAGCCCTTAGCCCTGTCGGCCGCATCGGCTGACCGTTCGGCGGCTCTCGCAGAGCGAGCGACAGATTGCGCGGCGGTTTCTGCGGCTATGGCTTGCCGTTCACTAATCGACCTGTCGTATTCGGTTTCATTTTCAACGCACAGCAAGCCGCGCAGGTCGCGCGCGAATTCTTCGTTGGCGTCGTAGCATTTCAAATACCCGTCTACGAACCCTTGCCGGGTTTCCGATGGGAATTCAACCCAATAGTCTTTGTACCGTTCTCTGATCTGGTCGAATTCGCTTCCCGACATGCTCAGCAGTTTTTGCTTGATTTGCTCTCGGGGGCTCATCTTTATTCCCATTCGCAGCCGACTTGTTCTGCCAGTTCCAACAGCAGACCATAGAGGTCGTCGCCCGTCAACGGGTATTGCTGCCCGTCGGTATCTCTGGCGTCTATCGTCCAGTTTCCGGCATCAACGCGAGTAACCAGATTGACGCCAGCTGACAGCAGAAATTAAGCAAGCCGGGTTGCGTTTAACTCGCGGTCGCAACCCCCAACCGGCGTGCGGGGGCGATAAACGGCGCCTGCCTTGCACTTTACGCATATTGCGTATATACTTACTCATTATGCGTAAGACATCCACCCTCGATGCGCTGTTCCCGAAGACCCGTCAGGAGGTCCTCGCGGCCACGCACACCCAAACGGACCGGGCGTGGTATCTCAGCGACCTGGCCCGGCACCTGGGGGTGACGCCGTCGAGCCTGCAACGCGAGCTTGCCGCTCTGGTCCGGGCGGGCATCCTGCACCGCCGGCGGGACGGCAATCGGACCTACTACCAGGCAGACCCGGACTGCCCGCTGCTGCCCGAACTTCGGGGGCTGATGGTGAAGACCGCCGGGCTTGCGGACGTGCTCCGCGACGTGCTTCGCCCGTTCGCGAAGAACATCCGCCTGGCTCTCATCTACGGCTCCGTCGCCCGGGCGGAGGAACGCTCCTCAAGCGACGTGGACCTGCTCGTGGTGGGAGCCGTCGGCCTCGCGGACCTGGCGCCGGCCCTCAAGCGGGCGGAGTCGCGGCTGCTGCGACCTGTGAATCCGCTGGTATATTCGGAGAAGGAGTTTGCCACGAAGGTCCGTTCCGGGCATCATCTGCTCGCGAATATTCTCAAGGATAAGGTGATATTCCTGATAGGTGATCCGCGTGAGCTTGAAAGCCTTACTGGCCGCAAATCGCATCCGCACGCACACCGCAAGCAAGCAGGAGCTTGACGGGCTTCGTGCGCTCGTGGAACGCGACCTTCTCGACGCCGACATTCCGCAACTCTCCGCCGACCGGCGGTTCGCCACCGCCTACAACGCCGCTTTGCAACTCAGTAGTGATTGACGGAACTCATATTGAATAAGGCCCCATGCGAGAATCGCGTTTCCTATCAATGGGCGGCTTTGGCCAGGAGTTCTGATATTGCCTGAAACTGTTCCAGACGCTCCTGGTATGCGGCTGCATGGATCGGCAGGGGATCCGCTGTCCACGCGTTTTGCAGGAATCGCTTCGCCCCACTCGGTGTGTCGGGCCACAGGTCGCAGCCGACGCCGGCGATGAGCGCGGCGCCGAGCAGGGCGGCGTCGACGTGGGCGGCGCGGTGGACGCGCTGACCATAGACGGTGGCGCGCAGTTGGCCGAACGACTCGCACTGGCCCGCTTTGCCGGCCGAGTGGATTTGGCCCCCGGTCCGCCAGAGGCGAGATTCGCCGTGGCGAACATGTTGGGGGATAACGATGCGCTGGACCTCCTGCATGATCCAGGCGAGCAGGAGGGCGGGGCCATCGTGGATCGCTACGGCGATATCGTCAGGGGTGTGATCGATGGACAGGCCGATCATTGCGCCGCGCACACGGCTGTCCCATAGCGGGCAGCGCTCGCCTGCGACGTAGGGGAGGAACAGCGGGCGCGACTGCGGAGGTTTCTCCGCCCAGCGCGACAGTGCGTGATGCACGGCCGTCCAGTCGATCCGGCCCTCGTGCGTTAGCGATGACAGCTTGAGGCCGTGTTCGATCGCGGTGCCGGCGCCGTTGCACGATCCGCCTACCCAGTATCGGCCGGGCGTTTCCGTCGGATAACACTCGATGATCTGCCGCTCGTCCAGGATGATGCGGTCGGTGACGGCGAAGATCGAGCCGGTGCTGCCGATGTGTTCGTAGATGTCGCCCGGCTCGACGGCCCCGCAGCCGGTGGCGGCGATGTCATCACCCGCGCCGACGAAGACGGGCACGTCGCCACGCAGGCCCCATGCGTCGCGCCACTCCGGCAGCAGCGGCCCGGCGGCGCTGCACGCGGGGCGAATCTCCGGCAGTTGATCGGGCCTGATGCCGGAGAAGCGTACCAGGTCCGCGTGCCACTGCTCATGTTCCAGATCGTACAGGAGCCAGCCGGCCGCGTCGGTCGGATCGGTCGCGGGGGTTCCGGTGAGCCGCAGGCGAATGTAGTCCTTCGGCGCGAGCAGCTTCCATGCGTCCCGGAGCCGCTCGGGTTCGCTCGCGGCGAGCCGGCGGAGCTTGGCCGGCGTGCTGGCGACATCAAAACGCTGGCCGGTCAGTTGATGGATGTGGGCGATGCCGAACTCGCTGATGAACTCCTGCGCTTCAGCGGGCGCCCGCCGGTCGTGCAGCGTGAGGACGGGGCCGAGCGGCTGGTGATCTTGGCCGGCGAGCACCAGGCCGCGCATCTGGCCGGTGACGCCGATCGCCCGCAGATCGGTAATGTCGCGGCACCGCTGCCGCAATTCGGCCACGACCGACATCATCGCGGCCACGTATTCATTCGCGTCCTGCTCCGCGCGGTCGCCGTCGAAATGCGTGGTGAGCGGCCGGCCGGCGATGGTCCACGAACCATCGTCGGTGTTCATCAGGCCCGCTTTGAGCGAGCCGGTCCCGACATCGATGCTCAGGATGAACGGCATGAGGTAGTGGTTTATACCTCCATTGGTGGGTTTGCTTTCGTGGAGGCGGGCGCTCGCCCGAGCCGCCAGACGATGGCCGCCGAAACGAGAAACGCCGCTCCCGCGAGCACGTTGAGCAGACGGTCGGTGCCGTGTGTACCCAACATCCCGGCACCGGCGATCAGCAGACCATACGCGGCGGTGGAGATGGCGACGACGACGCTGGTCGGCGCGGGTTGTATTCCAGATTGCGGATTGCGAATTGCGGATTGCGAATTGCGGACTGCGGATGTCATCTGAGTGACTGGGGACTCATGGGAGGGACTGACGGATTCGCCGTTCGTCGGCGTCGCCCGCACTTCCGCCCAGTCCTCCAGACGATCGATGAATCGGCCGTATGAAGTGAAGAACAGTGCTCCGCCGATCGCGCATCCCAGAAGTTCGCACATGCCGCGAAGGTGGATGCCGACGTACAGTTGAGAAAGGCCGAGAACAAAAAGTGTGATCGATGCCGCGCCGAGCAGCGCGAGCACAAGACCGACCGCGATCAAACCGATCCCGCTGTGTGACCGGCGCGTCGCTCCTGATTCTGAAGAATCGAATTCGCGGCGGAGCGGGCCCCATGCGCCCAGCGGGCGCCCTTTGAGATAGAACCTTTCCAGGACTTCGCGACTATCGGCCGGCGTGAGCAGCGTGACGGTGATCCACAGGACGGTATTGATCGCGATGACCAGATACGTCTGATCCCACCACGGCCAGTCCGAAGCCACCCCAGGAAAAGCCAAGCGGTGTGCCTCACCGAAACCTCCGAACCCCCGCACCGCCAGCAGCAGGATGGGCGCCCCGAACGATGCCGTCAGCCGCCCCCAGCGGTTGAATCGCCACCACCACCACTGCGCCCAGTTGGCCGGCAGCTCGGCGGCCGAGAACGCGAGCATGAAGATCGCCACTTCGAAAATCAGGTTGACGTTATAGACCACCAGCAGAGCGAGCGCGAGGATCAGCAGCGTGGCAATGCGGGCGATCCACATGTAGTGCCGGTCGGACTCCGCCGGCCGCAGGTACCGGCGATAGACATCGCTCACCAGCACCTGCGCGCCGAAGTTCAGGTTGCTGCCGATGGTGGACATCACGGCCGCGAGCATCACCACGAACAGCAGGCCGAGCATGCCCGCGGGCAGATACTTGGCCATGAGCAGGCCGTACGCCATTTCGCGGTCGAGCGTCCCGTCGCGCAGGCCGGGCCAATCGACGATCGCTCCGAGGGCGGGCAGTGTGACCAGAAGCAGGAGCACGAACAGCGTGATCTCCGCGACGATGTACATCTTCGATGCTTCTCGCGTATTCTTGCTGGAGAGCAGGTATTGACCCTCCATCGCGCCGCCGAGAGGAGCCGTGTCGCCGCCGTAGCCGATGCTGGATCCGATCAGGTAAACCATCGCGGCGGCGAGCGGGAATACGCTGTGTTCGGGCGGCGGCAACGATTGCAGGACCTGGCTTCCCGCGATCTCCTGAGCGCGATGAGCCAGTGCCGCCGGGCCGCCGACATCGTAGAGCACGATCCCGCAGAGCATCGCGCTGCCGATGAACATGATGAGGCTCTGGAGGCCGGCGGTGGCGACCACGCCGGAGAAGCCGGCGGCGCCGATATAAAGGAGCACAATCGGGATCACGATCATCAGTGTGGTCGTCTTCGAGATGCCGAGCACGGGGCCGGCGATCTTGTACATGGCGATCAGACCGGTGCCGGTCCACGCCACCATCGCGATCAGGGCGGAGCGCACGGCCACCCAAGTGCGCATGATGTTGCTGGCCAGGCCACCGAAACGCAGCTCGTAGAACTCGGGGGTCGTAAAGAGATTGAGCCGCCGCCAGAAGACGGCGAACAGCATCGCGCCGATGAATAGCGCCAGGCCAAAGCGCGTCAGGTACCACCAGCAGATGAACAGGCCGGTCACGGCGGTGAGGCCGCTGTATGCGGGGGCCACGTCGGCGTTCATCATGGCGGCCGCATAGGAAACGCCGTTGGCCCAGCCCGAGTTGCGCCGGCCGGCGAGGAAGTAATCCTCCATGCTGCGGCTCGCAAAGCGGCGGTAGTAGAGGCCGATCGCCACCAGCGCGAGGAAGTAGCTGCCGATGACCGCCCAGTCGATCGCCTGAAGATGCGCGTGCGGCATATTGATCTCGCAAGACGTATGTTGAGCCTCGAACCGGGCAGTAGTATAACTGTTTCGATCCGACAGTGGTTGTTGAGCAGCCTCATGAAACCCGTTGAAACCTCTTATGAATCGCCGGCGCCCGAACAGGAGCCGGCGAATCTCGTACAAATCGAAAGCATCCTGGCCGACCACGAGAATTACCGGAAGGAGTGCCTGAACCTCATCGCCTCGGAGAATATCACCAGCCCAGCCGTCTCCCGACTTCAGGCCAACGAACTGAGTCACCGTTACGGCGATTACAGCGGCATCGATCAGCAGGCCCGCAAATACCAGGGCAACCGGCACATCGTACGGCTCGAACGGGTGGTGACCGATCTGGTGATGCGGCTGTTCGACGCGCGTTATGCCGATTTGCGGCCGCTGTCCGGCCACATCGCGGGCGAGGCGGTGCTGCTCGCGTTGTGCCGGCCGGGAGATACGGTGCTCGAATTGGACGGCAGCAGCGGCGGGCATCGCCTGGCCGAGAAGCTCAAGCGCGCGCCGCTGATCGACCTGAAGGTAGAGCCGCTGCCGTTCGACGGTGAAAACTTCAACATCGATGTGGATCGCTGCCGGGAGTTGATCCCGCGGCTCAAACCGCGCGTGGTCATCCTCGGCTCCTCCACGTTTCTGTTCCCGCACCCGGTGGCACAGATCCGCGAAATCGTGGACCGCGTGCCGGGCACGTTTCTACTCTACGACGCCAGCCACGTACTCGGACTGATCGCGGGCGGTCGTTTCCAGGCGCCGCTTAAGGAAGGAGCGCACCTGGTCTCCGCCAGCACGCACAAGACATTTGGTGGTCCGCAGGGCGGCTTGGTGCTGACGAATGACCAATCGCTGGCCGAGCGCGTCGGCGAGGCGATCTATCCAGCGCTGGTGACCAACCACCATTTGCATCGACTGCCGGCGCTGGGAGCCGCATGCCTGGAATGGCTGCAATATGGACCGGAGCACGCCGGGGCGGTGATCGCAAACGCGCAGGCGCTGGCGGCGGCGCTCGCGGCGCGCTATGTCGATGTGGTGAGGACCGCGCGGGCTTACACCGAATCGCACACGGTGCTGGCCGCGACGCGCGCACACGGACAAGCGGCCGACCTGGCCCAGCGGCTTGAAGAGGCGGGGATCATCACGGGTGCCTGCCTGCTGCCCGAGCGCTGGGGACGCAGCGGCCTGCGATTCGGCGTTCAGGAGCTGACGCGCCGGGGCATGACGCCGGCCGACGCAGAGCCGATCGCGGGATGGATTGTGGACGTTCTTTTCGGGCGGCAAGCTCCGGGCGAGTATCGCGAGGAGGTTCGCCGCATGGCCCTGCGACTCGATCGCTGCCTGTTCGGACTCGAATGAATGGCACTCACCGTCGGCATCATCGGGTTTGGCGAGCACGGTCAGTTCCTTCTGGAAGCCTGCCGGCGCATCGGCGATGTCGAGGTGCGGTCGATATACCGGAGAAACAAGGACGCGCTGCGCGAGGCGGCCGAACGCTTTGGTGTAACGCCGGCATCCTCGTATCGCGAGATCCTCGAAGACCCCGGCATCGACGCCGTCTTCATCACCAGCCCGTCGGAGTTTCACCGCGAGCATTGTGAAGCGGCGCTCGCGGCCGGCAAGCACGTGCTGCTGGAGAAGCCGCTCGCCGATATATTGGAAGATGCGCAGGCCATCGTCGAGGCCGCCGGACGCAGCGATCGCGTGCTGATGGTCGATCACTGCGAGCGGTTCAACCCCGCGTTCATCGACGCCAAACACATCGTCGCCTCCGAACGGATCGGGCAGTTGCGGGCGGTCATGTCCACGCGCCTGTCGCCGCTGCATCTCAATAACACCGGGTGGGCGCTGGGCGTGCTGGACACGGCGGTACACAACATCGACCTGATCTGCTGGATGATGGATGCAAGCCCCACGCACGTATCGGCTCGTTCCGCCCGCGTGAACCCGGAGCTGAAGATCGACGACAATATCTGGATTTCCCTGCAATTCCCGGACGGCCGCTGCGCTGAGGACCACATCGCATGGGTGCCGATGGACCGGTATCTCATGCCGGTGGCGCACCCGCGTTTTCTGCTGCTGGGCACGAAGGGCTTTTACCAGGTGGACCTGTGGCGGCGATCCGGGACGCTGTATAACGGCGATTTCACCCGGTTGTCCGACGACGTGCTGCTCGGTGTCAGTGATGAGTATTTGTCCACCATGGCGTACAGCGTCTGGCATTTCAAGCGGGCGGTGGAGCGGGGCGGGCCGTCGCCGATGCCGGCCGCGGATGCGCATCGTGCCACAAAGATCGCCCTGGCCGCGCGGGAATCCATCGCCGCCGGGGGTATTCCCATTAGAATGTACTGAAGTATGAATCGGGACCTTCCAGTAATACGGCCGCCGTCTTATACTTGAGCATGAGGAGTTCACGAGTGATTGACGAAGTCACGATGAGCAAGGCTGTGCAACTGATACTGAAGGCGGCACCTGGTGCTCGTGTGATTGTTTTCGGTTCTCATGGACGAGGAGATGCCAAATTGACGAGTGATCTCGATCTACTTGTCATCGAGCCGGAGGTTAAGGCCAGGCGCCAGGAAATGGCGCGACTTGCGGATGTCCTCCGGCCATTGAGAATTCCCGTGGATATTGTTGTGGTGAGCAGCAGAACATTCGAGGAATGGGTAGACACTCCCGGAACCGTCGTATACGAAGCAGCCAAAGAAGGACGAATGTTCAGTGAAGTGGCGTGAACAGGCCGAGCTCTTGCTGCGCAAGGCTGAACATGACGAGTATCTTCTTGACAAGTTACTGGATGATTCCAATGCGCCAGTTGAAGTGTTCGGGTTTCATGCTCAGCAGGCCGTCGAGAAACTTCTGAAGGCCCTTCTCGCTTCACTCCAGATCAGGTATCCTCACACCCACCGCTTGATCGATCTTATGGATCTGATTACGAATGCTGGTATCGTGATTCCATCACAGCTCGAAGATCTGCGGCAGTTGACACCCTTTGCAGTCGAGTTCCGGTATGACGCCCTCCCCGAAGAGCCGGAAGCGCCGCTTGAAAAGGTTCCCGTGCGCCAGAGAATCCGTGACCTCCGCGCCTGGATCACTTCGCATTTGGAATGAACCCTGGACTCGTATTCATGCCTGAGAAACATCGATTGCGGGAGCTGACCTGGCACGAGGTGAACGACGCCGTGCGTGCGAACAAGGTGGTGCTGCTGCCGATCGGGTGCATCGAGCAGCATGGGCCGCATCTGCCGCTGGACGTGGATAATCTGATCGTCGAATACCTGTGCGAGGAGTTGGCCCGCCGCCGGCCGGAGCTGATGCTGGTCGCGCCGCCCATCCACTACGGTTTCAATCAGCACAATATGGGCTTTCCGGGCTGCCTCAATGCGTCGATCGAGTCGATGCTGGCGTACGTTTACGACGTGGCTCATTCGATCACGGTCAGTGGCTTTCAGAAGATCCTGATGGTCAACGGCCACGGCTCGAACCCGAACATCTGCCGCCTGGCCGCTCGCAAAGTGATCAACACGTCGAATGCGCATTGCGCGTTCGTGTCCTGGTGGGACATCGTGGGGGACCACCTTCGCAAGAACCGCGACTCGGTGTTCCCCGGCGGCATGGGGCACGCATGCGAGATCGAGACCTCTCTTTACCTCCACATCCGGCCGGAGGGTGTGGATATGAGCCGCGCGGTAGCCGACGTGCAGCCGCACAAGATGCGGCACTTCTGGGTCGATCTGGCCGGCTGCGGCCCGGTCGATTTCATCGACGACTGGTCGCGGCTGAGCGAGACGGGCGTCGAAGGCGACCCCACCTCGGCGACGGCTGAGAAGGGCCGGGCCACGGCCGAACTCGTGATCCAGCGCATCACCGAATTCTGCGAGGATTTTCAGAAGTATCCAATCAAGCCCCGCCGGAAGTTTACCATCGATCGCGGCGAATCGTAACGGTAATGTCTGTGGCAACCTGGCGGCGCATACTATTCACCATCGGCTTCACCCCCGCACTGCTTGGTGCCGCCTGCACTAATCTCCAATTGAGGCCCTACCGCAATGATGATCTGCTCGAGCACCATCGCTACGCCCTCGGCGAGCAATACATCGAGGTGGAGGGGTTGCGCGTGTGTTACCAAGAAATGGGCAGCGGTCCAACTCTGCTGATCATTCCGGGCCTGTGCACGTCGATCGACTATTGGCAGCAGAACATCCCCGCGCTGGCCGAGCATTATCATGTGGTCGCGTTCGATCCGCCCGGTTTCGGCAAATCCGATAAACCGGAAGCTTCGTACGAACTCGCCTGGATCACGGAGCGGATTCGAGCATTCATGGACGCGAAGAATATTCCACGGGCGACACTGATGGGGGGGTCGCTCGGCGGGCAGCTCGGGCTGTTGCTCGCGCTCGAGCATCCGGAGCGCGTCGAACGACTCGTATTGATGGGATCGAGCGGCGCGTGGACGCCGACCGGGCCGCTGCTGAATCTGGGGATCAGGCTGGGTTGGTCGGACGGCATCGTCACCGACCATCTGCGGCGGAATTGGCCACACACCTTCCGGTCGATCGTCAAGCATGACACGCCCGTAGCCCAGGGTTTGTTGCGGTATCAGATGGCGGTACGCGCGAACGACGATCTTTATGCGCCGGAAGGCCGGGCCGCCTCGCGGGCGTTGCGAAGCATCTTCTATACCTATTGCCGCGAGCGGTTGCCGGAGGTGCGGGTTCCGGTTCTGCTGATCTGGGGCCAGGCCGACGTCATGCATCCGCTTCGCGAGGCGCTGTACTTTTATCGTCATCTGCCGAATGCACGGCTGGTGATCGCGCCGCGCACCAGCCATGAAGTGATGCTCGATGAGCCGCGGCAATTCAACAAGTGGGTGCTTGGTTTTCTGGGATCGACCGACCACGCGGTTGAACCAGCGGCGTACCGGTAAACCGGTTAGAATGCCGTCGGGTTTTTGTGAAGACGCATCTGGAACCATCAAGCTGGAGGAATGACGGCATGGAAACGACGCAATCACGAAGGACGCTGCTGCTGGCCGGTCTCTCAGGCGCTGCGGCGGCGATGGCTCGGACGAAGACGGCACGGGGCGCCGATCAGGAGAGTATCAGCAACGCCGAGCCGCCCGCCGGCAAGGGGCAGCCGCTGCCGGCCGTGCTGAAAGTCAGCCTGGCCGGTTACTCGTTCCGCGACTTTCTGGACAAGCCGGGCAAGCCCGGGAAGATGACGCTGTTCGATCTGACTGAGCTCTGCGCCCGGCTGGGTACCGATGCCGTCGAGCCGACCTTCTATTACTTCCTCAAGACCGACGACGAATATGTCTACAGCCTCAAGCGCAAGATCTTCTTAGCCGGACTGGACATCAGTTGCACGCCGACCAACAACAATTTCTGCAAGCCGGCGCCTGACGTGGATGAGGATGTTGCCCGCATCAACAAATGGGTGGATATCGCAGTCAAGCTGGGCTCGCCGGCCATCCGCATTTTCGCGGGCGCACCGGTCAAGGGGGTTTCCCGCGAGCAGGCGTTCACCAACGTGGTCAGCGCGATGAAACGGGCCTGCGCGTATGCGGGCGGGCACGGCATTTTTCTGGCCATCGAGAACCACGGCTACATGACCGAGACCGCCGACGACGTCCTGCGCATTCTGGATGCGGTCAAGAGCGACTGGCTGGGCCTTAACCTGGATACGGGAAATTTCCCTGACGATGCGTATGGCGGGATCGCCAAACTCGCCCCACGAGCGGTGACGTGCCAGGTGAAGGTGATGCTGCACGACAAGGGCAAGGCGCAACCGGCGGACTTCGGCCGCATCGCCGGCATCCTGCGCGACGCCCGCTACCGCGGCTATCTCGCCCTGGAATACGAGGGGCGCGATCCGCACAAGGAAGTACCGATGTACATCGAAAAGCTGAAGAAGGCGGTCCGTAACCCTGCCTGACATTTCCGATCTGACGCCTTTTCCGATCCTACTCACAGAGTAGTGGCCTACTCTCACTCAGGTCTGGGGGCGTTTGGATTTCGAGTCCGGCCGCCATCTCTGACGCGTTGCCCCGGTGTAGCCAGTGGGTTGGCCGCTCCACGGGCCACTCGCTCAACTACGCCTTTACCTTCACGCCGTTCTGTTCCCGCCGCCAGAGGCTCGACCGCGGACCATCGACCTCGACTTGCTCCTCGACGGTGACCTGGTCATATCCCGCAGGGCGTTGCGTCATGCGACGCAGGCGATGGGATCATGCAAGCTGCCGATTGTGATTTTCTTCACAGAGTGTGCCCAGGAGAAGCTGATAGTGTGGCACGCAGTTTGCAGGAAAACTTGTACGGGATGAGGCGGAACGGGGGGCGATGCATGACCAAGAACACGGCGTCTCGAGCCGTCACTCCGGGTTTGTTCACATTTCTTACGGTCCGGTGTCCGGAGTGATCAAACGCTCCCGACGCGGGCACTTGATGCCCAGTCGACGAACCATATTCCACCTTTGCGCGCTCACGGGGTGAAGTTCGCCCGCGGTGCGCGCGGCCAGAAAGGAGCGCACCATGTCTCGAATGTGGACCCCGGTTTACGGGCCGGCTCTCGCACTGTCTGCCATGCTGGTTCTCGCACCCCCTCACCTGAGCCGGGCTGAAGTATTAGATCCCACTACCATTCCCAAATACGTGAGCCCCCTGGTGGTTCCGCCGGCCATGCCGCGAACCACCAAGCTCAGGGAGAAGATGAGCAGGAACATCGATTACTACGAGATCGCGGTGCGGCAGTTTCAGCAGCAGATTCTACCGCCTGGCTTTCCGATAACGACCGTCTGGAGCTACGGATCGGTGAATCACCCCGGGACGTTCAACTACCCGGCGTTCACCATCGAGGCCAAGTACGGGCGGCCGGTGAGAGTCAAATGGATTAACGGTCTGGTCGACGGGAATGGAAAATACCTCCCGCACCTTCTTCCGGTTGACCAGACGCTGCACTGGGCCAACCCGCCCGGCGGCGAAATGGGCCGCGACATGCGCGGCACGGACCCGACGCCCTATACCGGGCCGGTGCCGATCGTCACCCACGTGCACGGGGCCCATGTCGGCCCGGAGAGCGATGGCTATCCGGAAGCCTGGTACCTGCCCGCGGCCAACAACATCCCGGACGGTTATGCCACACAAGGCACCCACTACGACCAGTTTGACCGTACGAATGCGGATGCGGGGACAGCCGTGTTCCAGTATCCCAACGACCAGCGGGCGGCCACCCTGTGGTACCACGACCATACCCTGGGCATGACGCGGCTGAACGTCTACGCCGGACCGGCGGGTTTCTACATCCTGCGCGGCGGGACGTCGGATGTGGATCCGGGCGTGTTGCCCGGGCCGGCGCCCGCGATCGGCGATCCGCCCGCCCTCAAGTATTACGAGATTCCCATCGCCATTCAGGATCGCGCGTTCAACACCGACGGTTCACTGTTCTATCCACACGACCGCGCCTTCTTCGAGGGCCTCGATCCCTCGCAGTTGCAGATCCCCTTCATTCCGGATTTGGGGTGCGATGGGCTCATGAGCGACGTGTCGCCCATCTGGAACCCGGAGTTTTTCGGCAACGCGATCGTCGTGAACGGGGGCACCTGGCCTGTGCTGAAGGTCGAGCCGCGGCGTTACCGGTTCCGCCTGCTCGATGGAACCGACGGTCGTTTTCTCATGCTCAAGCTGGTCATGGGCGATCCGACCGTTCGCCCGGCCGTGCCTGCCCTCAGCTTCTGGCAGATCGGCACGGAGGGCGGTTTCCTGCCCGCGCCCGTGATGCTCGATCAGATCCTGATGGGACCCGCCGAACGGGCGGACGTGATTGTCGATTTCACCGGCCTCCCGGTTGGATCCGAAATCTACCTGATCAACGAAGGGCCCGATGAGCCATTCGGTGGAGGCGAGCCTCCCAACGATTTCGACTTTGCCGACCCGCAGACGACCGGCCAGATCATGAAGTTCGTCGTCGGGCCCAAGAAGGGAAGGGATGCCAGCCTCGACCCCGCGACCGGGGCGCTCGTGCTGCCACCACTCGTACCGCTGGGGCCCGCCGACAACGTGCGCCTGGTCACGCTCAACGAGGCCGAGTCGCAGACCGTTTTGGTGAGCGAACAGGATGGCAACATCGTGCTCGATTGCGCCGGCGGCGAGCCATTCGGGCCAACTCATGCGGCCCTGGGCATCCTGGACGCCGACGGCAACTCTCAGCCTTTGGCCTGGATGGACCCGATCACGGAGAACCCCGTTCTCAATACCACCGAGATCTGGGAGATCTACAACTTCACCGCCGACGCTCACCCCATGCACATTCATGAGGTGCAGTTCCAGGTCGTGAGCCGCGAGTCGCTCGCGACCGACGAGGAGGGGATCGCCATCCAGCCGGCCCAGCTTCTGTGGAACGCCCGGCCGCCCGAGGCCTGGGAGACCGGCTACAAGGACACCGTCATCGCGTACCCAGGCGAGGTCACTCGCATCAAGGCCAAGTTCGACATCGCGGGTTTGTTCGTCTGGCACTGCCACATCATCGAGCACGAAGACAACGAGATGATGCGGCCGTACGAGGTTGTGCCCTGACCCTTTGATCCTGCGGGCGCGGACAGGAGAACCACATCATGGATCGAAAACATTCGCAGCTAACCTTGTCCACGTTGGCTTTCGTATTGGTCACATGGACAGCCGCTCACACGATGGCCGACACCGTCACGTTGCAGGCCGGCAAGGACAACACGCTCTATCAGGACGCGACGGGCTCGCTCAGCAACGGGGCCGGGCAACACTTCTTTTCGGGCAACAACGACAACAATCTGACCCGCCGGGGGCTGATCGCATTCAGCTTCGCTTCGATTCCCACGGGCTCGACGATCAACAGCGTGACGCTGACGCTGAACATGTCGCGCTCGCGCGCCCAGAACGAGACGGTGACGCTGCATCGGGTTCAAGCGGACTGGGGCGAGGGCGCCTCGGTAGCCGGCGGCGAAGAAGGCGGCGGGGCGCCGGCCACCACCGGCGATGCGACCTGGCTGCATCGCTTCTATAACACGCTGTTCTGGTCCGCCGTCGGCGGGGATTACTCGGCGACGGCCAGCGCCAGCACGGTGGTCGCCGGGCAGAACGGATTCTATTCGTGGTCGTCCGCCGGCATGGTCACCGATGTCCAGTTCTGGCTGAACAACCCGGGCAGCAACTTCGGGTGGCTCCTCCACGGCAACGAGGCGACCAATAAGACAACCAAACGCTTCGACAGCCGGCAGAACACCACTACCTCGCGCCGCCCACAGCTCACCGTGAACTACACCCCGCCCGCCCAGGCCAGCGGTGCGTGCTGCTTTTCGGATGGAACCTGCCAGGTGCTGACGCAGACCAACTGCACGAGCCAGAGCGGGACTTACCAGGGCGATGACACAAGCTGCTCACCGAACCCCTGCCCGCAGCCCACCGGCGCCTGCTGCTTTACCAACGGCACGTGTCAGTTGCTGACGCAGACGAATTGCACCTCTCAAGGCGGCACCTACCAGGGAAATGGAACGAGCTGTTCGCCCAATCCCTGCCCGCCGCCCACCGGTGCTTGCTGCCTGCCCAGCGGTGTGTGCCAGATCGTCACGCAGCCGACCTGTACGGGGCAAGGCGGCACGTATCAGGGCGACGGTACGAGCTGCTCGCCCAATCCGTGTCCGCAGCCAACCGGAGCCTGCTGTCTGCCCGGCGGATCGTGCGAGGTGCTCACGCAGACCGACTGCACGAGTCAGGGGGGTTTGTATCAGGGCAACGGCGCATCCTGCTCGCCAAACCCGTGCACTGGTTCGCAGCAGGTCACGCTTGTGTCCGTCAAGGACAACACGTTGTATGAGGACGCCGCGGGGAGCCTGAGCAACGGGAAGGGCATCGGCTTCTTTGCCGGAAAAGACACGAGCCTGATCCGTCGCGGCCTGGTCGCGTTTGATCTGACCAGCATCCCGGCCGGCGCGATCGTCACCAACGTCCAACTGCAACTCTATCTGGGCTTCACACAGGCGACAGGCGCACATGATGTCACCTTGCACCGGGCCCTGGCCAGTTGGGGTGAGGGGACTTCCGATGCCACGGGCAACGAGTCCGGCGGAGCGGCGTCGACGACGAGCGACGCGACCTGGATCCACCGCTTCTACAACACGACGCTGTGGACGTTGGCCGGCGGCGACTTCACTGCCACCGCCAGCGCGACGACCAGCGTCGGAACCACTACGGGCTTCTACACCTGGTCTTCGGCGGGCCTGATCGCAGACGTCCAAGCGTGGGTGAACAGCCCGGCTGCGAATCTCGGCTGGCTGCTCCGCTGCAATGAAGCCGTCAGCAAGAGTCAGCGGCGCTTCGACACGCGCGAAAGCGCGACACCGACCCAGCGTCCGATGCTCACCGTCACCTACACGGTGCAGCCGCCGAGCGGCGCCTGCTGTTTTGCCGACGGATCATGTCAGGCGCTCACGCAGACGAATTGCACCACGCAAGGCGGGGCCTACCAGGGAGATGGCACCACCTGCGACCCCAATCCATGTCCGCAGCCGACCGGCGCCTGCTGTTTCGCGGACGGCTCGTGCCAGGTGCTGACGCAGACCAGTTGCACCACGCAGGGCGGCACATACCACGGCAATGGCTCCAGTTGTACGCCCAACCCTTGCCCCCAGCCGAGCGGCGCCTGCTGTTTTGCCGACGGATCATGCCAGACGCTCACGCAGACGAATTGCACCACGCAAGGCGGGGACTACCAGGGGGATGGCACCACCTGCACGCCCAACACCTGTCCGCAGCCGACGGGGGCCTGTTGCTTTGCCGACGGGGCATGCCAGGAACTGACGCAGGCCAACTGCACCGCGCAGGGCGGAGTGTACGACGGCAACGGCACGACGTGCATACCGAATCCGTGCCCGGAGCCGACCGGCGCGTGCTGTTTGAACAGTGGCGTCTGCGTGGTGACGACGCAGGCGGATTGCACAGTGCAGGCCGGTATCTATCAGGGCACCGACACCGTCTGCGCGCCCGACCTGTGCCCGGTGGTGCTCGAGCCGTTCGTTGACGCGCTGCCGCTGCCGGGCGTCGCCCAGCCGGACACCGGTGTGCCGGGCGGGCAGGCGACGTACACCATCCCGATTACTGAATTCTGGCAGAAGTTGCACCGGGATCTTCCGCCGACGCGGGTGTGGGGCTACGGCGGGAGCTACCCCGGCCCGACGATCGTGGCGAGCGTCGGACAGCCGGTCATGGTGACGTGGGTTAACGATCTGCGCGATGAAAACGGCGTTCCGCGGACCACGCATTACCTTCCGGTGGATCTATGTCCGGACGGCGCGGCCAACGAGCCGCGCGTCGTTGCGCACTTGCATGGTGGGCACGTGCCGCCCGAGTCGGACGGTTATCCGGAGGCATGGTTCCTGCCGGGCCAGAGCGCCACAACGGCGTATCCCAACGAGCAACTGCCCTCCACGATCTGGTACCACGACCACGCGATGGGCATGACGCGGCTCAACGTGTACATGGGTTTGGCTGGCTTTTACCTCATCACCGACGTATTCGAGCAGTCGCTCGGGCTCCCCGAGGGCGCTCACGAGGCCGGTCTGGCTATTCAGGACCGCTGGTTCAATCCAGACGGCACGCTCAAGTACATGGAGATGTGGGACGAGCACTTCTTCGGCGACAAAATGCTGGTCAACGGCAAGGTCTGGCCGTATTTCGAGGTGGACCGCGGCAAGTACCGCTTCCGCATGCTCAACGGATGCAATTCGCGGGTGCTGACGCTCGCGCTCTCCGATGGCGCCAGCTTCTGGCTCATCGGGATGGAGGGCGGGCTGCTGCCGGCGCCCGTTCCGCTGACGCAGATCACGATCGGGCCGGGCGAACGCGCGGACGTGGTAATGGATTTCGCCGCCCATGAGCCCGCAGCGGAGGTCCTCCTGACCAACAGCGCCCCGGCGCCGTTCCCGGGCACGCCGGGCGAAGGCGTGATCCCCAATGTGATGAAGTTCATCGTGACGGCGGCGAGTGGGCACACCGCGCCGCTGCCCGCCACGCTGCGGCCGATGGAGGTGATCCCCGAAAGCAGCGCGGTCCGCTCGCGCGAGTTGGTGCTGCGTAAGCAGTCCGATGCCTGCACCGGGCAGGCCTGGCTGATCAACGGCCTGCACTGGATGGACATCACCGAGGTGCCGCACCTGGGCACGGTCGAGATCTGGAACTTCATCAACCGCTCCGGCGTGTCGCACCCCATGCACCTGCACCTGGTCATGTTCCAGGTACTTGACCGGCAGCCGTTCGAGGTGGTCAGCGAGCAGATCGTCCCTACCGGACCGCGCGTCCCGGCGCCGCCGGGCGAGGGCGGTTGGAAGGACACCGTTCTTTGTCCTCCCAACGAGATCACCCGGGTGATTACCCGATTCGAAGGCTACGCCGGTCTATATCCCTATCACTGCCACATCCTCGAGCACGAGGATCACGAGATGATGCGCCAGTTCCGTGCCGTGGTGCCCTCCGATCTTAATGAGGATGGCTATGTAGACGAAAGCGACGTGGAGCTGTTCAAGCTATGCACGTCGCGGGCGACGGTTCCGGTCGCGCCGGGTTGCGAATCGAGCGATCTGGACGGTGACGGCGACGCCGACCAGAACGACTTCGGTCTGCTGCAGCGCTGCTACGGCGGGGCGAACCAGCCGCCCCCGCACGGATGTTCCGGATGATGAGAGCGACTGAAGCTTGCCCATATAGGGCTACGCAGATGGGAAGGTGAAAGGCATGTGGCCGCGGACGGTGATATCGCGGGTCGTTGTCGTGATCGGCGCCCTACTGGCCGGCCCTGCGGCGAGCGCCACCGTGGTGATGCTGGCGCCCAGCCGCGATAACACGCTCTATGAGAGCTCCACCGGTACCGTCAGCAACGGGGCGGGCACGGCCATGTTCGCCGGGCGCAACTCGCAGACGTCCAATTCCATCCGCCGGGCCGTGATCGCCTTCGACGTCGCCGAGATCCCTGCCGGCTCGACGGTCAACAGCGTGAGCCTCACGCTGTACAACTCTTCAGCCAACGAGGGCGACGCCGTTGTCGAGTTGCACCGGCTGCTGGAAAACTGGGGCGAGGGCGCTTCGGCGGCCACGGGCGCTCAGGGCAGCGGTGCTCCCGCTGCGTCGGGCGATGCGACCTGGCTGCATGCGTTTTACCCTTCGGTGACCTGGTCGCAGCCGGGGGGCGTTTTCAGCCCAGACGCCAGCGGCTCAGCCATAGTGGGCGCCGCGGGGACTTACACGTGGGCTTCTACCGCGCGCCTGGTCGAGGAGGCGCAGTCATTCCTGGACCAGCCGGGCACCAACTTCGGATGGATTCTGCTCGGCGATGAGTCGGCCGCGAGCACGGCCAAGCGCTTCTCCACCCGCGAGGAAGCGGATCCCGCGCTCCGGCCCCTCCTCACAGTGGATTACACCCCTGCACCGGAACCCGGGACGCTGGCCCTGCTCCTGATCGTCGGTATCGCGGCCGTGCTCCTGGAGGAGTCCCGCTTCAGTTGGCGCATGCCGGCGTAAACAGTCTGGTGTGTCAGGTGTACACCGCTCATGGTCTGCAAGACCACGGGCTGTGATGGGAAAATATCATCCCGGCAGACGTTTGGATTTCGAGACGGCCGCACGGACTTCGGTCAGCAATTGATCCACCTTGAACGGCTTGTAGAGCACGGCCGCAAGGCCCTCGGCGTTCGCGCGGATGATGCTGTGGTTGGGGTCGTAGCCGAAACCGGTGATGAAGATCACCGGACAGCCGGGGATCGCATTCCGGGTCGCCTGGAAAATCTGGTATCCGTTGAAGCCCGGCATGCGGATGTCGCTGATGACCAGGTCGTACGAACGGCAGTTGACCATCGCCAGCGCTTCGGTGCCGTCGCGGGCGGTCTCGACCTCGCAGCCGCACTTGGAGAGCACGTCCTGCACGGTCAGGCGGATGATCTCTTCGTCATCGACCACCAGCACCGACTTGCCCTCCAGCAGCGGATCGGACTGCTGCTGCTTCGGCATTGAGCCGAGAATGCCGCCGACCGGCTTGGTCACCTGCCGGATCGAGTCCCTGATCTTCACCACGTTGTCGGTGATGCCCTGGAGGCGGTGCCGCAGGTCGTCGTGACCGATGTAGTCTTCCATCAGCGTGGTGGCGTCGGCGAGGATGTCGCTGAGCGGCCCGGAGATTTCCGCCGACACGTCGTCCGCCAGCCGCCCGGTGGTGGTGCAGCGCTCGACCACCAGCAGGTCCAGGATGTGCAGCGCGATGGCGACGTAGCGGCCGAAGATCTCGGCGAACTGCCGGTCGTCCTCGCTGAAGGCGGCCAGCTTGTCACTCTCGATGTTGAGAATGCCGATGACCTGATCGTGCAGCCGCAGCGGCACGGTCAGCGACGACCTGGCATTGTCGATGCCGGTCAGATAGCGCGGATCGTTGGCCACGTCCGGGCAGATGTAGCTGCGGCCCGTCGCCGCCACATACCCGCTTATACCACTATTTTCCGTCGAAGCATAAATGTCGATCTGCTGGGCCTCGATCGGCAGGCCCGCACACAGCACCATTTCCAGCTTGTTGGTGTTCTTGTCCAGCAGGCGGATGGCGAAATTGTCGAAGTGGAGCAGTTCGCGCGTGTACCGCAGGATCTTTCGCTCGAGCAGCTCCAGCCGCTGGCGGACGTCCATCTTGGACAATTGTTCGATGTCCACCCGCATCAGCTCGCGGCCGGCATTATCGATGGCGTCCATCTTCTGCTGAAGGCGGCGAGCGCGGGTCACGTTTGAGACGACGACCACCAGGAGCGTCTTGCCGCTGGCTTCATCGACGATCGGCGTGAACGTCGTCTCGAAATACTGCTCGCCTTCGGTGATCAGGCTCAGTGCTCGCGGCCGGTGACCGCCGGCCTGTTGACCGTCTGACCGGCCGAAGCTCTCGGTGCAGTGCTTTTGGATGCGCTCGCACACCGCGGGGGGGTACTGGGCCAGCTTGGCGTTGGACCAGACCATCCGGCCGTCCAGCTCGACCATGCAGATGCCCTGGCCGATGGCGTCCAGCACGGCGTGCATTTGCGGGCCGCCGGTCTGGCGGCCGATTAATCTAAATACTTCTGGCGGAGCGACAACCAGATCGACGGGCTCTTCGGCGAGGGCGGCCAGTGCCGACTGGAGACTGGAAACGACCCGAACGTCGCCAAACTGTTTGAGCAGTTCGGCGCTCGGATTCGATTCAGCGGGCGAACCCTGTAGAAACAGGATGCGGCCGATGGAAATGTTCGCGTCATTCATCGCCCATTTCCTGCGAAAACATGCTATTATATGGTGGAACTGCCGGCCGATCAACCCCGCACGCCACTGCTTTTAAGCTCGACCGCGTCTTGACCGGGATGCAAGCCCCCGGCGGCTCATACCCGCCGCCCAAGTGCGTGACAGTCCAGGCGGATCGCCTATTCGATAGGACCGCGAAATGGCGGGCCTATCCCCACGGGTTGGCGAAGTCCGGTCCGTATTTTCGGCTGGCATAGAAGCGATAGACGGCCGTACGCTTGCATGCCTGGAGAAGACGATAGAAGCGGGAACGCTTGATCGCCGCCAACTGGTCGCGCGGGTCCGGATAGATGAGGTTCCGGTCGCACTCCTTTCCGTGAACCAGATACGCGAATCCGCGATACAGCCAGGTGTGCTTGAGCCGCTGTATCGCCCGCCAGGAACGGGAATTCTCGATGTAGACCAGCTCGGCACGAGCCAACAAAAGCGCACTCTCGCCCCGGTGCACGGATCGGCCATCATTTTCCTGCTCCGGGCCTCGACGGGACAAGCTGTACCAGAGTTGATCCGCCAGCCGTTCAAGGCGGAATCGATCGATGCTCATGGCGGCGAATTCAGCGGCGGTCGCAGGCGGCAGGGTCGCTCGCGGATGCTCGCGGTGAAGTTCGGCGGCCCGCAGCAGCAGCTCATGCATTTTCTGCCCCATTTTGTCCAGATTGAAATCGGCGACGATCCGCCGGCGGGCGGCAACTGAAAGCCGCCGGCGATGTTCCACATCCCGCACCAGCCGGGACAGAACGGTGACGTACGCCTCCAATTCAACCTCCCGCTTATCGTGGGGGATGAGATAACCGACCTCGGGCGTGACCAGTTCCGCCTGCCCGCCGACATCCGCCGAAACCGGGACAACGCCCATGGCCATCGCTTCAAAGATGGCCAGCGAAACCCCCTCCACCTGTGACGGCAAAAGGAATATATCACTGGCTACGAGTGTCGGGGGGATGCGCGCATTCGGCAGAGCGCCCAGGAGCCGCACGTGGCGGTGCAGGCGATGTTGCTGGATGTACGTCTCCGCGAAGGGCCGGTCCTCGCCGTCCCCCGCCAGCAGAGCCAGGAAATCCACGCCGGCATCACGCAATCGGCGCAGTATCTCCATCAGGAAGCGGGGGCGTTTGTCCTCCACAAACCGGCCGACAAACAGGATGATCGCACGGTCCGGCGGACGATCTTTCCCGAGCAGCTCATGCCGCAGCGCCGGGCGATCGTATTTGTCCGGGTCCCACTCCTGCGGGTCGATGTTGGTGTAGCAAGTTTCAATCCGCTGCGGGTCCACGCCTTTGCCGGCGATCCAACCGCGTAATTGATGGGATGATGCGCTGTGCAAGTCGAGGCAGTCCGTCCACCGGGCCGCCATGGCCGGATATCCCCCGTTTTTCCAGGCCGGCGTATGTGAATGGCAGTAATCCACGTACGCCGCCTGTGGGTAGTGGGCCCGAAGCATGGGCAGTAATTCGTAACCCAACTGACTGTTGGTGACCATCACGTGCGTGATGCCCCGCGATCGCATCAGATACAGCAGGAACCGCGGGTAATCCACCAACTTCAAAAACTTGTCCAGGCAAAACACATCCGTCGTGCAGGCGGTAAATTCCGACAACCAGACGTGATCCGCCGGCAGGGTCGTCGCAATGGTGATTTGCCAGCCGCGCTCGCGAAGCTGCTCCAGCATGTCCAGATTGAACTTGTCCGCCCCACCCATGATCAGCCAGGGCACGATCAGCAGCAGTCTCGGCCGAGCTTCCGGATTGGCCAACGGATTGGACCAGGGGATATCCAGGGTCACCTGACCGGGGGCCATGTCGTCCGGATCCGGCGGATGCGGGAAGCGGGATTCGTCCTCGTAGAGGGCCGCATGTTTTTGCCGAATCAATCGCAGGAACGCGGATTTGCGGTCCTGGTCGCCTTCCGTTTCACTGATCCGAGACCGATCCCGCCGGCGGTACCAGATGAGAAACTCCGGAATGGTCCAGCCCCAGAAACCATGCGCGGCCATGCTCAGCCAGTAATCCCAATCCTCATGGCCGATCCGAATGGACGCATCGTAGCCGCCCATTCGTTCATGCACCTCGCGCCGCACCAGCGCTTTGTTGTCGACCGGATTCTCCTGAAGGATCGTTCGCCCGCGCTCGCAACCGCGCGGCCAAAGATACTCCTGCGTTCCGAACCCCACGACCCAGGCGTTACAAAACGAAAACTGTTGGTGGGATTCGAGACACCACAGGGCTTTTTCCAGGTAGCTCGGCTCGATGAGGTCATCACTGTCCAGCCAGAATAAAAACCGGCCGCGCGCTTCCCGTGCGCCCCGGTTGCGGGCCGCTCCCGGCCCGGCATTCTCCTGAGTGATGATCCGCACGCGGCTGTCCCGCTCGGCCGCCGCGCGCAGAGCGGATATGCTCTCCTCCCGCGTACTGCCGTCATCGATGAGAATCCATTCATATTGCTGAAAGGATTGCTGCCGCACGCACCGCACGGTCTCCTCAAACCAATCGCCGACGTCATAGCAGGGCGTCACGATCGAAATGACCGGTTCGGAGTCGATCGCCGCGGGGCGATAGTCATATTGAGGCCGCCGCGGCGACATGGGTGTGTTGGAATGATCTGGGTTCCGTGGGTCGATCAAAGCCGGTCTCACTCTCCTGATGGACGGGCACTCGATGCCTTCAGGTCTCGATCCGATTGTGGGTCACAAACGCATCGGATCTCGTGGCCCAACGCCACCACCATTTTTTCCTGTAGCGCTCGATGAACGCCGTGAATTCCGCCACCCGCTTCCTCTCCGCCGTCAGTTGCTCGGTCAACCATCCGATCTGCCCGCTGGAGTCACTCTCCGCCTCCTCGAGCTTAGCGATTCTATTTTCAAGATATCGCTTGCCCTCTTCAATTTTGGCGATCCAATCGGCTTGCTCGCGCACCGTATTCTCAAGATAACGCTTCCCATCTTCAATCTTGGCGATCCAATCGGCTTGCTCGCGCACCGTATTCTCAAGATAACGCTTCCCATCTTCCAGCCGTTCAATCCAGTCGCCGCGCTGTTTCCAGGCTTCCACAACATCAGCAGCTGGTGCAATCGCTTTGGCGGATTGGAGCTGGTCGTGCAGCCATCCCTTGGCGATTTCCAAATCTTTGATATACCGCCGGTTGAATTCCCGCTGGGCATGCACGTACCGCCGGAGAAATTCGATCAGCTTCCGGGCGCGGGCCAACTGATAGTCCGGCGATTCCCGACCGACACGATGCACCGATCCCAGCATCAAGGCTGTCCCTCCACGTACCCCAGGGCTTGAAGGTGTTGAAGTATCCGCTTTTCATCCTGCGCGGACAGTGCGGGGCCGGACGGCGGCAATGCCGGTTTCTCGAAGCAGGCGATACGGTCCAACTTTTGCGGCGCTCCCGCATGTAACAATCCGGGAACCACGCCGCCGTCAAACGTATCCGCCTGCGGAAGACCGAGCAGATCCAGGATCGACGGGCATAGATCCAACATGCTGATGGAACTGATTCGTCCCTTTCGCACGCCGGGCCCGACGGCTGCAAAAAACCCCGGCCCGCGGTGATTTCCCACCGGCTCATAGTCCAGATCTTCACATGCCGCCGCACCCTCGGGCAATGGTTCGCCGGTGAAACCATGATCGGAGACGAGTAACAGCGTGTCCTGACCGCCGGCGGCGGAACGCACCTGCCCCACGTAGTCATCCATCCGCCGGTACGCCTGGGCGAGTGCGCTGCGATATCGCTCGCGAAACCGCGGTCCCGCCGCGGGCGAATCCAGCCAGAAGCCGTGGCTGAGCGCATCGATCATGCGATAGTAGCACACCGCAAACGCACAATCCGCGAGCTGCGTCAACAAATACAGGAATAGACGATGAAAACGTTCGTCGCGCAAACAGGGATAAAGCAGTCGATGATACAACAAGGCCCGATGCCGCACGCTCGCATCATCCGCCGGTGGCCGCACGTACTTGTCCAATTCCTCATCGGCATGGCCGGCGATAAATTCGCGCAGGATCGCGGCGATACGTTCTTGCTGTTCCCCTCCCATCGCAGGCGGAGCCGACCAGGGCTCCATCTCATCCATCGGCCCGATGGCCATGTCCCGCTCCACCAACGCGGCGTAATCCGCCGCTCCGAGTTGCCGGGCCAGGCGATCGGCCCACTCCGGCGGACTGATCACGCCGCCTCCGGCGACTTCACCAAAACGGTCGCTGACCATCACTCCTTCGATCGGTGTGGCCGGGTGAGTCACCATGTAGCCCGCAACGATCGAAACGCGATCAAAGCTGGTCAGCATGTCCCAAATCCGTGGGCAGACCACGTTGGTACTGGAAAAAAGAGGGGGCGCCGCCGGATTCTCGATATAGTCGCGAAAATCATAGATGCCGTGCGAGAAGTAATACACGCCGCTGGCCGCAGTGGTCCACAATAAAGGCGAGAGCAACCCGCCGGCGCCCAGCAGATCGAGCCCCACCACCGCCGATTCCACATCCAGGTCCCCCCACGCGCCATCCGCCAGCATCGCGGCGATGTGGGGCAGCTCGTGTTGCTCAATCATGGACCGGACGGTGGGCCAATCCAAACCGTCAATCGCCAGCAGAATGACGCGTTGCCGCTCCATGCCTGGTCTCACACGATACGGGACGGGAGATGAATTCGTGGTTCAAATAGGCCAGTCCGGCCAACCCCTGATGCTCGGGCGCGACCACCTGCACCATCGCGACGTCGACCCGCCGGTCGAGATAATTCAACTCCTCTTCCTCCAGCCCGCTCACGCCGGCATTGAAGAAATAGACCCCCGGCGCCAGGTTCAATCGAATCTCGAACCGCACCTCATGGGTCGCACCTTGCAGGGGGCACGGGGCCTCTCGGCCGTCCCACCCGTTGGAAATACCGGCCACCATCACGCCGTCCACCGTTTTGATGGCCATGCCGAACCGGACACCGTGCACGGTGCGGTGGAATGTTACCCGGTATTGCCAATAGTACAACTCACCGGCCGTCGCGACCGCTGCCCGATTCCCGCGCGCATCCACGAGCTGGGGATTCTCGATGGACGCCCCGCCGGTGCCATAGCGATGTTCGACGGGAGCCGGTGTCGCCGGGGAGAACTCGGCGGGGCCTTCTTCATCGACACACCCGGTATCAGTCCCATCACTTGGGTGACGATCCTTGCCCGCCTCAAAATCGAGCACCAGCAGGTCGGCGGAACCGCGCACATTGCGCAGCGCCTGAATCAATCGCTGCTGCTGTGACGCGGTCCCGAAGATCAGTTGGTGGTAAGCATCGGTGACGGGCTTGCTGTCGCCGTGCGCAAGAACATGCCCTTCGTGGAGCATGATCGCGCGATGGCAAAGCCGCACGACGGTCTCCGCATCGTGCGTGACGAGCAGCACGGTCCCGCCGTCCGCCAGGAATTTCTCGAGCCGGCGAATGCACTTGCGCTGGAATGCGGCGTCACCGACCGCCAGCGCCTCGTCCACGATCAGGATTTCCGCCTCGACGTGGGCCGCCACGGCGAACGCGAGCCGCACGATCATGCCGCTGCTGTACGTCTTGACCGGCTGATCGACGAACTCGCCGATGTCGGCGAACGCGACCATTTCGTCATATCTCTTGACGATCTCGTCGCGGCTCAGGCCGAGCACCGAACCGTTCATGAAGATGTTCTCTCGCCCGGTGGCTTCCAGGTCGAAGCCCGATCCGAGTTCCAGCAGGGCGGCCACGCGACCCGTCATCCGGACATGACCGCTCGTCGGCGTGAGCGTGCCGGCGATGATCTGGAGCAGCGTGCTCTTGCCGCTGCCGTTGCGGCCGATGATGCCGATCATCTCGCCGCGATGGACCTGGAAGCTCACGTCGGTCAGCGCCATGAACTCGCGATAGTATTGTTTGCGGCCCCAGGCGAAGGATTGCTTGAAGCGATCGAGCGGCTGCGGATAAATGCGGTACGCCTTGCTCACGTTGCAGATGTCGATGACCACATCGGCAGGTTTTGCGGATCGTGGATCGCCGATCGAAGAGTCTGGAAAATCCGCAATCCGCAATTCGCAATCCGCAATTCGCAATGGCTTTTCAGATGACATCCGCGAAGGCCCGTTTGCTCTTCATGAAAAAGGCGTACCCCAGGAGGGCCAGCATAGCCGATGCGGCGGTCGAGGCGAACCACCACCGCCAGCCGGGCGACTCGCCCCACATCAGCACGCGGCGAACATCCTCGATCGCGTGAGTGAGCGGGTTCAGTTCAAGCAATCGCCGATAGGGCTGCGGTACGCGCTCGATGGAATAAAAAATCGGCGTGGCGAAGAACAGCACCTGGACCGCCATCACCGCCGCGTGCCCCACGTCGCGCACGAATACGCCGAGTGATGCCAGCACCCACGACAGGCCGGCCGTGGTCAGCAGCGCCGGAATCAACACCACGGGAAACCACAGCGCGGTGATGTGGGGTAGTTGCATCTTGATCGCGCCCCACCCGATGAACCACACACCGTATCCGATCAGCATGTTGATCGTGGCGCTCATCAGTCCGGAAACGACGAACACCTCCAGTGGGAATACCACCTTTTTCACGTAATTGGGATTGACGACGATCATCTGGGGCGCCCGCGTCACCATCTCCCCAAAGAGGTTGAAGAGCAGCATGCCGCAGAACATGGTCAGAGCAAACTCGCCGCGGCTCTCGGGCAACTGCTCGTTCCAGCGGAAATGGAAGACCATCGTGAAGACGAACGTGTAGATCGTCAGCAGGATCAGCGGCGTGAGTACCGACCAGAGCAGTCCCAGCCGGGCCGCACGATACCGCCCGAGGATATCGCGCCTGGCCAGTTGAACCACCAGCTCGCGATGCGACCAGAGATTGCGCACCATCGCCGCCGGATTCAGCAGCGATGTCAGCGAGACCCCTTCGCCGGATCGGACTATGGGTTCAACACTCATATCCACGTTGTGTATTATTCCCGCGCTCCCTTTCGGTCGCGGCTAAACTGTAGTCGTCCCATTTCGACGTTTCGATTTTCGACGTTTCATAAACCGCCAGCGTCTCATCCGTCATCTCATCAATCGTTCTCACCCTCGCCGCGGGCACCGTTTCCGGGTGCTGCCGGACGTGTTCGAGTGCGGCCGCTAGACCTTCCGCCGAGCCGGCCTCAAATCGCAGGCGGGCATCGCCGACCTGATCCGCCACGCCCTCCACGTCGCTCGCGACCACCGGCACGCCCGCGGCCTGCGCCTCCAGCACGATGAACGGCAGATTCTCCGGCCAGACGCTGGGCATCGCCAGTACATCCAGACCGCGGAGGAAGGAAGGCATTCTCTCCGCCGACAGCAGGCCCGTAAACTCCACGTTCAACCCGTCGGCCAGGTGATGCAGACGCTTCGCGTACGCCGGGTCATTGAATGGGCCCGCCATCCGGACGCGCGTCCGCGTCCAGCCCAGCCGCCGGACCGCCTCCAGCAGCAAGTGCGGACCTTTATGTGGGAGCATCGCCCCCGCGAAGCCGACAGTCAGCCGTTCCGGGGCAACGGCTTGTTCGCGTGCCGGCCGCGGCCTCTCGAACCACGACGGCGTCAGACCGTACGGGATCATCCGCCAGCGCCGGTGTGTGAGCCGCGGCGCGATCATCGTGCGCATCACCGATGATGGAAAGATGATCTGCTGTGCCGCGTTGAGGCACGAAAAAAGCACCTCCCGCCGCCGCTTCCAGCGCTCCAGTTCGCCGCACGCCACCCCGCGCAGTGCCGAACGGGCGTGATAAAGGTGAAGCAGCAGCGGCGAGACCACCGGGGGCAGACGGCTCAGCCGGCGCACCGCGGGGCGCGGGTAATCGCCACCGATGCAGCGCGTACACTCACGCCAGTCGGGAGTGCCGTCGCAGAGCGAGCCGTCGGCCCGCAGCAGCGTTGCTTTCGGACAGACCCACCAGAAATCCATCGTCGTCACCACCACGGGCAGACCGAGCGCGCGGGCGGCCGGCATGACGCCAACGCCGACATGTGCGGGGTTCGCGACGTGTACCACGTCGGGCCGATGAGCGCGAAGCCAGCGCTCGATCTGTCGCGGCGCGATCCCCATCACCGCCATCCAGCCGCGTGTCGGATATGCGAAGAGATCCGCCGCCGGCCCCCCCACCGGCTCGCCCAAAACCAAAGGCCGATCCAGGTGCAGCGGATCGCCCGCCAGATAACTGACTTCATGCCCCCGCGTGCGCAGACCATCGCCCAGCATCGAGAGGTACCGCTCCGTCCCTTGTGCGTACGAGCGGCCAAACTGCGTGGTGACGAATAGAATCTTCATGAAGCAACAAGTTCACCGCTTGCGGCGTAGCGCACCGCGGTTGCGGTCTGCGATCACCGAACGGCATGATACTTGGCTCCTCTAAACTCAGCCACTATCACAACTTGACAATCACCGCCACCCCTACCAAAATGATTGGTCCACTTGGCCTGTGGTGCAATTGGTAGCACGTCTGACTCTGGATCAGAAGGTTCCAGGTTCGAGTCCTGGCAGGCCAGATTCGCCGCCCGAAGTTCACGCGGTATTCCACGTCATCAGGAAATGCCACCACTGGAGCCGGCTGGTCACTATTCCAACTGAGCCGGGGAAGCGATGTCAGGAGGAGTTCCGGCGGGTACGTTCCTGTGCCATTCACGGCGGTTACTACTGTTTGAGACAGGGAACTTGCGGGTGTGCCCGCATGCCACAGCCCTCAAGCCGTGTGACCGGCGGACCACTGCTTGAAAGCAAGTTTGAGGGTGCATCCGAAATTCAGTGGCGCTGCGAGCCGCAAGACAGTAGGGCAGTGCCCGTCCTACAGAGTGATGAGCCGCTCCCGATCATTGGATGCGCCCCCAGCTTGAAGGGATATCGGCACACATCGGTGATGACGCTTGCCGCCGCGGCGACCTTGGGCGAAGTGGCCACGAAAGATACCGCCGTGCGGGCGATCGCTCACGAGGGAAAGGATGTGGCGGACTTCATCGATATAATGTGTCGTTAAATGTAATATTATTGTTGTACAGTTAAACAAGAAATACGGGAAGGTCGGCGAACCGAAGCCGGTCAAGGATCTTGAAGAGTATCCGCACGCATAAACTCCATCAGTACAATAGCTTGAGGATAGTTGCGGGGCTGATGAAGGGGTCCCATGTCGGGGACCGGTGGGTAGCCTTGGACTGATTTAGAGAATTTTAGATATTTCTCTTGCGTTGCTTCTTGCGGAGTCGGTAAAATGCGCTGTGAGTGGGTTTGGAGAAAAGACCGCGCGCGTTCACAGCAAGCGGATGGCATCTCCGAAAAAACTGTCGAGCGAGCATATTAGAATCAGTTGAAGTTCTGATTGAGGGTCGAAAGAAGGTTTTTCAGCATTTTTTGCCCGACCTATATTGTGGAGTTCGCAGAGTGTGTCCGTGTGTGGTTGTGGGATCCTTCACGGACCGAACAGATGACCTGGACGGCGAGAGGCCCAGCGGCTTTCCGGTTTCAGTGCAGCGTTGCGGATTTCGCCCGCCACTATTGGGGGGAGAGAGGAGAGGAAAGTGGGGAATGCGAGCGCAGGGTAAATGGATTAGTGCGGTGGTACTCGCCTGTATGGGCTGTTTATCCGCCGCGCAACAATCCTTCGCCTTGACCGTCGATGCTTTGTTCGAGACGCGCAAGGGTGCGGCAGAGTCCGATACCACTCTGCTGGTGGGGGAGAACCTCACACTCGAAGTCTGGATGACGCTGACCAGTGCCGAGGCGATTCCCGCCACTACTGCTGTCCACATCTTTGAAAGCCTCGATCTGGCCACCGAAAACAACATTATCTCTTATAACACCGGCAGTTGGACCAAAGCCCCGGCTTTTGATACTGCGCTGATCAACGGCACGCGCAATGCGCCCGTCATTGGCAACATCGCGGCGGGGGTTACATCAGTCAGTGGCGTAACTTTCGCGCACGGCTTGGCCGGTCTGGTGGGCACGTTCACGGTCAAGGGGATTAATCCGGGAATTGTTGATTACGTGTTTGCCAATGCGCCCCCGCAGCGGCCCTGGAACGTGAATCTGTCCGGGCACGGCGAGATCATCAACTACTCACAAGTGTCACCACGGTTGCATATCATGGTGGTTCCGGAGCCCGGCGTAGCCGTGCAGGAGATGGCCCGCTGGTGCCACGGTTGCATATCACGGTGGTTCCGGAGTCTGACGCCGCATTGAGAAGTTTCAGCCCGAACTGATTCGGGCATGGGGTTGTTTCGGGCCCAGTTGAACGGGAGAGAGGAGATTACCGGAGTGGCGGGTATGACCGATACCGCTGAGTTGTCAAAGTTTGGCGACAGCTTGGCAAGGAGAAATGTGAACCCGCACGCACGACAGCGAATGACGCATTTGTGCAGCCGACGGCGGCACCTCTGCCTGTCCGCGGTTGTGTCATGTTCGTTCGGTTTGGCTCCTGTCCTTGCCCTGGCTGCCACACTTATTCTTTGCCTTTCTTCGGTGGGCGCTGCGGCTTCGCTCACGCCTTCTGATGTTGTCATCCTGGTCAATGCCAACAGTCCGGTCAGCCAGTCCGTAGCCGATCTGTATCGTCGCTATCACCCCGAGATCGCCGCCTCGCGCGTCCTTTCGCTGGGCGGCGTGCCGACGTACCCGGCCGGCCTGCCCGATTGTGCATCACTAACTTCAACAGCGGCGGATGAGATCATCACCCGCGACCAGTTTGAGAAACTCATCGCCCAGCCGCTGCGGGATTATTTGATCAACAACAACCTGGTCAGCAGCATCTATTGCATTATCACCACGGCCGGCATGCCGTACCGGATCGAGGATATCGCCCCCGCCCTGGCTGATGTCGTCTATCCCGCCGGCTCGAATGCGACACTGACGCTCACCAACCGTACGTCTGTGAACGCGGCTTCTGTGGAATCCGACCTGTCGGTGCTGTTCGGGATCGATCCGGCGCTGGCCCCGGGCACCAATCCCTATTGTGACTCCTGTCCGGGTATTCCGCTCAACAATCGAATCATCAATCCATACCACGGTTACAAGAGCGGGATCAAGGACTGGCAATCCATTCGCGACATCATGACCCGTCGAACGACATTCCATTGGAATTTCACCAACCTCTGGGCTATCACTGCCTACCCGCAACCCAGGATCGAAGGTTTGTATACAGGCTGCGGTTGCTCGGCCGCCAGCCGCATCATGTCCCCGGCCGACATTTATCTGGTCGCCCGACTCGACGGCCCGCACGTGCAGGGGCAGTATCCGATTTTTGCCATCAAGGACATGCTTGACCGGGCGGCAGCGGTCGGCGATCTGAACTCGTATCATTTTGTTGGATACAGCGCCGCCAAGGGAGCACTGGTGATCGACCATGCCCCGCCCCCGACTGCGGAACTGGCTAATACCAAGGCATACAATTTCACCTCGAGCACCACTACGCTCACGTATGAGACCAACCCGGTACCACCAGGCAGGGAGAGCTATTCGCAAAGTTGTTCCCCTTGCGCGTGGGGCGGCGGCAATCACTTCAAGATTCTGTATCAGTGGCTCACGGGCGTCGCTCCCACGTCGGGCACGACGGGATCCCTGCCCATCATCAATGGGTTTGGCGGCACCTGCGTGTGGGACGACACCACCACCATCATGAGCAGCGCCAACGCGGCGTATCCGGTCGGCGCGGGCCTCATCGGGTTGATTACCTATGGAACCAACGGCGGCGATGGCCGTCCGGCCAGATACCTGCTTACTTCGGGTCCGGGCGGCGGCAATCTGTTCAAGTGTGCTCCCGGTGCGGCTTTTGGCTCGATCGAGAGCTTTAATGCCGTCACCATGTTCACTGATGTGGTCACATCTCAGGCCAAAATCGCCGAGTTCATCCAGATGGGCGGCTCGGCGGCGGTGGGGCACGCGTTCGAGCCTGGGGTGGATGCCATCGATCAGGATGAGTTCCTGTTCCGCAATCTCCTTCGCGACGACGACGCCGACGGCATCGGCGACCTCTGTCTGGCCGAGGCCATGTTCACCGCATTGCCTTACCTGAGCTGGTCGGAGGTGGTCATCGGCGATCCGCTGATGAGACTCCGAACGGGTCCGGGTGGGCTGGTGTCGCTGGTCAAGTTTCCGGGCGATGCGGACGGCGATGCGTACACCGGGCCGCTCGATCTGAACATCGTTCTCGACGCTTACAACCAGGATATTGGTCAGCCGTGGTACGATCCGGCGGCCGATCTGGACCAGGACGGCTACGTCGGTGCATTCGACCTGAACATCGTGGTCGACCACTACGGGGTGGACTTCAGCGGGCAGTAGATTTAGAGTTGGACTTAAAAGCGTAATTGTTTACAGATAGGCGAGTTATGCCATTCTGTGCATCGTAAGCCACAGGGTTCGTAAAAAAAGACGATTTCCGACAATTTTTTGCTTGACGTACGGATTGAATCGTGTACAGTAGAACCGATAAACAGGGAAAGTGGAGAGAGAGACACCCCGTCAGGGGGTCTCTCTTTTTTTATGGAGCGGGAGTGTTCGAAAAACAACTGAATGGGTTGGTTTAGAACACACCAGCAGCCATTCTTGCGGGCCGGAGTGGAGGAAGAGCACGGAAGTGCAGGAAGCAGGGAAAGGCATGACAGGGGCTAGGATTTCCGGAGTGGGATTGCTGATGGGCGTGAGTACGCTTATCACAGCTTCTCCAATAACAGCCTACGCGGTGCCGGCTTCATCAGGAGGGACCTTCATCCATGGTTCACCCGCGCCGGCTTACATGTCGCCAACTACCCTGCCTCCTGGCGTATGGGACTTGGCGACCACGCTTAGTAACTGCCGGGTGAACACTTCAACAGGGACGACTGCGTACCAGTTCAAAGCCACGGATGGAGTCAGCTTCACGTGGACCGGCAACCAACTCAACCAGGATCTCAGCTTCGACTACGGCGGCTTGAACAATTCGATGGCCGAGGCGACGTTCAATGCTGGTGGCACGTTGAGCATTAACGGCAAGTTGAAAAATGCGGCCGGTACCGGCCTGGTTTATGATGGATTGATCCTTCAAGCGACTGTGAGTGCGTTCCATGTCCGCGAGACGGGCATCACCGACAATAAGCTCCACAGCATTGAGAGTGCTCCAGGCGTCAACATTCAGTTCACGCCGACCGGCGGTTACCTTTATGATACGGCCACCGTAGCCCAGTTGCGGGGCACGTACAATTTCGCGATTACCGCGGCGGTCATGGTGCCAATGGCCGGGGGGAACCTGGATAACTTCAGTGCTGATCTGAAATCAACGGCAGCATTACTAATGATTTATACGCTCGTTCCGGAACCCACGTCTGTGCTACTACTGGGTTTCGGCGTCTTAGCATTGGGTTTCCGGAAGGGTCGTTCCGGCAGGCGTTAGTCAGTTGTACATCGGGGTCAACTGGCCTGATCGGAACAGCAGAAGGGAAAAGCCGGCTTCGATGAAGCCAACTCTTGGAGAGGAATTGCGATGAAGAAGAGGAAGAATGTGTCGTTCTCTGGGCTCACGGCCTTTCTGGCGGTGATGTGCAGCGCATCGTTCGTGTACGCCCTCGAGTACACGGAAATCCAGAACGACGCGTTCGACGGCGTGAGTGATGCGTCCTACACGGGCGGTGTGTTCTCCTGGAGTACGAGTGACACGACCGGCTTTAATCTCCTGTCGTTGTACGAGGATAACGCAATTGTCCCCGGCAATACCTCCAACGTCACATTGACGATTTCGGGCCTCACATTCCAGAACTACGGTGTGCTCCCCGGCCCGCCGCGTGCATTTCTCACCGGTGGAAATCTGACGCTGACATTCGACTACGACACTGGAGGCCCCGTCACATCCCATCAGTTGAGTGGGCCCGTCAGCGGAGCCAGCATCGAAATCACCGCCGCCGGTCCGGGTTTCTCCACGCTCACCGGCATTGTCAACTTCGATACTAATCTGGGCGTCGAAAACCTGCCCAGCTCGAACAATTGGCCAGCAGTTGGGGAGAGTACGGCCGTCGCCCTCACCTTCGCCATCGGCGCGGATCTGAGCTCGTATCAAACCGCAGCCGGTTGGGCAAGCGACATGCCTGACGACGGCGATGGCGTGGACTATGAAACGGTGTTCAGCATCGTCCCCGAAGAGCAGCCGATTCCCGAGCCGGCCGGCTTGCTGTTGCTGGCCGCAGGATCGCTCCTGTTCGGGCGCCGACGTTTCCGGGCCTGATCCCTGGGCAGAAGCCGCGAACGATTTGATCTGATGTGATATTTACGAGTGCAGCGCCGATGAGGCCTGCACTCGTTTTTTTGCGCGCTGGCGGTCACATCAACTCGTTTGTCCTGTTGCCGATAACTGCCGCTTCAGCCAAAGGTACCGCTGCTTGTCGATGCCCATCTGGAGCATCCGGTGCTGGCTGCCTGTAGTTGCGAAATGCTTGATTTGTTCGCCCGTGTCGTTGAAACCGCAGCTTCGGTAACAGCGGATGGCGATCGCATTGTCCGGAAACACCACCAGGCTCACCTGTGAAGCGCGCCGCCGCAGAAAAGCATCGTCGAGCGCGAGTCGAACCATGACGCGCCCGATGCCGGCGCCGCGCCGCTCGGAGCAGACCACGCAATGGCCCACCCACAGGTGGGTTTTCTCACCGGGCATCATATTCAACTCGAGATAACCAAGGGGTTCTTCGATCGCCTGGTGATGAAAGAGCAGGGGCATGCGGTCGGTAGCCGCCCACTCCACGACTTTCGCAGCCGTGAGCGGGGGGAACGTCCTGGGCGCCAGCCAGAACAACTCGTGGTCATCGCGGGGCCATGACGCCACCACCGCCGCTGCGTGCTGGTCGAAGGGTGATAAATAATACGGTCCCTCGCGGGCACGGATGAGCGGTCTGCGCATCGGTGAAATACTCATGATGAACCCTCACAGGTTATAATAACTGGATCGCCACCAACGCTCCACTACAGACGACCCTGTGCGACTCACCGGGCTTCCGCGGCTATTCTGTTCGGCGGGAGGGCTGGTTCCTGGCTGGCCGGCGTATTGATTTGACCTGGCCGGCGGACATCGACTCCCTCCTGGATCTTCCCGCCACGCAGGCTCGCTTCGACAAGGATGAGTACATGCCGTATTGGGCGCAGCCGTGGCCGGCGTCAGTCCTGCTGGCCGAGGCCGTGCTGGCCGCGGAGGCGGGGCGGGGCCGGCCCGCCGTCGAGATCGGCTGCGGGATGGCTTTGGCCGGTTTGGCCGCGGCCGTGAAGGGGTGGTCGGTGACCGTTAGTGACTACGATGCCGATGCGCTGGCCTTCGCGAAGCTCAATGCCGAGCGCAATGAACTGTCGCTGACCTGCCGGATGATCGACTATCGTCATCCGCTGCACTCGCCGCGGTACGATCTGGGTCTGGGAGCCGATCTGCTGAACGAGCGCAAGAAATGTGAGCCGCTGGCCCGGTGGGTGGCGTCTGCGTTGAACG
>CAYLLT010000047.1:21731-41163 GCA_964384465.1 uncultured Planctomycetales bacterium | reverse complement strand
AATGGTGCGGCAGGCGGAGCGGCGGGCTCGGACGGATATATCGCGGCTCGGCCCCGAAGAGTGGAAACGATTTCTGGCCGGCGCGAAATCGGCGTTTAAGTTCGACGCGGAGCAATCCGCGAAGGCGGATGGGATCTATACCGATTTTAAGGCCAGGGCGGACGAGATCATGACGCCGCAGTGGCGGCTGAAAGTGCAACAGAACCGGACGAAGATAAACATGCGCTGGAGCCTCAGGAACCAGCCCCTCGGCCCGTGGGCTTTCCACCTCGATCGCGAGTACGAGGAGATGCGTCAACCGATCGATCGGCTGGGAAGGCAGTTCTATCGAGAGGTCACCGCCGTGGCCAGCGTTGAACAGAAGCAGTCTCTGCTGAGCGGGGTGGCGGAAAAAGCGGCCCAGCACGGCCTCAAGATGGGAGCGGCGGACCGGCAGGTGCTGCTCGGGATCGAGTAGCGCCAGGACCGCGTCAACTTGTTGACGCACGTCCTATTGGGAAGCGCAGATGTCAAGCATGCAACGCGATATCGGCCTGGCGCTCTGGCGGTTGCTGCCGGGCAACCCGATCGTCGTGCGAGTGGTCAGCGGCGGCAGCAAGCGAATCCCCCACCTCTGGACCCGAGCCGGTTACCTGCTCATCCTGCTCTTTGTCGTGTTGATCAGCTCCTGGAGCAGCAGCACGAGCGGTTCGCTGAGCGAACAGGCCAAGAGTTCGACGCGCGTTTTCGAAATCGTTTCCGTCCTCCAACTGGCCATGATGTGCCTGCTCGCGCCGGTATTCACCGCCGGGGCCATCTCGCAGGAGAAGGACGCTGAGACGTTCAACGTCCTGCTGACCACGCCGCTGACGAACAGCCAGATCGTCCTGGGTTCGCTGTGCAGCCGCCTCTTCTTCGTGATCGCGCTGCTGTTGTCCGGGCTGCCGATCTTCTGCATCACCATGCTGTTCGGCGGCGTCACCAGCCACCAGATATTCCTGAGCTTCGGGATCGCCGGCTGCACCGCCGTCCTGACCGGCTCGCTGGCCATCATGATTAGTGTGATGCGCGTCGGAACGCGCGGAACCATCTTTTCCTTCTACATGGGGATTGCGCTCTTTCTGCTGGCGGGCTACGCGTTGGGCAACTGGCGGGAACTGTACGTGCCCGAATCGATCCCGCCCGGCACGCGGGAGGGCATGAGCTGGCTGGCTCCGTTTCATCCGTTCCTGGCCTTGTTCGTCGCGCTGAATTTCGTGAAAGCGCCGGAATGGGCGGCCGTTCAGCACTACGGCTGGCCGGCCAGCACGATGCTCTCCTCGCCGCACACCGCGTACATGGTCATGACGCTGCTGATCTCGGCGATCCTGGTGGCGTTCTCGACGCTGTTCGTCCGCCGCGGCATCAAGCAGGGCGAGCTGTCGTGGTGGTCGCGGCTGTGGCGGCGCAAACGTACACCCGCCGCGGAAGGGCAGGAGCGGCGGCGGCGTGCGCGGCGCGTATGGTCAAACCCCGTGGCGTGGCGCGAAGCGGTCACGCGCGGCAGCGCCGCCAGCAGCAGTCTCGTCCGCTACTCTTACATCATCGGGGGCATTGCGGCCGCCATTCTAGTGCTGTTCGCCTATGGCACGCAGCGGTTCGATCCCCGCAACCCCACCGGCAATCTCGATGAAGCCCGCGACTTCCTGAGCGTCATTGTGCTGATCGAGTTCGTCACCGTCATGCTCATGGCCAGCAACACCGCCGCCACCGCGATCACCCGCGAACGCGAAGCGGGCACGATGGAACTGCTGCTCACCACGCCGCTCACCAGCCGCTACATCGTATGGGGCAAGCTCCGCGGCCTGGTCAGCTTCACCGTCCCGCTCCTGGCGGTGCCGGCCCTCACCGTGCTCGCCGCGGCGCTCTTCGATCGTTTTCGCGGCAAACCCAATCCCATCGCGCACATCGAGACCGCGTTGCTGCTCCCGCCGCTGCTGCTGATTTATTCGGCGTTCGCCTGCATGGTCGGGCTCCAGATGTCGCTCAAGAGCAAGCGGTCGGTGCAGGCCGTGCTGACCAGCGTGGGCATCCTGGTGGTGCTGGGTTTCGGGCTGGGGTTATGCGTCTTTGCGATGAATCCAAGTGCAGGCCCGGTGCTGGCGCTCATGTGCCCGATCACGTTCGTCACCGCCATCTGGATGGTCCTCAATCCTCATCAGGTGCTCGCCAACATGGGCACTGGCTCAGCCATGAGCGTCACCGGCGTGCAGATTTATCTGGCCATCGGCACGTTGCTGGCCGTCGGGCTTTACGGCGCAATCGTCGCCGGCACCTATCGCTCGATGGTGACCAACTTCGACTTGATCGTCCGCAAACAGTCGCGCTGAGGGATGCACTTCCCGTGTGCCGGCACTTCCGCGCGACTCAGGTTGGCGCATCGAGCACCGGAGTCAGAACGGGTTCGAGGGCCGCTGTTCCCTATTTTCCGTTGATTGTCCCCCGCCACACACGTTGCCATTCCACATGGCCGTCGAAGCAGAGTTGGTTGAGACCACCGGAGTGATAAGGTCTGCGCGGAAGGTTGACATTCGGGTTGCCCGCCCAACTTGAGATCTGGTACGTGCCGACCTGCCACTGGCCCGGCTTGAGCCCGGTGGGATTCGGCAACGGTGCCGGCACCCCGACCCCGCCGACAAGATCGTAATAGTTGAATGCGTCAGCGATCGCCCACTCACGGCTTGGCTGATGAACGACGCTCAACTTTTTGGGCAGGGCGGCCTTGTCAGGATTCGCCAGGGGTACGAACGGAGCCGGAGCATTCTGCCAGTAGAAATTCGGATAGCCGAAAAACCAGGGTGGATCGGTTCCCCATAGAATCGAAGCCGCCTGATTCTTTTTCGCGTTGTTGATCGCATAGGTGAACGTTCGGTAGGTCGTGTTGAGCTGGGAGGCGTTGCTGAGCTTGGTGGAGGACATCGAGAGCGCGGTGGGGCAACTGATCATGGTGTCCGTAAACTTGCCGCTGGTCGTGCGGCTCTTCTCGCCAAAATACTTGCGGATGAACTGCGGAAGGTGCCACCCGTCATATTCACCCTGACCCGCGATATTCGCGAGACTGGCGGTCTCCAGTTCGACCGCTGCATGAATCGGACCGGGAAGACTATCGTGGTTGTCGATGGTGTACATGAGGATCCCGCGTCCGAACTGCTCGAGTTGGTGCGCACAGACGACGCGGCGAGTCTGCTCCCTGGCTCGGGACAGGGAAGGTAACAGGACTGCAATAAGCAGCGCAATGATAGCGACCACGACCAGCACTTCGATCAGCGTGAACGCGGTGCGTAACTGTCGGCCCGGATGATTCTTTCGCATGGGCGGATCAACTCTCTTGGGCATGAGAAAAGGCCACAACTAACGGTCAGACAGGCGGATCGCTACACAGTTTGGAGAATTATATCATATTGCCGACGGGTTGCAACGGCTGGAACAGATGCCTAGCCCCCCTTGCTATTTACAATCATTTTCGGAAGCTTGGCTGTAACTCGCGTGGAATTTTTATTTATTGGGTGCAGCCCGGATTCGCGGGGACATTGGGTCCACTCAGACATCCCAAAATGATATTGAAGTCACCCTGATCGACATCAGTGTCCAAATCGAGTCGGGCATCCAGACAGGCGGGGTCGTTCTGCTCAACGTTCAGCCCGCTCATGCAAATCTGGAAGTGGCCGAAGTCCGCCAGATCCACATCGCCATCGTGATCGAAATCCGGTTTCGGGGCCAGCGCGCTGAAATAATCCATAACCCTCTGCATGATGCTGTTGCGAATCGCCGCTGACGTAATGCATTCAAACGGAAACCCGAACAGCACGACGCGGTAATTGGGCGCGGCGAACTGGACCGCGGCCGTGTCCGCCGTCCCGCCGACATACGTCATCATGGCGGCGGCGCCGGCCTGGGGGGCGATGCGGTCGGGGAATTCCACGGTGTAGGGAGCGCCGCTCGCCACGGCAAAATCAAAATTGCCCAACCCGGCCATGATGCCGCCGTTGCCGGTGACGCTGGAGGTATTCGCGCTGTCGCCGACATAATTGGCCCCGAGGACGCTTCGGTAGAAAGTGCGTCCGGCGTTGAGACTGTCGAGCTCGTAGGCGATCTCCGCGCCGGTGGCGAACAGGTTGCCACCGCCGTTCAGGTAGTTGGTCACCAGCGTTTGCTCGGTGCTGTCGAAGGTTTTGTCGGCGGAAGACTCCTCTCCGAGAATCCACACCGCCGCGTTGTACGGGCTGAGCTGGATGGCGCCGGCGATCACCGCCTCATTCGCGCACGCATCAAACGTCACGTTGTTGGCCGCCAGGGCGGCCGCGTGCTGAACGATGTAATCAAATGCATTGACCCGCCGGGCGATCGGCCGCTGCATCGGGCCGGCGGGAATGTTCTGGATAACATTCTGTTGCCGGCTGACGCGGTCATAGCCATTGACGATGAGAACCCGCGATTGCCCGCTGGCCGGCCGGCGGACAGCCAGGACTTCCGACGGCATCGACTCGCCTCCGGCGTTGTACGCCGCGACGCGAAGGTACGTTGTGGTCCCGGCGGGAATGTCGTTGAGCGTGGTGGTCAGCGTGTTGCCCGCATCCACGGCCTGGCCGAATCCGTAACCGTTGCCGGAACGGTAAACCTTGTAACCGGCCGGTGAGCTTCCGGCGGCCGGACCCGCCGGCGGCGCGATCCAGGACACGGCGATCCCGCCGCTGCCGTTGTGTTTGGCCTGCACGCGCTCGGGCGGATCGGGTAGGAAGACCGCCGGCACCTGTGTGGTCGGGAAAATACTGGTATCGGAAAGGAACTGGACGATCCCCTGCACGGTGGATCGGGCCAGGGCGTCGCGGACCTTGGCGCTGAGCAGGTTGGCGGCGTCCTCGGTATTGTCGTGGAACGCATACTCCATGATGGTCGCGTCGAACTCGTCGCTGTTGCCATTGGTGGAGATGGCGCCGAATTCGCCGAAGTAGGGATTGGTTCGCGCGCCCCAGAGAAACTCGAACTGGTTGTCGATCGCCAGCATGTCCGTTTCGAGTTTGTCGCCCAGGATGGTGGCGAAGGCCGCTTGATTGGTCGTGGGAGCGCTCACGCTGACCAGGCAGACGGTGCCCTTCGCGCCGCACGTGGACGTCCCGCAGCCGGCGGCGTTGGAATGCGCCTCGATATAAAGCCGCCGCCAGCGGTCATTGTTGATGTTCGTGCGGTTCATCTCGCGCGACCAGCGGGAGGCCGTGCCGACGTTATCATCCTGGTCGAGGGTGCAGCAGTTCCAGATGCTGCTCGGCATCCCCACGGCGTTGAGGCCCGCTTCACTCTCGGCCCAGTAACGGGCGCACTCTTCCTCACGCGTGAAGCCGCTGACCGTGCCCGGCCCCGCCCCCACCACGTCGCCGATACCGTTGCCCAGGCGGATCGCATCGGCGATGACGATGCCGCTGCCGGTCGATTGGTTGCTGATCTCGACGTAACCGGCGGCGCCCACGTCGAAGTGGAACGTCCCCAGCCACATCCATCCCCGGCCCACGCGCTGATGATCGATCTTCACGGCCGCGGTACCGCCCGAGTGCTTGATGCGATACGTCTGCACCACGCGGTCGGTGTCGTCCTTGGTCCAGCAATAGACGGGATAGAAGCCCGCGGTGCCCACGGTGGGCGTATACCGGGCGGTAGCGGTTTCGGACGCGCCGGCGGTGGCGTACTTGTAGGGGATTCCGCTGGCGGTCACGCCGTTTTCATAATACGCGCTGGAGGTGGCGCTGTTGCTCCAACTCCCGGTGAAGCTGACGCCGGGGTCGTCGTTGTCCAGCACGATCTCGATCGGCTGTTGTCCGACCGGCCGGAACGGCACCACCACCGCCCCCGCGTTATAGAGGTAATTGACGATGTAGTTGAGTTGATCGAGGTTGCCGTAGTCCTCGACCATGTCCAGCAGCAGCGGGCGCTGGAGAATCCAGCTCGAGGTGCCGGCCGTCCAGCCGTGGCCGGCGTTGCAGAAGACCACCACGCCGCTCAGCGCGCCGGCGGGCTGACCATCCGCGTTCCCGACGGGCCCGCCAAGCCCCTCGGGCGCGGGCTGAACTTCAGCGCGTCCCAAGCCCCCGGTCTTGTTATTCGCCTGATGCTCCGCGACGGCTTGGGCGGCCGTTTTGCCGGTATCGTCGCTCACATCGTTATCCGGTCGCAGGTCGGAGGCCGGCGCTGCGTAGCCCTCCTCAGTTTCTGAATCTGAGGTTTGCGCGAGGACGGCGTGTTGGCTGCCGATGCAGACGATGAGGACGGCGGCCAGTGAAAAATGAAAGGCGGCGCGCCGATGTCGGCGCAGCCGAAAAAAGGTAAAGACGATCATGCTGATGCGGCCTGTCCCCCCCCCCCGCCAAAGCCGAACCGATCAACAGGCACGGCGACGGCGGTGGGCGAAACCGAGCCCGGCCAGAAGGAGCAGCGTCAGCGTCGTCGGCTCGGGTGTCACATTGACGTTGTCGATCAGGGTGAACAGCATGCTCGGTGCGTTCGGGTCCGTCGAGCTCGTGGCGTTGGTATCAAAGTGGCCGAACAGAATGTTGTCGCCGCCCAGCGTGGCGGTGCTGATATCGACGGTCGCCAGGAGCAGACCATCCATCAACCAGGTGACGATGTTTCCCGTTTTGTCGATCACCATGTGGCGCCACGCAAAACCGGCGGCGCCCGTTCGGGTCGTCCCGAACTGGTTCGGAAAGAGCGTGACTTGTGCCGCCGGCGCCGCCTTGTCACCCGGCGCCGCGGTCTGGTAATAGGCGGCGGTGTCATTGCGCGCATCAGGGGCAGTCCCTGTTCCGGCGGCGTAGACGCCGCTGGCGGGCGCAAGGTGGCCTGCCGATGTATACGCTCGATAATCCTGTGCGGAACCGCCGTCCATGGTGGTGGCAAAGAAAACGCTTCGGATCGCCGCGGTACCCGCCCACTCCGATGTGGTCCCGGAGGTGCCGATCCCGAAGTTGCCCGCCTGTGTCGTGCCGCTCCCGCCGGGCACGGTAACTCCGCCGCCGCCGATTCCATTGCCGGGCGCGGCCAGGCCGTTGTAGTTGAACCACGAATCGAACTCGACCTTGTAATTGCCGGTGAAGCTCTTTCCCGTCGGCGAGGTGCTCAGCCCGCTGAAGATCCCGCCGGCCATGTTCGCGCGCATCCGCAGGCCGAGCGTGGTGCCCCCCGACGAATTTGGAGCACTGGGGATGCCCACCGTGCTGTAGTCGAAAAAGAACTCGGCACTGCTGTTGGCGTCGTTCGCATTCGCGCCGATGGACTTGTTCACCGTCCAGTTCGCGGTATGGTCCGCGTCGAAGTCGTCGCTGAACAGCGCGGCCGAAGCCGATGCCGGGAGAACCAGGATCGCGGTCCACGCGAGAAGCGTTTTCATCGTTTTCATTTTCCCACTCCGTACTTGTAAAACTCCCGGCCGATCCGCCGCACCGGCGGCGATGCACGGGATCCTCCTGACCATCTGAATTCAGAAATGAGAGAAACGGCGGGCAGATGCTTTTCCCTTCCGCTTCTCTGCAAACACTATCAGGATACCCGTTGGGCCGCTCTTGTCAACCCAAAACTCCTCAAATCCCGTGGAAATATCGCACCGCCCGGCTTGGGGCCGTGCTCCACCGGGAACCCCGGCAGGCAGCCGACCGTAGCCCGGCCGGACGCCCGCCTAAAAAGCCGCTGACTGAGGGCATAAGGGCCTTCGAGCAACCACCTGGGCATCCGAAGGCCCACCCACCACGAACATCCCTTTTCTACGGCCTTAAATCGAACGTCGGCGGTCGCAGCGAAACCGGCTGGCCGGCCAACGATTCGCGATACCCGACGTAGAACCCGCCGGTGATTCCAGCCGCGGTGTTGAAATTGTACGTCGTGGTGTCGAACGTCGCCGCCACCGCGCCGGTCGCACTGGTATAGCTGATGCGCAACCGGTACCAGCCCGACGCGACGCTGCTCATGTCGATGGTCTGCACGACGGTCCAGTAGATGCTCGTGCCGCCGCAACTCGGCGTACCATCGCACAGGAAGCTGTCGCCGCCGTCCTTCGCATCGACCAGCACCAGGCGCTTGTGATTGTTGGCGTTGTCCTTCTGGAACACCCACGCCACGCCCGTGTCTCCGTTTGCACCGATACTGCTGTTCGGGAAGAAATTGCCCGTCGGATCGGGGAAGTTATAGGCCGTATCCGTCGTCCCCATGATCCCATAGGACGAGCTCTCGGCGCCGGAGATGGTGATGTCCGTGGTGTCGAAGTACACCCACAGATCGTAGCCGCCATTGCCGGTCATGATGTCGTTCGAGGCGACCATGTCTCCGCCGCCGGCCGGGTCCCACGCGATGATGGCATTGCCGCCTTGCGGCGAAGCAACGATCACGTTGGGGTTGAGCTTGTTGGTGGCCCCGAGCAACGTGGTGTCGTCGGCCGGGTTGATGACCAGACCGCCCACAAACGAGCCGGTCAGGCCGGGCACGGGGTCGAGGGGGGACATCGTATTGACATCCGGAGGCACGTATGAGGCGACCTCTGTGTAGGTGCTCAGGTTGCTCGTTCCCGGTGTCTCCGGCCGGAGACCGAAATCACGGCCGTTGACATTGGTGTCCACGCCGTCCTTCCAGCGGGATAGGCTCTGCGGCAGCGTGCCGGGGAGGCTGCTGGCGATCCGGCTGGTGTTGCCCCAGATCGCCCCTTCGGCCGGCGAGACGGCCACGGCCCCCTTGTTACGTTCGTAGATGACGGTATCCACGACATTGTAGTTGCCGTCGAGCAACTGGATGGCTTCGTTGTCGTTTTCCCACAAATCGATTGCCGGGTTCGGTATCTGGTCCACGCCCGCCACGGCCGAGTTCCCGATGACCCAATAGTCGTGGGACGCGAGCGTGGTCGTCCCGCTGCCGGGGAAGCCCGGAACGATGTAGTCGCGGTTATTGTCGGTACCGGGAGCTTGAGTATCCGAGGCCCGCACGACCCATCCCGAAATGTCCACCGCACTGGCGCCGGAATTGTACAGCTCCACGAACTCGAGGTTGTCCGTGGCATCGCCCGCGGTTTCGGTCAGCATGTCATACGAGACCTCGTTGATGACCACGGCGCCGGTGGGATAGTCATCGCAACTCGCCAGCGCGTTGACCGTCGACTGCGTCGCACAGTCCATGAACTTCTGGAAATCGAGATCGTCCACGTGCGTGTCGCCGTTGCGATCGAAGCACCGGCAGGCTTGCGTGACCGTGGCGCTCGGCCCGGTGTAGCAGGCCTGGAATTCGGCAAAGTCGTGCAGGTCGGCGTCGCCGTCCGCATCGGTATCCGCGAACGGTTGATTGCACACCGGCGCGCAGTTGGGGTCGTTATTGCAATCGGCGTCGGCGCAATCGACGAGACCGCCATCGCAGTCGTCGTCGATGCCGTTGTTGCAGACCTCCTGCACCGGCGTAACCGTCAGGGTGCCGACGGTGGCCGTCGTGGTCCCGCAGTCGTCGGTCACATCCACGGTGATGGAGGCGCCGCTGAAGCTGCACGGGATGTTGGTGATCGTCAGGAACGGCGAATCCGTGCCCTCGTTGCTGCCATTGACCTTCCATTGGTAGTGAACGGTCCCGATGCCGATCGCGCTGATGGAGTAGGTCGCGCTCCCGCCCGCGGCGGTGGACTTGTTGCCCGAGGCACTCGTAAGCACCGGGCCGGTGCGTACGGTGAGCGTGGCCGCCGGACTGGTCGCCGTACCGCAGGTGTCGGTGACCTCCACCGTGATCAGCGAGCCGCTGTCGCTGGCCGGCACGGCGGTGAGCGTCAGCGTCGGCGAATTCGTGCCCACGTTGGTCGTGGTCATACCCAGCGTCTTCTTCCACTGATAGCTGGGCGTCCCCACGCTGCGGACCACCACGTCGAACGTGGCATTCTGTCCTGCGCAGATCGTCTGCGAGCAGGGCGGCTTGGCGAAAGAGACGCCGACGGTGAGGATGGCCGGATTACTGAGCGCGACGCCGTTGGCGTCACAGACTTCCACCGTGTAGACGCCGCCGTCATCCGCCGAGGTGAGGTTGCTGACCGTGAGCGAGTTGGTGTCCGCACCGGCGATGTTGCCGCCATTGACCAGGGCCACGGCATTCTTCTTCCACGCATAGGTGGGACTGGTGCCGGTGTCGACGACCGTGAAGGTCGCGCTTTCCGTCGGGCACTTCTGGGCATCGTCGGGCTGGTCGGTGATGGTGGGCCCGCCGCTGCCGCTCTTGTTCAGCCCGGCCGTTCCCGACGTGGTGTTGCTCGAATTCACCCCGTCCGGCGGCGAGTGCACTTTCAGCCGTTCGGTGATGTTGTTGGTCGTGTACACGTTCCCGACTTGATCGACCACGATCTGAGCGGAGGCCGCCCCCGTAGCGTGGGCGATGATGGTGATCATCTGGGCCAGGTTGGTCTGACTGGGGACGCCGCTGGTCAGCGAAAGGATGCGGAAATTTCCCTGATCGGTGAGAATGGCGATTTTCGAACCATCGGGATAAACCGCGACGGATCGGGACTGCCGGAGAAGGTCTACGGAAGTGTTGTCGCCGGTCAGAGCGCGCGTGGCCAGCAAAGAATCGAACAGCACGTTCGCTCCTGTGGAATCGGTTACAAAGAGACCGGTTTCCGTGCCGTTGGACCTGTTCTGCTCGATATAAAACTTGCCATCCGGCCCCCGATCCATGTCCACATTCACGCCTTTGACTGAGCTGATCAGCAGATCCGCCAGTAGTACCGGCGGTGTGTTGTACGGCAGGGGACCAGCGCCGACGTTCCAAAACCAAGCGGTCTGGAAGGGGGAAAGATCTTCGTCGAGGGCGTAAACTTTGAGATCGCCGCCTGCTAATGTTCCAGTGATGACCGGTGCGCTGGCGATGCTGCCGTGGACGGTCGGAGCCACAGTATCGCCGACACCGTTCAGCACCTGCACGCCTGTACCCGCGCCCACGTTAGGATCCGTGCGTGAAAGCTGGGCGGTGGTGTTCGACCAGTCGCCGATATAGAGGTTATCATCGGGTCCCACCTTCAGCTTCCAGGGAGCCACGGACGGATCGCCGGAGAAATTGAGTCCGCCGGTCAGCGCTGTATTACCCTGTCCTACGGCGTCCGATTGATCGGCGTTGAGCACGTAGATACCGTCGCCCATCGGACGCCCGCTCGCGGTGGCGTTGGTCCGCGGATTGGAAACGTATGTCCGGCCGTAGTACGGGCTGTTCGGATTGCGGTTGACCGCCACGCCGCGGGGTCGTTCAAAGTGGGTGAGCATGTTGGCGTTATCGCTGATCTGCGTCCAGGAGCAGTGGCCGTAATCGGTGGCGGTAATCTTCACGCTGTAATTGCCGTTGGCGACCGTTGCTCCGCTGTCGTCGCGGCCGTCCCATTCGAAGGTGTACTTGCCCTTCGCCTGACGGGCCAGCGTGACCGTGCGCACCACCGCGTTCGAGCCGTCCAGCACCTCGAACTTGACGCCGGGATTGACCCCGTCGCCGTTCGCGCTCTCGTTCAGGACATAGCTGACCTTCAGCAGCTCGCACGTGCCGCTCACGTCGGTGTCCGTGATGGTCAGGCTGGACGGATAGATATTCGCCCAGGCCGGCACCGTGAACATCCCCACAACCGCGGCCAGCGCAGCGACGATCATGCCCTTCCGTTGCATTCGGGAATTCATTGACTTAACTCCTTTCCCTAGTTCGTTTTCTGAAATGGCTGATATCGTTCGTCATCTTACCCTCCGGCATCGCTCAAAACAACGTGAGAGCCGCGCGGTGGATGGCGTCTCCCAGTCTTCCTCTCGCATCAGTCGAACGTCGGCGGCCGCAACGTGAGCGGCTGACCCGCCTGGCTCTCGCGATAACCCACATAGAGACCGCCGACCAGGCCCGTCCGGCCTGAGGCATAGTTGATCGGGACACCGCCGGTGGTGAGGTCGTTCCCGGTGGTTTTATCCCGGAACCGGGCAACCACGTCACCGGTCGCGGTGGTGTACTGGATGCTCAATTTGTACCAGTCGGAAGCGAAGGTACTCATGTCGAGATCCTGAACGATGACCCAATCGCTTCCACCGACCGGGCTGCTGTCGCCGCCGTTCTTGGCATCGACGAAGACCAGATGCCGGTGGTTGTTGGCGTTATCCTTCTGGAACACCCAGGCGAAGCCGGTGTTGCCGTTGGCCGTCGGCGTCGCGTTGTTGAAGAAATTGCCCGTCGGATCGGGCAAGTTATAGAGCGGGTCCGTGGATCCCATGATGCCATAGGACGTGCTCTCGGCACCCGGAACGGTGATCGGTGAGGTATCGAGATACACCCACATCTCAAAGCTGGCGTCGCCGGTCATGATGCCGTTGGAATAGACTGCGTTTCCACCGCCGGCCTCGTCCCAGGCGATGATGCAATACCCACCCTGCGGCGAGGCTCCGATGGCGTTGGGATTGAGGCCGGCCGGCGCGGTACCGCTGGTCTGCACCGTCGGATCGATGACCCGTGCGTTCTTGAACGAGCCGTTAAAACCGTCGGAGGCGCCGGCCACGGGATCGCCGATTGTTGCTGTATTGACGTCAGGCGGCACATACGCGCCGATGACCGTCCGTGAGGCGTGATTGCTGGCGCCCGGCGTTTGCGGGACGACGCCGAAGTCATAACCGTTGACGTTCGTGTCGCCGCCGTCGGTCCAACGCGAAAGGCTTTGGTACACGCCATTATCGACCGATACGTGATTGCCCCAGTAATTGCCCTCGCCCTCGCCAATAAAGACGGTTCCTTGATTGCGCTCATAAATCACCGTATCCTTGACCGTACCGTTGCCATCGAGGAGTTCGATCGCGTCTCGCCCATTCTCCCACAGGTCGATCCCGGTGCCGGGCGTCTGGTTCACATTCGTAACACTGGCGTTTCCGATCACATAAAAGGCCCCCGCGCCTAGGACGGTAGTGCCCGAACCGGGAGCCCCGGGGATCTTGTAGTCCGGGTTGTCGTCGGTGACGTGGACGGAGATCATCGCGACCTCATCCGACGCCCGCAGCGTCCAGCCGGAGATATCCACCGGCGTCGCGCCTTTGTTGTAAAGCTCCACGAACTCCCGGTTGTCGGCTGCGTCGCCACCTGCGGCAGTGAACATGTCATACGCATACTCGTTGATGATCACGTCGCCGGTGGGGAAATCGTCGCAGGTCGGAGGGACGGTGATAGTGGACCCGAACGCGCAGGCGGCGAAGGCCTGGAAATCAGCATCGTCCACGTCGTTATCCAGATCGCGGTCAAAGCAATAGCAGAGGGCGGCGTCAAAGCCGGCTCCGCCGCTGCCCGTGTAGCAGAGCTGGAGGAGGGCGAAATCGTTCAGGTCTCCGTCGCCGGCCGCATCGAGATCGGCGTTGACGAAGGGATTGGCGCAAGGCGCTCTCAGGACGGCGAGAACGGCCGAGCGGCTGGTCACCGTGTTGGGATTGCTGTCTTCGCTCACCACGACTTTGAAGGTGGCTCCGTCGTCCGAATAGGGGATGTTGGTCAAGGAGTGCGTCGGCGAGTCCGTGCCGACGGAGGTGGTGACGGCGTTGAGCGTTTTGCTCCATGCGTAGTGCAGCGGGTTTCCGATCCCGGGCGTGGCGACGACGGTGAAGTTCGCACCGTCGCCGACGTTCACCACCACGTCGTCAGGCTGATCGGTGATCGACGGCGGCGGCTGGAGCTGATCGACCTCGATGTTGTCGATGAGACCGAAGAGCAGCTCTGCGTCATTACCTGCAAGGGTCTGAGTAGCGTTGATATCAAAGTGATTGAGGAGAATATTGCCTCCGCTGCTCGTGAATGTGGACGAATCGACGGTGGCGATCAGGAGCTCAAAGGCGCTGCCAGGGTCTTTGATCGTCCAGGTGACGCTGTCTCCCGCTTTTTTAACGATGACGCGCCACCACTTGAACCCGGCGGCCCCCACAGCCGTCGAACCGGTTTGACCAGGGAAGAGCGTCACCTGGGCCGCCGGCGCGGAGAGTCCACCCAGGGCCGAGTAGTAGGGATCGGTGCCATTGCGGTTGCCCGCATGAGGCCCTGCGGCGAACACGGGACTGGCATCCGGATAACCGACGCCTGCCGCCGGCGAGTACGCGCGGTAGTCCACGCTGGAACCGCCGTCGCCGGTCATCGCAAACCAGAGGCTGTTTTGCGTTCCACCCGCCCACTGGGCCACCGTGCCATTCGTCAGGATGCCCCAGCCCGTGCATTGCGTGGATCCCGTTCCGCCGCCGTTGAGCGGGCCGTTGTAGTTGAGCCAGGCATCGCAGCGCAATTCGTAGCTGCCGGTGACACTGATGCCGGTCGGCGAGACACTGAGGCCGCTGAAGGTGGCCGTGTTCCCGGGCAGATTGGCCCTCAGACGCAAGCCAAGCGTCGTTCCACCCGCCGAATTGGGAGCGGAGGGAATGCCCATGTTGGTGCCGTAATCGTAGAAGAAGTTAGCGTCCTGACCGGCAGGAGTCGGTCCCTTGTTGACCGTCCAGTTCGCCGTGTGATCGGCATCAAAATCCTCGGTATACACGATCGCCGCCCCCGCCCATTCAGGCAGTGCGGAGACAACCAGCACCAGCGCAGCCCCGACCATGCCCTTCCATTGCATTCGGGAATTCATTGGCTTAACTCCTTATCCCTGTCCGTTTTCTGAAATGATCGCAATCGTGCGTTATCTTACCCTCCAGCATGGCTCGAATACAAGCCGAAAAACCCGCGTTGGTTCGGTTATGGGCACCAGCCCCGCAGATTCACCATGAATGCACTGAGATTGGCATTGTCGTAGTGCGGCTGACCCAGCTCAGTGAACAATTCGTTGGCCGGCGTGGTCACCGGATAAATCCTTGTTTCCACATGACCATCCAGGAAAGCCATATTCGTGCGTCCCTTTGCCCGGACGTCAGTGACGCTCCCGATCCCCGGCGAGTGGCGGGTCACGATGCGATCGACGTTGCTGTTAAAGTTACCTTCGGGGGATCCCACCGAGTCGCCGGGCACAGGGGCATCCCGGTTGATGACATAGTACGGATGCTCTTCGACGAGCACCCAGAACGTGGACGAGGACCATCCGATCCGCTCTCCCGCTGAGATCGTACGGGTGCGGGTGGTCCCAGGCAACGGCCGATTGGCGACGGTCGCTACATACCTGTAATGCAACAGGTCCTCCGGTTTTTTGTATGCGATATAGGCGTTCATCGAGTAGCTCAGGCGGCCGTTGCCCCCTCCACCCGCAATGTCCTTTGTGGCCGCCCCCGGCTTATCGGAAGGGCACACATAGAGCTTTTCGTCTTTGAGATATCTGAAGATGGTGCCCTTTCGAGGCACGTCGCGTATGAATTCGGCATTGTTCCGCCAAGGGGTCCCGTATGCAGTGCCTCCTCTTGCCCCTTCCCACGTATTCCCGGCTGCCAGTGGCCAGCATCGGACCCCGCCTGGGAAAAGAAGCTGCTCGTAAAACAAGCTGTGCGTCGCGGGGAGCCGCCGACTGTCGTGCGCGTATAACAATTGGCCGGTCATCAACTGCTTCATGTTGGCCCGGCACAGCGTGGTGCGAGTCTGTTCGCGAGCACGGGCCAGTGACGGCAGGAGAATGGCGATCAAAAGGGCGATGATGGCGACAACCACCAGAACTTCTATCAACGTGAACGCGCGAAACCGATCTCGATCTGTCATCGAAATCACCTTTTACTGCCCGTCCCCAAGCGACAGACCAAGGAAGCAAGTGACTGGTGAACAGCAGGGAACCAGCCCGCCAGCCCAAAGCAGTCCAGACCCGAAATCATCCTAACCGATCGGCGAAGAATGTGCCAGATGAAATTATATAAAGCGCGCGATTTGATGCGTTATGTTGTAATAGTATAAAATACAGTATGTTATAACGATTTTAGAAACCGTAAACCGGGTGGGGACGATGCGGTCTACACTGGCGGTGTGCCCGATGCGCTCTTTTGCCCAATGCCACGGATCGTATACAATCCGCTTGAATTGGCGTTGACATGGCGCAAACCACTTTGGAGAGGTGTCGGAGTGGCTGATCGAGCAGCCTTGGAAAGGCTGTGTACGGCTTGTCCGTACCGGGGGTTCGAATCCCCCCCTCTCCGTTTGCTACGGCTTTTTGATGTTAGCAGCGCCTGATTTTACTGGTTTTCTCCGCCGCCCTGCGGGTCGCGTTCTTCCAGAGTTTCCCACTCATTCCCCAAAGAGTTCCGTTGGGCCGCGTTGGGGTGCGCCCCGCGCGAAGAAACCGGTCATTTACCGCATCCAATCTGTAGCCGGGCCGGAGCCTGCCCGGCGGCGGTCCGCTCAGGGGGCGTCAGTGGAGGCGTAACCCCGCCGTAAACTGATATATAAGCGGAGGGCGGGCCGTGTTTTGACGATGCTCTGCCGCAAGGGCATGCTGAGTCCGACACGTAAAGATCGGTGAGCAAAAAGCCCGCCCAGTAGGGCCGGTTGAATGGATGGACATATGCCGGAGAAATCATTCGAGGGACAAAAGCATGGGCCGGCCCAGCGAATCTGGACGTTCATTCGCATCATGAACGTGCGCCTGCGGTTTATTTTTCTGATGGTGCTGGTCGGCCTCGTCGTCGGATACTGGGAAAACATCAACAATTATTACGATCGCTGGCGGCGGCCGGCGACCGCGGAAGCCTCCGTTCAGGCGGCCGCCATCGAATACTACTGCCCGATGCATCCCAACGTCATTCGCGATGCGCCGGGCAGTTGTCCGATCTGCGGCATGCCGCTCTCAAAGCGGGCCAAGTCCGATCGGCCGCCGCTGCCGGAGGGCGTGCTCTCGCAGGTGCAGCTCACGCCGTACAAGCTCCAGATGGGCCGCATCAGCACGTCGCCCGTGGATTACCAGTTATTGGATCGCGAGATCCGCACCGTCGGCATCGTCGGTTATGACGAGACCCGCCGCGCGTTCATTGCCGCCAGGATCAAGGGCCGGATCGAGAAACTATTCGTCAACTATGTCGGGCAGCACGTCGAGAAGGGGACGCCGCTGGCATTGATGTACAGCCCCGATTATCTCGTCGCTCAGGGGGAATTGCTGACCGCGATGCGCGATGCCGCCCGGCAAAAGGAAGGGACTGGATTCGATGTAGCGGCCGCTCGCGCGCTGGTGCAGGCCTCGCGCACGAAGCTCATGCTCTGGGGCATCACGACGAAGCAGATAGACGAAATTGTCAAGCGAGGCACGGCTGAACAGCGTCTGACCCTCTATTCACCCATCGCCGGCATCGTGACCGAGAAAAACGTTCTCGAAGGTCATTACGTGGATGAGGGGGCGGATCTCTACACCATCGCCGACCTGAGTCACGTCTGGATGGAGGTCAAGATATTCGAGAATCAGATCGAGGGCGTTACGATCGGCACGGCCGTCGAGGTCAGGAGCACCGCATCTCCCGACGAGATGTTCGCCGGGCGGATCACTTTCATCGCCTATAGCGTCGATCCCGAGACGCGGACCATTTCGGCCCGCGTCGAGATCGACAACCCCGACGTTAAGCTCAAGCCGGGCATGTATGCCAACGCGGTCATTCGGATTCCGGTCGGCCATATCGAGGTGCTCGCGGAGAATGCGGCTACTGCGCCCGCGGCGACGGCTGAGAGCGATGAAGCTCATGCAGATCATGCGGCAACTTCCGCTCCGGCGGTATCGACGGATGCGCTGGTGCATGCGTATCTGACTCTGGCATCGTCTTACGCGAGCGACAAGACGGACGACGATGCCGCGCGCGATCTGGCCAAACAGGCAGCCGGCCTGGGGTCGTCGACAACCCTGGACCGGGACGGACCGGAAGGCATCCGTGACCGGGCCAAGACCATCGCCAATGCGGGGGGTCTGCTGCCCGGCAAAGATTTGAAAACGCAGCGCAAAATGTTCCAGGCGATCAGCGCCGGAGTGATCGAGCTGGTCAAGGCGGTTCCGCCGCACGAGCACGAGGTGAACGTCGCCCACTGCCCGATGGTCAAAGCCGATTGGTTGCAGACCGGCAAGGCCGTGCGGAATCCCTACTACGGCTCCGAGATGCTCGGATGCGGTGAGATCACCGGGACCATTCGGCCAGCCGGCGCCAAGAGCGAGGACAAGAAGTTCGCGACCGGGTACTACTGTCCGATCACACCGGGCAGGCTCTACGAAAAACCCGAACACTGCCCGGTGGACAAGTTCCCGATGAAGCGGGTTCGAGTCGAGAAGGCACTGGCGGTCCCCACATCGGCGGTGGTGGATACCGGGACGCGCAAGGTGGTGTATCGCGAGAGCGCCCCCGGCACATTCGACATGATTGAGGTGAAGGTCGGGGAGCGCGCCGGCGAGTATTACCCCGTCCTCTCCGGATTGAACGATGGCGATCGGGTGGCGACGGCCGGAGCATTCCTGGTGGACGCCGAGAACCGGCTGAACCCCCCCCCCAGTGCTCAATTCTTCGGCGCGACCGGCGGGCCGAATCAAAAATGATCCCAAAGATCATCGAGTTTTCCGTCCGAAACCGCTGGGTCATCCTGCTGATGACCGGTGTCGTCGCGGTGTGGGGCATCTATTGCGTCTTCAAGACGCCGATCGACGCCATCCCCGACCTCTCCGAGAACCAGGTCATCGTATTCACCGACTGGATGGGCCGCGCGCCCAAGGAGATCGACGACCAGATCACGTACCCGCTGTCGGTCAATCTCCAGGGCCTGGCCGGCGTCAAATCCATTCGATCGTCGAGCGAGTTCAACTTCTCGATGATCAACATCATCTTCGACGACAGCGTCGATTTTTACTTCGCCCGCACCCGCGTGCTCGAACGGCTCAACGTCGCCGGCACGTATCTGCCCGCCGGCGTGAGGCCTTATCTCGCTCCGGATGCCACCGCGCTGGGTCAGATCTTCTGGTACACCGTCGAAGGCGATGGGCACAGCCTCGACGAGCTGCGGGCGCTTCAGGACTGGTACGTGCGCTATCAACTCTATGTGACGGGCGTGGCCGAGGTCGCCAGCGTCGGCGGATTCGTGCGCGAGTACCAGGTCGATGTCGATCCGGACAAGCTCCGCGCTTACAAGCTCCCGCTGGGCGAGCTTTTTTCCGCGATTTCCCGTAGCAACATCTCCGTCGGCGGCAAGGTCTATTTTGACGCGAACGCCGAGTACCTGATCCGCGGCGTGGGCTGGCTCCGCGGCATCAGCGATATCGAGTCGATCGTCGTAACCGAGCGCAACGGCGTACCCATCTACGTCCGGAATCTCGCGAAAGTGCAACTCGGCCCGGAGTATCGTCGCAGCCTTTTGGAAAAAAATGGGCGCGAGGCCGTCGGCGGCGTGGTCATGATGCGCTTCGGCGAGAACCCGCTAGCCGTCACGCAGGCCATCAAAGCGCGTATCGAGCAGCTTCAACCCGGCCTGCCCCAGGGCGTGACCATCGTGCCGTTCTACGATCGCA